>JAFUEH010000010.1 GCA_017463985.1 Eubacterium sp. | reverse complement strand
AATTGATATGGTGTATTATATATTTTAGTGATTTTTTGTTTTTTCATTTCAACTACATTATATCACTAAAATGACTGCATTCCTACCCTTCGGCGGAATGCAGTCGACTTTTTTATTCAGGCCGTTTTTTACAGCCCCTTTGGTTCTTTTTCAGCAGTCTCCGCTTCCGGAATGGAATCGGCCGTACCGTACAGCTTAATGTCGTGACGTCCTTTGTCCTCCATCGGCGGATCATTAATTAAATCAAGAATATATTTATAATTCTTCAGCGTAAAATTGGGATACCTTTTTTTGAAGCGAGCCAGCAGGGCATTTTGGTTATGCTCGTCATCAAAGGTTTTGAGATAGAAATCTGATTTTTTGATCGAGGCAATGACCTTTTCCATCTGTTCACCGGTCAGGTCTACGCCCTTTTGCGTAGCGCCGATCGCATTCGCCTGCAGCGTTTTCAGGATATTGATAATCCCCTTCAGATCCACGATCGTCGTAGCAAGATCTACGATGATCAGAGAATATAAAATAAAGCAAATTATGTAAAGGGCTTTATCCGGCAGCACTGCCAGCAGCTTGTCGTACAGCGGCAGCAGCAGCTCGATCATGATCACCACGCCGAGGCCGAACAGCACTAAGCCCTTCAGATAGACCCTGCCCTTGATATTAAAGCGGCGGTTAGAATAATCCCACCACATCGCGTGAAACAGCTTTTCCATCACAAAATGAGTGACATATTCCAATGCAAAGGACAGGAAAAAGCCGGCAATAAATACCAAGAATACGTTATGCAGCCTGCCGTAAATCACAATGCTGCAAAGCACGGCGGCAAAGCCGTAGATCGGGCATACCGGTCCAAATAAAAAGCCGCGTTTCACAACTTTCTTATCACGAATAACATTCAGCAGCGTTTCCATCAGCCAGCCGCCAAAGCTGAACAGCATAAACAGCAAAAAATACTTACAAACGGTATATATCATGCTTCGATCCTCTTGTTGATTTCCTCATACACCGGCATAAACCGTTTAGAGACGCCGGTATAGTCTGATGTTGCGCAGTGCTTGTCAGCCAAAGTCAGCAGCCAGGCACCGGTTGACGCAGGCGTTTCATAGCTCATTGGGAACATGTGCGCCAAGATCATATTGCGCTGCATTTCGCTGAGCGCACCGAAACGCGCTTCAATATTTTTCACGGACTGCTTCGGGTGATACCAAATATGCTTTTCCTCATGCTTTTCGGTATACCATTCATAAAGATAAAAATCATGCAGCAGCGCCGCCCTGACGATCTGCCGTTCTTCTTTTGCATGAAAGCGCTCGCACAGCTTCATGACGGTATAGGAAACAAAAAGGCTGTGAAAATGCGTGCTCACCTCGCGGTGGTGCTTATATTCCTTCATTGACTGCACGCTTTGATCCCGTAACAGGTCGCCGGTATATTCTAAAAACCGGTCAATATTCGCCCTTTCCTTCGCAACTGTCATAGCTTACTCCCGACTGATTTTATACCGCCATTATAAACTGTCTAGAAAAAAAAGTAAAGTCAAAAAAAATTAGTTTAACGATAATTTAGAATTTACAGACCGAAGCTAACGGACAGCGCGGCATCTACCTTGCCCATATCCGTCGTATCCAGCGCACCCATTTTATCGCGCAGTCGGCGTTTATCGATCGTCCTCACCTGTTCCAGTAATACGACGCTGTTTTTGGACAAACCGCAGCTGCCGCCGTTCACGGCAATATGCGTCGGCAGGCTGGCTTTATCCATCCTGCTGGTGATCGCCGCTGCGATCACTGTCGGTGAATAGCGGTTGCCGACATCGTTTTGTACGATCAGCACCGGCCGAACACCCCCTTGCTCGCTTCCCACAACGGGACTGAGATCTGCATAAAAAATATCGCCGCGTTTCACGTTCATGTTATCACCTGTTTTCAAAAGCTTACATGGTTATTTTTCTCACTTTCCGGCGGTTTTAAACCGCCTATTTCAGTATATTCACAAAAAAGTAATTTGCTATCTATAGGATAACGGCACGAAGGAACAGGCATGGTGTCGAAAAAGGCCTTGCGCCAACAAGCAAGAATAGATAACAGCAGCCGGTCAACAGATTTTAACGGACAGGACGCAAGCGGTACAGGTATAACAATAAAGCTGCCTCACATTTCCGTGAGACAGCCTCGGTTCCTATTATTTTTATATTACGAAAGCAACATTCTGTCGTTGTCGAGCATTTTACCGGCAGCAAGCTTAAATTGCTCCAGCAGGTCATTGACCGTCAGGCGGTCGCGCTCCTCGCCCTCGGCGTCAAGAATGATCTTACCGTCATTCATCATCACGGTGCGGTTGCCAAGCTCCAGCGCTGACTGCATATTATGCGTGATCATCAGGCAGGTCAGGTGATTTTCCTCCACAATGCTTTTCGTCAAAGCCAGCACCTTTTCCGCTGTACCCGGATCCAGCGCCGCTGTGTGCTCGTCGAGTAGCAGCAGACTGGGCGGATTATACGTTGCCATGACCAGCGTCAGCGCCTGGCGCTGACCGCCGGACAGCAGACCGACCGGCTGCGTCATGCGATCCTCTAAGCCCATGTTGAGCTGCGCGAGCTTTTCCTTAAACTCCTGCTTATCCTTATGGGATACACGGCTGAGCCAGCCGCCCTTACCGGCCGCAAGGGCCAGGTTTTCCTCAATGCTCATCCCCGGCGCACTGCCGCGCATCGGGTCTTGAAAGAGTCGGCCGATTTTTCTGGCACGCGTATAGACGGGCTGCAGCGTAATGTCTTCTCCGTTCAGCAGAATCTTTCCCTTATCGGTGAAGAAATCACCGGCAATCGCATTAAACAAGGTCGATTTACCGGCGCCGTTCGCCCCGATGATCGTAATAAAATCGCCGTCCTTGACCTCCAGTGAAAGGTCGTCGATCGCCGTTTTTGCATTCACAGTTCCGGGATAAAAGGTTTTTGAAATATGAGAAATACTTAACATTTATTCTGCCTCCTTCCCAAAACGGTGGTCAAGCCGGCGCTTGAGCATTGGATACCTGCTTTTCAGGTACGGACCGGATATGGCAATGATAACAATCACGGACGAGACGAGCTTGAGCATGGACGCCGGCAAGTGAAAGCGCAGCGCAATGGCATATACCAAGCGGAATACGATCGCGCCGATCACCACACCGATCGCCTTCATCGGGATTTTTCCTTTGCTGACAAACGCACCGCCGATCAGCAAAGACGCCAACGCGATAGTAACCATGCCGGTACCGATGTCAATATTAACGGATTTCTGCGACTGTGCCAGCAGGCAGCCCGACAGTCCGGTGAAAGCGTTGGCAATACACAGGCCGATCACAGTGGTAAACGCCGGATTGATCGACGAAGAACGCACCATATCCGGATTATTACCGGTTGCACGGATGGCAAGACCAAGCTTAGTTTTTAAAAATACAGAAAGGAAAACGATCACCAGCACGACGGCGATCAACGCCACCAGCAGCTTAAACTGACCGGCAAAGGGCGTTCCCTTTAAAGCGCCGGCCATTTTGGTAAAGACCGTTTCCGTCTTATTCATATTCAGCAAAGAGGAATTACCCATCACGGCGATGTTAATGGAATACAGCGCCGTGTTCACGATAATACCGGCCAACAGGCTGTCAATGCCCATCTTGGTCTGCAGGATAGCCGTGATAAAGCCCGACAGCAAACCGGCAGCCATAGCGGCGGCGATCGACAGATACGGGTGACCGGAAATAGCCACGACGGCACCGACAGTGGCACCGAGCGTAAAGCAGCCGTCGGTCGACAGGTCGCACACGTTCAGCATCGAATAGCTCAGAAACAGCGCCAGCACGGTCAATGCACTGATCAAGCCAAGCTCCAGCGCTGTCTGTCCTAAATTTAAGATTGATCCAAAGTCCATATTCGTTCCTACACGCCAAACAGATAACACCCGAAACGAGCGTTATCTGTCTGATTATTTTATCTATTTTTCGTATTGCTTTTATTCTGCCAAGATCAGATTAAAGATCGACTCCGTATCAAGATAGTCGGAGGTACCGGTTACATTGCTGCCCGGCGCTTCTAAAGAGGCCACCAGCTCAGTAGAAATCGGGTCTGATACAGCGGCAAATACAACCGGTGTGCCGCTTTCTTCCGTAGCGGACTGCATGGCCATCGCAACCGGCGTAGCCACGCCGACCATCAGGTCAACCTTGTCGGCGGCGAAGTTTTCAATAATCTGACCCATCACGTTGGAATCGGCATTACAGTTATCGTATACGATTTCAAACGCTACGTTGTTTTCCTTGCCAAGCGTATCCAGCTGCACCTTGATATTGCTGACGATCTGGTTCAGAGACGCGTCGTCAACATAGTTGCAGATACCTACCTTATACGTAGCGGCACCTTCTGCGCCAATTGTACCGGAAGCCAGCTCAGCCGCAGGATTGTCAGCATTTTCATCCTCAAACGCCTCTGCTGTCGTGATCGGCTTGATCGCCTGACAGAACGGCTCATATTTTGCAGAAATCTCGTCAAAGTCATAGCCGATCGCTTCACAGATCTCTGTGTTGATCGTTGCAGTACCGTTGTCAAAGGTCTTGACCGGTGTTGTTGCAGGATCGGCACCGTTCACCAAAATGTCATAAACCATGTCGGCTGTTTCCTTGCCAAGGTTCGCATAATCAACGCCGTAGCCGAGGAAGGCACCGTTCAGTGCAAAGGAATCCGCACCGGTAAAGTGAGGGATCTTTGCTTCCGCCAGCTTTTCATAGATCGTCAGCTCAGCAGTCATGATGGTATTATCTGTCGGTGTAAAAATAGCAGTAACGCCATCAGCGATAGCGGAATCCACTGCGAGGCTGACCTCGTCCACCGTTGTACCGGTATATTCCTTATATGCTACGCCCTTTTCGTCAAGATAAGCCTTAGCTGCTTCAATCGCGCCGGTGGAAGCGTCCTGTCCGGCGTCATACAGCAGACCGATCAGCTGTGCGCTATCAGTAGCTGCATCGGTATCTGCGCCATCGGTATCCGTCGCAGTGTTGCCAGAGCAAGCGGCAAATGCGGCTGCTACGATAACAAGTGCTAACAACACGGCAATAATTTTCTTAATATTTTTCATGATGTTACCTCCGTAAACTATCAGTTAGTCAATTTTCGGCAGCTTTGCCGCATAAGCAGCCAGCTCCTCATCGGTCGGGATATAATCCTCCATCTGACCCTCATGGAACTTTTCGTAAGCCACCATGTCGAAATATCCGGTGCCGGTAAGGCCGAAGACAATCGTCTTTTCCTCGCCGGTTTCCTTACATTTCAGCGCCTCATCGATCGCCACACGGATCGCGTGTGAGCTCTCCGGTGCCGGAAGAATACCTTCCACGCGCGCAAATTGCTCCGCTGCTTCAAACACCTTGGTCTGCTCTACGGACACAGCCTCCATCAGGCCGTCGTCATACAGCTGAGACAGGATCGGGCTCATGCCGTGGTATCTTAAGCCGCCGGCGTGGTTTGCAGACGGAATAAAATCAGAACCGAGCGTATACATCTTTGCCAACGGACAAACCATGCCGGTATCAGCGAAGTCATACGCATAAACGCCTCTGGTAAAGCTGGGGCAGCTGGCCGGCTCTACAGCGATAATACGGTAATCTGCTTCGCCTCTGAGCTTTTCACCCATAAACGGTGAGATCAGACCGCCGAGGTTAGAGCCGCCGCCGGCGCAGCCGATGATAATATCCGGCTTAATGCCGTATTTATCGAGCGCTGTTTTGGTCTCCAGACCGATAACAGACTGATGCAGCAGCACCTGATTCAGCACAGAACCGAGCACGTAGCGATAGCCGGGATTGGAAACTGCCACCTCAACGGCTTCTGAGATCGCACAGCCAAGAGAACCGGTGGTGCCGGGATGCTCTGCATTGATCTTTTTGCCGATTTCCGTTGTCATTGACGGTGACGGCGTTACAGAAGCGCCATACGTTCTCATCACCTCGCGGCGGAACGGCTTTTGCTCATACGATACCTTCACCATGAACACCTTACAGTCGAGGTCAAGATAAGAGCAGGCCATAGAGAGCGCTGTGCCCCACTGGCCGGCGCCCGTTTCAGTCGTAACGCCCTTCAGGCCTTGCTTTTTAGCATAATAGGCCTGCGCAATCGCAGAATTGAGCTTGTGGGAGCCCGAGGTGTTGTTACCCTCGAATTTGTAATAGATCTTCGCCGGCGTCTGCAGCTTTTCTTCCAGACAGTACGCACGCACCAGCGGTGACGGACGGTACATCTTATAAAAGCTTCTGATTTCATCAGGAATATCGATATACGGGGTATCGTTATCGAGCTCCTGCGCTACCAGATCAGCACAGAACACGCCGCCAAGTTCTTCTGCTGTCATCGGTTGATGCGTACCGGGGTTGAGAAGCGGCGCCGGCTTGTTCTTCATATCCGCACGAACATTGTACCACGCCTTCGGCATCTCTTCCTCTTCCAGATAGATTTTGTAAGGGATTTTCTTTTCTTCTGCCATGATTTTGTCCTCCTTAATATTTTGGCATTTTTCGGGACAAAACAAAAAGTCCTGTCCCAACAGCTGCTGGGACAGGACTGAAATAATCCTGTGGTGCCACCCGGCTTGACGCTTGCGCGCCCACTCAGTGCGTACTATCATACGCTGACATTTTTTGACGGAGCGTCGCCTCCGGCTCGCATACTCAGTTACCCTTTCCGCTCGCCCTCAGAAGTCCATTCAGCTTAGTACTCTTTACTGCACTTCCACCATCGGCAGCTCTCTGTGAAATCGTTTAAAAAGCCTACTTACTCTTCCTCATCGGTTTAGTACATTAAAGCACAAAACAATGCGCTTGTCAATACCTTTTTCAAATTTTTTTCTTCAACTGTATGACATTCCAGGAAAACGGCTTCAGCAACGCCGTCATGACGCTGCCGTCCATCGTCGGTAAGGGATTGGTATGCGGTACGACCGGCGATGCGTCAAAGCCGTTGACAGCGTCCTTTGCGTAACCGTCCATAGAGGTAAACGCCGTCGGCGTATAACCGGTAAAATCAAGCAGATTCACACTTAACTGGGCCGTTTCATCAGGGGACTTATTCACGGCAAACACCGTCAGGCTGTCTGTTTCCTCGTCCAGCGTTGCGATCGACTCGATATACGGCACGTCCGTAAACTCCTTACAGTCATAGCGGGGACACTCCAGAATCGGCTGCAGCGCAACACCTCTGCCAAAATGGGATACGTGGGCAAAGGGATAAAAGATCGTCTGCTTAAAAACACCGCCGCCCGTTTCGGTAAAGATCGGCGCAATCACATTCACCAGCTGTGCAAGACAGGCTATTTTAATACGGTCACAGTGCCGCAGCAGCGTAATCAGCATGGCGCCGACCAGCAGCGCGTCCTCAAAATAATAAATATCCTCCAGTCGTGGCGGCGCCATGCTCCAGCGCTCATACGGAACATGATCGGAATGATACCAGACATTCCACTCATCAAAGGACAGATGGACTGTTTTTTTGCTTCTTTTCTTGGCTTTGATATAATCGCAGACGCAAAGAACAGAATGGATAAACTCATCCATTTCCAGCGTCTTGGCCAAAAAGCTCATGGTGTCGCCGCTTCTGTTTTCATAATACTGATGCAGCGACACATAATCGATATTATCATAAGCGATATCCAGCGACTGCGCCTCCCATTCCCCGAAGGTAGGCGAATTACGGCTGGAGGAACCGCACAGCACCGTTTCAATACTGCCGTCGGTCCACTTCATCAGCTTAGAAGCCTCGTTAGCCAGCCGACCGTATTCTACCGCCGTCTTAGCGCCCATCTGCCAACGGCCGTCCATCTCGTTACCGAGACACCACAGCTTGACGTTCCACGGGTTGCTGAAGCCGTGGGCTATTCTTAAATCAGACCAAGCTGAGCCGCCCGGATGGTTCATATATTCCACAAGATTGCGCGCTTCCTCAGCACCTCGTGTGCCAAGGTTGACGGCCATCATGCAGTCAGTATCGGCCTTACGACACCACTTCATAAACTCGTTGGTGCCAAAGGTATTCGGCTCAGTAGTACCCCAAGCCAGGTCAAGGCGTTTCGGCCTGCTTTCAATTGGCCCGACGCCGTCCTCCCAATTGTAACCGGACACAAAATTACCGCCCGGATAACGCACCACCGGCACCTTAAGCTCCTTTACCAGCTCAATCACATCGGTACGAAAGCCGTCCTCATCAGCGCACGGGTGTCCCGGTTCAAAAATGCCGCCGTAAACCGCCCGTCCGAGGTGCTCGATAAACGAAGCGTAAAGCCGCTGATCGATCTCACCGATTTTAAGCTCTCTCGCTAAGGTCATTTTAGCCTTCATAGTATTGCACCAGCCTTTCATATTCCGCTTGCGTAATCACCAATACAGAGCCGTGACGGGGATGGAATGAAAGATCAAAATCCTCCACCGGCTCAAAGTGGCGCATATCCGTTGTTTTTTGCATAAAATAGCGACCGTCAGAATACATATCCATCATCATGATATAGGTGTCCGTGCCGACCAGCGGATAGATGCAGTTACCCTCCACGTTTCTGTCGGTACAGGCGACCTGATTACCTTCATACTCCCGATAAGGGCCCGTCAGGCTGTCCGCCTCGACACAGCAAATTGTTTTATGATATTCATCCTTATAATACATATAATACTTGCCGTCTTTTTCGATAATATCAGCGTCAATCGCGTCCAGTCCGTTCGACGGCGCAAACAGCGGCTGCGGCTCCGTGAACGACCGAAAATCTGTGGTATACGAATACCATATTGAAAGCGGCAAGACACCGCCGACATTATAAACGGAATAATAGACAAAATAAGCGTCCCTTTCGCGGTCATACAGTGCCTCTGGTGCCCATATTCTATCAGTGTTGCGCGTAGCAGTAAATTGATGAAAATCAACTGCACATTCGTCTGTCCAGTGTAGCAGATCGTCGCTGTGCCAGCTGACAACCCCGTGGTTGGAGCACCAGCCGAGCGAGCTTTGCATATCTGTTGCAACGATATAATAGCCGCCGCGCTCATCGCGCAGGATAAACGGGTCGCGGCAACAGCCTGTACCGGCCGTCTGCTTAATGATCGGTTTACCGCCGTTCAGCGGACAGAAATGCTGTCCGTCACGGCTCACTGCCAGACAGATACGTTCCTTCTCCGGCTCATTGCCGGTAAAATAACAAAACAAATAATAGCTCATATAATACCTATCATACCAAAATGGGAGAGGCAGTGCCTCTCCCACCTGCATAAGATTTATTCAACGGTAACAACCTTTGCCAGGTTACGCGGCTTATCAACATCCAGTCCCTTATCGCTGGACACGTAATAAGCCAGCAGCTGCATCGCGATGATCGCCGGAATGGCCATAAAGTCATCCTGCAAGGCCGGCAGCGTAAACGAGGTATGAACATGGTCGCTGACCAATGACTCTTTAATAAAGGTCAGTACGTTAGCGCCTCTCGACTGCACCTCACGGATATTGGAGACCTGCTTGCTCATCAGGAAATCCTGCGTCAGCAGCGCAATGACCGGCGTCTGATCCGTGATCAGTGCGATGGTACCGTGCTTCAACTCACCGGAAGCAAAGGCCTCGGAATGAATATAGGAAATTTCCTTCAGCTTCAACGAAGCCTCCAGCAGTGTGGGATAATCCAAGCCTCTGCCGATCATGAAGGTATGCTCCGCCGTCAGCAGACCATTAGACAGATGATGCACCTCGTCACGTCTGTCCAGCACGTTCTGAACCGCCGCAGGGATCTTGGCCAGCTCCTCCATAAAATCAGCCGTCTGCGCCTCGTCCAGCTTACCTCTGAGATAAGCCATTTTAGCGCAGATCAGATAGAACACCGCCACCTGCGTTGTATAAGCCTTCGTAGAAGCCACGGCAATTTCAGGGCCGGCGTTAGTATAGATCACGTTTTCGCTCTCACGCGCGATTGTTGAGCCTTTTACGTTCACGATCGAAAGGGAGCGCGCACCGCGCTTACGGGCATACTTGAGCGCCTCCAGCGTATCGATCGTTTCACCGCTCTGTGACACGCAGATCACCAGCGTTCTTTCATTGATGATCGGCTCGTTATACATATACTCGCTCGCCATATTCACGGTGACGGGAACGCCGCAAATTTTTTCGATAATATGCTTGCCGATCAATCCGGCGTGCATGGCTGTACCGCAGGCAATCACCGTGATATTGTCACATTCCGTGAAGATAGAATCGTCTACCTGCTCGCCGCTGAAATCCGGCTTACCGTCCTTGATACGGGACTCGATCGTCTTTGTGATCACCTCGGGCTGCTCCATGATTTCCTTTTCCATATAGAAAGGATAACCCTTCTTGCCGCTGTTTTTGATATCCCAGTCAAGGGTCAGCATTTTCGGCTCCACCGGATTGCCCTTAAAATCGGTAACGTCGATGCTTTCCTTAGTAATATGTGCGATTGTCAGCTCCGGCAATACAAAATAGTTTTCGCTATACTCACCGATCGCCATAATATCCGAGGCAATATAAGCGCCGTCGTCGTTTTGACAGCAGATGATCGGGCTGACATTACGAACGGCAAAGAGCTGGTTCGGAATATCGTCAAACATGATGGCAAGACCGAACGTACCGCTCAGCTCCTTGACAGCTCTAATGATCGCTTCCTTCGGATCGCCATGATAATAGGTATCGATCAGCGCAGCAACGACCTCGCTATCCGTCTGCGACTTCAGCTTTTTGGTAATACCCAGCTGGTTAGTGATAGCGGCATAGTTTTCGATAATACCGTTATGCACCAGCGTAACATTGCCGAATTTATGGGGATGGGAGTTAGCATCACAAACGCCGCCGTGCGTCGCCCAGCGCGTATGTCCGATACCTGCCGTGCCTCTGACGTCGCTGCATTTATCCATCAGCTTTTCCACCCTGCCTTCGCACTTGGTAACCAATGTTTCGTTAAAGTCAGGATGGTAAACAGCGATACCGGCACTGTCATAGCCTCTGTACTCCAAGGTTTTCAGGCCCTTGAGCAAAATGCCCCTTGCCTGTGAATAGCCTGTATAGCCAATAATTCCGCACATAGAAAAACCTCATTTCTGTTTCAATGGCGCACACTGCGACATTACATTTATAGTATAATTATCGCAGATATAGTATATTTTGTCAACAAAAAAATTGTCGCTTCAATAGATGTTGATATTTCAGATCATTTTTGATATGATAATAAACACAATCATTTCAGAAAAGGAAAACACAGATGGAAATTAATAAGCAGTTAGCACAGGAATTTAGTTTAAAGCCGTGGCAGATCGACAACACGGTGGAGCTGATCGATGGCGGCAACACGATCCCCTTCATTGCCCGTTACCGTAAGGAAGCAACCGGATCGCTCGACGATCAATTATTACGACAGCTTTATGACCGACTGAATTATCTGCGCAATCTGCAGGAGCAGAAGGAAAAAGTCATCACTTCTGTCACAGAACAGGACAAGATGACCGAAGCATTAAAAGCGTCGATTGAAAACGCGCAGACCCTGACCGAATTGGAGGATCTTTACCGTCCGTTCCGTCCGAAGCGTAAAACAAGGGCCTCTGAAGCGAGAAACAAGGGATTACAGCCGCTCGCAGACGCTATTTATGCACAAAAGAAAAATGCGCCGTTGCCGGCGGTATTGGCGCAGGATTATCTCACTGAGGAAGTGCCTGACGTTGCGGCCGCACTGCAAGGCGCGCGTGACATCATTGCCGAGACGGTATCCGACGATCCGCAGGGACGAAAGCTACTGCGATATATGCTCCGTGAGCACGGCATCTTAGTCGTAAAGGGAGCAAAAGAGGAGCTTGGCGTCTATGAGATGTATGCGGACTACCGCGAGCCGCTGCGCACGATGGCGCGGCATCGGACATTGGCCATTAACCGCGGCGAAAAGGAAGGCTTTTTAAAAGTTGCCGTTGAGTACGACAAGGCGATCGCCATCAATCTGCTATGCGACAGACACTGCAAAAACGCTTCTCCGGCTGCGGAGGAGGTGCGCAGCGCCGTAGAAGACGCCTACACGCGGCTGCTTTTCCCGTCTTTGGAACGGGAGCTGCGTAATGAGCTGACCGACAGCGCCTGTGAAAAATCCATTCAGGTTTTCAGCGAAAACACCCGTCAGCTGCTGATGCAGCCGCCGGTCAAAAACCGCGTCACGATCGGACTTGATCCCGGCTACCGCACCGGCTGTAAGGTGGCGGTCGTAGACGGCACCGGAAAGGTCCTGGACACCGGCGTCATCTATCCTGCGCCGCCACACAAAAAGATTGACGAGGCCAAGAAAATCATTAAAAGGCTGGTCAAGACCTACGGGGTGCAGCTGTTTGCCATCGGTAACGGCACCGCCTCGCACGAAACGGAGGTATTTGCCGCTGAGGTCATCCGCGAGCTGGACTGCGGCATTAGCTATATGGTCGTCAGCGAAGCCGGTGCTTCGGTATACAGTGCGTCGAAGCTGGCGGCGGAGGAATTCCCCGAATATGACGTCAGCCTGCGCAGCGCGGTTTCGATCGCCAGAAGGCTGCAGGATCCGCTGGCAGAGCTGGTAAAGATTGATCCAAAAGCCATTGGCGTAGGTCAGTACCAGCATGATATGCCGCAAAAAGAGCTGAAGGCAGCGCTGGACGGCGTGGTAGAAGACTGCGTCAACGCCGTCGGCGTCGACCTGAACACAGCGTCGCCGCAGCTGCTCGCACGCGTTGCAGGCGTGTCGTCTGCTATCGCCGGTAATATTGTAAAATTCCGAGAGGAGGTCGGCTTCTTCACCTCCCGAAAGCAGCTGTTGAAGGTAGCCAAGCTCGGGCCAAAGGCTTACGAGCAGTGCGCCGGTTTCCTGCGCGTTGCAGAAAGCGACAATGTGTTAGACAATACGGCGGTGCATCCGGAAAGCTATCCGGCTGCCGGTGAGCTGCTGCGGCTGTGTCATGTCAGCGACAATGATGTGCGCCGCGGCAAAATCATCAAGCTGCAGCAAACAGTCAATACGGAAGGCACGGCCGCCCTGGCCGCTAAGCTGGGGATCGGTGAACCGACGCTGCAGGACATTATCAGTGAGCTTTCAAAGCCCGGCCGTGATCCGCGCGACGAGCTGCCGCAGCCGATGCTCAGAACCGATGTCATGAGCTTAGAGGATTTAAAGGCAGGCATGGAGCTAAAAGGTACTGTCCGCAACGTCATCGATTTCGGCGCTTTTGTGGACGTTGGCGTGCATCAGGATGGGTTAGTCCATATCAGTCAGATCACCAACAAATTCATTAAGCATCCCTCTGACGTGCTGAAGGTCGGTGATATCGTCACCGTTTGGGTACTGTCTGTCGACACCGCTAAAAAGCGTATTTCACTCACCATGAAAAATCCAAACAAATAAATAAGAAAAAATAAAAAGATAAGGGAGCGCTCGGCGCTCCCTTTACTGTGCTTATTCTGTTACGCGTTTTCTTCCTTTTTTGCTTCCTTCTTAGCAGCCTTCTTAGCCTTCTTCTCTTGCTTTTTCATGGCTGAAAGCTCATCTAAACCGGTGGCAAAACGGTAAATTTTAATACACAAAATGATCAGCAATAAGGTGAATACAACAATACCGAGAATCATTACCGCTTTGGCAATGATCCGTGCAGCCACCGCATAACCGAGGAAGCTAACAGACACTCTCGTTTCATGTCCGTCCTCATGCGGATACATACCGTTCGGAATCTCAATTCGTTCTTCCTCGCCGTTTTCGTTCGTGCTGAAATAGTAATAGTAAATGTTGGTATTCGTATCACCATACTCATCGGTTTCTTCCTTAATTTCGGAATAAACCGTCAGCGTTTCATCCTCGCCGATCGAAACCTCCTGTGATTCCGGAATCGCGGCATAATACAGCTTGCTATTCAGATCGGTGGTGGTGAACACAACCAGCAGCGCTGAAAATAGAATGATCATAAGGAAATAAATAATACCTCTTATAATAAAGCCCTTACTGCTTTTTTTCGTTCTAACATCTTGTGCCATAATCGTTACCTCAGCTTAATTCTTTTTCTTATCCTTTTGAAGCTTCGCACGCGCTTCCTCTACAATACGCTTCTGTTCTTCCTCGGCAGCAGCCTCTGCCTCGCGGCGTTCCTTTTCTTTACGGAGCTCATTTTCGCGCTCCTTTTCTTCTTTCGCTGCCTTCTTAGCAAGCCGTTCCGTCTCCAGCTCCTCTACGGATTTGGCCGGCGCTTTCGCCACCAGCAGGTTAGCGAGCGCAGCCACGCAAAGGAGCACCAGCGCCACAAAGAAGCCCCACATCACGCCGCTGTGCGCCTGAAACATCGGCAAATCGCCAAAATTAAACGCCGTCACGCTTTCAGCCGCCTTGCCGGCACGTGTAAACATCACTGCCGCCGTCACAGCACAGATGACGGACAGACATTCAAATACCGTCATCGACAGGTTTTTCGGCTTTTTGTTCGTGAATAAAATCAGGAAAAAGGCGATCACCGCCATGAGCAGCGTCAGCACCATGAACAGCACGCCGAGCATACTGAACGTCAAAGGACCGCTGTAGCCCTCATAAGCCATATTCGTAAAATATAAACCGGAGTCAGCGAAGAAGCTTTGAAACAGCGCCAACAGACTCCGTCCGCCGGTAAACAGTCCCAACAGGTCGAAGCCGACGCTGCCGGACTCGCTTTGCAGCGACGCCCACGGAACAATAAAGCCAACGATCGGAATAAACGACAAAATGATACGCGCTATACGCAGCTTTGTCCCCCACACGGAATACGTGAACAGGCTCAGTCCCCTGTGGAATTTTAAGGACTGTGCCTCGGCACGGGCGCTGTCCTCCTCCAACCGGGCCTCCCAGTTGAAGTTCGGTATACTGACGCCGCACGCCTTACATTCCGCCTTGATTTCATACCATTTTAGCTTTCTACCGCAATTAGGGCAGGTACTTGCCATAGCGACACCTCTTTTGAAATCAAAGTAAAATTATCATAATCAAAGATATTTTATCCTGTTTTCAGATCAAAGTCAACCGAAATCGCCAATCTTACAAAAATATTTTATTAATTGAAAATTTAGTTGATTTACTGCGTTGCGTATGCTAAAATATTTTTATTATATTAGGGATATTTTACCCTATTTTTAAAGCGAGGGGATACTATGGCGGAAGCAACAGCGGCTGATCGGCTGACTGAAGCAGAACAAGAGGAGCTGGATAAGCTTGCCTACACAAAAAAGAATTATCTGACTCCGAAAGAGATCGCCGCCTATGTGCTGGTGAATTTCGGTCAAAAGAATTTAAGTCAGTTCGTCAGCGCGTTTAAAGAGTTTTTCATGATTCAGTTTTTAAAGCTGAATACGACCACTTACGCCAACATCAATCTGTTCGCCTCCATCTATGACGCGGTGGACGATACGATTTCCGGCTTAATCATTGACCGTACGCGTACACGCTGGGGGCGTGTGCGACCGTTCTTTATCATTCCCCTGCCGCTTTGGCTTGCCGGCGGATACATGATGTTCACTGTACCAAGCAGCCACATGACCTCGGGGACGAAAGCGGCGTGGGCGCTGATCGCTATCATTATCTACGGTCTTGGCATGAGCTATTTCGGCGCATGGGGACTGATGATCTACAACATTACGCCAAACACCAACGAGCGTAATAACCTGATCACCACCACCAAATTCTTTGAGCTGTTCGGCACTTGGCTGCCGTCGTTGGTACCGGTACTGGTAACGGTACTGCCAAAGCTCAGCCCGAAATTCACGATGATCGGCGTATACAGCGGCTTTGCCTATTTCATGCTGATACTGGCAGCGGCTTTTTCGATCTTCGGCTTCTTCAATATGCGTGAACGCGTTCCGTTGATGAGCCGTGAGGAAATGAACGAAACGTCAGTGCTGGAATCCATTAAAAATATCTTTTCCAACCGTCCGCTGCTGGCAACGATACTGGCAGAATTCTTCAACAGCTTCAAGGCTGTCGGCGGTTCGTCAGAGCAATATTTTTGGCTCAACAACACCGGCTCACTCCTGAATCAGACGGTATGCGGTCTCTTCACCGGCATCCCGAATTATGTCATGGTGCCGCTGGCGGCGAAGATGGTCAAAAAGTTCGGCGCGCGTATGACAGCGATCATTGCCGGCGTCTTTGGCTTCGTGGCCTATATGAGCCTGTACTTCATCGGCTATCACCCGTTTGGACAAACCTTTGAGGACAACAAAATCGCCAATTTGGCGTTCGTTATCTTTGGCTTGACGATCTGCGGTCTGCCCAACAAGATCATTCAGGTGGCCAATCCGATTCTGACCGCCGAAGCGCTTGACTGGATGGAATGGAAGCACGGTCTGCGTAACGAAGCACTCGTCACCACCGTGCAGGGCTATTTTATCAAGCTCGCGACCTCGGTCACCGGCTGGCTGTCCGGTATGGTACTGACTTGGATCAACTACATACCGCTGACAGACTCGCTCGGTAACGCGATTCCGCAAACAGACCCGGGTATGCTGAAAGGTATATGGGCCGTGTTCTGTATCCTGCCCGCGCTGGCGCGAGGCCTTTACGGTATTTCCTTTATTCTCTATCCGATTCACGGCAGAGTGCAGCAGGAAATGATTGTCGAACTGGCGGATATTCGAGCAGAGCGATTAAAGGAACAGGAAAAAATCAACGCTGCACAGGCACAAAAGAGCAGCGAAGAATAATGATTTCAGCAACAACGGGGCTGATGGCGACACATCAGTCCCGGCAATATTTTCCCGTACGCAGGAACGGGACTTAGGAGGCAAATATGGATAAGGTAAACAACATTTTAACAGTGGCAGCACCGCTTGTCGGCATCATTGCGTTGATATTTGCGGTTATCATCGCAGTATCGATCAGCAAAAAGGACGCCGGCAACGAGCGCATGAAGGAAATCTCGACGAACATTGCGCAGGGTGCCAAGGCGTTCCTGTATTCAGAATATAAGATACTGATTTTCTTTGTGATCGTATTATTTGTTCTGATCGGTGTACTGCTTCATAGTTGGCTGACGGCCGTCTGCTTTGTGATCGGCGCACTGTTCTCTACCCTGGCCGGCTATTTTGGTATGACGGTTGCTACCAAAGCGAACGTCAGGACCGCGCAGGCAGCGAAGGCAAAGGGTATGAATCAGGCATTAAAGGTCGCTTTCTCCGGCGGTGCCGTCATGGGTATGAGCGTCGTCGGACTTGGTGTACTCGGTATCGGCGCGATCTTCTGCATTATCACTAAAACAACTGACTTAATCGATGATGCCAGCCAGCTGAACGTACTGACCGGCTTCTCGCTCGGTGCCTCCTCTATCGCGCTGTTTGCCCGTGTAGGCGGCGGTATCTATACAAAAGCAGCTGACGTCGGTGCGGACCTTGTCGGTAAGGTAGAGGCCGGTATTCCTGAGGATGACCCGCGTAACCCTGCCACCATCGCTGATAACGTTGGCGACAACGTAGGCGACGTTGCCGGTATGGGCGCCGACCTGTTTGAAAGCTATGTCGGTTCTATCATTTCTGCTATCACACTGGCGTTTGCCACCTTCACCGGCGGTGATAAGATCAAGGCAGCTATCTTCCCGATCATACTTTGCGCCGTCGGTATCATCGCAGCCATTATCTCCACCCTGATCGTCGCTAATTCTAAAGGCAATGATCCGCAAAAATCACTGAATCTGGGCGAATATATTTCCACCGGTTTAGTGCTGATCGCCTCTGCTGTCATGAGCGTCAAGCTCCTTGGCGACGGCAGCTTCGGCACAGCCGCCAACTGGAAGGCTTTTTGGTGCGTTCTCTCCGGTCTTGCTGTCGGTACGATCATCGGTAAGCTGACAGAAATGTATACGTCTGAAAAATATAAGAGCGTTAAAGAAATTGCTGAGTCCTCCAAAACAGGCTCTGCTACCAATATCATCAGCGGTCTTGCCGTCGGTATGAAATCCACGGCCCTGCCGATCATCTTCATCGCCATTGGCATTTTAGTCGCCTATAAATTCATGGATCTGTACGGTATTGCACTGGCCGCTGTCGGTATGCTTTCCACCACTGGTATGACGATCGCCGTAGATGCTTACGGTCCGATTGCTGACAACGCCGGCGGCATTGCAGAAATGAGCGAGCTGGAGCCGGAGGTCAGAGAGATCACTGACAAGCTCGACTCCGTCGGCAACACCACGGCTGCCATCGGCAAGGGCTTTGCCATCGGCTCTGCGGCGCTGACAGCGCTGGCGCTCTTTGCCTCCTTTGCGGAAGCAACAGGCATTAAGGAAGGCATGAGTATTTTAAATGCTAAGGTCGTTGTAGGCTTATTCATCGGCGGTATGCTGCCGTTCCTGTTCTCAGCCTTCACCATGAACAGCGTCGGCAGAGCCGCGAACAAGATGATCGAAGAGGTTCGCCGTCAGTTCCGAGAGATGCCGGGCATCTTAGAGGGTAAGGATAAGCCGGATTACAAAAAATGTGTATCGATCTCCACCACCGCCGCCCTGCACGAAATGATCTTACCGGGCATTATGGCAGTGGTAACGCCGCTGCTTGTCGGCTTCCTGCTGGGCGTAGAAGCCCTCGGCGGTCTGCTGGCCGGCGCACTGGTCAGCGGCGTGATGATGGCGATCTTCATGGCCAATTCGGGCGGTGCCTGGGATAACGCTAAGAAGTACATAGAAAGCCTTAAGGACGGCGGCAAGGGCTCTGAAGCCCACAAAGCAGCCGTTGTCGGTGATACCGTCGGTGATCCGTTTAAGGATACCTCCGGTCCTGCCATCAATATCCTGATCAAGCTCATGACCATCGTTTCGCTGGTATTTGCCGCCGCATTCATGCTGGTCAATGAAGGCAACGGTATTATCCCGTTTAACTAAACAGCTGATCGATACGGCTCTGCAGGCTTACTGCGGAGCCGTTTTTTATGAGGATTTGTAATGGCCGGATAAATATGATATAATATACTGGGTGATGAAAATGAGTAAAAAAATGATTTCGTGGAACGTCAACGGACTGCGTGCCTGCGTCAACAAAGGCTTTACAGACTTCTTCAACAGCATGAATGCCGATATTTTCTGTGTACAGGAAACAAAGCTACAGGAGGGACAACTGGATTTTGCACCGGAGGGCTACTACGCCTATTGGAATTATGCCGATAAAAAAGGCTATTCCGGCACGGCCGTATTCTCTAAAGAAGAGCCAACGGCTGTCCGTTACGGTATCGGCATCGACGAGCATGACCATGAGGGCAGAGTGATTACGCTGGACTTCCCTGCCTTTTTTCTGGTCACCGTATATACGCCTAATTCTCAAAATGAATTGAAGCGGTTGCCGTACCGTCTGCGTTGGGAGGAGGATTTTTTAGCCTATCTGCAGCAGCTGCGCCAAAGCAAGCCCGTGATCGTGTGCGGCGATCTGAACGTAGCGCACACGGAAATCGATTTAAAAAATCCAAACACGAACCGACATAACGCCGGCTTTACGGACGAGGAACGCGCCAGCTTCTCCACACTGCTGGCGAGCGGCTATATTGATACGTTCCGCTATTTTTATCCGGAGGCGACCGGCTGCTATTCTTGGTGGAGCTATCGCTTCCATGCGCGTGAAAAGAACGCCGGATGGCGTATTGACTATTTTCTTGCCTCCGAGGAGCTTGCTGACAGACTGACTGACGCAAAGCTCCACACCGAGGTGCTCGGCTCGGATCACTGTCCGATCGAGCTGGATATTGCACTATGAAGAAAACAAAACGACTTTCATACTGTCTAAGCCTTATCGCGGTAATTTACACGGTTTGGTATATGCATTTTGACAAGCCGTGGACAAACGACGGAGCGCTCTCCACCATCGGTCTGACCCATCGCTGGCTATTCACCTTATGGGGGTTATTGACCCTGTCAGCGCTTTCGCTCGGTGTCATCGCTGCTTTCAGAACCTATCATCAAACACGGCTCTATATTCCCCTGCTCGCAGTGAGCGCGGCAGGCATGGTGCTGACGCTGTCCTGCCGCTTTGCCTATAGATATCATACAGAATACATACTGCACTGCATTGGATCGCTGACCTTCTCCGTCACGATGAGCGTCACGGTCTTTTTGGTATTTTTGCTGGGATGGAAGAAGCATTTTATCTTTCGCCTGTTTGCTGTATTGACCGCTGTCATCACACTGACGGATACCGTTTTTTTAATAACGGTTCAGGAAACCGGACTGATTGAGACAGTACCTATTTTTGCAGGCTATCTGATGCTGGGAGCCGTTAATCGAAGGAGTGATAAACTTGAAGCTACACCACAAGCTACAGCAGCTTGACTGCTATCCGTTCCATACGCCGGGACACAAGCGCAACACCGCTTTCGGCATCTGCGGTGCAGAGATCGATATTACCGAGATCGACGGCTTTGATAACCTGCACTGTCCGACCGGCGTATTGCTGGAGACGGAAAAAAGATTGCAGCAGATCTATAAAAGTAAGCGCTCTTTCCTGCTGGTCAACGGTTCAACGGTCGGTCTGCTTGCTGCTATCTTTGCTGTTTGCAACGAGGGAGACAAGATCATCGTCGCCCGTAACTGTCACAAGAGCGTTTATAACGCCTGCTTGCTGCGCAAGCTGCGCGTGGTATATCTGGAGCCGGAATTTGACACCGTTAACTGCTGCTATACCGGCGTTATGCAGGATCGTGTCAACGCCGTACTGCGCGCGCACAGTGACGCAGCGGCTATGGTCATCACCACACCGACTTATGAGGGAAGAATCAGCAATATCACCAGTCCTATTCCGCTGATCATCGACGCGGCGCACGGCGCGCACTTAGGACTTGCGCACTTCCCTGCATATCCAAAGGGCAGCCTGGTGATCTCTTCGTTACACAAAACCCTGCCGGCACTCACGCAGACCGCTGTGCTGAACGTATACGATAACGGCTACACACCTGCTGTCCGCCGCTATCTGGATATTTTTGAAACCACATCGCCAAGCTATGTGCTGATGAATTCCGTTTCTGTCTGCTGCGACATTATTCTCCGTCAACCGGAGCTGTTCCGTGAATACTACCGACGGCTGAGCGATTTCCGTCAGATTGATTTATATGCGCTCCATCTGAAATATAGCGATGATATTTCCAAAATCGTGATTTCCACGGAAAACACGAACATCACCGGCGCAGCGTTAGCCGATTTGCTCAGAAGCAGCTACCGGCTAGAGGTAGAAATGGCAAGCCTGAATTACGTCGTGCTGGTAACCTCTGTCGGTGACACACAGGAGGCGTTTGACCGTCTCACCGCCGCACTCAAGGCAGTCGACAGCACGCTGATGACGCGGCACGAGACAATCTACAAAAAGCCGCCAGTTCCGTCCGACGTACAGCGGATTGCTTTTCCTGCTGCAACGGAAAAGACGCTGCTACAGGTCGCAGCGGATAAGGTGGCTGCGGAATTCGTCTATGCCTATCCGCCGGATATTCCGTTGCTGGTACCCGGCGAGGTGATCACCGAAGCGACGCTGCAATACCTGCAGCGGATGCAGAGCGGCGGCGTAAATTTAGTATCAGACAGCGGATTACTTCCCGATTACTTATTGACAAAAGCCGATAATTAAACTATAATACTAGCGAAATAAATTATAACGAGGTGTTCTTATGAAAAGAATTAACACATTGAGCTCCAGAAATCTTTGCGAATCTGCCAAGAAGGGCGGCTGCGGTGAGTGCCAGACCTCTTGTCAGTCAGCTAGCAAAACCTCTTGCTCTGTTGCTAACCAGCAGTGTGAACAGCTTAAGAAATAAGCAAATTAAACGGTGGGGCGGCCTGTGGTCGCCCGTTTAATTTAGAAGGAGCTTTTCATGATACACGCCTATAAAATGAACGGCTATAACATCATTCTTGACCAAAACAGCGGCTGTGTGCACAGCGTAGACGAGGTCGCTTATGATATTATCACCCGTTTTGAAACTACCCCGAAAGAAGAAATCAAACAGTACATACTGCAAAAATATGCCGACCGCGCCGATGTAACAGACGAGGATATCAACCTTTGTTTTGAGGACATCGAAAGCTTGATCGCGGACAGCAGACTGTTTGCCGAAGACAGCTTTGAAGCGACCGCCGCCGATTTTAAACAACGGCAAGGCGTGATCAAGGCGATCTGCCTGCACGTAGCGCACGGCTGTAACCTCAACTGTGAATACTGTTTCGCCGGCAAGGGAGAATACGGCGGCGCCGACAAAGGCCTGATGAGTTTGGAAACCGGCAAGCGTGCGCTTGACTTTTTGGTAGAAAACAGCGGCACTCGTCGAAACCTGGAAGTAGACTTTTTCGGCGGCGAACCGCTGCTGAACTGGGACGTCTGCAAGGAGCTGGTACGGTACGGCCGTACGCTGGAGAAAAAAACGGATAAGCACTTTCGTTTTACGCTGACCACGAACGGCGTACTGGTCAACGATGAAGTCATCGACTTCTGTAACCGTGAGATGGGTAACGTGGTACTGTCGCTGGACGGTCGAAAAAGCGTACATGACCGGCTGCGCAAGACGCCGAACGGACACGGCAGCTATGACCTGATCGTAGACAAATTCAAGCGCTTTGCAGACGCAAGAAACCAAACAAATTATTATATGCGCGGCACTTACACGCATTTCAACACGGATTTTTCCAAGGACCTACTGCATCTCGCTGACCTCGGCTTTAAAGAGCTGAGCGTAGAACCGGTCGTCAGTGATCCGCACGAGCCGTGGGCATTACAAGAAAGCGATCTGCCGGTACTGAAGGAGCAATATGAAATCCTGGCGAACGAAATGCTGCGGCGTTACCGTAACGGCAACGGTTTCACCTTCTACCACTATATGATCGACCTTGACGCAGGCCCGTGCATCGTCAAGCGGATCAGCGGCTGCGGCGTTGGCACAGAATATCTTGCCGTCACGCCGAGCGGCGACCTATTCCCCTGCCATCAGTTCGTCGGAGACGATCAATTCCGGCTAGGCAGCATCTATGAAGGCATTACCAACCCGACGGTATTAGAGCAGTTTAAGGCCTGCAACGTCTATTCTCATCCGGAATGTAAGGATTGCTTTGCAAAGCTCTACTGCTCCGGCGGCTGCGCTGCTAACGCCTACCATACCACCGGCAGCGTCAACGGAGTGTATGAATTCGGTTGTGAGCTGCACCGTAAGCGCATTGAATGCGCTATCATGCTAAAGGTCGCTGAGGCTGAGGAGGGCTTTCAAGTAACCTATTAACCTAAAACAACAAAACGGTTTACCGCTGACGCGGTAAACCGTTCGTTTTTATTATAGGGAAATTATTCGTTTGCATCCTTAAGCTCTCGAGCAGCCTGCATACGCTCTACGCGCTCCTTGCCCTCCTCGCCAAGCTCGATAAAGGTCTGTACCGTCTGCGCCATCTGCGGCAGCGCTTCACGCTTATATTCTTCGCATGCATCCATGACATCAAACACGGTTCTGAAGGATTCCTGCAGCGTTTCAATGGCGATCATCGGATTAGCAGACATCTCCTGAATAGCGCCGGACTGCTTACCGAGCATTTGCGCGTTCGCTTCGATCATCTTTGTCGTGCTGTCATTCAGCGTCTGTACAGCCGTCAGCACAAGTTTTTGATTATACAGCGCCTGCGCGCACATAACGCCGATTCTGAGCGCCGCAACCGATACCTGCTTTGCTCTGTCTACGCCACGGATCAGCTCAAGATTGTTCTTTCTGATCACGTCGATGGCGCCGATGCCCTGGTAATTGACAACCAACAGCGTACCCATATCCATGATCTTTTGACGCAGCGGGAACAGTACCTCTGTTTCAAAGAAGGTGATCTTCTTATCGTCAACGCCGTCAAACTTTGCCTGTTCAATCGCCTGGCTCAGCGCCGCATCAAACTGGTTACCCAGTTCAATGTATTCGTTCAGCTTGGCGGTTGCTTCCTCAAGGGACTGCTGCTCGATCAGCAGGGTCTTATTGTCGTTACGCAGGGTCTTTTCACCGTTAGTGATCACGGTAAGGATGCCCTCAATCACGGTGTCCGCCTTCTCATACTTGGTGAAGTATCTTCTGACAGGATTCATAATTTTATTTTTGAAACCCTTAGAAAAGTCGATCCCGCTCGGATCCAGCTCTTTCATCTGCACAGACAGCTCCGTCAGGTTCGTCGCCACGGTGCTGGTTTCATCAGAATCACTCTTAAAAGTAGCAATTCTTTTTGCCAGAAAATCGTTTTTACGCTGGCTGGCGACCACGGCGTCCTGACCGAAGTTTTCAATCGTTTTCATCACAGCGCTGCGCTGTGAAACATCCGTCAGGTCAATATTCATGACCGCCTGTACCTGCTGCTCTGCCGCAGAGGTCAGCGCTTCCGTTTTCTCCTCGTCGACCTTTGCCTTTTCCTCTACCTCTTTTTTAATTTCTTCCTCGGTGGGGAGCGAAAGGGTGAACTTGTTGTTGTCAGTGTTAGCCATTGATTTACTCCTTTTTAATCATTCAAT
This sequence comes from Eubacterium sp., assembly GCA_017463985.1. Lineage (GTDB taxonomy): Bacteria > Bacillota > Clostridia > Oscillospirales > Acutalibacteraceae > Eubacterium_R. The sequence goes on along the minus strand of JAFUEH010000010.1, from coordinate 108,507 downwards.
ATCGGTTTATAATTCTGCGTTAAACAGATTTTTAATTTTATAGATAACATCATCCGTGCTGGCGCTGATGCTTGCAGCCTCATTAATGGAGGAGATCTTGCCGAGTGTATCCATATCCGCGCCGCTGCCGTAACCGATCGTATATACCGGAATGTTCAGCCCGTCGATCACGTTGTCCACATCATTCAGACTCAACCATTCCGTCGGTACACCGTCCGTCAGCACAAACAGCATCGGCTTAGCGTTCGGGTGTGCTGCCATCGCGTCCTCGAGCATACGCAGCCCTACCACAATACCGCTGTACATTGCCGTACCGCCGCTGGCTTTCATTCCCTGCACCGCACCCTTAAAATAAGCCTTTTGGTTCAGGTCAAACTGGGCAATGTCAAGCTGCTTCGTGACCACATCGTTATAGGTGATCAGCCCTACGTACGCGTCGTTATCAATATAGTTGATTGAATTAATGAGCGATGATTTCAGCGAATTCATCGGATCGCCGTCCATGGAACCGGAGGTATCCACAACAAATACCGCCACGATCTCCTGTCCGTTATCCTTGTTATCCTTCCACAGCTTCTGCGCCGCAATACAGGTTTTTCCGTCCGGTGTCGGCGTTGTGCTCTGATAACCCAGATCTACATTGAAGCCGTATTTTTCCGCCAGCTTTTGGGCAGAAGCACCGTCGGCAAACTCACTGAATTTTTCCAGTACCGCTTCCTTATCGTCAGACAGTACGCCGACAGCGTACAGCGGATTATTATGATCAACGCCAAACGGGATAAAGCTGTAGGCAGACAGCGATTTATCGTTCACATACGTCTGATATTCCATAATAAAGCCGTCCAGCACGCCGGATTCTGCCGACTCTCTCATCTGCAGCGTTGTGAAGGAAACCAGCGGCACGTTGGCCTGAAAGGCGTTGAAGCCGGCGATTGCGTCAGCAGACAGAATGTCATCGGGATCTGCTGCCGTCAGCGTACTGATCAGGAAATTCAGACCGGTAGCGCTGGAAAACGGATTGGTGTAACCCATCGTGATCACACCGTCCTGCGTTGCCTTCACAATGCTTTCAAACGTTACGTCCCCATATTGCTCGTTAATGGTCTGCTGCGCTTTGCTGCTCAGCAGAATACCTGCTGTGTTACCGATCAGGCTGTCATTGACCTTACGGATCGGCACACCGCCGGCGGCCACCATCTCGCCAAACAGCTCGTTAGAAGGGGTATAGGCCTCCGGCACGTAGACGCCGGAATTGATATAATCCACGGCTGTGCCGGTAGCAATGGAACGAACAGAAACGCTCATTGTTTTGCCGTCCACTGTATAGCCTTGGGCGTTGAAATCCTTTGCCACATCGTTCAGCCAGCCGTCAGTACCGGTACCTCCCTTTTCAGTAGAGGTAAAGATCTCTATATCGACATCGCCGTTGCCGGTAACCGTTAATGGGTAAGAGGTATCGATATCCGGCAGCTCGTCCGCCACGTTACCTGCCAGCGAGTCGATCGCGGCCTTTTGCGGCGAAGCGGTAGTGATATCGACATTCTTATAAAGCTTATCGAGATCACGCAGCGCTTGCTCCTGCGATATCGTATTTTTCGTCTTACCGTGATCCTTCGTGCGGTTAATACCGATGGCAACCACACCGCCGACCACTAAGGCCAGCACCAGAACAATGGCAATTACTTTTTTATTCATGGTTATCTCCTTTGACAAACATCAGGTACGGTCGAGCTTATGCATAATATTTCGTATTCTCGATCAGCTTTTTCATATCCTGAATAATTTCAATGGTTTCCGCATTTTGAGAATTAATATCCTCTAATTTAGAAATCTCGAGAATCAGATTGTCGATCAGCGTGATGATATATTCGTTGCGCTTGACGATCGCATTTACATACTCGATATGCTCCCGATAAATATTCAGCTTCAGCTGCTTGCTCTGATCGGGAAGATTCAGCTGATTCGCCAGCAGCATACGGTACTCATTCTCATCAAATACGCCGATGCGATTGATCGCCTTTTTCGTATTATCGTAAAACAGCTTCATCACGTCATCCAGCGTTGTGCTGAATTTTGAATAAGTCATTTCTGTTTTTTCAAAATTCTGATCGAGTATCACCTGCAGGCTCGCCTGCTTTGGGGATACACGGCGGACCTGATCCACTAAAATACCGATCGGCTTTTCAAAATCCTTTTTATACTGGTAGCTTTGCAGCGCCCGGATATAATCCTTCGGTGTTTCCAGCTGTTCCTGATTGACCAGCTTGATTTTTTTCTGCCGTTTCGTGCCGGACAGAATTGCTGAATTCACATAGATAAAGACCGCTAACAGTCCCAGCACAGCGACAAAGAACAGTATGACCTTATAAGCCATGTCCGATGCAGGCGACAGCGCTGCATAACCCGGTGAAAACAGGAATATACAAGCGCAGGCAAAGACAGAATTAAAGATCAGTAGCTTCCACATTTTATTCACGACGCATCAACCTCCGTTTCGTTTCGCATATCATTGAGCATATTTTCCGCCTCGCGTTTATATTCCGAAGCGATGTAGGCATATACCATCACCGTCAGCGCGTCACGCAGCTTATTAAAAGCCAGGCTGTCCGGTGCTTCATAGTCGCTGATCGTGTCAGCCACTAACGACGCGATCTCGTTCTTATTGACTTCCTTATCTTTTGCAGATTTTGAAATTTTACAGAAGTAATCATACATATTTTCTTCTGTAATAATATCATCCGCTTCGTCGTCGGTGTTTCCGTTGACAAGGCTCATCAGCTCGCCAATACTGTCAATTTTCATCGCGTCGCGCAAGGAAGAAATCAACAGGATCCTTGCCAACTGGCGCTCATGGTATTTTTTATTGACCGGCCTTGCCACAAACTTACGCTTCACCCAATTCTGAATCGTGGACGATTCCAGTCCGGTAATGGCGCAAACCTGCCCGAGCGTCAGCCCCTCGGTGGCGCTGATCAGCGGCTTGAATTTTGCGAACATACCGTCGTTTTCCTTAATGACCATATTAGTTCCCGGAATTGTATTATAGCCCATCGTGACACCTCCGTTTCTCTATTAGTTTACTTGATTATATCACAAGTTCACTTGACTGTCAAGCATAATCTTTAGACTATTTGTATAATATCGGCACAATTTACACTTGGTAATTAATTAGTTATTACAGACGGTATTATTGTTAAAAAATATTAACAATATTGATAAATAATTGACAGTTTGCGCGTTATCAATTATAATAAGTTTGTTATTAAAATGGATAAGTTTGTGCTATCTCCTTGACAGCACAGCACAAAAAGGAGGAATTCTTATGGGCTATACACTCGCCGAAAAGCTGATTAAGGCGCATCTGGTAGAGGGCGAAATGGTGAAGGGCAGCGAAATCGGGCTGCGCATTGACCAGACGCTAACGCAGGACGCCACCGGCACCATGGCTTATCTTGAATTCGAAGCCATGGGTGTGGACAGAGTAAAAACAGAACGCTCTGTCGCTTATATTGACCACAATACCCTGCAGACCGGCTTCGAAAATGCGGACGATCACCGCTTCATTCAAACGGTGACGAAAAAGCACGGTATCTATTTTTCACGTCCGGGTAACGGTATTTGTCACCAAGTGCATTTAGAGCGCTTCGGTATCCCCGGCAAGACCCTGATCGGCTCTGACAGCCACACACCGACCGGCGGCGGTATCGGTATGCTGGCAATGGGCGCCGGCGGTCTCGATGTCGCTGTGGCCATGGGCGGCGGCACTTATTATATCCCGATGCCAAAGATGACCCGCATCAACCTGCACGGCTATTTAAAGCCCTGGGTATCCGCTAAGGACGTCATCCTTGAGGTACTGAGAATTATGAGCGTTAAGGGCGGCGTCGGCAAAATCATTGAATACGGCGGCGACGGTGTTAAAACGCTGTCGGTTCCGGAACGCGCAACGATCACGAATATGGGCGCTGAGCTCGGTGCGACCACGTCGATCTTCCCGTCTGACGAGATCACTTTAGCTTTTTTAAAGGCGCAGGGACGCGAAAACGACTGGACGGAGATCTTACCGGACGATGACGCAGAATATGATGAGATCATTGACATCGACCTTTGTGCGCTAACGCCGATGGCAGCCTGTCCGCACATGCCGGATAAGGTAAAGACCACCGACGAGATCGGCAAGATCAAGGTTGACCAGGTAGCCATTGGCTCCTGCACGAACTCCTCCTATACCGATATGATGAAGGTGGCCGCCATTCTGAAGGGCAAAACGGTCGATCCGAGTGTATCGCTGTGTATCGCGCCCGGCTCAAAGCAGGTGCTGAATATGCTGGCGCTCAACGGCGCGCTGTCTGACATGATCAGCGCCGGTGCCAGAATTTTGGAATCCGCGTGCGGTCCTTGTATCGGCATGGGCCAAAGCCCGAACAGCGGCGGCGTATCGCTGCGTACCTTTAACCGTAACTTTGAAGGCCGTTCCGGCACCAAGGACGGACAGATCTATCTGGTATCGCCCGAGGTAGCGGCCGCTTCCGCCCTCACCGGATATTTAACCGATCCGAGAGAGCTTGGCGAAGCACCTGACATTACCATGCCGGAGCACTTCATTGTCAACGATAATATGATTGAGCCGCCGGCGTCACCGGAGGAGGCTAAGAACGTAGAGGTACTGCGCGGTCCGAACATCAAGCCGTTCCCGAAAACGGAACCGCTGCCGCAGGACATCACCGCTAAGGCGGTGCTGAAGGTGGGCGACAACATCACCACCGACCATATTATGCCGGCCGGCGCAAAAATACTCCCCTACCGTTCCAACATTCCGCACCTGTCACAGTACTGCTTTGCTGTTTGTGATGAAAGCTTCCCTGAAAGGATCAAGGCCGAGGGCAAGGGTATCATTATCGGCGGCGCCAACTACGGTCAAGGCTCCTCCCGTGAGCACGCAGCACTGGTTCCGTTGTATCTCGGTGTGAAGGCGGTCATTGCGAAGAGCTTCGCCCGTATTCATATTGCAAACCTGGTCAACGCCGGTATCCTACCCTTCACCTTTGAGAACGACAGTGATTACGACCGTATTGACCAGATGGATGAGCTGGCGCTGACAGCGATCCGCGACTGTATTGCCAACAAGAAGCAGGTCGTGTTGACGAACCTGACGAAGGGCGAGGAATACAAGCTGGATTCCTCTCACCTATCGGACAGACAGCGCGCCATGCTGCTGTGCGGCGGCCTGCTTGACTACACCAGAGAAATGAATCAATAAGTATCGGAGGACAAACAAATGATCAACGAAACAGATAAGAAAGCATTAGACGCAGCAGTGGAACAGTTCCGCGCATTGATGGAATCACAGCTGGAAAGAGCAAAAAGAATTAAAGAGGAAAAAGAATTTACCGACTATCAGGCACTGGATAAAATCATTATCGGTATCTGCGGCGGCGACGGCATCGGTCCGAAGATCACGAAGGAAAGTATGCGCGTGATGGAATACCTGCTCAAGGAGGAGGTTGCTGCCGGCAAGGTAGAATTCAAGATCATTGACGGACTGACGATTGAAAACAGAATCGCACATCTGCAGGCGATTCCTGACGACGTACTGGCCGAGCTGAAGCAGTGCCACGTCATTTTGAAAGGCCCTACCACCACACCGCACCAGGGCGACGGTATGCCGAACATCGAAAGCGCGAACGTCGCTATGAGAAAAGCGCTTGATCTGTTTGCTAACGTCAGACCGGTAAAGGTGCCGGAGGAAGGCATCGATTGGACCTTCTTCCGTGAAAATACCGAGGGCGGCTATGCTGTCGGCTCCTACGGTGTGAATATCACCGACGATCTTGCCGTTGACTTCACCGTTGCCTCACAGGAGGGCTGCGACCGTATCGCTCGTTTAGCCTACGATTATGCCAAGAAAAATAATAAGGGCAAGGTATCGATCATTACCAAGGCGAACATCATCAAAACCACCGACGGTAAGTTCCTGAACACCGCCAAGAAAGTGGGAGAGGAATATCCCGAAATTGAGACAGACGACTGGTTCATTGATATTACGACGGCAAAGCTGATCGACCCGGCAAGAAGAACCGGCTTCAAGGTATTTGTACTGCCGAACCTGTACGGTGACATCATCACGGATGAGGCGGCCGAGTTCCAGGGCGGCGTCGGCACTGCCGGCTCTGCTAACATTGGTAAAAAATATGCCATGTTTGAGGCGATTCACGGTTCTGCGCCGCGTATGATCGCAGAAGGACGTGAGCAATACGCTGATCCCTGCTCCATGCTGCGTGCTACAGTTATGCTGCTGTCCCACATCGGTTATCAGGCGCAGGCGGACGCACTGGAAAAGGCACTGGACAAATGTATGTTTGAAGAAAAGAAGCTCGTGATCACCGGTAGAGATACCGGCTGCACCTGCGAGGAATTCGGTGATTACGTCATGGAGACCATCGCCAATATGTAATGAGGAACGAGAAAGATGGATAATCACAATAATACGATCTCTATCTCAGTTATCAAAAGATTACCGCGTTACTACCGCTTTTTGGAAAATTTAAAAAACAACGGCATCGTCCGTATCAGCTCTAAGGAGCTGGCCGAACGGATGGGGCTGACTGCGTCGCAGATACGGCACGATTTCAACTGCTTCGGCGGCTTCGGTCAACAGGGCTACGGCTACAATGTACCGGAGCTCTACCATAAAATCGGTGAAATTCTGTGCGTCGGCCAAGAGGCTAAAACGATTCTGATCGGTGCCGGCAATCTCGGTAAGGCCGTTGCCTCTAAAATTTTCACACGGCAAAGCGGCTTCCGCTTAACCGGCATCTTTGATAAAAACGAAGCGATCGCCGGTAAGATGATCCACGGCATTCCGGTGCGCCATATCGACTATTTAGAGAATTTCTGTATTGACAATCATCCGGTCTGTGCCGTTATCTGCATTCCCTCCAACGATATGAAGGAGCTGACGGATCTATTGTGCAGGCTCGGTATTCAGTGCTTTTGGAACTTCTCAAATTATGACATTGCGCTGGCACATCCGGAGGTGCTGGTCGAAAGCGTCCATCTGACAGACAGCCTGATGACGCTGAGCTATCTGGCAAATAACCGTAATGAGGATGAAGAACCGTGAAAAAGATCAGTCAACACGAAATCACCGATGTGGTGAGATATGCTGACGATAAAATCATTATCGTTGAAAAAATACCGGCGGCACTGACAAAGCCAAACGCCAACTATTACGTGCTGAATCTGAAAACGTTTGAAAAGGAAGCTGTCACCAAAAGCGTTTATCTGATGAAAAAATTCGGTGCCTCCTCGTATCAAAAAATCACAGAGCAGCTGACAGCTGTGCCGCAGTGCGACGCTGTCATTCTGCCCTCTAGAGAAGTGTTCGTACTGTTCCCGAACGGTCAGTGCGGCCTGTTCAGCAGCTATGGCGAGCTGCAGTGGAACAAAACACTGTCTTATAACGATAAGGAAGTACATTCTCTGGCGTATGAGAACGGCTACCTTTGGTGCTGCTGTACGGAGGAAAACTGTGTCATTCGCTATGCTGCCGACAATTTCAAGGTTGATCTGCGGATCGGCGGCAAGGAGGCAGATACCTTCCGTTCCCCCACCTTTGTTTCTTCTGACGGCGAAGGCATCTATGTTTGCTGTGAGGGAAAACGGCTGCGCAAGATCGATCTGACAGACCTGACAGTCAGCGATGTCAGCGACGGCATCCCACAGCTGACGCGGTTTTACCGCTTTGGCAAGATATCGCTGCTTTGTACTGCAAACGGCGCTTATATCGGTGAGGATGAATAATAAGTCTCTATTCATGAAAACAGTGACGGATTTGCTCCGTCACTGTTTTTCTTTTATCTGTCCGGTTTACAACGACTGATTTTTCAAGGCTTCTCCCTTTGGTGTGCGCTTAATTTTAATCATCATGCCGGCGGCCACCACCGCATAACAGACGACGCCGAGCACCACCATGGTCAGATAGCTTGACTGACTGGGAATATAGGGAATATAACCGGTCATTTCGGTATACATATAGGAATGGAACATCCACCGCAGCAGCGCGTCTACGATCGGGATCGCCAGCAGCAAGGAGGCCAGCACAGCAAAGGAGGTAATCACCAGGTAAAGCCTGCCGATCTCCATATCCGTAAAACCAAGGATTTTTGTCATGGCAATGGACTTGGTATTCTTCTCAATGATTTGCTTCGTGAGAATATACATCAATAGTAGGAAGATCACGACACCCAGCGCCTTAAATACGCTCATAAACTCCAGCATAGAGGATTCCAGCTGCGTCACGATTTTGATTAAATCAGCCTCTGTAATCACCGTGACAATGGCGTCCTCATCGATATCGGTCAGCGGCTCATTGCTGAAATAGCCTGTGAAATAATCGGCGTCCTTATTGAACATGGTGAGGTAATCACTGCGATTCATAAATACGGATAGGGCTGCGTCATACTGATACTGCCCTGCGATCTTAAAGCTGTACACCGTGCTGCCATAAGGCTCTTTCAGATCAACGGTATCGCCCTCCTTGAGACCAAACTTATCCATCATACCGTTGGATAACAGTACTTCGCCGGTCGGAATCGCCGCCTTAACATATTGGCTGTCGCTGTTAATACCGTAAATCATCACGTCGTCAGTCATATATTGATTATACATCGTTTCGAGTGACGTCACGCAGTATGTTTCTGCAGACGGATCGGCAGTTTCGACCTCTTCCTTCAGGATATACTGATAGCTTGACAGCTTTGTTTCGTTCACCAGCGCAGTATAGTCCTGTATCAGCGGACCGAACATGGTACCAAAGATTACCAGCATACCTCCCAGTACGATACCGACGAGCAGCGTCAGGTAAGACGGCAGGTTTTGGAACAAGATCCTGATTCTGAATTTCGCCATGAACGGCATCCTTTTCGGTAGCTTCATCACGGACTTTTTGCTTTTCTTTTTCAATTCGCCGCGCAAAAAATGAAGCGGTGAAATTTTGAGCTTCGCATGAAGCACCGCAAAATTGATAATGAGCATCAGTAAGAGCGGGACTACCGTCGTTCTGATAAACGCATCGCCGTTCCACAGCACCTTATATTCCGTCAACGAGTAGTTTCCGTAATACACCTGAATAAACATTTTTTGAAAAACGGTATAACCGAGCACATTACCCACCAGTGCCGCAACCAGTGTGATCAGCAGTGGCAGAAACATATAGTGACGTATCAGCTCACCGCGCGAATAGCCGGACGCACGCAGCGTACCGATCACGTTCGCCTCTCGGCTGATCGTGTTCGCAGCGGTAACGGCAAACACAAAGGCAATCACGGCAATAATGATGTACAGCATCAGCGTGGCGGATGCCTTGTCAGAGGTCGAGTCCTCGATGACAAAGGCAATGGCTTTATTCGTATAACGCGGATTATAGTCCTCCACCGTTAAAATACCGCTGTCGTCAATGTCGAAATCCAGCATACCGTCAAGTGTGTCAAGATGCTGCCGAATCGACGTACAATCATACAATCCTGTCGCCTCCACGGCATCGATAATCTTATAGACCGTATCCATCGCTTCGTTCAGCTTAGCGTCAAAGCCGGCCTCGTTTTCATAATCGTCCAGACTGACGGTTGGCGCTGTCTCCAGTGCATCAAGGTCAAAATCCGCCTCCATGCTTTCCGCCTCTTCAAAGGCATCCATCATCGCATTGTACCGCTCCTCCGTTGTGCCGAGGGCTGCAGCAATACCGGCAGTATTCATCATACCGGCCTGACGCATAGCAGCGCGTATTTTCGTTTCCAGCTCATTACCGGCTGTTTCAAATTCTTCCGTTAAAGCTTCAATCGTGCCACGTGCTTCCTCGTAGATGCTGTCCACCTGTGCCTGAATCAGCGGCTCATCATAAGCCTTGAGGATCGTCTCCAGCGAGTCGATCAGTGCCTCGGAACGCGTATTTGCGTCCGTATCGTCTGTCAGCGGATCGTTATATCGGTAAGCATAATTATACGTCAAATGTGCGTCACTGAGCGCTGCAAAGCCCTCTCGGCTCATCACCGCAACACCAAAATTGATGGCGTCAAACATCATATCGGAATTACTTTCAAACAAACAGGAATAGTCCGGTACAGCGATCAGCCCCGACACGGTATAGATCTGATCACGGATTGTGACCTTATCCCCCACCTTGACGCCGTTATTGTCGGCATACATTCGATCAAGGGCAATCTCGTCAGCCGTCTCCGGCATCCGACCGCTAAGCACCGATTCCAAATTAACCTCTTCCCTGTCTGCGTAGATACGTACCGTATTCGACAGCTCGCTGATGCTTTCTTCCTTATAGAACAGGTTATAGAGCGTGAGTCCGTTTTGCGACGCGATCTGCTCAAGGACTGCTTCCTCCGGTTCAGTATTAAAGGCAATATGCCCATCCTCTACTTTATATACGATCTGGCTTTCATAATAGTTGGCAGCCACAGAATTGTCCGTCACAAAAAAGCCGGACATCGCGCCGATAAAAAATACTAAAAACAGGAACATAGCAATATACTTACCGCAATCGCTCTTCAATTCCTTCTTAAAACGCTTATTTAAAGGATTTCTCTTACGCATTACCATTACCATTCCAGCTCCGCAGCCGGTACCTTATGCTCATTCGTATAGTTGTCAATAATTCTGCCATCCTTCAGCGTAAACACGCGGTCGGCCATGTTTTTAATCGCATCGTTGTGTGTTACCATGATAACGGTGTTACCGTATTTTTGATTGACCTCCTCAATCAATTTCAGGATCTCCTTAGAGGTATGGTAATCCAGCGCGCCAGTAGGCTCATCACACAACAGGATGTCAGGATTTTTTACGATCGCTCTGCCGATGGAGGTGCGCTGCTGCTGACCGCCAGACAGCTGTGACGGCAGTTTATCCTTTTGTTCATAGATACCGAGCGTCTGCATCAGCTCATCCACATCGAGCGTATCGCTGCCAAGATAAGCGCCAACCTCAATATTTTCACGCACGCTCAGATTCGGAATCAGGTTATACGACTGGAACACGTATCCAAGGTGCTTACGACGGTACTGCGTCAGTCTTTTTTCGCTCATAAACTTAATTTTTTCTCCGTCAATGGCAATATCGCCCTGATCGGCCGATTCGATACCGCCGATGATGTTCAACAGCGTCGACTTACCGGAGCCGGACGGTCCGAGCAGCACGCAAACCTCGCCCTTTTCAATATCCAGGTCAATGCCGTCCAGCGCCTGCACAAAGCTGTCGCCCTCTCCGTAATGCTTTTTGATGCCGCTAATGGTTACAAAGCTCATACTAACTCCTTTTTCATAATAATAATGATATTGTCAAAGTTAGCTGCCGCTAACTTCTTTTTCAAAAAACAAAGGCGTGAAGCCTTTATTTTTTCAGCAAATATTTCCACAGCGCTATGGCATTGGAGTTGACCAACAGCCGTTCCATATCTAACCCTGCCGGGCAAATATCACGGCAGGCCAGCGATTTGCCGCAGCCGCTATAAATATGCTTTTGGTATTTTTTTCTCAACGCCCTTTGCTCGCTTGACGGCAGCTCCTCCAATAATCGGGAAACCGGCGCCATCGCCGCCATTCCGAAGAAGGCTCCGCCGGAATAAAAATTCGGGCAGATTTCTAAACAGCAGCCGCATTGCAAGCAGCGTGACGCCTCATACAAAAAGTCCGTCTGCTTTTCCTTCACGCTGACGTCGCTGCTCAGAAAGGCGCCAATCAGGGCTAAGTTTTCATACAGCACACTTCTGTCAACTACCAAATCGGCGATAACCGGAAACTTGCGTAAAGGCTCAACGGAAATGGTGTTTGTTTTAAAATCCGTCAGCCGCGCGTCACAGGCAAGTTGCGGTCTTCCGTTAATCACCATAGCGCAGGCGCCGCATTTCTTTTGCAGGCAGGAGCACTCCCACATAATTTTTTCGTCCAGCTCTTGATTCAAGGCCGTTAATGCGGTTGCTACCGTAGCGCCCTGTTTCTCCGTCTCAAAGAAATAGCTTTTCCATTGCGGAGAATCCGAAGACGAACGTCTGCGTAAAACGTTAATGGTATATTTCATTCGGCAACCCTCCTTGCAATATCGCGCATTGAGAGGGTAATGTTTCCGTTTTGATACTGCACTACCGTCGTTTTTTGAAACGCCTCCGAGGTTTCGGGATAATCCGTTCTCGTATGAGCGCCTCTGCTCTCTTTTCGGTTGAGTGCAGACATCACCATTGCCTTCGCAACTTCAAGGCGTTTTTTATCATTTTCCGAATAGCCGCTGCTATCGAGCGTATTTAAATCATTCAGCGCTTTGACAAGCGTTTCCTCTGTTCTGAAAATACCGAGGGCGTCTCTCAATATTTTCGCCACCTCATCGTTAACGGCATAATCGTTGAGAAGCCTGCTTTGGTGCTTTTCGTTCCATTCCGGCTCCTTCACCGCCGAATTTCCGATATACGCTGATGCGCTCTCAGCCGCCACGCTTCCGCCGTATATCGCGCCGAGCATAGAGTTACCGCCTAAGCGGTTCGCTCCGTGGTATTGGCACGCACATTCGCCGGCGGCAAAAAGTCCGCTCAGGCTGGTTCGGTGCTTTTCATCAACATAGATGCCGCCCATAAAATAGTGAATACCCGGAGAGACCTCAATCGCGCAGCCGTGAGGGTCAACGCCCAAAAGGCGGATACATTCGTCTCTCAAATCCGAAAGACGGCTCCAAGCCTCGGAAGGGATTCCGGCCATTTCAAGATAAACCTGTTTTCCGGTTTTTATCATCTCTCGTGAAATAACATCACGCGGCATTAAATTGCCAAGCTCAGGGTATTTCTCTTCCATAAAATAATATGGTTGATTATTTTCCCATACATATAATCTTCCGCCTTCGCCGCGCGCCGCCTCAGAAATCAACATACGCTTTCCGGCAATCGCGGCGGTAGTAGGATGATATTGAATAAATTCCAGATTCGCAAGCTCTACGCCCTGTGAAAAGGCGATTGCGGTAGCGTCGCCGGTATTGACCGCCGTACCGGTAGTCATTTCAGGGAACAAGCTGTTCATGCCGCCGCTTGCCAGAATAACAGCGCCGTAGAGCTTTCCTTCATTTCCGGTATACAAATCCGTTATTTCAACGCCGATACAGGCGTTATTTTCAATGATAAGAGAGGTCAAGCAATGATGAGGATAGCGTTTAATCAAGCCCTTTGCCTCATATTTCCTCGCCTCGTCAATTAGTGCGGACATTAATATTTTACCGGTGCTGCTCTTAGAATAGGCAGTACGCTTTTTCTTTTGTCCGCCGAAATTACGCAAAACCAGCTCCTGTCCCTTTCTATTAAAAGGAACGCCTATGGAGCACAACCGCCGAACGATTTCAGGCGCATGCTCCGTTAACCCTTGAACGGCATTTTCATCAGCAAGGTAAGCGCCGCCGCGGACAGTATCCGCAAAGTGCTGCTCTACGGTATCTTCCTCGCCCATTGTGTTCAGCGCCGCATTGATACCGCCCTCTGCCATCACCGATTGCGCACGCTCTGACGGCTGCAAAGAGATCAACCGACAGGCAATTCCCTCTTGCGCCAGATGGATCGCTGCCGAAAGGCCGGCCAAGCCTGCGCCGATAATATTAATCTTTCTCATACTGCGCGCCACCTTACATAGTACAGGATAAAGGCGATTGCCATCACCAGTAATAACGCCGCAATCCAAAACACCAAGTCATTGACCCGCGGCTTCAGCCGCTTGATGCCGAACGAAATCAGCATCGGTTTGACATTAGTGATAACATGAAAAGCGATCGCAAGCACCAGCAATATTTGCGTAATCAGCTGAAATACATCAAACTGCGGCAAGCGATAATGGGCAGCGCTCACGCCGCTGAACGCAAGGATATGAAAACAGATCAGCACCATGATCACAAAACCGCTGAGGCGTCTGGCCCAAAACAGCCTATTTTCCTTCCAATAGGCGGTACCGGCCCGTTTCTGCGCCTGCAGCGTCTGTGCCGTCAGAACGGTCCCCAAAACGGTATGAACCGCGATCAATCCGACCATCGTCCATGCAATCACGCGCGTCGTAACAGAGCCTACACCCATCAGGTTGAAGGCTCCCAGCACACCGTGTATTAAAAACAACACCAAAATACAATGGCTGATAACTGCGTTCGCTTTTCTCATATTACATTTACCGTTGTGATACCCTGACCGCTGACAGATTCAGCCCCGTAGGCCTCCGCCAGCTCCTTTGACAAAATAATAATGTCAAACTGTCTGTATTCACCCTTTGACAACACCAACAGGCTGGTATCGCTTTTTACCGTCATTTGATTTTCAGGCAGCCTGGCCTGACAAATCTCAGCATAGTCCGCCGCCAACGTATCGCCGTTACAAATCAGGCATGATATATCGTCGAGCACAACAGGAATATCCTCTCCCTTAAAGAATGACTCCCATACCATCAACGTGTCCGGATGGCGCTCATTATTAATAAAGACGACATATTCCCCCGACACATCGTTCGGATCAAAGGTATAAGCGGTAGCGGAAGAAACCGCGTCGGCGCCGTCGCTGCGCAGTAACGACATACCGCCTAAGGCCGTAAACGGAATTCCGAGAATCAGCACCAGCACCGCAATACGCATCAGCCAGCGCGCTACTGCTTTCATGCTTATTCCTCTGCCTGTGAAAGGGCGTCGTCAACGGCTTCCATAAACTGATCGTAAGAGATCGTTGCGCCGCTGATCGCGTCGATGGAATGATAATCGCCGGTCTCTACGAGCAACTTGGCATATTCCTTAGAGCCTGCAAGCGCCTTTTGCGCCTTGTTATAATAATCCTGATTAGCGATCTCTCCGTTCTGCATACCATATTCCTCGTCCTTGAGATCGCCGTTCGTTTCATAAGTATTGAATTCGCAGGCGGTAATTTTTCCGTCCGTAATGGTAATGGTTACCTCACCGTAGCCGTCGCCCTCACCGTTATTATCGTCATAGACGCTGCTCTTACCGGTATACGTACCGTCTGCATACGTTTTAGCGCCGCAGCCGGCAAAGGCAAACGCAATCAAGGTAACAGCCAACAACACTGCTACTGCTTTCTTAAGCTTCATCATGTGCCTCCTCTGTCTCTTTACCAAAATTCTCGTTAATAATCTCCCGATCGATTTTACCGTGATTTAATACGATCGTGCGCTGCGCCACTTCACCGACTTCCGGATCGTGAGTAACGACGATCAGTGTCGTTCCCTCCTCATGGAGCTGACGGAACAGATCCAGCACAATATTTTCATTCGCTTCGTCCAGGTTACCTGTCGGTTCATCCGCCAAAATGATCTCCGGATGATTAATCAGCGCACGCGCAATACAAACACGCTGCTGCTCACCGCCGGACAGCTGGCTCGGAAGATGCTTTGCTCTGTCGCGCAGTCCGACACGTTCGAGCGCCTCCAGCGCCTCCTTCTCATCGGGCATACTGTGGTAATACTGCGCCACCATAACATTTTCAACCGCGGTCAGATAATTCACAAGGTGGAACTGCTGGAAGATCAAGCCGATTTTATCGCGTCTGATCTCCGTCAGATTTTTAGAGCTTTCCTTCGCAATATCCACGCCGTCCAGCAGTACTTCACCGAGCGAAGGCTTATCCAGACAGCTGATAATATTCATCATCGTGCTTTTACCGGAGCCTGACGGACCCATGATTGCTACCCAGTCGCCCTTTTCCACCTTCAGGCTGACATCGTCAAGCGCCTTCAGCGGGCCGTATATTTTGGAAACATTTTTTAATTCAAGTAAACTCATCTTGTTATCCTCCTTATTCGCCCTTCAGTACAAGAGCCGGATCAACCTCAGTAGCATTTCTGACAGGCAGCAGACAGGCTGCGCCGGTGACAAAGATTGAGGCAAATATAGTTATCGGTACTAACAGCGGCCGGAAGGTGATCGTGCTGTTGAATACATTCACGCTGACTGCCTGTGCAAATACAAAGCCAAGCACAGAGCCAAGCAGACCGCCCACAGCGCCGAGCAGCATTCCTTCGCCTAAAAATTCTGCCACGATGCTGCCGTTGGAAGCGCCAAGCGACTTACGCAGTCCTATCTCCTTACGGCGCTCCGTTACCACCGCCATCATCGTAGTCGCCACGCAGATCATCATCAGCAGCAGTACCACGATCGTCACAAGCAGTACCAGCGACTGCAGTTTCGACAGTACCGTTGTCTCGGACTGGGTCACGCGCTTTACCAAACGCGGCGTCACTGAGGCAACACCGTCTGTGATCGTATTGACATAATCCTCCAGCTCGTCCTGCGTGGCGGATACAGAAAGCTCAACCACATCATAAGTGCCGTCATCGCCTGTCAGCGCTGCCACGTCAGCCAGCGACATGAATACATAAGACTCCTCCTTGCCGCCGGTGTCAAGAATACCCTGCACCGTGAACGGCAAATTAACAGCGTCCTCGTTTTGGCTTCTGTCAGTATCAGCAGGTTGATCAGGGTTCTCCACTGCTTCCTTTGAATAGGTCATGGTCAGCGTATCACCAAGCTTGACAGAAAGCAGCTCTGCGGTTTCCTTACCTACCAGTATTTGTCCGTCAGCCGAAGGCCATTCACCGTCAATATACCAATAAGGACTGGTTTTCTGAACCGCTTCAAAATCCGTACCGGCTACAATCACTGGCTGCTCGTTCACCGTTACCGTTTCGTAGCGATACGGTGCAACGCCGACCATTTGGTCGTCCTTAATATAGCCCAGTGCGGCTTCCGTATTTTCCTTTGTCAGTCCCTCTGATTCGGCAGAGGCAACAAATATCATGTTCGCACCGTAATTACGGAACTGCTCACCCATCTGCTTTGGCACATCATAATAGATCGTCGTCAAGCCGGACAGGATCGTAGCACCAACAGCGATCGCCAGCAGGGCAACGAACATTCTGGAACGCCGCCGTATCAGCGAGGCCGTTATCATACGGAAAAACATTTTTCGCTTTTGCATCATTTTATTCTCCCATCATTTATCGTTCTGCAGCAGGACAATAATTGCCCTGCGGAAGCCTTAACGGCCGTGTAATACCTCCGCCGGCTTCATGCGCAGGAGTGTTCTGATGGCAGGAATACTGCCGAACAGCGTCACCACAACGATCAGCACCGCTACGATCGGAATCACCAGCAGCTTCATCTCGATTGCCGAGCCAAACACGGTTTGGCCGATAATTTGAGCAAAGCCGTAGCCCAGGAAATAGCCAGCCACACCGCCGATAATCGCGGTGATCATAATTTCTGTCAGCACCAGCGCCGACACCGCGCCGTCCTTTGCACCGACCGCCTTCAACAGGCCGATTTCGTTAGAGCGCTCCATCACGCTCGCCGTTACCAGGTTAGAAATACCCAGCGCAGAGCCGACCAACGACAAAATCGTAATTAATATCATCAGCAGCTCGGTTTTTTCCATGATCGCACCTTCCGACTCTGCCACCTGCCGTACAGGAGAAGCGACGGAATCCGTGATGACCTCCTGAATCTGATAACAGATCGAGCTGGCATACGCGGTACAATACCAGGTTTCATAGTCGGCAATAGAAAGCGAGCTAGGATCCTTGGCCGCTTTTCTGGCTAATTCGTTATCAGGCGTTGTCAGCGCACTGACTTCAATACTGGATAACAGTCCGTCCGTTCCGGACAGCAGCTGCGCATTATCGAGCGAGGTGAACAGCTGATTATCCTCATCCGAACCGCAATCGAAGATACCGACAACCTGCAGCTCCTTCTGCGCCGCTTTACCGGAGAGTGTAATCGTATCGCCTACGTGTATTCCTTGCGAGGCAGCCAATAGTGTACCGACCATCACGCCATTTTCATTTTTTTGCTCGTCCAGCCATTCGCCGTCCGTGATCTCCCACCACGAGCGGAGGTTCGTTACACCGGTGTCCAACTCCTCGCCGGTCGGCAAAGCCAGGTGGTGGTTATACCATGAGCCGACCACCGTCACATCCGTACCGTTGAGCGTGACGGTCGAATCAATAAACGGCGCAAAATCAACAATATTAAAGGCCCAGAAAATCGTTTTTATTTTACCGAGCTCCTCCTCTTTGAGGTAGGCGCTTTTGATTTCATCACGGTCATCGCCCTCTAATTCATAGATATCGTCGATCACGCTGTTTTCCTTAGGAACAACCGTAATATTGGCACCGTAAGCCTTCAGCTCCTGATTGACCTTATCGCCTACATCCAGCATGACGTTCAGCATGGCCGTTGCCAGCGAAGCGCCGAGCAGAATGGTAAATGCAATCATCAGCATTTTGCCCTTTTGACGGAAGAGTGCGCCTCTTACCATTCGTAAAAACATATCAGCACCTCCTTACTTAAACTCATCCTGATGTTCCACCAGCGTGGATTTTGGCACAATAATCTGTCCGTCCTCCACA
This sequence comes from Eubacterium sp., assembly GCA_017463985.1. Lineage (GTDB taxonomy): Bacteria > Bacillota > Clostridia > Oscillospirales > Acutalibacteraceae > Eubacterium_R. Next base: position 90,079 of record JAFUEH010000010.1, on the reverse strand, counting down.
CTGTACTCAATCACGATCGGGTTACAGCCGCCTTTAAAGCCGATGGTATTCTTGTTCATCACAACATCACAGCGTCTGCATACAATCTGATCGTCTCTCTCATAATAGCCTGCGTCGCCGCAGATATCGCACGCATCCAGGCCGACGCCGTAAGTGGCGGAGCCGGGCTTTTGTACGACAATAAACTTCACCTGGATGCCATCCTCTGTCGTGTAACCGAAGCGATGAAGGTGTCCGTCCTCTACCATGGAGTACGGTACAATCAGGTTGTCACCCTCGTCGATACACTCCTCAACAGGCGCCTCGTCAGGCTCTTTGTTATTATAGGCATCGATCGCTGTCAGGTTAACTACCGCCAATACGGTGCACACCAGCAGCACTACTGACCAACGTCTTTGCCGTCTCATCCGTGCCTTAATTTTCCGCAGCTGTGCAGAGTTGGCATATTCCTCCTTCACCTTCCGGTTATCAAAATACAGATAAACAGCGGCCATCAAGGCAACGACAACGATCGCAATGATGAAATATTCATAGTAGTTATTCACCAGCATGATCAGCTTAAATGCCAGCGTTGACTGCGGGATCAGCCTTCTCTGCCGCAGCAGCTGTACGCCGGTACCCACAAAGCAAAATGCCTGAATGAACATGATCACAAACAGGAAAACCTTATTCAGCGGCTGCTTTAGCACCTTTTCAGCCTTATAGGCAGCAACGGCGGAAATAAGGGAAAGCAGGAAACCGAAGGTACAGCCAAGAAAACGGTAAATAAAGTCGGTAGACAGGACGGTATTGTCCGACAAATCAAAGTGGAACGGATAGGCAAATACCGTCGGCAGCTTATAAAAGCAAAGCACAAATATCATCAGCGACGCTGCCACAAACGTGATCATCTCACCGACGGCCTTCGTCTTTTTGCGAACCGGCGTAATACCGAAAACGATCAGCAAGAGATAGGCCAGCAAGAAAATTGCAAATAGGGTGATATTGATATACGCCAGATAACCGATATTCATTTTTTGGCTAAAGGCATTACGCGTATTCAGCAGCGCTGTCATCACGGCAGACGCGACGACTGAGAAGCCGAACGCGCCGATCAGTATTTTCCTTCCGATTTCCTTGAAATTATATTTTATGTAAGCAAAGAGCATTCCGATAATGATCCCTGCCGACATTAGATCGCTTGTTAATAACACCAAGTATTTCAGCATATTTTTTACCTCGATGGCGGAATTTGAGTTAGCAATAGATAACTCAATGCTATTATAATACTTTATTAAAAAAAATCAACAATTTTTTCTATAAATATAAATAAAAATACGCACAAAAAAGCTGTCCGAAAACGGACAGCTTTTCAGTATAATTGATAATCGCTTAGTTAGCCGGGATCGGCACAGGACCTTCGTAGTTCCAGCCTTCAAAGGTGTACTCAAGTACGCCGTTGGTGAAAACTTCATCAAAGGACTGAGCGCCAGGGCCGGTCAGAGAGTCGGTATGAAGCAGATAATCGTTGTCTGCAGGGCTGTGAAGTGTGATCTTCAGGCTGTAAGTACCGGCATCAGGAAGCTTAATGTTAGCACCGTAGTGCGGGCCGTCAGAAGCAGCCATTTCCATGAAGGTACCCTGAGCAACGCTAACGCCGTCAGCACCGATTACATCGTAATCCACTGTCAGATAAGGAATCCAAGAGCCAAGCTCATAACCGAATTCGTTCTCAAGAGCAGAGATGTCAGCCTCAAGGTGGATGTCATAATCCTCAGCCTTTGTGCCATCGCTCATCGGAACCGGCTGGAAGTAAACAGCGGAAAGGTTGCAGAAGCCTTCAAACTCATAATCCTCAAAGATCGGGATTTCGGTAAAGCCGGCGTCTTCTTCCTCTTCCTCAGCAGCATCGGTAACAACCGCATCCTCAGCAGCAGGGGTGGTCTCCTCAGCGTCATTCGTGTTCTTGTTGGAGCAAGCTACAAATACAACAGCGATCATAGCTACAGCAAGCAGAACGGCGATAATGCTCTTCATTTTCTTTGACATAATTTTTTCTCCTTTCAAAAGAACTAATTTATAATTTACTCTTTTATGTCATAAGAGTTAAATCTGAATTTATTCGGCCTTTTCGGCAGCCTCTTTCTTGATCTTCTTGTTTTTCTTCTGAGCGATAATAAACAGAATGACCGTAATCACAAGCAGGATCAGCTGCGGTACAACGGTTTCGATATGCGGATAAATACCGAAGGTATCGAGCACGTCGTTTTCAGGAATCTTAGCAACAAGGTCTGACAGAATCGGAATATGGACATTCCACAGGTTGATCGCGTCGCCCTCCAGCAGTTCCTTGATACCGGAGCCGAGGAATGCAATCGACATGATCGCCATCAGGATACTGGTCGCTAAGAAGAACGGCTTGAGCGGCAGCTTGACCGAGAAGAAGCGGATGGCAATAAAGACAACTGCCAGGATCGCAACGGCGGCAACAACGCCCAGCCAGATCGCACCGGAACCGATATTCTGCGACTGTGCGTCAGCCAGCATCGGCTGATAGAACAGGATAACCTCCGCGCCCTCACGGAATACAGCGAGGAACGCCGTAAAGCCAAGCGCAAACATATTACCCTTTGAAACCGAGCCCTCCACCTTGTCGTCAATATAACGGTTCCAGGTTTCCGTTTCGGATTTATTCAGCATCCAGTTGCTGACATAGAACAGTACCATCACGGCAAGCAGCGCCGTAACGCCCTCGATCACCTCTTGTGAAGCGCCGAACATCGTGCTCTTCGCCTTAAGGATACTCAACGCCCATGTGGCCAGCGCACTGCACGCGATTGCCACCACAGAGCCGATATAAACAGGCTTCAGCTTCTTCTTGTTACCGGATTTCACCAGGTATGCAATAATACCGCCGATAACCAGGATCGCTTCCAGACCCTCACGCAGCAGAATAATGAACGCTTCCAGGAAGAAAGCACCGGACGTGACGGTCGTACCGCCTGCTGCCGAGCCGGTCAGCTTTTCAAAAGCCTCCGTAGTCGGGCTTAACAGCAGCGCGTCCTCATACAGCTTCGTCGTCAGCTCCTCTACCGTCGCCTGCGCCACGTCAAGGCCCTGATCTTTCTTAACAGCCTGACGGCAAGCCTTATAGAGCAGCTCGATCTCATTTTTACGGGCGCCTGAAATACGGCTCATCGTCTGCCGTTCAAAGCCGCAGACCTCGTAATAGCCGTAATAACCGTCCTGCATACATTTATAAGCAGCGTCCATATTGCCTGCCTCATAGTTGGCAAGACCGGCGTTCATACACTGCTCAATGGCATACGCCACTTCATTCATGTTCGTCGTTGTGCTGTCCGGAAAATAGACGGGCTTAGCTTCCTCCCAAGTGGCGTAATGCTCGATCTCCTCCCCTTCAGCAAAAGCACTGAACGGAGCGATCGCCACTAATGCCACCAAAACAGCGAACAGGAATGCTATGATTCGTTTATTGGACACTCTCTGTGCCATCCATCATCGCCTCCCACAACAGTTAGTATACGCTAACTTCCTAATCATTTTTTATGGCCAGCCCTGCTGACCATACAGTTAACCGTTGCTAACCCTTAATTCGATTAAGTTTATATCATAAAAAATCTAAGTTGTCAATAGGATTTTTAAAATTAATTAGCCTTCGCTAACCTTTTCTAACGTACCCGATGACATCTTATAAATATGATCCGCATACTGCTTGGCCTCGGCCTCATGCGTTACCATCAGCACGGAAGCACCCTCGTCGGCCAGCCGCCGGAATAGCTGTAATACCACCGCGGTATTTTCATCATCCAGATCGCCGGTCGGTTCATCCGCCAGGATAATCGCCGGCTTCATGATCAGCGCTCTGGCGATTGCCAGCCGCCGTACCTCACCGCCGGACAGCTCATCGGGATACGCGTCAGCAAGCGCTGCAATACCGACAGCCTCTAACAGCTCCTTGGCATAAGCCTCGGCGCCGTTATCCTTGTGATACAACGCATAAGGCAGCAGCACATTTTCCAGCACTGTCAGGCTGTTAAGCCCCGTCTGTCCCTGCGGTACAACGCCGAGGTGCTGATTACGCAGCACAGAAAGCGCCTTATCCTCCTGGCTGTACAGATCTTCACCGTCTAACAGCACTTGCCCTTCCGAAGGAGAAAGCAGTCCGGAAAGCATATTCAGCAACGTCGTCTTACCGCTGCCGCTGCGCCCGATGATCTCGGTTACCGCACCGCTTTCCAGTGTAAAATCCGTTGGCTGTACCGCATAGAAAAAGTTCGCGTCCTTCAGCTTTCTCGGATATTTTTTAGCAATACCTTGCGCAGAGAGCTTCATTAGTTACCCTCCCTTAAAATCAGACCGGTGTCCACCTTGCTGAGCTGCACCGCCTCATAAGCCGAGGCAAGCGAACCGGCACAAAGCGTCAGCAGCAGCGTCACCGCCGCCATTACCAGCATTTGGGGGAGCTGCGGTGTTAAAAACGGCAGTCCCAGCTCATTTTCAATGATCGTGCTAAAAGGATAAATCATCACGACAGAAAGCACGACGCCGATCGCGCCGCCGATCAAGCTGACCAAAGCGGACTCCGTCAGCACGGTCTTTGCTAACATACCGCGCGACATACCTGCCACACGCAAAACAGCAAATTCCTTTTTACGCTCATTGACTGTGGAGGAAAATACAACCACCAAGATCACCAGCAGTAAGCCCCATATCACGCCAATGAGTAATTTAATGATGTTGGAAATGCCCTGCAGGCTGTCCGAGACGCCGGACAGCATACTCTTTGTTGCCGTCGCCTCTACACCGCGGACATGAATATTGATGTCGGCTACCACGTCCTCTATCTCATAGCCGTCGGCTACATCGATCAAAACAGACGACACAATGTTATCCGGATTTTGCTGCGAAAAAAACGGAAAGCTATTGCTTTTAGAGGCCTCGATCAAATCCTTGATCGTATCGTAATTGGCATATACAGCATTGTCCAGCTCCGTACCAGTTTTATCCAGCTTAGAAACGACCGTACATTCCACGCCGAAAAACTGTATTTTTCCGCTAACCGCCTTATTGATATTATAGCCGGCTACCACGTCATGCAGTCCTAACTCCCGACCGCCGCTCTTTTGAATCCACGGCGTCACCGTAAAGTCGGTTTCCGGATCAAAGCCAATGATCTGCACCGGTACTGTACAACAGCCGGCCTTCGTAGAGGCCAGATAGTATTGCGCTGATATTCTACCGATGCCTTCACGCGCCGCAATCTTATCGTAGTAGGCTTTATCCATGTAAAAATAGCCCGGCACACCGTCGAGCAGGATCGACTCGAGGTCCTTTTTACTTTTTGCCTCATCGGGAACCACGATAATATCCGCGCCGAGCCTTGTTTCAAGACTGTCCAGCCCCTGCTGCAGGCTATCCACCACGAGCAACCCGCCGAGCATCGAGAGTGAAAGCAGCATCACCACTACGATCAGCGCAGCGCTTCTGCCGGATTTGCGTTTTAAATTTTTGATCGGTAAGGTGTTAATATTCATTCCTTATTTTCCTTTTTAATACCCTTGACGGCTACCAGCAAATTAATAAGCGAAAGCAGCGCAAGCACAGCGCAAAGCACCGCTACGCCGGGTCTTGTAACCGCATTGCACTGCATATCCGGCATCATACAGGTCGGAATCACCTTGCCCGGTAGGAACGCCGCCGTCACTGACATCAGTAATAGACCTAAGCTGATACCGGCACGGAAACCGCTGTTTTTGACAAACAGATTCACGCAGGCAAGGATTGCCATCACACAGGTGACAGCACTGATCGCCTGTCCTGCCCAGTGGCAGGTCATCCAGCTGCCGTCCTCCATCGGACCGCAGGTCCTTAAAAAAGTGAAGGAGCCCGCGCAAAGCACAGCGCTCACAATAAAAAGCATCGCAGGAATCACATATTGGGTTAGTTTATTTTGCTTCATAATAACTGCCTCCTATTATTAGGTTGGTTAGTCCTCGCTAACTATTTGCTTATTCTATCACTAAACCCACCGCTTGTCAACAAAAACTAACAGGAAAAATCCGACCGCCGTAAAGGCAGTCGGATTATAGATTGATTCACTTATGGATTCACTTATTGCAGCACACCGTCGCTGTTAAAGGTATACTGTACCTTGTCGATCGTATGCGTACCGGTATAGGCAGCACCGTCAGTACCGAAGTAGTAGCGGTTGCCGCTGATGGTCATCCAGCCGGTTTTCATCACGCCGGCACCGGTGAAATAATACAGCTTACCGTTGATCTTCTGACGGTACTTCAGCATTTTGCCGGTGCTATCCAGGTAATACACCTTTCCGCTAAGGGTCACGAAGCCCGTTTGCATCCTGCCGGAATTGTTGAAATAATAATAGTTGTTGTCGATCAGCTGCCAGCCCTTCAGCATAGCGCCGCTGGACGCAAGATAATACTTTCCGTCTGTCAACTCCAGCCAGCCGGTCTGCATTTTACCGGATTTATCAAAATAGTAATAAACCTTATTGATATACTGCCAGCCGTTTTTCTTCATCTTACCGCTCGACTGGTAATAATACCAATCGCCGCCGATCTTCAGCCAGCCGGTTTTCATTACGCCGGCACCGGTGAAATAGTAATTATCGCCGTCAATGCTCTGGCGATATTTTACCATAACGCCGTCTGTACCGAAATAATACCAGCTGCCGTCCAGCTTCACCCATTTTGTTTGCATGATGCCGGTGGTGCCGAAGTAGTAGGTCTTACCGTCCAGCGTCTTAAAGCCTACCGCTGCATCGCCGTTATTCAGATCAAAATAGCGCTTGCTGCCGTCGCTAAAGGTGATCCAGCCGGTACGCATGGCGCCGGATCCGGTAAAGTAATAATACTTACCGTCAATTTTATTCAGGTACACGACCATTTGGCCGTCAGCGTTGAGATAGTACCATTTACCGTTATCCTTTAACCAGCCGGTGCGCATGGTGCCGCCGGTGTTGAAATAGTACCACTTGCCGCCGGACTGGATCCAACCGGTCTGCATCACGCCCTTATCATCAAAGTAGTACCACTTGCCGTCGATCTCCTGCCAGCCGGTCGCTTTTTCATCACCGTAGTAATAGTACCACTTGCCGTCGCTCTTTTCCCAAGTGCCGTAGGAGGAGGTGTTGTTAGGCATATTGTTAAATACCGGAATATAAAACGTTTTGGCAGCAGACAGCTGGCCTGCGTTCTTATAGGCGTTATAGGTAGATACCGCTTCAATAGAAACCGCGTTGATATTCGTCATATACTCATGGCTATACAGCTCGCCGTTCGGGTTAACATTAAACTTCTGTAAGTACGGCGTATACTGCTTAGAATAAGAAGCCGCAATATATTCTGCGCCGCCGACGATCGCCTTGTACGGATTCGTCCATGGTCTTTCATAAGTAAAATACTGCGTAGACACCGCCGATTTCGGCACCCAGTCAACCGTACCGCCGGAATAGGAAGTGCCGCTCTTGGAATAGAGGCGGACATAATAATAGTTCTTGCTTTCGTCAATATAGGACAGCTTTTGTCCTGATACCACCGCATTGCCGCTGTTATACAGGGTTGTGCTCTGCGTTGTTTTCAGATAACCTGCCGCCCACTCCAAGCCCTGTGTACCGGTCGAGCTGGCGCCGATTGAATAGTAATTATAGATGCCGGTAAACGGCGTTTTATTACCGGCAACGCCGGAAGCCTTCGGCGTTGTAGAACCGACCTCTTTGACGATTCTGCCGGCGATGTAATAGGCAGAAAGATTGCTTTTTTTAGATGCCTCCATGATCGCTGTGGAATACTTCACAGTGTTGCCGGCGCTGTTTTTGTAGGTTTTAGTGTTGCCGTAGCCATCCAAATAGGTAATATTGGCATTGTTCATCCAGGTGGACTTGATGATCGCCTCTACACCGGCCTGGTTATGCGCACTGTTATATTCGGTTGATTCAAATTGAAAAATATGCTTTTCGTCCAGCCAGTTGCGCGGATCCATATAGTATCCCACCGCAAATTCAGAGGCTGGTCGGATCGAATTGCCCGACTTGGAGGAGCACTTCGCACAGGTGCAGTAATACTCGCTTCCATAGCCGCTTTCCAACACCTGGTCGGCATGGTTCTTACGTTCCCCGGCAATCGCTGTTAACCAGTCCAGTCCCGTTTTGATTGGCTTAAAGGTCCAGTTCGGATACTGGTTATGCAGCGTTACCAGCGCCGATATATAGCTCGCCGGGAAGCCTGCGTTTTTCAGCTCCTCCGAGAAGGTAGCGGCGCTTGCTGCCGTACCGAAGCAGGAAAGACTTGCTGCCAGCATAATTAACGATAACATCAGTGATATGATTTTTTTCTTCATAAGCTACCTCGTACTTCCTAAAATCCCGTTATGTCAAAACATTTTTCTTCGCAATTTCTCTTATGATACCATTTTGTAACCGTTTTGTCAAATTTTTGCTTTTGTGACACGCATTACGGTGCTTTTTTTGCAAAGAACCGGTTGAAAAAATGTCGGAATTTGTATATAATAACAGAAAGTTGTCAAAATGCCACACAAGGGGTAATCACATCATGGAAAAAGACAGGCAAACGGTCAATGAGATCATCAGCGCTAACCTGACCCGATTAAGAGAGCTATACGGGATGAAAAAAAAGGATGTCGCCCTCACACTGGGTGTGAAGCCGAATACCTACCGGATTTGGGAAAACATCAACGGTAAAAACGGTATTAAGAATTACTATCTTTTGCAGCTGGCGAAAATATACGGCGTATCGGTTGATTATTTAATGCAGCCGCACGAAGACGGGGAGGCAACCATAACGGACAAAGCAAAAATATCACCAAGCAGTAAGCTCGCTGCCGGCTCACCATTGGATGACGGCAACATTTACGGCGACAGACTGATCACAGAGTTATCAGATTATGAAAAAATCTTTTTGATGCAGCTGCGCCGTCTCAACACCACAGACCGGCAAAAGGTCAGCGAGGTGCTCGGCTCACTGCTGGACACCATGGATCGCATCAACGGCGGCGAAGATGACGAATAGCAAAAAAAGCCTCTCGGTCTTTCGACCGAGAGGTTTTTGAGTTCCTTTATTCACAGATCAGCAGGCCATAGCCGCTCTTTCTTTTATAAATAACTTTCGTTTCGCCGTCCACGCCGAGGTAAACAAAGAAGGAATGTCCGAGCATTTCCATCTGTACCACCGCCTCGTCGTCCGTCATCATATTCAGTGCGATCGACTTTCTCCTGGTAATATCCACGCTCTCAAAATACAACTCGTCGAAGTTATCCATTGTAACTTCTTCGCTGAGGTCGTTCATGGCATCGGCAATTTCATCAATACCGCCCTTGCGCTTCTTGTCCACAAAATAGGTCTTAAGCTTACGGATTTTCCTCTTAAGATCATCCACAGCCTCGTCGATCACCGGCTCGATTTTGTCCGCCTTTGCTTCACCTCTGATGAAGGAGCCAAAGTGTTTTACGGTGATGTCACATTCATAGCCGTCTTTCTGCTTTTTCAGTGTAACATCGAAGGCGGCATTCTCCGGAAGCATTTTTTCAATTCTGTGAAGCTCCTTTTCAATGCCGTCCTTGGCACCCTGCTTGAGCTCAAAGCCTCTTGCCGTAATGTTGATCATAATGATACCTCCTTTGAATAATAGGATATTCCTATCCTCTAGTTTTATTATATCCCTTATGGCGCTGTAATAAAAGTATTGTAATGTGAACAATTTTGTGATATAATATTAAAGATGCCGACGGAGAGATCCGTCGGCATTGTTTTTTTAATTGAACTGATAATAGAGAAAATTCGCAATATTTTCCGGTCTGAGGCGGTAGGCCAGCCGGCGCGCTGCTTTTTTGATTCCACCGTTTTGTTGCTCCAAATTGTTTTCACACCAAACCCTGACGTGCTTCACGGGTCTGTCTGCTGTCAGCACCTTTTCTTCGCCGGGCAGCAACGAAAAATAGTTATCCTCAAAAATCGCTTCACTTTCCGCATAAATATTACGCGCATAAGTATCTGTCTTCAGGATCACACGGTTCCCTTCCGTTTTTACCTCGAAAGTAGCTCTTTTCAAGGTTTTGATACGGTCAAAATAATAGCTCAAGCCGTCGACCGTTACCTTCACCGCCGCACCGCTGTGCAAGCGCATTTTCATCACCGGCACCACGCTGTCAGCCCTCGCATCAACACTGACCGTCTTGCTGCCAACCTGCAGGGTATATCGCTTATCAAACAGCGTATCGTTATGCAGATAGAGCACATCCTCTTTCAGGCTGAGTGCAATCGGTGCAAAAAAGTATCGCGCTTTATACAACAGCGCTTTAGGTAAACCGAGGAAATCCACCGCTGACCAGCTGGGGCAGCTCCACACATCGTTAAACTGCCAGAAGATCGCGCCGTTACAGCGTCCCTTGTTCCGCCGAAAATGTTCGGCAGCCACCTGCACACATTCCGCCTGCACCAGACCGGTCATATACGGCAGGGCCTCAAACTTATCAGGTAAATCAAAACGTTCCTGCAGGTAGAACAGCATCTTCTCATTGCCGCCACGGCATTTTTGGCGTTGGAGGAAGGCTTTGCTGCTCAGATCAAGGCTGTCCTCCTCCGCAAAGCTACGGATCGCCTGCATTGACGGCAGCGACTCCAGTCCAAATTCGGAAAGAAAACGCGTGTAACGACGGCCGTAATAATCCAGCGGCTGCAAACCGTGCCACACGTTCCACAGATGTGTATCACCGACACTGTCCGCTGTATTGGCTTCAAACGGCGCTTCTCCCAACGGCGAGGACGGAATATACGGTACCGCGGTCAAGTCCTTGATGGCGGACGGCAACTGCCGGTAAAAGAACGCCGTATACGCCTTCATCAGCTTTGTTGTTTTTGGCAGGTAATTGAACATGGCTTCTATTTCATTGTTACCGCACCACAGGGCAAGACACGGGTGTAAAGTCATGCGCTTTACGTTTTGACGCACCTCCTGCAGTACACTGTCATAGAACGCCGGTTCATAAAACGGATACATCAGACAGGCAAAAGCGAAATCCTGCCATACCAAAAGTCCCAAGCGATCACATTGCTCCAGCAGGTATTCATCAGCATAACCGGCACCGCCCCAAACCCGTATGATATTGAAGTTGGCACGCACCGCTAACGCCAGGTATTTGTCCACTGTGGCACGGTCCGCCTGCTCAGGAATCGCCGCAAACGGGATTAAATTGGCGCCTTTGGCAAACACGCGCTGACCGTTGACCGTCAGCTGGAAGTTGCTGCCGTAAGCATCTCGCTCACGGTTGAGCGTAACGGTACGCAGTCCCAGCTTTTTGGTCACTGTCATCTCACTGTTTTTTAGTATCAGGGTATACAGAGGCTGTTCGTCCAGGCCGTTCAGATCGCGGCTGTACCACAACTGAGGATGTTTTATCGTAAAGGTATTCTGCTTTACAGGCATTTCCTTGCCATCCGGGCTAAACAGCTGCACGGTCTCGGCATTTTCTGCCTCTACCGTTACGGTTACACAGCTTTCACGGTGCTTTTGATAAACCGCTAATAGCCGGATTTCACTCGTAAAGCATTTCAGCTTTACATCACCGATATACTTATACGGTACGCACGGTCCCCAATCCCAACCGAAATGGCAGGCGGGTTTTCTCAGATACGCCGCACCGTCGATACCGTTTGCATTTTTCGGCAGCGGCTTTTCCTTCTGCCGCTCCGTTATATATTGCACCGGTGAGCGCATCACAAAGCGCAGTCGGTTCTCCCCTGTTTTCAGGTAGGGTTTGACCTCAAACCGGTAGGCAAGATGCGCATTTTCCGTATGCGCAATCAGCTGACCGTTCAGGTAAATATCACACAGCGTATCCAGCTTTTCACAGCAGAGGACGGCGTGCGGCGTATCCAGCGCCTCTAAGCAGAAGCTGCACTCAAACGCCATATCACTTTCACTGAACGCGGCATTTTCCTTTTCATCATAGAGCTGTTGCGCGGTGATAATACCGCTTTGTAACAGTGCGCCAAAATCAGAGCCGGGCACGGTAGCCGTACAAAGCAGTTGATTGTTTTTACAGCAATACAGCTGATAATCTCCGTTTAAATCAATTATTTTCATTGTTGATATTTCTCCGCCTGTAAACGGAACATCGTGGCATAAATACCGTTTTGTTCCATCAAAACCGCATGACTTCCCTCTTCTACAATTTCACCGTTTTCCATCACATAGATCCGATCGGCATTGACGGTCGTTGACAATCGATGAGAAATAAACACGACGGTTTTATTCTCTGCCGCCTCGATCATGGCCTGATTTAGATTGTACTCTGCAATCGGGTCAAGATTGGCGGACGGTTCATCTAAAATCACATAAGGACAGTTTTTATAGAATGCACGGGCAATGGCCACCTTTTGGCTCTCACCGCCGGAAAACATCATTCCGTCATCGTCAAATTCACGCAGCAGATGTGTTTGCAATCCGTTAGCTGTTTTTTTGGTAAAGCCGCTATGACGCAGCGCTTCAAGGGTACGCTGCTCGTCATATTCCGTATCAAGCGCCACGTTCTCTCCTAACTCTGCCGCGAATATTTGGAAATCCTGAAAAACAGCAGCAAAGCGGTTACGGTGCGATTTTACGGTAGCATCACGAATATCAGTGCCGTCAATACAAATACTGCCCTCCGATACATCGTAAAGCCGCAACAGCAGATTCGTCAGCGTTGTTTTACCGGCGCCGTTATAACCGACGAGCGCAATTTTTTCACCCGGACGGATCGTCATGTTAATATTTTTCAACGTCGGATGATCGTTCCCCGGATAGGTAAAGCCGACGTTTTTCAGGGTGATCTCCTTCGGCTCTGTCATCGGCACCTCGTTCGCCCCGTCTTTCACCTGATAATCGCGATGCAGAAACTCTCGGTATTTTTCAATCAGTCTCGCCGTTTCGGAAAACATTCTGACAACGCCGACAGTCAAAAATGAAAACGAAGTGGCAATAGAGAAGGCACCGTTAAAGGTCGCCACGAAATCGCCGGCAGAAAGCGTATGTGTTTTCAGCACACAGTAGCCAAGGTAAAGCGGCAACAGCAGCATAAAACCGACCATCTGTACGCCTGTTTCCTGAAAGAAGTAGATAAAATCGATCTTTCTGACATACTTGATTTGGTTGTTGATCACGTCATCCGCCGCTTCATTATACCGTTCGATCAGCAGCGGCTGGATATCGTTCATCCGCACTTCCTTCACATAATCCTGTAGATAAAAGATACGTGCAAAGTAATCCGCCCGACGGTGGAGCTTATTATTCTCTATTTGCCGTTCCGCCTGCAGATTGCCGATCTTCCGGCTGACCGGCGTAAATACGGCTACCACGCCGAGCACAATCAACAGACAGATCGGGTCGATCGTCAACAGGATGGAGGCGATCGTGATCAGCGAAACGACTTCACCGATATATCGCTGCACTAAGCCAAGCACAAACGTAACACGTTCGCCGGAGGACTGAATGACTAAAATGAAATTATTGTAAAAATCAGGATCGTCATAAGACGCAAGATCCAGCTCCTTCGCCTTTTGATACAGCATCTGTGACAGGCCTTTGGTCAGCTTTTCGCGCTGAACACTGAAAAACAGGTCGCGGTACAGCGCGTTGCCGACCTCCGTCAGCAGCAGAACCACGGCAATCACTACCACAGCGATCACAATTTTTTTCGTATCCTCGCCGCTCGCGATCGCGTCGATCACATATTTTGCACCCAGCACAGATATGACTCTCGTAGGCAGGCGCATGACCACGCCCCAAAAGCATTCTCCCAGCACCAGCAGCGGCGATATTTTGTACATCAGCTTTAAGAAATAAAGCACATTAGAGAAGGTAGAATGGTTCGGTTTATCAGCTCTGTAATCAGCCAAGCTCCTGCACCTCCTCCGCATACCGTGACGCCTGCAAGGAAAACATCTTGGCATATTCGCCGTCGGCCGCCATCAGCTCCGTATGCGTGCCGACTTCCGCCAATCTGCCGCCGCTGACGACCAGTATTTTATCGCTGAGCACCGCGGAGGACAGCCGATGTGAAATATACAGGACGGTCTTGTTCTCCGTAGCCGCAATCAGATTTTCATACATTTTATATTCCGCAATCGGGTCCAGCGCTGAGGACGGTTCGTCTAAAATAGCAATGTCAAACGACTTTGCAAACATTCTCGCAACCGCTGTTTTTTGCGCTTCTCCTCCCGACAGGCCGGCGCCATTTTCGTCAAACTCACGCGTCAGTACCGTATCGGCACCCTCCGGCAGCGTCGCTATTTTATCCCATACGCCGCTCTGCTTCAGCGCCTCCTCTGCGAGCGCACGTTCTCCGTCCTGCACAGCATGGCACAGCACATTTTCATTGACGGACAGTGCAAAGGTCTTGTAATCCTGAAACACCGTCGCAAACCGGCGACGCAGCGAGGCTGTATCATACTCCTTTATGTTCACGCCGTTATATAGGATCTCGCCTTCCGTCACATCGTAAAAGCGCAGCAGCAGCTTCACCAGCGTTGTTTTACCGGCACCGTTAACGCCTACCAACGCGACCGTCTCACCGCGACGGATCGTAAAGCTCATATCGCGGATTGCATCCTCCTCTGCGCTGGGATAGCGGAAAGAAACGTGCCGAAATTCTAACAACTCAAACGGCTCTGCCGGTCTACTGCCGGGCACTACCTTGGCCTCATAGTCGAAAAAGTCATGCAGATTCTGAAAATACAGCGCCATATTTGTCAGATCTGCCAGCGAATTAGCGATACCGGTCGTGGTCTGCCGCACAGAATTGATCGAGGAAAGCACCACAGAAAAGCCGGTAATGTCCAGTCCTGTATCGTTAATAAAGCGGTAAGAAGCATAAGCATACGTACCGACGATCGGGGTAAATTCACCGAACAGCGAACCGATCAGGCTGTAAAAAAACAGCTTCATACCGTAATTTTTAATAATGTAGATATTATCCTGCACCGCTCTGTCAAAGCGCCGCAGAATGACAGCAAAAATATTAGAGGTGCGTATATCCTTTGAAAAATCTTTCAGGAATACCGTGCGCTGTGAATAAGCCTTCATACGGTTATTCGTCGTCATGGAAAGATCGCGTTGATACAGCAGCTTACTCTTCTTGATCTCGACCGCAAACACGATCGCTACCGGCGCCAGAAAGATCAAATAGCTGGGATCGATGGAGGTGACCACACCGATCACCAGCACTAACGCCAGTATATCACCGATCAGCATGGAAAAATCCATCACAAACGCCATAAAAATACTGCCGGTCAGAATGTCCGTCGCACGCTGGTAAGCATCATAGAACACCGGATCCTCATAGCACGCGACGTCAACCTCGCACGCCTTTTTAAAAATCATATTATTCAGCCCTTTAAACACGCGCTTCATCGCTATATTCTGCGCATAATCGCTGGCAATAATAATGATTTCATAAACCACTGCAGATGCGAAAAAGATCAGCAGGATCCGCGTATAATATTCAAAGGAACCGTTACCTTCAATGATCCCGAGCAATACCTTTAAGAAGAGGATCCCCTGGATAAAGTTCGTAAACACCTCCGTCGTCAGCTGTGCAATGATCACTGCCGGCATAATCGTTTTATCCGCCTTAAACAGTATCTTAACCGCATAAATAATATTTTTAAACACCGGTACATCCACCTTTTCATGAACCGGCACCCATCTTCCCGGAGGCATCTTCTCACCTACTTTGTTAATCAGTGATACTTATTTTAACATAATTATACAGGAATGTAAATTCCCGTAAAGAAAAATAACCCAACACAGGTGTGTTGGGCTATTGGTTTATACGTAATACGGATTTGGCTTTGTCAGGATCATGATCCAGTCAATCAGCCAGCCGATACCAAAGAGGCCTGCGGTAAACAGATACAGGATACCCATTCCGACCTTGCCTTCATAAAACTTATGCGCACCGAATTCGCCAAGGAAAAAGCAAAGCAGGAAGGCAACCCATTTATTGATTGGCTTGCCGGGCGTCACATAAGTGTTGTTGATATACACCTGCTGCTGCGGCTGCTGGTAGTTGGGCTGCTGATAATTCGGCTGCTGATAGTTCGGTTGCTGATAATTGGGCTGCTGGTAGTTAGGCTGTACGCCTGCCTGCTGGCTGCCGCACACGCTGCAAACCGCTGCGTCTGCCGGTAACTGCGCACCGCAGTTTTGGCAAAATTTTGTCTGTCCGTTCATTGGAATCTCCCCCTTATTAAAATTCTTATATATTTTACCATAGTTGTCGAAATCCGTCAAGTATATCTAAAGGCACATATTTATCGTGTTACAATAAATTTTTATTGCAATTATGTTTTCCTTGTGCTATACTGTGGCTGTAAGGAGGAATTGAAAGATGACGAAACAAACCGTTACGATACTCATCCGGGTGATGCTGATACTGCTGGCTGTCACCGGTCTCGTTTGCCTGCTGATGATGCACCGGATCGTAGAATACCTGCTGCCGGGCTTCAGCGTCAGAACGCACAGCTACTGGCTTTATGCGATTTACGCTTGCGCCTTTCCCTGCTTCATGGCGTTACTGCCTGCTTGGCGCATTGCCGGCAATATCCGCCGCAACCGTTCCTTTACGCTCTCAACCGCCAAAAGCATGCGGGCGATCGGCTGGCTGATGGTGTGCGATACCGTACTCGTACTGATAACAAACACCGTCCTCTACGCCATCGGCAGATCATTCTTCGCCTTCTTCATTGCGGTATTTCTCATTGTGGCGTGCTTTTTTGCGGCTGCTGTATGCGCCTTCTCCTGCTCCTACTTACTGCGCAACGCTACGTCATTACAGGAGCAAAGTGATTTCACGATATAACGATATAAAGGACGGGACAGGTTTTGGAAGATAAAAGAATTATTTTCAACATTGACGTTATGCTTGCTAAGCGAAAGATGAGCGTCACCGAGTTGTCGGAAAAGGTTGGCATTACCATGGCAAATATGTCGATTCTAAAGAACGGCAAAGCCAAAGCGCTCAAAGTGTCGACGCTGGCAAAGCTCTGTGAAGCGTTGGATTGCCAACCGGGCGATATTTTAGAATTCAAAAAGGAATAAAGCATGAAGCGACTAAAAACAATAATAAAAGCAGAATTACCCTGTTTTACACGGGGAAAAATCTTATCACAGGTGATTACTATGCTCTTGCGCTTCGCACTCATTGCCTTTGGCATATTTCTAATTTATGAATATATACCGCCGCTGATCTACAAGCTGATACTGAATAGCGGTAACGCCTTTGGACTGGCGATGGCAGCCGTCTGTATCGGCAGCGGTCTGCTGATGAATCATCTAAAAGCGCTGATCTCGCGGCTTTGGGGTCATAGTGCCGGCCGTGCTGCGCTGCTCCTTCTCTGTGCTGCTGCGGTTATCTTCACTGCTGTGTTCATTCCAACGCTGATCCGCGTCGTGCAGTTCAGTGAAACGAGCGCTACCGACCAGACTACCGTCATCGTGCTGGGCTGTAAGGTCAACGGCACTGAGCCGAGCTATGCGCTTTGGAACCGGACGGACACGGCCGTCAAATACCTAGAAACACATCCAGATGCGGTAGCGATTCTCTCCGGCGGACAGGGCTGGGACGAGGGCATCAGTGAAGCGGAATGTATGAAGCATATCATGGAGGAAGCCGGCATCGACGAAAGCCGCTATTTTGTAGAGGACAAAAGCACGAGTACCGATGAAAATTTTGCCTTCTCTAAAAAAATCATGGAAGAAAACACCTTATCCGCCAACGTGGCGATCGCCACGCATGATTATCACCAGCTGCGCGCCTCCATCATTGCTGAAAAGAACGGATTAACACCGGCCTCCCTGCCCTGCGGATCAGTGCACTGGAGCAAGGCCACCTTCTTTACAAGAGAGGTTTTCGGCATCTGGCTCCAGTGGATCAAGCGCTGACAGTCATCGGTCAAAGCAGAGATGAAACCGTTATGAGAGCTTTAAAAATAACACATATCGTATTGATCATTATGACGCTGCTTTTTTCCGATTTTTCTGATTGCCTTGCTGTTAACAGTGATTATACAAGCAGTGCGCATTATCTTTCATCTATTAACCAAACGAAAGACATAGCAAAATCCCCGAACCGAAACGGTTCGGGGATTGTTTTATAGCTCATTGATCTGTTTTACGATTTCGTCAAGGTTTGCTTCAAGCGTCTTGGCAGCTGACGTTCAAACATCGTCACCGGAGCCGATTTTCTCAACGTCATCTGTTGCGTTTTCTAAAATTTCTGTAGCTGCACCATCAGCGGTTTCCTTACGTCTCTCAACCAGAGCCTCCAGCATTTCAGAATGCTCGGCATCCGTCATACCGTAGGAACGCATCGGGATAGCAGAGAGCAGCATACCGATCGCAACCGGAACAGAAATCAAGAAGAACATTGCCATTGCATATTTACCGCCATCCATCGCATAGAAATGAACGGTGTCGGCAGTCTCAGCGGAATAGTCCGTTGTCAATAACGTTTGGTTAATAGCCTTCAAATTATCGCCAGAAAAGCCTACGATCGTATAAACAATACCCTGAATCAGCGCAGCAATACCGCCCGACAGCTTAGTGAGGAAGGACTGACCTGAGAAGAATACACCGTCAGGACGGTAGCCCTTATGATACTCTTCATAGTCAACACAGTCCGCGATCATGATAGACTGCATAACGTTGATACCGCCCATGGAAGCGGAAGCAAGGCCGATACAAATTGCTGTAACGATAACGCCTGCCCAGCTGAGAAGGTTGCCCCTGAATACGAAATAGGCTACGAAAATCAACGCATAAGGAATCGCACCGACAACAGAATAGAAATTGTAAATTTTTGTGTTTTCATGTTTTTTAACAAAAGCCGGTGTTAAGGCCATTGCTGCAAACTGCGGAACGAATACGGCAATTGCAATCAGCGCAATTTTGATCACACGCTGTCCGCCGTCCAGTACAAAGGCGTTGTCCATATTATACTCAGTATAATAGTACAGCATGAGCGGCATTGCTAAAATCATCAGCAGCTGCAGAGGGCTTCTGATAACGCCTGAAATCAGGATCTGACGGAACGGATGGCAAGCAAACATGATCTTAAAGTTTTCGATCATACCGCGCTTATCCTTGGCATCACCGGGTACACGCTCGCGAGTAACAAGACCGGCGATCTGGAAGCAGAGCGTACCAAGTACAGTCAGAACAACAACCGTTGCAATCCAAGCCGCCTTCAGCTTGTCGTCCTCAGCCATTTCTTTGGTATATTCCACACCGTCAACAATTGTACCGATCATCGGTTCGTATTTACCGCTGAACATACCGGTCAAGAAGCCAGGAATAAAGCTAACCGCTGTACCAATACCGCCGATACCGGCAGCCATACGAGCCAGGCCAATGATCTTTGAACGGTCGTTTTCATCATCGGTCATCAAAGAGGTAATACCCCACAGCGGAATATCACAAACGGTAAACAGCATACCCCAAACAATATAGGAAATAGCTGCCCACGCAAAAATCAAAAGGTTGCCTTTGTTCCAAAAGCCTAATGACTCGTCATATCTTCCGTTCATGAAGCAAAGGATCGTAATCGCACCGATAATAACCGGGAAGAAAATCAGATACGGTCTGCACTTGCCCCACTTCGTGTGCGTTTTATCAACGATCGTACCCATCATCGGGTCGTTGATAGCATCCCAAATTCTTGCTATGAAAATAATACCGCTGACGATACCGGCCGGAAGATACACAACCGAGCCAAGGTATATGCTGACAAGACCGGCAGCCACAACCTGATAAATAATATTCTGACCGAACATACCTACCAGATAGCCGAACATTTCGCCCTTGCCATAGGTTTTTTTCTGAACTTTGTCGCCCATACAATTTCTCCTTTTCTTTACAAATTAATTAATTGGATTAATTAATTCTTAATAAATCTATTTTAACAGAAACACCGTATGATTACAAGATATTTTTAGATATTTTGCCCAAACAGATTATTAAATAAGTATAAACAACGCAGATTAGTCCCAATCGTCCCAATCATCATCCCAGCTGTCCCAGTCATCGTCGTCGTAATAATAATCCCAGTCGTCGTCATCCCAATCGTCATCATCATAATACCAGTCATCGTCATCGTCGTAGTAATACCAGTCGTCATCGTCGTCCCAGTCGTCATCGTCCCAGTCGTCATAATAATAGTAATAATCATCATCGTAATCGTAATCATAATCATCACTGTCGTCGTAGTAGTAATACTGCGAACCGCCGCTGCTGCTATTATTACCGCTGCTATTACTGCTGTTGGTGGTGCTTTCGGGTGGTGCTGTGGTCGGCTCCTCTGCGGCAACGGTAGTATCCTCGCCTTCATAAAAGCTGATCGTACCGTAATCGCCTCCGGTTTCGTTTTGACTGAAATAACTGTAATCGTTCGGGAGGTAATCCCCAAAGAGATCATTCGGAACCATGTCCAGCATTGCAAAGCTGCCGGCCATCATCAACAAAAAGCAAGCGGTAACCGCAACGGAGGACAACGCCCAGGTAATAGCGGCCGCCAGCAGACAGCGTCTTGTCTTTTTCTGTGCTTTTTCCGGGGAAATACCTGTCTCCGGCAGCAGCTTGCCGCTACCGCAAGCAGGACATTCAACCTGCTTTGCAGCAAGCGCCGCACCGCAGTGATCACAGTGCTGCACTACACCCTTCGGCAGGCATTTACAAACGCAGGCATACACAACGGCGCTGTACGGCAGTAAGAACGCCAGCGCCATCCAACCGCCGCGCATGGCGTTTCCTCTCCCCTTGGCATCCGCGCCGACCGCCAGCATCAGCAGCAGACGCGGCGCAAGCACCAGCAATAATGTGATAATAATTATCAAAATGGCAAACCGTGGACTGAAAGCCATAATCTCATTCCTCTTTTCATAACAAAACGGTCGGCAGTGCTGCCGGCCGTTCCGATTTCTATCATTTGGGCAGACAATCAAGCAAGCAAGCTATCGCGATTTATCCGTAATTATCATATCCATAGTCGTAATCCCAACCGTCGTCATAATCCCAGTCATCGTCCCAATCATAATCATAGTCATAATCGTAATCATAATCATAATCATCATCAAAATGGTCAAAGAAATCGTCATAATCGTAGAGATCATAATCGTCGTAATAGCCGTAGCCGCCGTCAAAGAAGTCCTCCAGATCGTCCAAACCGGAGCTCAGCACGGTAGCAAAGGACAGGATGTTCACAACAACCACCAGCACTGCCGACAGACAATAGGCAACCGCGGCACCGATCAAAAGACCCTTCGTTGTTTTCTTCTGCTGCTCCGGCGTCTTTGCCGTCATCGGCAGCAGGTCACCGCTGCCGCAGGTCGGGCATTCTACGCCGGTCATCACGGTTGCGCCGCATTTGTTACAAAGCTGCGGAACGCCCTTTGGCAAGCTCTTTCTCACACACGCATATACAATCGCAGCATACGGAAAGAAAAAGGTCAGCGCCATCCACGCACCGCGCTTGGCAGTGCCTCTTCCTTTGGCGTCAGAACCGACCGCCAGCATAAAGAGCACTCTTGCTCCGATCGATAATAACGTTGTCACAACACCGATGATAACCAGCGCCGTAAAAGCAGAATTATAATACATTATTCATACACTCCTTTTTCATCAAAATTTATTAATATTTATTATGAACCTCTTCTGCAAAGCAGAGAAAATCCCTGATTTCGATCCTTGTGCCGTCGTCAAGCACCGCCGTACCGCTCATTTTCCCGAATACCTGATGCTGATCGGTAATGATTGCCTTCAGATCGATCTTTGCCGCACGGTCAATGATCGGCACAAACGCCATTTCAAACCGACCGTCACTGGAGGTAAAGGTCCAGGGATCGGTATAGTTAGAACTGATATGAAACTGGATGTCATCCAGCTTATGCACCTTTCCGTCATAGAACAGCACATTTTCACTCGCAGCGCTCGTGTTGCCGAAACCGTAACCGATGTTAAAGCCGAACGGCACACCGTCCACCTGTCCGGAGCCGGAGCCCCAATACCAATAATTATCGTAGGTCCAAACACCGCGGCCCCAGTCCAGCCCGCCGAAATCCGTCGACGGATCAAGCTCGTAGGTCGTATCGCCGTACTGCACTTTGCCGCTGGCGCGCATACAATTAATTTTTTGATTATAGTAAAAGGCCTTTGGATCGCTGTCCCACGGCGTAGCGATCACCATCGATTCGTCCGGCTCCTCGCTCAGCAGGATATTACAGCGAAGCCCCTTGCCGCCGTCAAAGGAGGGATAATTCACGCGCAGGACTCTCCCCTTCGGAGAATGAGCAAACTCCATCGCCAGCTTTTTCGTGCCATACAGCACATCGCCGGCTGCCGTTGTAGAGGGCATACAAAAGCTGCCCATCGGGAACGGCACCAGCACCGACTCCGTTTTTTCTTTCGCCGCCGCTAAATCCACAAAGCTGACGCTGTTCATACCGATATAACCAAGATCAGATACCGTCAAGCACAGGCAAAATTGATGCTTGTTGGATAGAATATAGTAATAATCCCATTCCTTAATACGTGTTTTTCGTTTTTTAATATCCCGCCGGTCATACAGCTGTACTAACCGTCTGCTCCAGCCGGGTTCCGTCAATCTGCCCTGTTCATCCAAAAGCTTATGGACCTCTGTCACCTCGTGGTTCCTCATGCCGTTCATCCTTTCATAAAAAATAGAGGCATATTCCTACGCCTCTATTATCGCATAATCATTTCCGATTTTCAACTGATTTTATACACTTTGCACCTTATTTATCAAATAAAATATTCCACTGTATCCTCGGCGGTGATCTTTGTTTCTTCATTAAAAAGGATCACTGCTTCGCGTGTTTCCGGCGTTGCCAAGGCATACAGACTTTCTGCTGTACTGTTCAGATATGACGCCGGAATGATCCGATTATAGCGAAACGGCTGATCGTCCACGGTCAGGATATCCGGCTGTGTATAAGGCTCTATCTGGTAATACGGGTCAAAGGCATAGACCCGATCGCCATCGAGTCCGGTCAGCAAAATATAGTGCCATTCATCGGTAAACACACGCACTACCGCAGCGCCGTTGCGCTGCAGGGCGTCGTTGATGGAGCCGGACGGACCGATATAGACCGTCTCACCGCTGAGATACTGGGAAGCAAGCGGTAACAGACCCACCTTGCCGAAGTTATCCAGCCAGTTGGAAAGAAACATCATAGCAGAAGTCGAGGTGCCGAGCTTGCCGGCCGTGCCGTCAAGTCCATGGCAGTCCAGACAATACAGCATCACGTTTCTGACGATCTCCGGCGGAATCTGCTCACGTTCAAACAGATAATTCACCGCGTTAAGTACCGACGTAGGGCCGCAGTCATATTCAGATAGCTGATAGTGAAGCGGATTTTTCATAGCAGTCGTTAATCCTTTGAAAGCATCAGTTTTAATGCCAGCTCTGCGGCATCCGTCAGGCCTTTTAAAGAGGTGAACTCCGTCACGGAATGGCAGTTATTCATAGCGGTTGCCACCACAATACCTTCCACACCGTGCGCCGCCAATACGTTATTATCAGAACCGCCAAAGGTGGGATACGTGTCGCCGCTCATGCCAAGCTCTTTGCAGCACGCCTTAAAGCGCTGCACTACCTCGGTATCGTCCGGTGTATTGAATGCGGTCACTGCGATCTCATGGCTGCTTTCGACAGTCGCGCCGATTTCCTCGGCACAGGCTTTGCAGATATCCAGCACCTGTTGCAGTTTTTCCTGTACCTTGCTGTTATCAAAGCTTCTGATCTCGCCGGTGATCGTACACAGATCCGGTACAACATTCGTAGCCTTGCCGCCGCTGATGATACCGACGTTGGCCGTAACGCCGCGGTCAATATTACCGCACGGAATCAGTGTTACCGCTTTTGCTGCTGCCTTGATCGCATGAATACCGTTATCAGCGTCAAAGCCTGCATGAGCGGCCTTACCGTGAAAATGCACCTGATAGGTCAGGATCGTCGGTGCAGAGGAAGCGGCAGAACCGACATCGCCGTCCATGTCGAACACATACGCCTGCTTAGACTTCAGGCTGTCAAAATCAAAGAACGAAACGCCGCCGCAGTGGCTTTCCTCGCACACCGTAAACAGTAATTCCAACGGACGGTGCGGCAGATTATTCTCCTTGATCTGTGTGATTGCTTCCAAGATAGCCACCACGCCGGCTAAATCGTCCGAGCCAAGGACAGTCGTACCGTCAGATGTGATGGTGCCGTCCTCGTGTACGATCGCCGTTTTACCGTGAGACGGCTCCACCGTATCCGTATGAGCGGAAAAAACCAGCGGCGCTGCCGGAACCTCGCCGTCAACGAAAGCATACAGGTTACCAGTAGTACCGTGGATCGCCTCGCCGGCGTTATCCTCCGTACAAGTAATGCCGAGGTCGGCCAAATAGCGCTTTATGTACTCGCATACCAGCCGTTCATCCAGCGACGGGCTGTCCAGTGCTACCATCGCTTTAAAGTTCTCTAAAATTCTTTCCGTATTGACCATTGCCATCTCTCCTTAATGCAAACGGGCGGAACACTCCGCCCATGTTTTAAATAACGTAATCATAAGAATATTTTGCCCGTTGCTCGTCTAAAATATCCTGCAGTGTAATAGAATCCAAATACTCATTGATCACCCTGCTCAGTCCCTGCCAGATCGGCAAAGTTGCGCAGGAATCTGCTTTATCGCAGTGCACCGCATCGTTTTCAAGGCAGGTAACCGGCGTCAGACCGCCTTCCGTGATTCTGAGAATATCGCCAACCGTGTATTCACTGGCCGGCTTTGCTAAGCGATAGCCGCCCTGATAACCGCGGTTAGTTCTTAAAAAGTCAGGTCTATTGAGCATGGCAACGATCTGCTCCAGGTATTTTTTTGAGATTTCCTGACGGGCGGCGATGTCCTTCAGCGAGACAAAGCCGTCCTCCTGATGCTCCGCTAAATCCAGCAGCATACGCAGCGCATATCTCCCTTTTGTAGATATCTTCATTTTATCAGTCCTTTGTTACTGTCATTGTCTACAGATACAATATACTACAATTTTGGTAGGTTTTCAAGCATTTTATAAAAAAACTTCACATTATCCCGAATGCGCGCATCCTGCGGTGCCAGCCGCAGCGCTTGTTCGCCCCATTCTGCGGCCTGACGCATCATCCCAAGACGAGCGGCACAGACAGAACCGATGTCATACAGCGTACTGTCATAACAGAAGCCCTCGCTGATATAGCTCACAGGCTGCTTCGTGATTTTCAACGCTTCGCTCACCATGGCTACCGTTAACGCGTCGTTCCCCTGATGATAGGCCAATATCGCCTGCTCTGCGTAGCCCTCGCGCAGATAGGGTGCTTCCGCGATGGCGCGGTAATACCAGCCTTGTGCTGCTGTCAGCTCTCCCTTTTCCCGAAAGGCGCGGGCAATGTAGCGCATAGAAGCAGCACGCTCATCGCGCCAGACAGCACGCGGCATAGCCAAATGCTGCTGCAGCGTCGCGATACATTTATCCCACTCACCGTAATACAGGTATTCCCTGCCGAGGTAATGACGGTTTCTGTCGTCGTCAGGCTGCTCCTTAACGGATAATTCCAGCAGCGGAAGATATTGTGCCCGTGACTTTTCGTGATCTGGATAATGATTTAGCTGCATTCCCGGTACATCCGTATAATGCTCTGCCCCGTTCTGATAGGTAAGCACCTCGTGCACCGGATGGGTCCAACGGTAACCGCAGCGTATATGCACCTTATCCAGCAGAAAGTACACGTCAGGCTTTCCTTCCTGTGTAAACGACCACGTATAATGATAGCGTGCGCGCGTGGTAAGCCCCGGTTGCCAAGCAGCCTCCAGCGCTTTCCGCCAGCCCGGCTCTAACACTTCGTCTAAATCGGTGCAAACGCATATATCAGCGTCCTCCGGCACAAAGGACAACGACTGATTCCGCGCTGTGTCAAAGCGCCACGGCGTTACGTTGATTTCATTGACGACTGCGCCTGCTTGGCGCAGCAGTGCAACCGTATTGTCCTCTGAGCCGGTATCCGCCACATAAACTGCGTCCGCCTCGCGCATGGACGCCATCCACCGTTTCACAAATTTTTCTTCATTTTTACAGATCGCATAGACGATCACCTTTAATTGCTTCATACTGTCAGCTCCATGAGAACAGGCGGCGCAAAGCCGCCTGCATTTTTATGCTAGTCTGATGATGACCAGTTGAGAGTTACCCGTCTGATTATTGTCCATATTCAAATTGTTGTCGTTGTCATTGACGACGCTCAAAACAGCATTGGCTGTCGTCGTTGCGACCACATACGTTCCGACGATTTGCGTATTGCCGGTAGAAAACTCCGTTGCAGTATAGGCAAGCGTTGCGCCGTTCAAAGCAAGCGCAAGCTTTGACGCGTTCGCCACATTGATAACAAAGGATACCAAATAGGCGCCGGCAACAGCCAAATTAAAGGTAGTGTCCGTCAGTCTGGTAATATCCGTATTGCTGACAGCGGCATCTTGCGGAAATGCAATAGCCTCACCAGGGGCGATTGCGTCGGTATTGTCAACCGTATTGATCGCATAGTAATTGGCATAAGCGTTGGTAGCAGTACCGCCATCAGGACCAGGAATACCCTGTGGGCCGGTTGGGCCAGTTGCACCGGTAGCACCGACAGGACCGGTTGGACCGACAGCACCGATCGAACCAGGAAGGCCCTGTGGACCAGTCGGACCAGTCGCACCGGTAGCACCGACAGGACCGGTTGGACCGACAGCGCCGATCGAACCGGGAAGACCCTGTGGACCAGTCGGGCCGGTCGCACCAGTAGCACCGACAGGACCGGTTGGACCGACAGCACCGATCGAACCGGGAAGACCCTGTGGACCAGTCGGGCCAGTCGCACCAGTAGCACCAACAGGACCGGTTGGACCGACAGCACCGATCGAACCGGGAAGACCCTGTGGACCAGTCGGACCGGTCGCACCGGTAGCACCGGCAGGACCGGTTGGACCGGTAGGGCCGATTGGGCCGACAGCACCGTCAGCACCGGGAATACCCTGCGGACCGGTCGGACCGGTAGCGCCGGATGGGCCAGGAATGCCCTGTGGGCCGGTCGGGCCTAGCGGGCCCTGCACACCTTGAATACCCTGCACACCTTGCGGACCGGTTGGCCCCATCGGGCCGGTAGGTCCTGTCGGGCCGGTCAGCACGCAGGTACAGTTGGAAATACAGCCGCCTGAGCAGCCGCAATCGTTAAACGGATTGGTTGTATTGTTGTAAACCTTCATTGTTTACCTCCTTTAAAACTTTTTGTACAGCGCCGTACATTACAAGCTATGCGCCGTTCGACAGAATGTGACATTTTCTGGCAAAAAAATAAAGCAGAATGAATTACTCTGCTTTATCTTCATTATTTTGTTGTTCCGCTATTGTTAACGCGTCAGGTGACGCTTGTTCTTCTGCCGGCAGCGCCTCTGCTTGGCGGTGACGTGCTGCGATCGCCTCCTCGGCACGCACCATTCCCTTTCCGGTTTTGATCACCTTTTTACGCACATCAAGATAGGTGTCCTCCAGCATATCATGGTTCAGCAGTATTTGGAAAAAGAGCGCAAACACGCCAAGCAGCACCGCCCACAGGGTTTTCAGCTTTATCCCGACCATTGAGTCGGCCACATCCATAAAAACAAAGGCGCCGCTAAAGGAGGTAGTAGCGATCGTGATCAGATAGCGGTATTTTACAAACAGAAATACAAAAGCCAGCGACGCGACCACGCTGACCGTCACGGCAAGCGGCTTTCCTATTTGCGCCACAAACGCCGGCAGCGCTGCCAAAACACTCAGGTAAGTGGAGACGGCGAGCTGTACACGAAACAGGTATTTTGATAATGCCGCGCAAACGATGCCGATCGCAACAGCTACGCCAAAGAACAGCCAAAATTCAAAATCATACACATCATACTTTGGCAGTAACAGCTGAGACGCCGCGCCGCTCCCCAGTAAGAAGAAGGTCAGACAGCACCACCAGGTGGCGCACTTCAGCGCAAAGAAGGCTGTAAACAAAGCGCACGCCATCAGGAAATACGGCAAAAACGCGCCGAACATTATTTTGACAACGCCGCTGCTGTCCGGTATATAGCCGATCAGCTGCTTCAAAAAATCATAAAATTGCATTGTTTATTCCAACACCTTATTCTTAAAGTAAGCAACATCCTCCGCAGAAAGCTGTAAAACATCGCGGATAAACGCAGCTTCCCCTACTTGATCGATCGCCTTAAACACCTCATTCAGGTATTCCTCCTTCGCAAGGAACACATTATACACTTTGTCGGCGGCGGTTCGATTATGCTTAAAAATACGTACCAACCAATAATAATAGACGGCTTTTTTCTTATTCACGCGGTTCGTGAGCAGATAGTCCGCCACGATGTCCTCTCGGCTGACGCCCAGCACCGTCAGCAGCAGCGCCGTCACCATACCGGTTCTGTCTTTTCCCTCCGTACAGTGGTATAACACGGCGTGCTCCTCTTCGCCGGCACGCACAATTCTTTGTACGATAGCCGCTAAATTGCCGATACAACCGCTGTTCATCACGTAGGCATACAGCTCGCGCATATCCGGAATCCCGTCCAGATTTTGCTTGCTCTCATGGCTCATTCCGGGAAGCGAATCGTCGAACACCGGCATTTCATAATACTTCACACCGGCCATGACGGCATTGGGCTTCTCCAGCTTTTCTTCATCAATACGCAAATCGATCACGGTACGTAAGCCGTATTGCTGCAGCTTGGTAATATCGCGGTCACTGATCGCATTCAGGTGGCCTGAGCGCAGCAGCATACCGTACTTGATATGTTTGCCGTCGGCGGCAATGCCGCCAAGATCGCGTATATTTTTTGTTCCTTTCAGCTTGAGCATTTTCACGCTCATCTCCTTTTATGCATAATAGGTTGCCTGCGCATTCCACAGCGCTGCATAGCGCCCGTTTTGCGCCAGCAGCGCATGGTGCGTACCGGTTTCAACCAGCTCCGCATTGTCAAATACAGCGATTCTGTCGCAGAAGGCACAGCTTGAAAGACGGTGCGAAATATAGATTGCCGTTTTGTTTTCCACAAAGGAATTGAAGCGGCTGTATATTTCATTTTCTGCAATCGGATCAAGCGCTGCCGTCGGCTCGTCCAAAATCACGATCGGTGAAGCCTTATATAACGCTCTGGCAAGCGCCAGCTTTTGCGCTTCGCCGCCCGATATTTCAACGCCGGACTTATCTAAATCCTTGTATAGATAAGTCTTTTCTTTTTGCGGCATGGCTTCAATTCTGTCCTTGATATTGGCTTGCTCCAGCGCAGCGCTCAGTCTCCTGTTATTACATTCGCCGCTTGCAGCAATATTATCCGCAACGTTCAGCGACAGAATCTGATAATCTTGAAATACAACGGAATAAAGCGTGTTCAGACTTTCCTCCGTGTATTCTTTAATATTGGTACCGTTAATCAGGATTTCGCCCTCGTCAACATCATAGAGACGGCAAAGCAGCTTGATAAAGGTGGTCTTACCGCTGCCGTTTCTGCCGACGACCGCCAGCTTTTCGCCGTTGTTTATTTTCAGATTGATATTCTTTAAAGCATAGGTATCGCTTTTCGGATATTTAAAAGAAACATTCTTAAATTCAATCTCAAAGCCGTTTGCTACATCCAGCTTACGGCTGCCGTATACCATCGTGCTTTCGGCTTCCAAAATCTTGAAATAATCCCTTGCAAGCGGCAGTATTTCTTTCATCTTACCGAGCGTATTGGCGAACATCATAATACCGCTGATAATTTGCATAAACGAGCCGCAGTACAACACGAGCGACCCGATACCGAACAACCCGAACAAGCCCTTTACGCCGATGAACAGATACACGCCGAAGCCGACGAGCGCGCCGAGTATGGCAATGAACGAGCTTGATTTCGCTGTTCTCATCGAAATCTTGCGAAGCGTGCTTTCACCGTCCGTCAATATCTTTTGCGTTGCAATATTGTCAATTAAGTCCTGCTCTTTATAAAGCCGTATTTCCTTACCCGTTTTGTAATCGCCTAAAATATCAATAAACGCATAAAAAACACGGTCAAGCTCGGCATATTTCTCGTTCGCTTCAAGATAGGACTTGTTTATCTTTGACGCCACAATCAGAATTACAACTGCCATAATTGCAATCGCCGCTACGATCGTCATCATAAACAGCGGTTTTTCAAAGAAGGTATTGCCCGTTTTGATGAAGCCAACCTTGAGCAGAGGAATAATGATAACAAAAGAGAAGGCGGTTGTCAATACGCCTCTTGTAAATTGCAGCGTTGTCCACATAAAATACGGCAGCCTTGCCCAGCGGCTCTTCCCTGCTTCCTCGTGGCGGTGCAGCAACGCTTTAAATTCACTGTCATTGAGCAGCGCATAATCTGCATGATATAGCTTCTCCTCCGCCTTTTTATTTTCAAGGTCAAGCAGCGTCATACGGTGATTTTCATTATAGTTATTCAGGAACGAAGCTAAAAAGAAGATGACAACGTTCATACCGAGAACCAACGCAATATTAGCGATGATAGCTTTTGTATCTGCCTTTTCGGTCAAAAGCGTTATCAATCTTGCCGAAAAGTAAATATTGATAAACGGCTTCAGGCTGTCAATCACCGCCTGAATAAATGTTGTCGGCAGGAGGCAGCGGTCAAGGGAATGAACCTCACGATACATTCTTTTAATCAGCTTTGCTTTACGCATGGACGGCCACCCCCATTTCTTGATAATACATACTTTGGGTCTGGAACATCCTGTAATAGGCGCCCTTCTTTTTCATCAGCTCCTCGTGCGTTCCGCTTTCAGCAATGACGCCGTCCTTAATAAACAGAATCCTGTCGCAAAAACGGGTGGAGGAAAGGCGGTGAGAAATAAAGAAGGAAATTTTATTCTCCGTCAATTCGTTGTATCGGAGGTACAGCTCATTCTCGCTGATCGGGTCAAGGGCGGCTGTCGGTTCATCTAAAATCAGCACAGGCGCATTTTTATAAATTGACTTGGCCAGCAACACCTTTTGCTTTTCGCCGCCTGAAAAATCGGCGGCATTTTGATATACCTCTTTCAGCATTAAGGTATTTTCCTTGTCAGGAAGCGCATTGATCTTTTCAGCAATCCCTGCCTTGTCGAAGGCCGCTAACAGACGTTCTCTGTCATATTTCTGCTCGGCTGTCATATTTTCCGCTACCGTCATCGGCAGAAAACAGTAGTCCTGAAAGACAGCGGAAAACAGATTGAAATAGCTATCCGCAGAAAATTCTCTGCTGCTTCTGCCGTTAATCAAAATATCGCCCTCGGTCGGGTAATACAGTCCGCAAAGGAGTTTAATGGCGGTTGTTTTACCGGCACCGTTTTCTCCGACAATCGCAATGTTTTCGCCCTTATTGACCTTAAAGGACATATTCTTTATCGTTGCCGTATCGCTTGCCGGATAGGTAAAGGAAACATTGTTGAATTCAATCGAATTAACCTCGTCAAAATCAACCTCTGGCTTTCCCCCGCTTTCGTTTTCCTCCTCGACAAACTCACGGTACAATGCGCAGTCCGTACAGCATCGGGAGATTTCCATAAGACTGAACACAAGGTTCATTATCCAACCCGAAAAGCCTGTAATAATACCAAAATAGAAAATGAAATCAGAAACGGAAAGGCGGTTTTGAAGCACTAAATATATCAAGTATGCGTAAGCCACCAGCTCCCGAACAAGGTTCAGCAGCGCTCTTACACCGCTGATTGCCGCGCTCTGCTTGGTAAATTTGGCGTTAATGCATTCAATTTGATAAACCAGCTCCGCTGCGGTCTTGATCAAAAAATCTGAAAAGCCGTACAGCTTAATATCTTTTGACGCTTCAGCGTTCTTGGATAGCTGATAGAAATACTCAAACTTGCCGGAAAGCTTAGCATAGCGGTCCGTTGTTTCAACCTGCTTTGTTTTCAGAAATTTAAGCAACAAAAACTCACAGACGCAAGTGAACAAAATCAACAAAATCATCAAGAGATTGATCTTGTAGATAAGGACGGAGGAAGCGATCACACCGATCACGCAAACAAGAAAATGCGCGCATTGCTCCACAAACGCTGCGCCTGAGGAAAAACGGGCGTTATAAAACGCCTCGGCTCTTTTCTGCTTTTCCCTGCCTTCAAGGCTTTCAATATTCACATAATCGGTGCTAAGCGTTTTGCGAAACGCCATCACAGCATAACGCATACGGACAATTCTTGCACCGCCGCGGACTAATTCCTTCATAAACGGGTCAAGCCAAATCGTCAGCGTTAAAAGCAGACTTAACAGCGCTACGATCCCCGTCATCTGCTGCACGGTTACGCCCTTATTGATCGCGTCAATCATCGCCTTTGGAATATACGCCGTAACAAGCGGCTGCAGCACCAGCGCCGGCACCCACAGGGAAAAGAACTTCAGGCTCTTTTTATCCCATTTCAGCCAGTTTTTCAGCATATATCTGAAATTGTCTTTCATCGCATTCACCTTTTCTCACACAGTTACATAATTTTAGCTTATTACAGAAAAATTATCATACTGTAAGAAAAATTACTATACTTGCGGCAAAAGTGTTCGGCAAAACGGCAAAAGCGTTTTGGAGATTTTACGAAAATGTGATATTATAAACTGGGTGATTGTAAAATGAGGATTTGTATTGTTGACGACGACACGCTGATGTGTCAGGAGCTGGAGAACAGAATCGTCAAAAAGCTCGGAAAGCAGTTTTGTGAGATCGTTTCCTTTAACGGGGAACGTCCGTTTTTGCGCTTTGCAGAGAATAACAGCATTGACGTCATGTTTATTGACGTGAAGCTCAAGGAGGATAACGGCATCGAAACGGCGAAAAAGGTCAGGACGCTTTATCCGCAAGTCATCACGGTATTCATAAGCGC
Source organism: Eubacterium sp. (assembly GCA_017463985.1). Classification (GTDB taxonomy): domain Bacteria; phylum Bacillota; class Clostridia; order Oscillospirales; family Acutalibacteraceae; genus Eubacterium_R. Next base: position 57,085 of record JAFUEH010000010.1, on the reverse strand, counting down.
TTATCCGCAATATGTTTTCAACTCCTTTGAAACGGAGCCGCTGAATTATCTTCTGAAGCCGATTGACGGCGGTGAATTAAACACAACGCTCGATAGAATCATCAAAAAATATCATTCATACCACCATACGATTGCTGTCAAAAATCGATATGACACGGTCAATATTGAACTGATCGACATTTGCTACATTGAAGGCTATAACCGCAAAATCACCTATCATCTTATCAGCGGAGAGAAGGTAACCGTCAGAGGTAATCTTACAAAAGCGCTTTCTCAGGTGGAGACTTATGATTTTGTACGGTGCCATCAGGGCTTTATCGTCAATATGAAATACATCAAAGCCTTTGATGAGGACGAGATCATATTGAGAAACGGAGGCAGGATTCCTGTTTCGGTTCGTAAAAAGCTGGATACCAAGCAGGCATATTTCACTTATGCAAATAGGGGGTAGTATTAGATGCTTACAAAGATATTTTTGGTTTTAACCGCCGTTGTTGAAATATATTGCTATAATATGCTGCTAGGCACCTTCTTTAAGCCAAAATATAACGGCGTAAAGCATTATCTTTTTCTCGGCATAGTCTGCCTTTTACAGATGGTCAACTCCTACCTTCATCTTGACTATTTCCAACTGGTATTCTGCGTAATATTCTTCTTTGCGCTGTCCTTTGCCTATGATTGCAGGGTGTATCTAAAGGCAGTATTTACAGCAATTTTTACGGTCGACACCGTTGTTTGCGAGCTAATTGTCGGCGCTCTTTCCATGCTTTTAAAAAATACGAACTATTATGTATCCGATGCAAGAGGCATCGACTGGATTATTCTTGGCATTGTGACAAAAATATTACTGTATATCACCGTACTGATCACAAGACTTATCCATCAAAACAAGAAAAGCGAGCTGTTTTATGACAGCAAGAGTATCCCTCTTTTACTGCTAATGCCTTTTTCAAGCATGATCATTTCGTTTATGTTGGAGCCTGCCATGCTGCAGATGGAAAATAAAGCGGTGCAGATTTTGTTTTTAGTGGCGCTGATACTGTTATTTATAGGCAACATTGCCGAATTTGAATTGCTTGGCAGGCAATCAAAGCTTGTTAAGGACCGCCTGGAGCTGGATTTTTTGAAAGAAAATATGAGCGTTCAGAGGGCGCATTATGAGGCAATATACAGCTCTCAACAGGAAATAAGCAAAATAAGACATGATTTAAAAAATGCTTACACCGCTGTTCTTGCTCAAATTGAAAACGGAAATCCGCAAGAGGCGGAAAATTATTTAAGCGCTACGATAGCGGTTCTGACTTCGGGCGACAGAATCGTTAACACCGGCCATCCCACCATCGACGCCATCATTCAATCAAAGCTCGGCAGATGCGATGAAAACAAAATAAAAACGGATTTTAAATATTTTTATCACGCTGAAATTTTTATTAACGAAATAGAGCTTGCGGTTATTCTTGGGAATCTGCTTGATAACGCCATTGAGGCAAACGAAAAGAATCAAGGCTCACGGTATATCAATTTGCTAATCAGTGTTGAAAACGCCGAAATCAATATCTCGACGGAAAACCCGACTGAGGAACGTCACGAGGATTTAACAACCACAAAAGCAGACAGCCGCCGACACGGTTACGGTATTAAGAGCATTACGGCGATTGCCGAGCAATACGGCGGTGCGGCACGCTTCACCCAAACGGATCACACGTTTCTAGCTTATGTGACGATACCCAACAGAGAAGCACTGCCAGCAACGGCAAACCGTCATTGAAATGCGCTTTATTCTTTGAAACTATCGGCGGTAATTTGCGCAAAGGCATACATATCTTTCGCATTATCCGCGGTAACATCAATGGTAGTCAGCGTGACGGACGGTGTGATAAAATCGTGATGTTTAGCGGAATAACCGCTGACGCAGCTCAGTTGATACCATCGACCGTCATAGAAGGAGCACATATTGTTACTGTGCTGATGCGCACAGGAAATGAGCGAAATATATTCATTATCCTTCGTCATATCTACAAAGAGCTGGTTTTCGGGGACATCGACATAAGTAAAGGTTTTATATCTTGCAATACCTTCATACGCCTCTCCGCTGTCATACGCTTCCTCAAAAGCCGGAACCGGTATATGAAAAAACACGCTGGTAGGCACCTGTCTTTGATTGATTCCCTCGAGCAGCCAGTTGATCTGACTTTCTTGGATATACTCATACTCACCGATGGCTTTTGGCCTTCTCATACCCGAATCCAAAACAGCAAGCGAATGCACCGGCTCGCCTTGATAGGTAAGGTCGATAAAAAACTGCATATCCCCGTAAACGCCTTCGGCATTACCGCAGAGAAAATGCGCATACTGCATCATATAGGCAATTACCGCGTCGTTATCGCCGTCGATCTCACCGTCGTTATTACCGGGCGTGAACGTCCACGGAACATTATATTCCTCGATCATGTCAGCGAAAAGGTCAATGGCTTGATATTTATCATAATCGCTTGTTAAGTTAAAGCCCTCCACCAGGTCGCCGTCAACAATAATCAGATCAAAGTCGGTATGATCCAGCACGGTTTTTAAGTCCGCAAGCGTGTGCCGATCCGCCTCACAGGTACCGTTAAAAAAATGCGTATCGTTGATTTTCAAAACAGAGAACGCACCGTCCTCTCCCACATCAAAGGACGGCGTCGGCTGACTGTAAACGGCACTGTAATCGTTGACGGCACCGGATCGATCCCCGTTCAGACGACACAGAATATATCCTCCAAAGCAGGCTGTTCCTACTAAAATAACTGCCACGGCTGCCGCCAGCATTTTCAATAGCTTTGAATGACGAAGCTTCATATCGGCACCTCCTTTTTAGACTTTTATTGTAGCATAAATCAACAGGCGACGCAATAAACCAACAGTAGAATTCTCATCATATAAATAAGCCGGCGATTCAGCAGCATAACGCCCGAATCGCCGGCTTTTTATCACCTAATAGACCCCTTGCTTTTTATACACTTTGAACAGCACCGCATATACCGCGGAGCTCAACGCCCAGGTACAGGGATAGATCCAACAGGTCAGCAAAAATTCATGATAAATTTTACCGATCGTTAAAAAGACGACCACCCTGACAGCGCACCAGCAGATCAACATCGTCATCATCGGCGCCATCGGTTTGCCGAGTCCGCGCATAATAGCGGACGTCACATTAGAAAAGCCCAGCAGGCAGTAGAACAGCGCGCAGATATGCGCGCGGGTAACGCCGTAACGCACAACCTCGGGATCGCTATTAAAAGCTTTCACCAACACCGGCGCGCTCAAAAAGACCAGCAGACCGATCAACTCGATTGAGATCACCGTACCGGTCAAGCCGAAGCGCATTCCTTTTTTCATTCTGTCCTTCCGACCAGCGCCGAGATTTTGCGATATAAAAGTGGACATTGCCATCGAAAACGCAATAACCGGCAAAAAGGCAAAGCCCTCCAGTTTAGAATAGGCGCCGACGCCTGCCATTGCCTCCTTGCCGAAGGAGTTGACATAAGATTGTATCAGAATATTGGCAAGATCAATAATAGAGCCCTGCACCGCTGTCGGCAAACCGAAGCGAACGATCTGCCGCAACGTTTTGCCGTGAACGCGGATCTTACGCAGGCTGATACGGATCAGCCCGTCCGAGCGCATTAACCGTCTCAGAGACAGCAGCATACTGACAAACTGTGAAATGACCGTTGCAAGCGCTGCGCCGTCCACGCCCATTTTGAATACGGCAATAAAGAGAATATCCAGCACTACATTCAGTAGCGAGCTGATAATCAAATAGAACAGCGGATGGCGTGAATCTCCGCTCGCCTGCAGGATACCGACAAAGGTATTGTACAAGATCAAACCGCTGCAGCCCATAAAATACACACGCAAATAGAGCACGGCCTCCGGCATGACAGCCTCCGGCGTACCCATCAGCGACAGCATAAGTGGCGAAAAGCTAACGCCGAGCGCCGTAATGACAGCCGAAAAGAACAGCCCCATCGCCACGGCCGTATGCACTGCACGCGAGGTAGCTTCTGCATCCTGCGCGCCGATCTCGCGCGCGATCACAACCCCGGCACCCATCGAAAAGCCGAAGAAAAAGCCAATCACCAAAAACACCAGCGTACCCGTCGCGCTGACGGCAGCCAACGCGCTGCTGCCGATCAGATTGCCGACGATCAGGGAATCGACCGTATTATACAGCTGCTGGAACAGCTGACCGATGAAAATCGGAATAGCAAACAGAATGATCCGTTTGCCGATGCTGCCCTCTGTCATTAAATTGTTCTGCTCTTTCAATAATCGCATAGCTCACACCGTCAAAGACGAGGATCTTCTCCTCATCGCTTCCCACTCCTCTTTGGTAAGGCAATATACGCAAAGGCGTTTGCCGTACAGCTTAGGAATCGCCTTATTGCTAAAGGCAATATATTTCCAAAAATGCATTCCGATCTTTTGCATAACGCGGCCGGAGCCAAAGTTTTCAGCAACGTGGCAGGCCGTCAGCGCCTCCAGCCCGACTGTATCAAAAAGATAATCACGCACCGCAGACGCCGCCTCGGTCATCAGCCCCTGATTCCAAAAGGCTTCGTCCAGCATCCAGCCAAGCTCAGCGACAGCGCCAGTGATGTTGATCACATCCACATTGCCGATAACCCTGTCGCGATAAACGATCGCCCACAGATACCGATCGTCACGGTAGCTTTGTACCCAGCCCTGCACCAGCGCATCGGTAACCTCTTTGGATTCATGCGTGTTCCAGGTCACAAACCGCGACACAGCCGGCTTAGAACACAGCGTAAAAAAGTCTGCGCTGTCCTCGGGCCTGATTTTTCTGAGCGTCAGCCGCGCCGTCTGTATAGTCTGTGTACCGGTATGCTGTAGCATGAAACCACTCCTAAAAAAATACCGCCGGTGCTGTACACAGGCGGCAAGACTTGTTATACCATAACATAAAGTGATATATTTGTCAATCAGCAGCATAACGTATATTTTTCAGCTATATAGCGCTGATGTTTTTGATTTCCCCCGCAGGCTGCCGCGCCACATTCGCTTCATCCTATTGAAAGCCGAAAATAAAAAGGAATTCCAAAATGACTGATGGATCGATCCGCCGCTGAATACCTACAGTACTGCAAAAGGGCTGTCGCACAGGTATAAGGCATTCATCAGATATAGGCACCATACTTTATGATATTGAAAAGACAAAGAATAATGATCATTACTTGTACCGTTATAAAAATTTGTCTGACAACTTTGTTACTCGCCGTTTTATTCAACATTCTACCTGTCAGCGCCCCTAAGATTCCTGCCGCGATTACATAAGGCAGGAGTTTTATTTCAAACGCAGCAATGCCCTTAACGGCAAGATGAATAAGCTTTGTTCCCTGCGCAAAAAGGATGGTAATAAGGCTCCCGAGCACTGCTGTTTTTATTTCTAAACCAAACACAAGCGTAATGACGGCAACATTGATCGGTCCTCCTCCGATACCAAGGAAGGCAGAGGTTGCGCCCAGCGCAATACCCGTGATAGCGGCTGTATGCCACTCTCTTTTACGGAAGCTTTTACTATTCTCATTTCTCATATAGATGATCACAAAGATAATGAGAAGCATCAGGAGACTATTCTGTACAATTTTGATCAGCGAATCATTCGTTGCGGTTTTTGAAAAAACAAAGTCGCCGAACCAACCGCCAAACGACGCACCAACAGCAAGCGGAAGCATAAACTTCAGCTGTTCTTTTTGCGCTCTAACAGACGGAATGCTGATCAGGACAGAGATAAATGACATTGCAAAGACAGCGCTGGATGACAGCACCGATACTTCAGAGGCTGTATATTCTCCAAAGGCATCGAATATCGGTTTGATCAGTACGCCGCCACCAATACCCGCAAGCGAACCGATTGCTGTTGCAACAAATATTACAACAAAATAAATGATATCAGTCATAAAGCAGCTCCTTTGCAACGGCTGTCATTCTGTCAACAGCATACTTAAAAAAGCTTTGATAAGCAGCACAGTATTTGTTACTTGTATAGTTATCTGTTCTGTCACGTCTGCAGCCTCCGCGGCAAAGAATATAAAACCGGCAGGTATTGCACTGCTTATGAATGCGGCGTGATTTTTCGATGAACTCCCTTTGCTTTTCATTTGTTTCAAACGGATCATCTTCAAAAATGCTGCCAAGCTTATATTGTTCTGTACAATAAAAATCGCAGGGGTATAGAGCGCCGTCAGATTCAACAACGAAATAGCTTCCGCAGACGCCGCACATAGCACAGTTTTCAGGCGGATTCCCCAAAAGGATATTAATATAGTTATCGATGTGCCGAACGGAAATGTAGTTTCCTTTTGTCCATTCCGCGTACCATAAATCAAACGATTTTTTAAGGAACCGCTCATACGCTTCGCTTGACAGCGAGACGCCGTTATCCTCGTCAATGCAGGGAATGAACTGTAAATACCGAAAACCGTTCGATTTAAAATATTCCCAAGTGCTTTCTATTTCCGCTGCATTTTTATCATCGATAACAGAGAGAATATTATATGCAACACCGGACCGATCCAGCAGCTTGCAAGCGCTTATTATTCGTGACAGAACGCTTTTTTTCGATAAATCAAGACGGTAGCGATCGTTTGTTTTCTCATTACCGTCAAGTGAAATTCCTAATAAAAACTGATGCTTTTTAAAGAATTTCACTAGTGCGTCATCCATTAATAAACCGTTTGTCTGCAGCGCGTAATTAACGGGAACAGGCAGCGCATTATTACAGGCGGTAACAAAGTATTTGTAATAATCCAGTCCTGCCAGCAACGGCTCGCCGCCCTGAAACATTACTGTCAACGCAGCAGGCCGATACGCTTTTACCTTACGGATCAGCATATCCACAGTATCTTTTGTCATGATCTGTTGATCCCGTTCCTTGCCGGCTGATTGATAAAAGCAATACTGACAATGCATGTTGCACAGTCCTGACGCAGGCTTGATGAGTAGTGTGAGCTGTTTCATGATAACTTCCTCTTGACTTAGTATATAGTCTAAGTATAATATATTTAGACAGATATTGCAAATCGTAAAAGTGAGGAATAAGAATGAAAAAGCCAAATGTGATCATTATTCTGACAGATGACCAAGGTTACGGAGATTTGGGGTGTATGGGATCAAAGGATTTGAAAACCCCTTATCTTGATAACATCGCCAAAAACGGTATTCAATTCACCTCTATGTATTCTGCGTCTCCTGTATGCTCTCCGTCCAGAGCAGCGCTGCTTACGGGACGGTATCCCGGAAATGCCGGCGTCAGAGCTATTTTGGCGGGTCACCGTAAAGCAAGCGGACTGACACCCAAAGTGCCCACCTTGGCAACTGCGCTAAAAAAAGAAGGATATGTAACCGGTATTTGCGGCAAATGGCATTTAGGTTTGAAGGCGGAATGTCGGCCAAATGCTAACGGCTTTGATGAATTCAGCGGATTTTTGGCCGGTTGTCTGGATTATTATTCTCATATTTTCTACTACGGCATGGCTGACGGCGGCTCCAACCCAACACACGATTTGTGGGAAAACGGCGAGGAGGTTTATGCTAACGGAGAATATCTGACAGAACGTATAACAAGAAAAAGCGTAGCCTTTATTAAGCGTCATAAGGAAGAGCCGTTCTTTCTTTACGTAGCATATAATGCACCGCACTACCCGATGCATGCACCGGAAAAATATCTGGAGCGGTTTCCTGATTTACCGTGGGACAGAAAAATAATGGCAGCGATGATCAGCGCTGTGGACGACGGCGTCGGAGAAATCGTTCACACATTAGAGGATTTGGGACTTTTTGATGATACCCTGCTCTATTTTCAAAGTGATAACGGACCGTCAAGAGAAAGCCGCAACTGGCTTGACGGAACAGAAGACGCCTATTACGGAGGAACTACAGGAAAGTTTTCCGGACACAAGTTCAGTCTCTTTGAGGGCGGTATCCGAATTCCTGCGCTGCTGTCGTGGGGTCAACATTTAGTGCCGGATACGATTGACGCGCCGTATATCGCAACAGACATTTTCCCAACTGTGCTGGAGGCTTGCGGCGGCAATCCGGAGGATTACGAATTAGACGGGCAAAGCCTTCTGCCGCTGCTGAGAAGCGGTGAAGACTGTACTCATGACTATCTGTTTTGGGAAATGGAGGGTCAAACGGCTGTAAGATATAAAAATTATAAATTAGTTATCAACGGAAAATTGACGGAAAACGAAGGAGAGAGGGCGCCAGTATGGCTTTCTGACCTAAGCGTAGATCCGGGCGAAAAGCATAATCTGGCAAACGAATATCCTGAGCTGTGCCAAAAAATGCAAGCTGCTGCCATGAACTGGCGCCAAGGGATTGAAACCAGATGGGAGGACGAGTTCGCAAAGAACTACAGCTTAACAAGTTAATGATCAGCTGCGCTATTACCTACTGAAAACAGGTCGAAGCATTGACTTTGGTTGGTTTTTGTGTATAATAATAATTAGTTAGCGATGGCTAACCGTCGTATTATCATAAAAGTACCGCTTACTATAAGTTAAAATCTAGCCTATCAGCAGCACTTTATATAATATGGCAAAAACACTGAAAAGAGGTAATAAAATGAAACCCGATTATAAAAACTGGATTCCAAAATGGATGCTGATTGCCTATCCGGCAGGTGCGCTTCTTTTGCTGATACTGATGATCGTTTTTGCGGCGGTATTAAGCGGTGCGGCAAAAGTCATAGTCACCATTATCTTTGCGCTTGCTTTAGCGGCTTGCCTCATAGCAGGAGGCTGGAGCTTTTTCGCTTACAACCGGTTTTCGTACAGCGGCAAGCATAAGCTTTCAAAAAGAATCGTGGAAGGCGTTGCGGAATATGTTACCGTACCCGATGGCGGCAAGTGCCTTGACGTCGGCTGCGGCAGCGGTGCGCTGACAATAGCTGTCGCTAAGAAAAATCCAAAAGCCGAGCTAATAGGCTGTGACCGTTGGACTAAGGAATACAGCGATTTCTCAAAACTGTTATGTAAAGAAAACGCCAGAGCCGAAGGACTGGACAACATCCGTTTTCAGAAGGGTGACGCCACGGCGCTCCCCTTTGAGGACAACACCTTTGACGCAGTCTGCAGCAACTACGTTTATCACAATATCCCGAGCCGTAACCGTCAGGCGATTCTTCTTGAAACGCTGCGCACGCTGAAAAAAGGCGGCACCTTTGCAATTCACGATATTTTCAGTAAGAATAAATACGGCGATATGGAGGCGTTTATGCAGGAACTGTACCGGATGGGATATGAAAAGGTTGAGCTGATCGATACCACTGATCAGTTGATGAGCCCCTCTGAGGCAAAAATGATGCTTCTCTCCAATTCCGCACTGCTCTACGGTGTAAAATAGCGAAAAAAATACTGTGGATCATTCCCTGTATGCTATTGTATATAATCGGAGAGTATTCATCGGCGTTGAACCGACGGAAAGTTTGTCTGTTAAGGGAAAATGAACCAGAAAATTCCGAATGCATAGACGGTCCGGAGATCGATCATAAAAAAATCTCATCCTGAAAATCGGGATGAGATTATTTTTTACCTCTGAAACAGTTATCTTTTGCCTGATAGCTCACAAGAACAGGACGGGCAAAACGCCTGTTCCGTTAATTTTCTGACAGTGAACGAAGTGCGTCAAGATCTAAAATACGGATACCGCTCTGCCCTATTTTTTCTATATAGCCCGCTTTCACCATCTTGCTGATATACCTGCTGACGGTTTCGCTGCGCAAGCCGACGCTGCCGGCGATGTCGTCTAATTTCAATATAATAACCGATTCGTCGCTGCGCTTATAGCGATACAAAAGGAACGCTGCAATTCTTGCCATCGGCTCTGACATGGAAAGAATAATATTTCTTTCGTTAGCGTCGTGCAGCTTTGCAGAAAGCATATTCATAACGGATAGCGCTACGGAAGGATTGCTGACTGCTTCTTCAATATCTTTTTTATAGATACGGCACAGATTAACTTCTGTCAGGCAAACGGCGGAATACGGATAGGTACTGTCCTTTTGGAAAATGCCTTCCCAGATCGTATCGTTATCGGCAAAAATACCGATAATTTTTTCTCTGCCCTCCGTATCGTAGGTATTGAGCTTTACCTGCCCTTTTTTGATGATGGTAATGGAATCCACCTTTTCACCCTGTGAAAATACAATATCTCCCTTTTGATGGATCCTGCTGACTGATTTTTTCATCAGCGCAATCTGACTTTCCTCGGGAAGTCCCGAAAGGAAAGCCAGATTTTGAATACAACGGTTCTGACAGTTTTCACACTGATTCGGTTTTTCGCAAAGTGGGTTAAATTTCATAAATTCCTCTCATTACATGGAAAGATGTTCGCCTCTGGCGATAACGTCCAGCTGCTGCTCAGGCGTTAAGTCAATGAATTTAACGGCATAGCCCGAAACCCTGATGGTGAAATTGGCATACTCAGGCTTTTCAGGGTGTTCCATACAGTCCTTGAGCTTTTCCACGCCGAACACATTGACATTCAGATGATGCGCGCCTTTATCAAAATAGCCGTCAAGGATATGCCAAAGGTTGCTGATCCTTTCCTCCTCGGAATTGCCGAGTGCGCTCGGGCTGATGGTCTGGGTATTGGAAATACCGTCCAGCGCGTACTCATACGGCAGCTTAGCAACAGAGTTAAGCGAAGCCAGCAGTCCGTTCTTTTCTGCGTTATAGGACGGATTCGCGCCAGGAGCAAACGGCGTAAATGCCTTTCTGCCGTCAGGGAGCGCACCCGTTGCCTTACCGTAAACAACATTAGACGTAATGGTCAAAATAGAGGTGGTGGGCTCGCTTTCGCGGTAAGTGTGATGCTTTTTCACCTTGTTCATAAAGGTTTTTAACAGCCATACGGCAATATCATCCGCTCTGTCGTCATCATTACCGTACTTTGGGAAATCACCTTCGATGTGATAATCACAAATCAAACCGCTCTCATCTCTGACAGGCGTGACTTTAGCGTACTTGATAGCGCAAAGTGAATCCACTACGTGGGAGAAGCCGGCAATACCCGTGGCAAAGGTACGTCTGACATCCGTATCAATCAACGCCATTTCAGCGGCTTCGTAATAATATTTATCATGCATATAATGGATGACATTCAGCGTATTGACATAAAGCTCTACCAGCCAGTCCATCATAGCGTCGAACTTATCAATTACCTCGTCGTAATCCAAAACGCCGTCGCCAACAGGGATAAACTTCGGGCCGACCTGTTCCTTTGTTTTCAAGTCAATACCGCCGTTGAGCGCATAAATCAGGCATTTTGCCAAATTGGCTCTTGCGCCGAAGAACTGAATTTCCTTGCCTGTCTGTGTAGCAGAAACGCAGCAGCAGATGCTGTAATCATCGCCCCATACAGGCCGCATTACGCAGTCGTTCTCATACTGAATGGACGAAGTATCGATTGATATTTTAGCCGCATATTTTTTGAAGTTTTCAGGCAGTCTTGACGAGTATAAAACGGTAAGGTTCGGTTCAGGCGACGGACCCATATTTTCCAGCGTATGCAGGAAACGGAAGTCGTTCTTGGTAACAAGATGACGGCCGTCCATACCGATGCCGGCCATTTCGAGCGTAGCCCAAACCGGATCGCCTGAAAACAGTTGGTTGTAGCTTGGTATTCTGGCAAACTTAACCATACGGAATTTCAGCACTAGGTGATCAATCAGCTCCTGTGCCTGCTGCTCCGTAATACTACCCTCCTCCAGATCACGTTGAATATAGATGTCAAGGAAGGTAGAAATTCTGCCTACGCTCATCGCTGCGCCGTTCTGTGTTTTAATAGCGGCAAGGTATCCGAAATAGAGCCACTGCACCGCCTCTTTGGCATTCGTTGCCGGCTTTGAAATATCGTAGCCGTAAATGGCCGCCATTTCTTTCATCTGCTTTAAGGCGCGAATTTGCTCCGAAATTTCCTCACGCAGACGAATGAATTTGTCGATCATATTTCTGCCGCCGCAGTGATCCAAATCGATTTCCTTTTGCGCAATCAGAAAGTCAATGCCGTAAAGCGCCACTCTTCTGTAATCGCCGACAATTCTTCCTCTTCCGTAAGTATCGGGTAAGCCGGTGATAATATGGCTGTGTCTTGCCCTTCTCATTTCGGGGGTATAAGCGTCAAATACCGCTTGATTATGCGTTTTATGGTAATCGGTAAAAATTTTGTGTAAATCGGGGTTGATCTGGTAGCCATAAGTAGCAGCTGCCTGTTCCGCCATCTTAATGCCGCCGTAGGGCATAAAAGCTCTTTTGAGCGGCTTATCCGTTTGTAAGCCGACTACCTGCTCTAAATCCTTCAGGCTTTCGTCAATGTAGCCCGGTCCGTAAGCGGTAAGGCTGGAAACGATTTCCGTTTCACACTCCAGTACGCCGCCGTTTTCCCGTTCTTGCTTTTGCAATTCCTGCAATCTGCCCCAAAGCTTGTCGGTAGCTTCTGTCGGTCCTGCCAAAAAGGACTCGTCGCCGTCATACATCGTATAATTTTCCTGAATGAAATCACGGACGTTGATATCCTGTTTCCATACGTTGCCCTTAAAGCCTCTCCAGGCATTCGCTGTGTTAGTCATATATAATTCCTCCTTGGAATGCATTTACAATGCTTATTTTCAGAGGGTATTATAGCGCGTTGGTATGATTAAACCTTGATTTCAGTCAAGAAACGCCAAGAATTTTTTTGGCATTTTCCATTCGCTCTTTGGTGGGCGGCGCTGTGTTTTCAAGAGAATAGCGCATCCCCATTTCTTTCCATTTATAGGTTCCCATGGTATGGTACGGTAGCACCTCTACCTTTTCAATGTTTTTAAGCGTATCGAGGAACGCTCTTGTTTCATTCAGATATTCGTCATTGTCCGTTATGCCGGGAACGAGCACGTGCCTGATCCATACAGGCTTTTGCAGGTTGGACAAATAGCGCAGCATATCCAAAATGTTACGGTTTTCTGCACCGGTAAGGCGTTTATGCGCAACGCTGTCGATATGCTTGATATCCACCAAAAGCAAATCCGTATACTTCATCAGCTCGTTAAATTTTGAGATAAACGGCTCGTCAAAGGAAAATGGCTGGCCGGCTGTGTCAATGCAGGTATGGATATCTCTGCTTTTGGCTGTCTTAAATAATTCGGTCAAAAAATCGATCTGCAAAAGCGGCTCGCCGCCGCTGACGGTAATACCGCCTTTCTCTCCCCAATAGGAACGAAAGCGTTCCGCTTTGTCAAGAATTTCGTCCGTGGTCATCTCCGTACCGCCGCCCGTTTTCCACGTATCGGGGTTATGGCAATATTGACAGCGCATATTACAGCCCTGTAAAAACACTAAATATCTGACGCCCGGTCCGTCCGCCGAGCCAAAGCTCTCTAATGAATGAATATAACCTGTTTTCATACTGATGATTCCTTATTAAAAAATCGGGCAGACGCCTCTACCCGACTATCATAACATATATTCCTTGAAAATCAAGACATTTAAACACAAAAACACCGTGCTTCCTCAGCTTCGCTATTTTCCGTTCCCTTAGGCTGTCGACTTCGTATCTCATAAGCCTACCTATTTTTTGCCCACTTGGTATGTGATCTGTAATTATTCGTTTGGTATTCTTTCGGCGTTATGCCTGTTTCATTTTTGAAGATACGGATGAAATGGCTCGGTGAACTGAAGGCAAGGAATTCGCTGATTTCCGTTACGGAATAGTGACTATAAAGCAGCATATTCTTTGCCGCGTCAATCCGCCTTTTCCGGATGTAGCGTTGAATTGTAATACCCTTCTCTTTTTTGAATAATGCCGACAGATAGTTCGGCGTTAAAGCTACATAGTCAGCAAGGGCGTTAACGCTGATTTGCTCGTGCAGATGATAATAAATATAATCCATGCACTGTAACACAGGCTTTGACAGCGAGAGTTGCTTTTCGTCAAAGGCTGTGTTTTTATTTTCCACCACCTTCTGCGTAAACGCGGCAATCATCTCACTTTGCGTTTCATATACCTCATCAATGCTTACACACTTATCCATTTTTTGAATAAACAGGTCGCTGATATTATACGCCGTTTCCGCCGGCAAGCCGCCTTCGATCGCAAAGCGGGTAGCCAGTGTGGTGGAGGCCACAAACAGATACTTTTTATCCCGCACGGGGTCATCGCTGAGCTTACCTGTCAAATTACTTCTGAACAGGCGCTTACTTTCCTCAACGCTGCGCATATCGCCGTCACGGATATATTCATATTGCAGCAGCTCCTCATCATAAGTATGATGATAGGTTTCTTCCTCACGCTGTAAAAAGGTTTGATAAATCAGTTCCTTTTCCATAACTTCACCTCAAAACAGTAGCATTATATCATAATTCGTTGTTATATGCTATTATTTTTGCAAAATTCATTTTATAATAGAAGCACTAAATAATGAAATAAGGTGATACTATGACAGAACTGGAAAAATTAGAAGCAGGACTGGAATATGACTTTTGGGACGAAGAGGTTGACGCCAGAAAGCAGAGAGCTATTCGGTATTGCGAAAGGTTAAACGCCATCAGCGTCATGGAGTATGAGAAGCGGCAAGCGGTTATTCACGAGCTGCTGAAAGCACACGGCGACAACCCCGAGCTGCTTCCGAATTTCAACTGTGATTACGGTCTGAATATCACAGTCGGTGACAACTTCTTGACCAATTACAATGTAACGATCCTTGATATTATGCCTGTTACCATCGGTGATAATGTGATGATAGGTCCGAATACCTTAATATCAACCGTCAATCATCCGCTGACGCCGATGGGCAGAAGAAAACATCTCGGCATCGGCAAGCCGGTAACCATCGGCAACGATGTGTGGATAGGCGGAAATGTCACCATCCTCCCCGGTGTGAATATAGGCAACAATGTTGTCATCGCCGCCGGTGCAGTCGTAACAAAGGATGTGCCTGACAATAGCTTGGTAGGCGGTGTTCCTGCAAAATGCATAAAGGAATTAGAAAATGATGTCACGGACTAAAACACAGACCGATCTGACAGAAGGTAATATCGTTAAGGGCATCCTTCTGTTCGCTGCGCCGATACTTGTCGGAAATGTATTTCAGCAACTCTATAATGTTGTTGATACGGCGGTGATTGGCAATGTGCTCGGTGACAATGCGCTTGCCGCGATCGGTGCGGCTTCACCGGTTTACAGCTTGATTGTCGGCTTTGCCAGCGGTATCACAAGCGGTTTTTCCGTGATTATCTCACGCCTGTTCGGCGCGAAGGACAGAGCGGAAATGAAAAAAGCCGTTTCGCTGACTTATGTGCTGACATTCATCATTGCACTGGTAATGACATCGCTTGGTATCATATTTACCAATCCTATTTTGAAACTGCTCAAAACACCCGACAGCATTATGGCAGACGGAGCGCAGTACCTCATCATTATCTTTTCCTGCTCCGTCTTTGCGCTATTATACAATATGGCTGCAGGGCTTCTCAGGGCGGTTGGCAACAGCAGAACGCCGCTGTATTTCCTGGTATTTTCCAGTATTGTCAATGTCGTGTTGGATATTCTGTTTGTAAAATACCTCGGCTGGGGAATTGCCGGCGCGGCGTATGCAACCGTGCTTTCAGAGCTTCTTTCTGTTGTTCTCGCGTTTGTCTATATCGGCAGAAAAATTGAGATGATCCGATTCAGTAAAGGCTCTTTACAATTTGATAAAGCGATGATTAAAGAGCTGCTCTCTATGGGCTTTTCCATGGGACTGATGTATGTTGTTGTATCTATCGGCTCCGTTGCGCTGCAAAGCACCGTTAACACCTTCGGGGATAAAATCATTACGGCACATACCGCCGCACGCAGAGTGGATGACATATTTATGCTGACGCTCGGCTCACTCAGCTCGGCAGGCGCTACCTTTGTCAGCCAAAACTACGGTGCCAAGAAAACGGAAAGAATCAAAAAAGGCATTAAAGCCTCTTTGATGATGACAACGGTTTGGAGTATCGTTTCAGCCATGATGATTTTCGTTTTCGGCAGGCTGATGATCATTGGTATATCGGGAACGCACAACGAATATATCATCGAAAACGCACAGCGATATATCCGTATCAACATTTCCTTTTTTGCCGTCCTCGGTCTGCTGCTGATTATGCGAACAAGCCTACAGGGAATCGGCAGAAAGGCAATCCCCGTTCTTGGCAGTGTCATTGAGCTGATACTAAAATTTGCAGGCGTGTTTGTTATCACAGAGCAAGTTGGCTATATCGGCGTATGCGTTCTTGAGCC
The DNA here is from genome assembly GCA_017463985.1 of Eubacterium sp. Lineage (GTDB taxonomy): Bacteria > Bacillota > Clostridia > Oscillospirales > Acutalibacteraceae > Eubacterium_R. The sequence continues at coordinate 40,780 of JAFUEH010000010.1, read as the reverse complement.
GATGATATGGATATTAAGCGCCATACTTGTCACGTTTGATTTTTTGAAGCAGATAATCAAAATAAACGGTGAAGAAATATCACGGAAATAAAATTTTGGCTACCGTTGGTCGTAAAAACGCCGCTGAAAAATCTTATTGAAAATTCAAGAAAAAACACAAAGAAAATCAATTTCCTTGCGCTGAAAATCTTATATGTGAAAACTAAATAGGCGCGGCAATACCGCACCTATTTTCTATTCCTTGTAAAAAGCGTTTCCGTTTTCTAAATGCTTTTTGTATTCGCAGACCGTTGCATAAAGTTTGTTAGGGTGTATGCATTTCCCTTGATTTGAGCAATCTTTGAATCTACTGCAACATCCAAATTTACTGTTAGCTGACGAATAGTTTTTTAATGCGAAAACAACAGCTTTTTTAATAAAATCAAAGTAAAAATCATTGATTTCAGAGAACAAGATGCGAGAACTAATAAACTCGTTGTTTTTGCCCTCATTAACAATTACAGTAGCGTATTTTTCAATGCCTTCTTTCAATAGAAAATCATGCAAAGCTCTGCTACTTATATTGATTTCAGATACATTGTCAGCAGGTATTCTTAAAACGGAAGTTGTAGATGAAATCGCTTTTACATCGGGATATTCCATTTCAATAATCTGAACAAATAAAGAAACAATATTGCCTACATTTTCACCTTTCTTGCTGGTGCTTTTATAATAAGCAACTCTATTTGGTGTCAATTCAAACTCTTCTGTTAATTCGTCGCAAAGCGCAGTAATTTGCTCATCAATATCAACTTTATCTCCCAAATAACCTATAATATCATTTTCTTTATATACAAGTATGTTTGCACCTTTTTCATTGTACTGTTGTGCCTTTTCATATTTGGTTCCATAATTGCCATATTTCCATGCAGTATTACCTGCTTCGCCTAATACCAAAATGTCGATTTTCTTTGTTACAGATTTTGATATCTTGGCTCCCTTGGAAATAAAGAACTGTTCCACTTCGCTCTTTGAACCATAATCAAATTCGCCTGATAAACAAACGACCTTGTTATTAACATTTACTTTTGACTTTGTTGTCTGAGGGTTAATATAAGCATCTAATAGTTCAAGTAATTCTTGTTCTTCATCTTTCTCTATTACTCCATCAGACAGAATGTCATCAATTAAATTAAATATCTTATCGTATGGATAAAATCCTTCCAATTCTGAATGAGCATTCATCCAATCGAGTAGTGAATTGGCTTCTTCTACAGTAATACTGCTATCATTAATAATATCAGTAACTATGACTTGAAGTTCTTGCATTGCAAGAGTTTTTTCACTATAGTTAAATAATCTACGCGGTGCATCACATGACTCATCACAACGCAAATTTGGGATATATGGCGAAGGTGTAAGATTAGCATCTACAGTAATGAAATGATTAAATAAACCGTAGCAAGCTCTCGCATCATCAAGAGCTTTGTGATGATGTTCAAGAGGGATGTTAAACTTGTGGCACAAAACATTTAGTTTGTATGCACCTACATCTTCTTTTGTGTATAGCTTTCTTGCTAATTCTAATGTGCATACGTAATTATTATAAGGTATTTCAAGATTGTACCTTTCCAACATCCTCGTTAAGGCGCACAAATCCATCGATTTTGCATTATGAGCAACTAATACTGTGTTTGAAAAATATGGTTTTATTTCTTCCCAAACTTCGGGAAATGTTCTTTCGAACGCTACCATTTGTGGAGTTATACCGTGTACCCTTATATTAAAATTATCAAAATCAGTTTCAGGATTGATTAAGATTTCTTTCGACTCTATTATGTTGTTATTTTCAACTCTAATATATCCAATAGAGCATATAGATTCCCTTTGTCTATTAGCTGTTTCAACATCGAAAACTGTATACGAATTAATACTCATAATATTATTACCTCAGCTCCATTATGATATACTTAAATAATATCACAACTGCTACATCAATGCAACACAGAATAAAACATGGTCCAATTATTGGTTTATATAAAGATTAGATAATAACCATATATTCACTGATGGTCAATAGACAACATTTGACAAACACAAAGGAAAACACAGCCGTACGAACGAATCGTACGGCTGTGTTTGTTATTCGATGCTTCTTATTGAATTGATTTTCCAAGCTCATAAGCTTCTGTCAATTCTTTTTTGTCCTTTGTATCCCCCGGCTGTGTAACATAACCGCAGAGGATTTTGCCAAGGCTTTTCCATCCGATGTGCTTTTCTAAATGGTCATACCAATGCTCGCTTTCCTCAAAGCCTGCGCCTTCTGCCGCCATAATAAGAACACTCTTTTTCTTTGGATTACGGTAGTTCGGGTCTGCTTCTGCAATAGCAAACAGCCGGTCAAAGGCGTTTTTCAAAAAGCCGGAAATAAACCAGTAATACAGCGGTGACGCCAGCACTACAACATCGGCTTCACGGTACAGAGGATAGATTTTTTCCATATCATCTCTTTGCGTGCAAGGATGGTCGGGGTCTTTTCCGCCGTGCCAGCAGCCAATACATCCGTTTATCTTCATCTTAGATAACTGAAATTCAACCACTTCGTTGCCTGCTTCCTCTGCGCCCTTTTTAAATGCGGCAGTGAGTGCCGAGGTGTTGCCATTAGCACGAGGGCTGCCGTTTAATATCACAATTTTTGCCATCATTATTCCTCCGTTTCTGTCATTGACAGATATATTCCTTATTGCTATAATTATAACAAGTGCATAAACTTATAGCAAGTACGCACATTAAAGATATATACTATCTTGGAGGAAAGCATGAACAAGGATTGTATTACAAATAGCAGGCTGGAAGAAACGGGTTTTAGTTATACTATGTCACTAATTCAAGGAAAATATAAAATGTATATTCTCTATACCCTAATGGAATTTGGTGTTGTTCGGTTTAATGAAATGCAAAAATATATCGGAACGATTACCTTTAAAACGCTCAGCACAACGCTGAAACAGTTAGAGGCAGACGGTTTGGTACACAGAGAAGAATACCCGCAGATACCGCCCAAAGTTGAATACAGCTTAACTGAAAAAGGCAAATCGCTGATGCCGATCTTGGATCAAATGTGTGAGTGGGGCGATTTGCACAGACAATAAAGCAAAGAGTTTTAAGGAGCGTTATCATGATAAAAGAATATCATTACGAAACAAATGAAGGTGCCGCCATCCGTGAGCTTGGTGCGGATACGGAAAAAGCAATTCCTCAGCTCGATGTAAAACTCGGGCAATTCAGTTATGTATTCGAGCAAGACGGAAGCATCCTCGGGCGAATTGTTGCAGAACGGTTTTGCGATACCGTTGATATTAAATTTTTCGTTGTTAAAGAGGAATACCGCGGACAGGGTATCGGACGACGGCTGATAGAAAAAATTGAAAATGAAGCAAAAAAAGCCGGCTGTAAACACATCACCCTTGAAAGCATGAGCTTTAATTCCTGGCGATTTTATATTGCTGTCGGGTATGAAATCCTTGCGCAGATCAACGATTCACCACTCAAAGGAGAAACCCATTATTATTTGCATAAGGCATTATAATTTACTTTTTGTTCGGTTGGTTGTATGATAAAGTTATCAAATGCATAAATTTGAAAAATCTCATCCTGAAAAATCGGGATGAGATTTTTTTGGTTGCTGACTTCTTTTGATTTCCTTCTTCCCGCACTGCGAGCGGTCAAAAACGAAGCACCGGACTGTTTCACCCGATTTCAGCAAAAGTCTGAATATCAACAATGAAAAAACTTTGAATTACTTTCCGTACTTCTTGCTGGCGATATGGAGATTGCGCAGGGCGCTGTCGTTAATAGAAAAGAGCAGCTCGGTGATCGTGCTTTCCGGAACGGCGTAATTCGAGCGGATCCACTGGAGGATAATGCCGTAGCTTCCGTTGAGGATATAGGCATAGATAAACTGTTCCGTTTCTGCGTTCATCAGCATATCGTTATTTTCAATAAATCGCGCCACGGATTGCTGCATAAACCGCGATTTAAAATCGGTATCTGTACCGTCAAACAATAATATTCTGATAGGCATATCGTTATCCTTAATGTATTTCAGAAACGAGTTAATATATACGCGTGCGTCAGCCGAATTGCCTTCACCGATTTTTTGCAGGTGCAAGGCAGTAGAGGCCAATATATCATTTTCTATCTCGTTGATAATCTCTTTTGGATCATTGTAATGCGCATAAAAGGTAGAACGGTTCAGCTCCGCCCTTTCGCAAAGCTCCTTGACGGTTATTTTATTGACAGCTCTTTTTTCCTGCAGCAGCTCCAGCACGGCGTTCTTCAGCAACAGCTTGGACAGCCGCGTCCTTTGGTTGTCTTTTGTATTCATTACTGCACCACATTTCTTTTTTATGTCGGTTTTATAACACAATTTTGCAAACTGATGATTGTAAAAGCAACACTGTGTCGGTATAATTAAATTGTAAAGCAAAATAACCGTTTTGTCAAGGAGAGATCAATATGTTTAAAGCGATGGATCAACCGCTGTTTCACAGCCGCATCAAAAGCGCTGACGTGCAAAAAAGTGAAAAATGGCTCGGCTATCTGTTCGGCCCGATGGGTGCGTTACTGCTCAATGCAGTACTGGCAACCTATCTGAATGTCTACTACACCGACGTGCTGAAGCTCACCTCCCTTTGGGGCGGCGTGTTTCTGTCCGTATTCCCGATCATTTCTAAGGTGATCGACGCGATCACCAACGTGATCATGGGATATGTGATTGACCGAACAAAAACCGCCGAGGGCAAGGCGCGGCCGTGGCTGCTGCTTTCCGCACCGCTGGTATGCGTTAGCGGTATACTGCTTTTCACCGTGCCGGAGGGCAATAAAACGGTGGAAGTGATTTGGGTAATGCTCTCCTATAATCTGTTCTATTCCTTCTCCTACACCATATTCAATATGAGCCATAACCTGATGGCGCCGCTTTCCACAAGGAACACGGAACAGCGCGGTCAGCTTTCTGTATTCAATCAGATCGCGACCATTATGATGAGCGGTATTTTAGTGGCGCTGATTTTCCCGATGGTGATCATGCCGATGCTCGGCGTAGATAAGAGCAAGTGGATAACGGTGATGTCCGTTCTCTCCATCATTGCCCTGCCGCTGACGCTGATGGAATACTATTTCACCAAAGAGAGAGTGACGCTGGAGGGCGGCGAAAGCGAAGAAGATAAGCCGCCGTTTGCCGCACAGCTGAAAGCGATTTTCACCGATAAATACATGGTCATTATTCTTGTGTATTTCTTAATATATACGGTTGGTGCCTCCATTAAAAATCTCGGCTTGGTATATTACTGCAACTATGTTCTTGGTACATACAATGACGGCAAAACGCAAACCTTGATTTCCGTTATCGGCGGTATTCCGATGGGCATCGGTATCTTTGCCGTATGGCCGCTTGCAAAGAAATTCGGCAAGCGCAATGTCACGATGATAGGCTTTATCCTTTACGCTATTGGCAGTGCGATCTGCTGGCTGTTCCCAACGAATATGGTGATTGTTCTCATCGGTCAGTTCATCAAGAATATCGGCGGTCTCCCCTGCGCTTATGTGTTTATGGCGCTGTTTGCCGACGTGCTGGATCACTTAGAATGGAAGCATCATTTCAGAGTGGACGGTATTGCGATGTCCATTTACAACATTATCGCCGTGTCCACTGTCGGCATCTGCACAGGTATCTTTAACGCTATGCTGGCAAAGTCCGGTTATGCTGCACCGTATTACAGCAATGCAGGCGAGCTGATCGCCACGCAAACAGAAGCGGTAAAAAGCACTATCACCTTCGCCTTTGTCGGTTTAGAAGCCATTACAGGCGTTGTACTGGCGATCCTCCTGATTTTCCTGAATGTTGAAAAGAATATCGACCAAGAACAGGCGGAAATCAAGGAAAGGAAGGGCATCACAGAGGTTACAGAACAAAATGAAGCTTGAGGAAATGCTACAGGCAGTCAAGGATTTTTGGCTACCAAATCACTATCATCTTGCAGAATTTCCTCTGCTGAACGGAGATAAAAAGCCGTTTGCGCTAATTCTGCCGGGTGGTGGATATAAAATGGTTTGTTCCTTCGCGGAGGGACTACCTTATGCAAAAGCACTGAACGAAAAGGGCTATGCGGCATTTGTTCTCAAATACAGAACAGATAAAAAAGCAAAATACCCTGCACCGCTTGACGATGTGGCAACGGCACTGAAATATATTTTTGACAACGCAGACAGACTGAATGTGGATGTAACCAATTACGCAATATGGGGTTCCTCCGCAGGCGGACATTTGGCAGGCTGTTTTTCCTCAGGTGAAATAGGCTATAAAAAATATCATCTGCCCAAACCGTGCGTGGCGGTTCTCTCTTATCCGGTTGTGACGATGGGGAGTCTTACGCACGAAGGCAGCCAAAAATATTTTTTAGGCAAAAATCCCTCAGTAGAAATCATAAAAAAAAGCAAGTGTTGAAAACTTGGTTGACAAGGACTTTCCACCTACTTTTGTTTGGTATAGCACAGCGGATAAAACTGCGACTCCCGAAAACAGTATAATGCTGCTCAAAGCGCTTGAGCATAACAAAATTCCCTATCAAAGTATGGAATTTCATACCGTACCGCACGGTATAGGCTTGGGACTTGGCAGTGAATGTGAGCCTTGGTTTGACGAGGCAATTAAGTTTTGGAGAAAAATGCATGAGTAAACATAAAAGCAAAAAGGAAAAAATACTGATTATTCCTATTATTGCAATCTTCATTATCGGTTGGCTGGCCTTCTGCGGTTATGCGTGGAGCTGGGGGCCGTTTGAGGGACTGCATAATATAAAGACTGCCGCACTCGCAGGAAATGATATTGCCTATTCGTTAGAAAACACTGAAGCGCTGGAAAGCACTGCGCTAACAGGGAAAAAGATCATCTTTTTAGGCTCGTCCGTCACCTATGGTGCGGCGTCTAAGGGCGTTTCCTTTGCGGATTATATTGCCAAGAGAAATGCTTGCAGCATCGTGAAAGAAGCAGTTTCGGGAACCACGCTCGTCGACAGCGGTATCAATTCCTACATTCATCGGCTGAAAAAGATAGACGAAGGCGAAGCGGATCTTTTTGTATGTCAGTTGTCAACCAACGACGCCACACAAAAGAAAGCATTGGGCGAGGTCAGTAATTCTTTTGATCGGAACGATTTCGACACCTCAACAGTGGCAGGAGCGATAGAATACATCATCGCTTATGCACAAGACGAATGGCACTGTCCGGTAGTATTCTATACCAATCCAAAATACGACAGCGAAGCCTACGCAGATATGGTGGCGCTTTTGTATCAGATGAAAGATAAATGGAATATCACGGTTATTGATCTATGGAGCGATGAAGCGTTTAATCATATAACGCAAGACGAATACGCGCTCTACATGGCGGATAAAATTCATCCTACGCAGGCAGGCTACCGTGAATGGTGGACGCCGTATTTTGAACAGGAATTAACAAAGGTTGTAGAAAACGATGAAAGCAATTAATATCAAATGTGAATATCTGAAAAATCCGATCGGTATTGACGTCAACAGGCCGCGCATTTTTTGGAACTGCGGCGCGGAGCAAAGCGGCGCCAGTCCTCTGGAGAGTGAGGGCGGTATCACGCAAACGGCATACCAAATTGTGACGGATAAATGGGACAGCGGCAAGGTGGCATCAAGTACGATGCACGCCGTCTATCCCCTCCCGTTAGCAGAACGTGAAAGAGTGACATACAAAATTAAATTATGGGATGAAAACGGAAACGAGGGCGAATGGTCCGAGCCTGCGTTTTTTGAGTACGGTATTCAAAATTGGCAGGCAAAATGGATCACCGGCAATTATAAGGTAAACCCCAAAAAACGCTATCCTGTGGACTGCTTCAAAAAGACGTTTGACATTAAGAAGGAGGTTGCAAAGGCGCGGCTTTACATTACTGCCTGCGGACTGTATGAAGCCAAAATCAACGGCAAGAAGGTCGGTGACTTCTGTCTTGCACCGGGACATACGGATTACAACAAGCGTGTACAGTATCAGACTTATGATATAACCGATATGCTATGCGCAGAGAATCAGCTCACCGTGCAGCTGGCCGACGGCTGGTACCGCGGCAGTATCGGCGCATGGGGACTGCGCAATCAGTACGGCTCACAGACGAAATTACTGGCGCAGCTCGCAATCACATACACAGACGGCACAACCGAAACGATTGTAACAGACGATACTTGGCGCTGGAGCAATGACGGCGCAATCCGCTTTGCCGACAACAAGGACGGCGAAATCGTTGACGCAAGAAAAATGCCGAATTATTCTGGATATGCGAAAATCACTTCGCACAAGGTAACCCCGACTGCCTCCAACAATGTTGCGATTACTGAACACGAGCAGTTCAAGCCCGTATTGACAACTGCTCCAAACGGCAAAACACTACTGAATTTCGGGCAGAATATGGCAGGCTATCTTGCCTTTCATGTCAACGCTAAAGCAGGACAAAAAATCGTAATCAGACTTGGCGAAATGCTTGACGCTGACGACAATTTAACGCTGAAAAACATTCAGTGCGCGAGCAAGAAAAAAACGACCCCCTTGCAGAAAATTGAATACACCTGCAAGAAAGGGCTGAACGAATATAAAACCACCTTTGCAATTTTCGGCTTCCAGTATGCAGAGGTGGAAGCGGAGTTAGCTATTACCGCCGACAACTTTACGGCGATCGCCGTTTATTCCGACATGGAGGAAACAGGCTTTTTCGACTGTTCCAACGATTTAGTAAACAAACTGGTTGACGCAACCAAGTGGTCTACCAAAAGCAACAGCGCCGATGTGCCGACTGACTGTCCCACCCGTGAGCGCCATGGCTGGACGGGCGACGCGCAGATATTCTTTAACACGGCGGCGTATCTCTTTGACTATGCGGCGTTTTCTAAAAAATACTTAAACGATGTCTTTGACTGGCAGCTGAAATCAGGCAGATTGCCGCAGATCGCGCCGGCCGGCGGCGTGGACTTTTATATGTGGACGATGAACGGCTCCGTCGGTTGGTCGGATGTTGGTATCTTAATGCCGTATCGTTTCTATAAAATTTACGGCGATAAGGAAATCTTAAAGCGGTATTATGAGCAGATGAAGCAATACGCTGATTTTATGATTCACCGTATCGGCAAAACCGGCTTTATGGCAAAGCGCTATGCCATTAAGGATAAAAAATATCTTGTGAACTGCGGTCAGTCCTACGGCGAATGGGCGGAGCCTGCCGAGGTGCATCCCAACGACTGGAAGGATATGGTAGCGCCGCATCCAGAGGTATCGACAGCCTACACGGCGTATGTACTATCCGTGATGAGCGAGATTGCCGGTGAACTGAATTACCACGCAGACGCCAACACCTACAAAGAAATCAGCGAAAAGGTAAAAACAGCCTATCAGGAACTGGTGGAAACACAAGAATTTTCGCTGGATACCGACCGTCAGGCGCAGCTTGTCAGGCCGTTGGCATTTGGTTTGCTGAACAGTGAGCAGACGGCGTTTGCCAAAGCAAGGCTCGTGAAAGCGATCGAAAACTACAACTACCGACTCGGCACGGGCTTTCTTTCCACGCCACTGATTTTAGGTGTGCTGGACAAATATGATTTAGAGGTCGCCTATCGCCTCCTCGAAAATGAGGAGATGCCCGGCTGGCTATTTATGCCGAAGATGGGTGCTACAACGATTTGGGAAAGCTGGGAAGGCACGCAGGCGCAGGGCGGTATCGCTTCACTGAACCACTACTCAAAGGGTGCCGTCTGCGAATGGCTGTTTCAATCTATGTGCGGTATCCGCGTTGACGGCGAAAATCATTTTATCATTCAGCCGAAAGCAGGCGGCAATTTCACTTATGCAAACGCAGAATACAAGAGCATTTTCGGCACGGTGAAATCCAGCTGGGAGAAAACTGAAAACGGCTATCAATATAAAATAGAAATCCCTGCCAACTGCACGGCAGAGATTATCATGGGCGGTATGAAACAAAATGTTACCGCCGGTCAATATACCTTCGGTTAATTCTTTAACCGGTATTGATTCGGAGTAAGATGATAGGCGTTTTGAAATTTGGCATAAAACGAGGAGGCGTCCTTATAACCGATACTATCAGCAATTTCCTCAACAGAAAGATCGGTATATTTCAGATAATAGGTTGCGCGGCGCAGGCGCAGCTCAATGAGGAGCGCTTTAAAGCTCTTGCCTGTTTTCTTTTTCAGCAAGGCGGAAAAATACTTTGGGTGATAACGAAAATACGCCGCCGCGCTTTCCAGCGTTACCTCGGCAAGATGAGCGTTCAGGTATTCAAACACCTCGTCGCTCTTTTTGTTTTCGTGGTAAAGACGGAGCAGATTGCCGAACAGGAGAAGCAAGGTTGCATTGAGCATCATTTCGCTTTTCTGCTCGCTGTAATATTCTTCAAAGAGCATTTCAACAAGCGAATCAATCTGCGCGCTTAAATGATGAAATTCCAAATAATTCGGGCTATTGTCCTGCAGTACCTCATCAAAGAAGCCCTCCAGCCCTTTATCGCGAATAATATTATGAAATACAAAGCCCTGAAAGGTTTCTCTTGAAATAAGGATGTTCAGTAGCAAATCCTCCTCGCCGCAGGAGGCAATCTCATGCTTGGCGTTCGGGTTATGAATACAAATATCGCCCCTGTTCAAGACAATATCGTGCCCGTCAATGCGATCCACCACCGTACCTTTTTCAACATACACCATTTCAAAAAAATCGTGTGAATGTTCCAAGTGATTGAACACAAGCGAATGATGCGAAATATAAATATCCCTGCTGTTACCGAGCTGTAAGTATAAATTCGGAAGCTGAAAATTCGGAATGTTTCTTAAAAAGGCATGGATTGATTCTGCGTCCGTCATATCCACACCGTACAGCTCCATTGCCTTTTGATTTAATAGCTGTATATGCTCGTTGTCCAAGTCAAATATCTTTTGTATAATACTCTCTTTCATATTATCACCAAGCTTATTATAAATGGTTTGATGGAGTTGGTCAACAAAATTCTTCCCTTTTAACAGAAATTATCTTACAAAACAGAAGTGATTACCACACCCAATTATATTACAATAGGGTTGGGTGATACTATGAAATTTATTGAACTGGAAGGAAAAATTAATCCGAAAAAGCGGCAGAGCGCTTCTTATGTTAAGAGAACATTTGCAATAACAAAGGAAGTAAAATCCGCCGTGCTGAAAATCACTGCGCTCGGCGTATATAAGGCAACCCTAAACGGTGAGCCACTTGACAAGCAGGTGCTGCTGCCCGGTTATACGGATTATAAGCACCGTGTGCAATTTCAGGAATATGACATTACCTCGCGCCTGAAAACCGGCGAAAATGAACTGAACGCTGTTGTTGGCGACGGTTGGTATCGAGGCAGCGTGGGTATCGGCAGCAAGCGCAACTGCTACGGAACAAAAACGATGCTCGGATGCGAGCTTACGATGATCTATGCTGACGGCACGTTCAAAACGATTGAGGCAGATGAAAGCTTTCTTGTCAGCAAGGACGGTCCGCTGCGTGAAAACGACCTAAAGGTGATAGAAGTATATGACGCCACCAAAACACCGTCCGACTTTTATGCGGCCATTCCGTCAGCATACAAGGGTGAAGTCGTTTCTCAACAGGGCGAGCCTGTTTTGGAACACGAGCGTTTTTCGCCAAAGGTATTAAACACACCGAACGGCGAAACTGTGTTGGATTTTGGTCAAAACTTTGCCGGCTATGTGCATTTCAGAATTCAAAACGGAAAAACAGGTCATCAGGTCAAGCTCACGATGGGCGAGGTGCTGGATGAAAACGGCAATTTTACGATGAAAAATCTTGCCGCCGAGGGCGCTTCCCTGATCAGCGGCGAGGTTGGTCAGGAGCTTGTGTATATCTGCAAGGACGGAAAGCAGGAATATCAGCCGTATTTCCAACTCTGCGGCTTCCGCTATGTGAAGCTCGACAACTGGTGCGAGGAGGTCAAGGCAGAGAATTTTGAAGGCATCGCCGTTTATTCCGATATTCAAAGCGTCGGGCACTTCACCTGCTCCAATGATCTCATCAATCAGCTGGTGAAGAACGTAAAGTGGAGTCAAAAATCAAATTTTGTTGATATTCCGGGCGACTGTCCTACCAGAGAACGTGCAGGCTGGACAGGCGATATTTCCGTTTTTGCTGAAACAGCGTGCTACCTCACCGACCCACGTAAGTTCTTAAAAAAGTGGTTTACGGATTTTATGCTGGAGCAGTGGGAGGACGGCAGTCTGCCTTATGTTGTTCCGGACGGAGGCTACGCACCGAGAGCAAGAAGCTGCTGTGCATGGTCGGACGCCATTGCAAATATAGCAACCGTTCTTTATCAATTTTACGGCAACAAGGCTGACCTTGAATTTGTTTATGACTGCGTTAAAAAATTTGTGGATTACCAAACGGAGCGTGCCAAAAAGAAAAATCCGCTGACCCGCACAAAAAACAGCGAGCACAGGCACTATATTATTGAAAGGGGTTTCCATTACGGAGAATGGTTAGAGCCTTCACGGCCGATGTATAAGGACTTTATCAAGGATTTGTTCTATCCTGATACGGAAGTGACAACTGCGTGGTTTTATCAGACAACCCGTCAGCTTTCCGATATGGCAGCGCTGCTCGGCAAAGCACGGGACGCCGAAAAATACAGCTCGCTTGCCGAACACATTAAACAGGCTTACCGTCATGAATTTTTAACGGATGGCGGTGTGCACTCTGACAGGCAATGCCGTTATGTGCGTCCATTGTTTATGGGGCTTGTCGATGATGAGGAAGGCAAGCCAATTGCTGAAAAACTAAATAAAATGTGCATCGAAAATGATTACAAAATCGGCACAGGCTTTCATACAACTTATAAGATCTTATCTGTTCTTTGCGATTACGGTTATATTGACACTGCCTATAAAATGTTGGAGAACACCAAGCAGCCCGGGTGGCTATATGAAGTAACTAAGGGCGCTACCACTACTTGGGAGAACTGGAACGGTATCGATGAAAACGGTGTGCCGAGAGATTCGCATAATCATTATGCGCCGGGTGCGGTCGTTGCATGGCTCTTCAGTTATTGTGCAGGCATAAAGCCCTTAAAGGCAGGCTTTGAAGAACTATTAATTCAACCGTATGTAGGCGGCACGCTGACCTTTGCCGAAGCGGAATATCATTCCGCCAAGGGAAAAATTATCAGCCGATGGGATAAAACAGAAAACGGGTATACCCTTTCAATTACTGTTCCCGACGGAATTAAAACGAAGGTTGTATTTCCAAACGGCGAAACATTTGATCTTATCGGCGGTACACATCATTTTAATTGGGAGGCATAACAATGGAAACGAAAAAAGAAATACTCACCAAGAAATATGCGCTCATTTATGCGATCGGCATCTTCGGCGTTCAGCTGTTCATCGGCTTTATGAATAGCTTTCAGACAGAGTTTTACAACAAAATGTATGCAGCGTTTGATAAAAACATTATCTTTGCCTCGGCCATTATTATCTTTGTTGCAAAGTTGATTAGTTGCTTTGCCGACCCACTGATTGGCGCAATGATTGATAAAAGCCATTTAAAGGGCGGCAAGATGCGCCCATGGATACTGCGCAGTGCCTTCCCGATCGCGATTTTAACAACGGTCATATTTATCTATATCCCCTTTAAAAGCAAGCTGTTGCTTTATGCTTATATTACCGTAACGACAGTTTTATGGAATATATCCATGTCCTTTGCGGATATTCCTTCGCAGGGGTTGCTGTCGCTTCTGTCGCCCGATGCAGAGGAACGAAATGTGGCGGCAGGCTTCTCCAATATCGGTAAATCCATTGCGCTTGTTGTGCCGGGTGTGTTTGTCACCGTCGTGATGATGGTACTCAATGCTTTGAAGGGTGTTGGCAACTATCCCGATAAGGAATATTACCTGATTTCTGTTCTTTTGATTTTAGTGATAGGCACCTTATGTTATCTGCTCATCTATTTTAAAAATAGAGAGGCAGTAGCGAGCAATCAGTCCTCCTCCACGGTTTCTATGAGTGAAATGGTAACAGAGCTGAAAAGCAATAAAATGATACTGATTGTTTTTTTGATCTATATTCTTAGCTTTGCCAGAGCAATTTCAACCATTGTCTGCGCACAGGCGAACGGTGCGTTAATCGGCAAAATTGAATTCTTCGGCAATTTGATGGATACCACTGCCGACGCTACATGGCTACCCGGCATCCTCGGCGCAGTTTCGGGCATTGTCGGTGTTTGTGTAGTACCGATAATCAATAAAAAGCTTGGCGAAAAGAAAACTTATATTCTCTTTTCCGTCGCCACCTTTGTATTTACGATGGGCTGCTGTATCTTCTACTGGTGCTTGCCGGCGGATACGCCGCTTCGCTACGGCAATCCTGCGCTGTATATGTTTATGATCGTGAACTTTATTAACGCCTTTCTCCTGTCGGCAAACACCTATATTCCGCTTGTCATGACGGCGGATATTGTGGACTATGAATACTTCAAAACAGGACAGCGCCGCGAGGGTGTGAACTTTGCAATACTGTCCATGGCGATTAAGCTCAATAATGCCCTTTGCGTTATAGCAGGCTTGCTGATTGTTGCTGCTTCCGGCTATACGCAGGTGGTGTATGCAACAGGACATATTCCTGTAAAAATGCAAAACATCGTTGTATTTGCGTATCTCGGCTTTGCAGGCGTTTCTGCACTGCTCAGCGCCATACCGATTTTGTTCTACAAAATTGACGATAAAACGAAACAAGAAATGCGACAGGCATTGGAAAATAAGGAGGCATCAATTTGAACTATCATTTAGCGATTGATATCGGTGCTTCGAGCGGACGACACATTCTCGGTTATCTTGAGGATGGGAAGCTGAAGTTGGAGGAAATTCACCGATTTGAGGACTATTTAAAGGAGCAAAACGGCACGCTTGTTTGGGATATTCAAAAGTTAGTGCGTGAAGTGAAAACAGGGATTCAGAAATGCGGCGCGCTTGGCAAGATACCTGCAACAATTGCGATTGATACTTGGGGCGTGGATTATGTTTTGCTCGACGAAAACAAGAATGAAATTCTGCCTGCCGTTTCCTACCGTGACGGCAGAACAGCACTTGTTCAGGATGAGATTGCCGAGCTGATGACGCAAGCAGAATTGTATAGCAAAACGGGGATTCAAAAGCAGAATTTTAATACCGTCTATCAGCTATACTGCGACAAGAAAAGCGGCAAGTTAGACAAGGCAAAATATTTCTTGATGATGCCCGATTACTTGGCGTTTAAGTTGACGGGTGAAATCAAAAACGAATACACCAACGCCACCACCACGAATTTGGTGAACGCAGAAACAAAAACTTGGGATTTTGACATTCTCAACAGGCTCGGCATTAAAACGGATATTTTCAGTGATATATCCTTGCCCTGCACCGAGGTTGGTACGCTCAAAGGCTTTGATTTTGAAAGTACAGTCATTTTGGCGCCGTCGCACGATACGGCAAGCGCCGTTGCCGCCTGTCCTGTCGGCGATAACAGCATATATATTTTCTCCGGCACTTGGTCGCTGATCGGTACGGAAAACAAAATCCCGATCTTATCCGAGGAAGCGCTGCTCGCCAACTTCACGAACGAGGGCGGTATTCACTACCGCTATCGCTTTTTGAAAAACATTATGGGAATGTGGCTGTTTCAGAATGTACGCAGGAACTTAGATATGCGTTACACCTATGACGATATGATGCGCTTAGCAATGAACTGTAAAACATTCGAGATGATCGACACCAACGCACCGCTGTTCATCGCTCCTGATAACATGGTGGACGCCATCCGCACCTATCTTGAAAACGATCAGCTGAGTATTGATACCATCGTCAATACGATTTATCATTCCTTGGCAAAGTCCTACGCCAATGCCGTGGAGGAGATTGAGCATATCAGCGGCAAAACGGTTGATACGATTAACATTGTCGGCGGCGGCAGTAAGGATCGTTACCTTAATGAACTGACCGCAAGATACACGGGAAAGCGTGTATTGGCAGGTCCTGTGGAGGCAACCGCCACAGGAAATATTATTTCTCAATTAATGTATGCCGATAAAGCTTTAACCCTTGCTAACGCAAGAGAGTTAGTCAAAAATTCCTTTGAAGTACAGGAGGTACAATGATGTCATACAACGAAGCAAAAAAGGTTTACGCAAATTACGGCGTGGATACCGATAAGGCGCTGGACATATTAAAAAATGTTTCCGTATCGCTCCACTGCTGGCAGGGCGATGACGTGAGGGGCTTTGATACCGACCCCAACAAGCCGCTCACGGGCGGTATTCAGACCACGGGCAACTATCCCGGCAGAGCCAGAACGCCAGAAGAATTACTGGCGGATATTGACGAGGTATTAAAACTCGTTCCGGGCAAAATGAAACTCAATCTCCACGCTTCCTATGCGATTTTTGATGAGGAAAATCCGTGGGTGGACAGGGATAAGATTGAGCCGAAGCACTTTAAAAAGTGGGTGGATTTCTGCAAGGAGAGAGGGCTTGGCTGCGATTTTAACCCCACCTTCTTTTCTCACCCTAAGTGCGATCCGCTGACCTTATCCTCACCGAATGAGGAAACGCGCCAATTCTGGATTGAGCACGGCAAGGCGTGCATCCGCATTTCGCAGTATTTGGCAGAAGAACTCGGTCAGCCCTGCGTGATGGACATTTGGACAGGCGACGGCTTTAAGGATATTCCGGCGGACAGGATCGGTCCTCGCGAAAGATACAGAGACAGCATTGACGAAATCCTCTCCGAGCCGTACGATTTCAACCTTGTGAAGCCTTGTATTGAAAGCAAGGTATTCGGTATCGGCGTGGAGGCATATACGGTTGGCTCTGCGGAATTCGCCCTCTCCTATGCGGCAATGCATAAGGATAAATGTATTCCGCTGATGGATAACGGACATTATCATCCGACCGAGGTTGTCAGTGATAAAATCCCTGCGCTCCTTGCCTTTTTCCCTGAAATCGCATTGCACGTTACCCGTCCGATTCGTTGGGATAGCGACCACGTGGTGCTCTTTGACGATGAAACAAAAGAAATTTGCCGCGAGATTGTGCGTTGCGGCGGTTTGGACGGCAAGGTGAACATTGCGCTGGACTATTTTGACGCCAGCATTAACCGCATTTCCGCTTGGGTAACAGGCGTGAGAAATGTGCAAAAATCGCTCTTGTTTGCACTTTTACAGCCGAATGAAAAGTTGAAAGAATTGCAGGACGCTTCCGACTTTACGCAGTTAATGGTACTGCAAGAGGAACTGAAAACCGCGCCGTTTTATGATATTTGGCAGGAATACCTGAAAAGAGAAAACACCCCTGCCGAATATTTGGCAGAGGTGAAACGCTACGAAAATGAGGAGTTAAGGAAAAGATGAAAAATATTTTAGAAGCACCGTTTGTGAAAGAAATGTGCGCCACGACGGCGAATATGTATCGCCTCGGCTGGGATGAGCGCAACGGCGGCAACATTAGTTACTTACTGGATGAAAACGAGGTGGCGCAGTATCTTGATTTAAACGAGGTTATCCGCACCATTCCGACAGGCTTTGAAGCAAAGGAGCTAATCGGTAGGATTTTCATTGTCACCGGCACGGGCAAATACTTTAAAAATGTGGAAAACGACCCTGAAAACAACCTCGGGATTATCCGTATTGCGAAGGACGGCACAACTGCCGAGCTCCTTTGGGGATATGCTGACGGCGGCAAGTTTACAAGTGAGCTGCCTGCCCACCTAATGAGCCATGTTGCCAGACTTTCCGTTGACAACGAAAACAGGGTGATTATTCACTCCCACCCGACCAACACGTTGGCAATGAATTTTGTTCACGAACTCGATGAAAAGAAATTTACGCACACGCTTTGGGAAATGTGCACGGAATGTATCGTTGTATTCCCTGACGGCGTGGGTATTCTCCCGTGGATGCTCTGCGGTACGAACAGTATCGGTGAAACAACGGCAGCAAAGATGAAGGAATTTCGCCTTGTTATCTGGGGGATGCACGGCATTTATGGCGCAGGCAAAAGCCTTGACGAAACCTTCGGTTTGATTGAAACAGTGGAAAAGGCGGCGCAAATCTATATGCTCACCGCCCACCTTCCCCGTATCAATACCATTAAAGACAAAGAAATGAAGGAGCTTGCAGAATTTTTCGGCGTGGATTACAGAAAAGATTTCCTAAATCTTTAATTTTCGATTAATAATTTGTGGTATAATATAGATATAAAATATATTTGGAGGTAACTATTATGGCTAACAGAATTATCTTAAATTCCGTATCGTATCACGGCAAAGGTGCGATCAAGGAGATTGTACCGATTGCGCAGACAAAGGGCTGGAAGCACATCTTCGTTTGCTCCGACCCCGATCTTATCCAATTTGGCGTAACTGCCAAGGTAACGGATTTGCTTGACGAGGCAAAAATCCCCTACACCGTATATTCGGGCATTAAACCGAATCCGACAATTGAAAATGTGAAGGACGGCGTGGAAGCGTTCAAGGCTTGCGGCGCAGATTCCATCATCACCATCGGCGGCGGTTCTTCTATGGACACGGCCAAGGCGATCGGCATTATTATCACCAATCCCGAATTTGCTGACGTTCGTTCCCTTGAAGGCGTTGCGCCGACCAAGAATCACGCGGTGGATACCATTGCTGTTCCGACCACCGCAGGCACCGCCGCAGAGGTAACCATTAACTATGTCATCACGGATACCGAAAAGGAGCGCAAGTTCGTTTGCGTTGACGAGCACGATATTCCCGAATATGCTATCGTTGACCCTGATATGATGAGCAGTATGCCGAAGGGCTTAACCGCTGCCACCGGTATGGACGCGCTCACCCACGCAATTGAAGGCTACACCACAAAAGCCGCTTGGGAAATGACGGATATGTTCCATCTGGAAGCCATTAAGCTCATTGCCAAGCATCTTCGCGGTGCCGTGGAAAACAAGCCGGAGGACAGAGAGGGCATGGCGCTCGCGCAGTATATCGCCGGCATAGGCTTCTCCAATGTCGGTCTTGGCATTGCGCACTCTATCGCGCACACGCTCGGCGCTCATTATGACACGCCTCACGGCGTAGCCTGCGCGATGATGCTCCCGATTGTGATGGAGTATAATCAAGAGTACACCGGCGATAAATATAAAAACATTGCCAAAGCCATGGGCGTGGAAGGCGTAGAGATGATGGACCAAAAGGGCTATCGCAAGGCGGCGATCGACGCAGTCAAAAAGCTTTCAGCTGACGTCGGCATTCCGGCAACAAACGACAAGGTGAAAGAAGAGGATCTTGATATTCTCGCAGCGGACGCTTATGCAGACGCTTGCTGCCCCGGCAACCCGAGAGATACGAACATTGAAGATCTAAAGGATCTTTACAGAAGAATCATGGCATAACTTGATATGCGTAACAAACGCCCTTGCTCAGGCAGGGGCGTTTCGTTTCCTATTTCTCAAAGACAAGGCTGAGATTGTAATGCCTATTTCAAAAGCTGCCTCACTCCCGTGAGACAGCTCCTTTTTGAGCTGGTGGCCGGACTCGAACCGGCGACCTGCGCATTACGAAACAGCGCAGATATGGTTCAAACAGTATTATTTAACGATTTTGAGCCATTTTTATTATCCTTTTGAATGCTCAAATCTTCAAGTGGCACTCTCTTTTACTACGGCTTTCCTTTCATAAATGGTCTTTAAGTGGTCATTATGCAAAACAATTTTGCAGATGAAATCAGTGCTATTTTGCGCCCCTTATTCAAATTCTTTACACAGAACAATTAAAAACCTCCGGATAATATTATTGCCGGGGTGGCAAGGTCAACTCAGATTAAATACACCGTTATCCCTTCCCTTGTGATTTGATATATGCCACATCGTTGGCATTAATACACATATCCAGTGCCATTTGGGCAAACTCCTTTGCACTGATGGGGAAATCATTTTCGATCCATTCCTTAATCATACCGACAGCGCCGTTGACGGAAAAGACATAACCGAGTCTTGAGTAAAAGGATTTATCAATAATATCCTTAATGATCATTTTATCAAACAGCGCTTCCAAAAGCCGGTAATTGAAATCGCTTTCATCGGTGTTTGAAATCAGAACGGCAAAGGTGGCGCTATGCTTTTTGATATACTCAAAAAACGCTGTAAGCTCTCCGGCAAATTCCTTGCGGTTTTCAAAGGTAAACTCCTTTGTAGGGGCAGGTATTTTTTCTAATACACCGTCTTCAATCTCTCTTAGTAAATCATAAGTGCTGTCATAGTAAGCATAAAAGGTGGAACGGTTCACATCCGCCAAATCACAAATTTGCGTTACCGTTATTTTTCCGATGGGTTCCTTCTCAAGTAACTCAAGAAAGGATTCACGGATTAATCTTTTCGTCATTTTTACCCGTCTTGACTCTTCCATCATTCACCTCAATATTTTAAAAAATTCCAACAGAATACCTTGATTTGTTGGATACACAACGAATAAAAAACGATTGTTTGTTGAAATACCAACATCTTGTTGGTATCATTATATTGTAAGGAAAATTGTTTGTCAAGAACAAATTTTGGAGTATGATATATGGAAAAATTCAGGGTATTCGGCGCATCTGTGAAAGCGGAAACAGCGCGTGAAACAAAAAACAGAGAGCTTGCCCGCAGAGTAGCGGCGGAAGGAATGGTGCTGCTTGAAAACGATGGTGCCCTTCCGCTGAAAGCAAAAAAGGTTTCGCTTTTCGGTTCCGGTGCAAGAATGACGGTGAAGGGCGGTTCCGGCAGTGGCGATGTTCACGAGCGTTACAGCGTCAGCATTGAGCAGGGACTGCAAAACACCGGCTTTGAAATTATCCATCCGCTTTGGCTGAACCGTTTTGACGATAAATACGCAGCGGATAAAGCCGAATGGAAAAAGAGCGTTGAACAGAAAATCAAGGGATACGGTCCGGCAAGAACGATGAAAATGTTTGACATTATTCACGAAAATCCGATGCCATATCCAGCTCCTGTTCTCATTTTGGAGGATGAATTATCCGACAAAACAGATACGGCAATTTATGTCGTTTCCCGTCAGGCAGGAGAAGGCAGCGACAGAAGAAACATCAAGGGAGATTATCTCCTTTCGGATATTGAGGAAAAGAATCTTCAAATTCTGTCAGAACATTATCCAAAACTGATTTTAGTTATTAACAGCGGATGCCTTGTGGATTTATCCGTTCTTAACAGGATGAACGTCTCTGCCGTTATTTACTATTCGCAGGGCGGCTGCGAGGGCGGGAATGCGCTTGCCAATATTTTGTGCGGTGCAGTATCTCCCTCCGGAAAATTAACGGATACCTGGGCTTATCGCTATGCTGATTATCCAAGCGCTGACACCTTCAGTTACCTGAGCGGAGATTTAAGCCACAATGATTATTATGAGGGCATTTATGTAGGCTATCGCTATTTTGATACCTTTCGTATCCAGCCGAGATATTGCTTCGGCTATGGACTTTCTTATAGCAAATTTGAATTATCCTCATCTGTTTGCAGCGTCAACGGAACAGTGATTACACTGCAAACCACCGTCAAAAACAGCGGCACGGTGAAAGGCAAAGAGGTTGTGCAGCTATATCTTTCAAAGCCGTGTGCAGCCCTTCATAATGAAAGGCGCACGCTGGTTGCCTTTGCCAAAACAAAAGCCTTATCGCAGGGTGAAACAGAAACCGTAACGCTGACCTTTGATTTGGCAAAGGAAGGAAAATTTGATACCGAAAAAGGTGCGTTTGTTTTGGAAAAAGGCGAATACGGACTTTTTATCGGAAATTCATTGGATAATTCAGCGGCAGTGAGCGTGGTAACACTGGGCGATACGATAATTACCGAGGAAGTCAAAAGAGCCTTTGACGCACCGGCTTTTGAGGAATTAACACCTGAAATCAGTCACATCGCATACGATGAAAGCCTGCCGAGAATTCCGATGGATACGGCGGCGTTCGCCACGCAAAAGCATTCATATAATGATATTAAATATACGCCGAGCGACAAGGTAAGAAACATCCTTCAATCCATGAACGATAAGGAACTGATTTCCCTTTGCGTCGGCGGCGGATATAATATTAAGCCATTCATCAACGTTCCAGGAGCGGCAGGAATGACCTGCACCAAATTACTGAAAAAAGGGATTCCGAATATTGTTTTAAGTGACGGACCTGCCGGTATTAACATTATGCAGGCGACCTCTATTCAAAAAAACGGAACGCCCCGCTATCCTGAGGGCTTGCCGGAGGACTGGAACTGGGGTTACTTAAAACACCTTGCTCCGCTGGTAAAGGCAAAGCCGAATCAAGGCAGATTGTTATACCACTATATGACCGCCTTTCCCTGCGAAACCTTACAGGCGCAGACTTGGAACACGGCATTAATTGAAGAAGTGGGCAAAGCCATTGGGGAGGAAATGCTGGAAGTTGGCGTTACCGTTTGGCTGGCACCCGGTATGAATTTACACCGCAATCCGCTTTGCGGCAGGAACTTTGAATACTATTCCGAGGATGCGTTCCTTTCGGGCAAATTGGCGGCTGCCATCACAAGGGGCGTTCAGTCCTTTGATGGTATCGGCGTTTGTATCAAGCATTTTTGCTGCAACAATCAGGAGGATAACCGTGACGGTATGAGCGCGAATGTCAGCGAAAGAGCCATCCGTGAATTATATCTGAAAGGCTTTAGAATTGCCGTTAGTGAAGCAAAGCCGCTAACGCTGATGACCTCGTATAACCAATTAAACGGTACTTATACGCCGAATCACAAAGCGCTTGTTAACGATATTCTGCGGTGCGAATGGCGCTATGACGGTGTGGTGATGAGCGATTGGAACACCACCGACAAGTGTTCTCATGCAACCGCCATCAATATCGGCAACGATTTGCTGATGCCTGGTAATCAAAGAGTGATGAAAAGCGTGCTTGCCGATTATCAAAACGGAAAACTGAACAGGCAGTCGCTGATGAACAGTGCGACAAGAGTACTAACCCTTATTCTGAATGCACCGACCTCGGAGGGATTTTAATGAAACAGCAGATTTTTAATCCCTATTTGCCGCCGTATGAATATATCCCCGACGGCGAACCGAGAGTGTTTGGCGACAGGCTGTATATCTTCGGTTCGCACGATAAATTCGGCGGCAAATGGTACTGCGAAAACGATTATGTTACTTGGTCGGCGCCGCTTTCCGATTTATCCGACTGGCGCTATGAGGGCGTTATCTATACGAAGGAACAGGACAGCCGTCAAGGCAACCTTTATGCGCCCGATGTTGTTCAAGGACCAGACGGCAGATATTATCTTTACTATTCCAAGGACGACACCTCCGTGATCAGCGTTGCTGTCTGCAATACGCCGAACGGCAAATACGAATACTACGGCGATGTGGCTTACGAAAACGGAAAACTCCTCGGCGGGGATAAAAACGAATACTTTATGTTTGACCCGTCCGTATTGATAGATAGCGGCAGAATTTGGCTTTATTCAGGCTCGTCCAAGCGAGGCACCACCACAAAAATCAAACGCAACATGGCAGGGTGTACGGTAACGGAGCTTTGCGCCGATATGAAAACCGTAAAAGCCACGCCGAAGATAGTCTTGAAAGGCAGCCTTGGTTGGCATACAAACGCCTATTTCGAAGGGCCGTCCGCACGAAAAATCCGTGATCTATACTATATTGTCTACCCCGTTCGCAATGCGACGGGACTCCATTACGCCACCAGCCGTTATCCCGATAGGGATTTTGTTCACCGCGGTTGTATTCATTCCACCTCGGATACGGGAATCAACGGACATAGCCTGCTGAAACCGGCTTATCCGATTGGCAACAGCCACGGCGGACTTGTCAAACTCAACGGAGAATGGTATATTTTTGACCATAGGATGACAAATCAAATGGGCTTTTCACGCCAAGGCGTTGCGGAGAAAATCACAATATCGCCTGACGGAAGTATCGCACAAGTGGAGGCAACAAGTTGCGGACTGAACGGCAAACCGCTGAAAGCCGAAGGCGCCTATCCCGCCTATATCGCTTGTAATCTGATGGGCAAAGGCGGTTTCCTTAAAAGGAGGAACACGCCCTATATCACCCAAAGCGGTGAGGACGATGAGAAAACGGCTGATTTTTATGTTTCGGGCTTGAAAAGCGGCGGTACGGTAGGTTATAAATATTTTGATTTTAAGAACAGCAAATATGAAATTGCCGTTACTTACCGCAAAGGCGGCGGTCAATTGCAAATTCAGTTAGCAGAAAACGGCTCACCCGTCAGCACGGTATATTTGGACAAAGCGGATCAATGGAACACCGTCACGCTTCCCTGCTCTATACCAACGGGTGTGCACGGTATCTTCTTTACTTACCACGGAAAAGGATATACGGAACTATTAAAGTTTGAAATAAAGGAGAAAAATCATGGCTAAAAAAGAGATTGCCTTTTTAAGCAAGGGACTGTTTGAAAAGCCTTTTATGGATTCCAAAATCACCACAAGAGGCGTTACGAAAAAAGAAAAAATCCTCGGACATCTTATCGGTCCGCTCGGTTTGATATTTGTTGTCAATTCCATCGCCGGTCTTGTGGAAAAGTTTTTCACCCAGCAAGCAGGCGCACTGTACGGCACGAATAATGTGGAAATGATTCAGTCGCTCGGTCATCGCTATGAAATCGTGATGACGGTGGCAAAGCTCCTCACCGTGTTAATGGGCTTGTTTACCGGCTGGCTGATTCAGCACACCAAATCAAAGCAAGGACGTTTCAGACCTTGGCACTTGATCTTTGGCTTTATCTCCATCATTATCGGCTGCCTGATTTTCCTGTTTGCAGGCGAGAATTCACTTGGCGATAATTATTGGTATTACTTCTTTTTCCTGATAGTTTGCTATCATACGGTCGGCAGCACCTTCTTCTTTTTATTCAGGGATAATATTGTATCCATTTCCACCCGTGACCCGCAGGCAAAAGCGAATATCAAATTTATTCGTCAGTTGTCGTGGACGCTGGTTTCGGGTATCGTAGTAGGTATGCTTGTCAATATGGTAGTTCTGCCGATGTGGCTTGATAACGATATTACAGGCTATCCCAAACTGATGATTGGTTTATCCATCGCCGCTATTCCGCTTCTTTTAATGGAATATTATTACACCAAGGAGCGCGTGATTGATGACGTAGCTGATACCGTAGGCATGGATAAGGAAAACAATATTCCTTTGAAAGCACAAATCAAGGCGCTCTTGACCAACAAATACTATGTGCTCTTTATGATTATGATGACCGTTTACGGCATTGTTGATAATTTCAAGGGCGGTAACGTTCAGTATTTCTATATTAAATACATACTCGGCGGTGCGGAAAATCCGATGATGTATACCATTTTTCAGGTAGCAACGGGCATTCCGCTCGGCATCGGCGCGATTGCCATTTATCCGCTTTCCAAGAAATTCGGAATTAAAAATGTTTCCCTTGTCGGTTATGCGACGGCTTTTGTCAGCGGCGTTGTCGGATTAATCTTTGCCGATAACCTCCCCGTTGTGTTAGTGGCAGGCTTTTTCCGTCAGGCAGGTATGCTCCCGAACGCCTATATTTTTGCAACGCTGCTCTGCTACGCCTTTGACAGTGTTGAATTTAAATCTAAATTAAGGCTGGAGGGCTTAATGGGTGTTGCGATTATCGGCGCTGTTCAAAGCCTGATTTATGCCCCGTTCGCCGGCGGCTTTGAATCCATGATATTAAAGCTCGGCTTTGTAGATGTTCAAGGCGTTGTGCCAAACGATGAAGTCATTCAGTTTTTCAAGATAGCCTTTTATGTTTTTGATATTGTAGCAGCGCTGGTATGCGTACTGATTCTCCCCTTCTTCGATGTTGAAAAGCATTTGCCGGAAATGAACCAAGAGCTCAATCGCCGTCACAGAGAAGCGGTGGAAGCAAGAGGCGAGGTTTGGATCGAGCCGGAAGAGCAGGAACGCTTGGAAAGAGAACGCGCTGAAAAAGAGGAAGAGGAAAACCGCATTGCAGACCTGAAGGAAAAATGCGCCAAGAAAGGGCTTGACTTTGAAACCGAAAACGCAAAGTATCTTGCAAAGCGTGAGGCAAAGGCGGCAAAGAAGCGATGAGAAAAGCAGAATGGATCGGCAGCGGCAACAAAAACGATAAGCATAATACCCTGCCCCCCGAACTCTTTAGAAAAAAATTTGTGTTAAAGGAAATACCCGAAAAGGCGGAGATTTTGATTTCCGCTATGGGTATCTACTGCGCAGAAATTAACCGTCAAAGAGTCGGCAGCGACTATTTTACGCCCGGTTATACTCACTATGAAAGTTATGTGCAAGTTCAGACTTACGAAGTAACCTCGTTGCTTTTCGCAGGCGAAAACACGCTGGATATTACCGCGGCCAACGGCTGGAGGCTCGGTACCATTGGCGGGAAGAATAACAACTACGGAAAGGAACGCGGCGTGATTGCTTCGCTTCGTCTTACCTTTTCAGACGGCACTGAAACCGTTATCGCCACGGATGACAGCTGGCAGGTCACGGCGGATACACCGCGCCGCTTTGCCGATTTTTATAACGGCGAAACGATGGATAATACGCGTCTTGACGAGAGCGGGTGGCACTTTGAAAATGCCGTTCTCTTTCACGGAGATACGCCCGCACTGAAAGAGCATATCGGCACCTTTGTCCGTGCTAAGCAGGAATTATTCCCCGAATATCTCGGCAACAATACTTATGATTTTAAGCAAAATCATTCCGGCATTATCGCCTTAACCGTGAAAGGCAAAAAAGGAACGGTGATTACCGTTCGTCACGCCGAAATATTAAACGCCGACCGTTCCCTTTTTACCAAGAATTTAAGAAGGGCAAAGCAAACGCTGACGCTGATTTGCGGCGGCGGTGAAGAAAGTTTTACACCGCTCTTCACCTGCATGGGCTTTCGCTATGCGGAGGTAACGGGTAGCGATGCATTTGAAATTACTTCCATCAAAAGCCTTGTGCTGACCTCTGATTGTCCGGAAATCGGCTCATTTGAATGTTCTGATACGCTTCTCAACCGGCTTTATGAAAACGCCAAATGGGGCCAGATGTCCAATTTTGTGGAAATCCCCACGGACTGTCCACAGCGTGATGAACGCATGGGCTGGACGGGCGATATTGCCGTCTTTGCCGAAACGGCAACATACAACCGTGACATCAGCCTGTTTATGAAAAAGTGGCTGTATGATTTAAGGCTTTATCAGCGTGGGAACGGAACGCTCCCCGTCACCATTCCCGAAAACAAAACGTATAACCCAACGCCGCTGCCTATTCCGATTGCGATATGGGGCGACAGTGCCACGATGGTGCCGTGGGCCGTCTATCAAGCTTATGGGGATTTGGAAATGCTCAAGGAGCAATATCCGTCCATGAAAGCCTATACCGCCTCCGAAATCAGAATGGCGGCGCGCTTCGTCAAGGGCGATGAAAAATATTTATGGAATTACAATCCGTTTCAGTACGGCGATTGGTGTGCGCCGAATGAGGGCGTTCACAAATGGAAGCAAAAGGGCAAGCATATTTCCACTGCATTTTTTGCTAACAGTGTTAAGATTATGGAACGCTCTGCACACGCACTCGGCTACCGTGAGGACGAGGCTTATTATGCCGACCTACACAGCAAAATTAAAAACGCTTTTTCCTCTCTTTGTACCACCGAGGAAAAAACCTTAAAAGCGGATTTTGCAACGAATTATGCGCTGGCATTATATTTTGATTTACTGACCGAGCCATATATTCAGCCCTGCGCTGCACGGCTTGCCGCACTGGTGCGTGAAAACAACTACCGCATTATGACAGGCTTTGCCGGCACGCCGTATATTTTATTCGCCCTTGCGGATAACGGCTATACAGAAGAAGCGTATAGAATGTTACTTTGCGAGGAACGTCCGTCTTGGCTGTTTACCGTCAAAGCAGGCGGAACCACTATATGGGAACGCTGGGACGCACTGGCGGCTGACGGCAGCATCCGAGCAGATTCTATTCCCGATATGATTTCCTTTAATCACTATGCCTACGGTGCGGTCGGTGCATTCTTCTATCGCCGGATTTTAGGCATTGAACCGCTGGAAGCAGGCTTTCATTCTTTTAAACTTTGCCCTGTATTATCGCCGCATTTATCCTACGCCAAGGGGTCTGTTCAGGATATTAAGGTCAGCTGGGAAAGGCAGGACAACCGCTTTATGATGGAGGTAACCGTGCCTGAAAATAAAACGGCAAGCGTTATCCTGCCGAGCGGAAAAAGCACTTTTCTTGAAAGCGGTACATATCATTTTGAGGAGGAATTATAATGGCATTTTCCAAGGATTTTTTATGGGGTGCTGCCACTGCCGCACCGCAAATTGAGGGCGGCTGGAATGAGGACGGCAGAACGCCGAGTATATGGGATATTGCGCCAAGCGATAAAATAAAAAACGGTGCAAACTGCCACACCGCTTGCGACCACTACCACCATATGAAAGAGGATATCGCACTGATGAAAAAAATCGGTCTGAAATCCTACCGTTTTTCCATCAGCTGGTCAAGAGTGATTCCGAGCGAGGGTAAGGTGAATCCAAAAGGGCTTCAGTTTTACTCCGACCTCGTTGACGAGTTGCTGAAAAATAATATTGAACCGATGGTAACCATTTATCACTGGGATATGCCGCTTTGGGTATATGAAAAAGGCGGCTGGCTGAGCAACAATATCATCCCGCTTTTTGCCGAATATACCAAGGTGGTTGTGGACGCACTTTCCGACAGAGTTACCTACTGGATTCCGATGAACGAGCCGCAATGCTTTATTATGAACGGACACATGGTTGGCGCGCACGCACCGTTTAAGCATCGGTATCTGTCATTACCAAGACTTACCCGCAACTGCCTTTATGCGCATAAGCAGTCCGTGGATACCATTCGTAAATATGCCAAAAAGCCGCCGAAAATCGGTATTGCCATGGCGGCTGCCTGTACGGTTCCCGAAAACGAAACGCCCGAAGCCATCGAAAAGGCAAGGCACGCCACCTTTGAGGGGCTGATGGGCTCCATGAGTAACCGCTGGTTTGCCGACCCTATTTTCAAGGGGAAACCCGTCTGCGTTTACGGCGTATACAGGAGCACGAAAAAGGATATGCCGAAAATGCAGTGCCAAATGGATTTTATCGGCATCAATGTTTACGCGCCGATGTGGACAAAACAGCTTGACAAAAACACACCGCCTGAGCGCCGAACGAGTATGAACTGGATTATCGACGGCAGATGCCTTTATTGGACGGCAAGATTTTTCCACGAGCGCTACGGCCTTCCGATTATGGTAACCGAAAACGGAATGGCGTGGAACGATGTGCCGGAGGAAAGCGACGCCGTTGCCGATAACAAGCGCATTGATTTTATCCGTGAATACCTTGGCGAATTGAAAAAAGCGACGGATGACGGTATTCCGATTATCGGTTATCAGTACTGGTCGCTGATGGATAACTTTGAATGGGCGGAGGGTTACGAGCCTCGCTTCGGCTTAGTCTATGTAGATTACAAATCACAACAGCGCACGCTCAAAAATTCCGCCTTTGAATACAAAAAAATTATCGAAAGTAACGGTGAAATCTTATAAAACATAAGCAAAAGCAGGGACTGCGGTTCCTGCTTTTTTTGCGATTATTTTTTCAAAATCCAACAGATTCGACTGGTTTTGTGGAAACCAAAACGGTATTGAAAACTTTATTGGTTGACCTGCTTTTTATATATAAATTAAAATAAATATATGACAATAAGGGGGTAATATTATGTCAATGAAATCTAAAGAAATCCTTATGTCTGTGATTGCGATAGTGGTTGCTGCCGCTATCGGCTGCGGAGGATTTTTTGTAGGAAAAAATGTTGGTTCAAAATCTGCTGCAACGGAAAATATACAGGCAGCAGAAGGTGAACTGTACCGGACGAAGGTAGAAACCTTTTGGGCAGGCTTCGGAAAAGCATATCTTTCCTTTCAACATAAGGAATCGCCTGAACAAAGCATCACCGGACAAACTGAACTGAGCGGAGATGTTTTCTATGTTATGGTATCGGCTCAGGGCAAGGATTATGAGCCGTGGCTTGACGGCACCTACGTGCTTGACGAAGATGCAGGCACGCTGAAACTGACGGGCTACTGGAACACGGAAATGGAAAATGTTACAGTCTTGTCAGAAGCCGAATCGGGAAAAGAAAAGACTTATAATGCTGAAAACAATGAATTTAAAATCGGCGTTGATTTTCCAAGTGCGGGAACGGTTACCTTTACTTTAAATCTTTTAACGGACAAGGTCTCTTCTCAAAATGCAACAGAACAACCACAGCCTACCCCTGCGGTTGAAGCCAATAATGAAGAACAAGAACAAAATAATGACACCGGCACACTCTTTGCAAGGCTGGAGGCACAGGATACTGTAAACAGTTACGGTACGGATTTCACCTGTTATGCAAGACTGGATATTGCAAAAGACGGTACCTGGACTATGTTTGTTAAAGTGCCCGGTCAATTCGATAACTACACAAAAGCAGCGAGCGGAACATGGAGCGAAAACAATGATAAATCACTGACGCTCAAGGTAAATGAACAGGTTGCAGAAAACAGCTTACCGAGCAGCATCAATATTGCTTGCAATACTTCAAATCCGGATAAGCCGTCATATAGTGCAACCGTGGTTTTCAACAGTTATTTGAAATTCACTTTACATTTTAACAGCGTTGAAATTACGAGCGATACAAAAGCAACGCCTGTCGCTTCAAAAACAAGTAAAAAGGCAGCGACTACCACAACGGATAAAACACCTGCTACCGCAAAAGGCGAGCTTTACAGAACGCCAACTATCAACGGACTTTACAGTGGAATTGTAGGAAGCGCCTATATGTCTTTTAAAGACGTTGACAGCAAAGACGCTGACACAGGTCTTAAAGGAAAAATATTTGCCGCTTATGTAAAAGCCAACAGTGATGATTACGGTATGTGGTTTGCCGGTTATTGGGAACTTAGCGACGACAATAAAACGCTAAAACTGACAATGAAGCTCGGTGGCGATGATTCAGGGCTTGACGGTGCAAAACTGAACAAAGCCAAAACTTATACCGCAGACAGTAAAGGCATATTCCATATTCCTGCACATTTTGCAGGCGGAGGAACAGGCGCATTCACCTTTAAGCCGTCAAGAGATGCCATAGATTCATCGAAAAAATCTGATAAAAATAAAGATAAAAATAAGGATTCCGGCAAGAAAAAGGACGACGGCAAGTCAAAGGAGGATTCGTCCTCTAAAGACGATGAAAAGAATGACAGTACAGAAGGCTTGCTGACAAGATTAACGGCAAAGGATACCGTAAACAGTTACGGAACTGACTTCACCTGCTATGCAAAGCTGGATGTTGCCAACGATAAAACTTGGAAACTCTATGTTAAGGTGCCGGGTGCTTATGATAATTATACAGAAGCAGCAAGTGGCAGATGGAAAGAAAATGCCGATAAATCCTTAACGCTGAGCGTTGCAAAGCAAACCGTTGATAATAGCATTCCGAAAACATTTACACTGGATTATGTTTCAAGCGGAAAATATAAAGGAACGGTAAAATTTACGAGTTACTTGACCTTTACACTGAATTTCAACAGTGTGGATATCGGCAATGAGCCGGAGGAAGAAAAGCCCGAACCGCAGCCGGAACCCGATCCTGATCCGGAGCCTACTCTGACAAATAATGAACTTTATAAATCTGAAATCTATAACGGTATTTACAGTGGCGTTGTCGGCAAGACATATATTTCGCTGAAAGAAATTTCCGAAACAGCAACCGATCCTGATACTGCTCTAAAAGGTAAAGTCTTTGTTGTTTATGTTGCAACCAGCGGAGATAACTATTCTATGTGGTTTGACGGCTATTGGTCGCTTGATAACAACAAACTATCGCTGACGATGGTCAATGCCGGTGATTCTGCGCTTGACGATGCTGAAATCGGCACCGCAAAGGTCTATACGGCAAGCGACAACAAGTTTACCATTCCTGCACATTTTGCAGGCGGAGGAACTGCAACACTCACACTGGTGATTGCCGGCGGAGATACACCAACGCCTGAACCCGATCCGAAACCGGAACCCGATCCGGAGCCGACTTTGCAGTTGGAACTTACGGCAACAGATACGGTGAACTTCTACGGCACAGATTACACTTGCGATGCAAAACTTAACCTTTATGACAACAACACGTTCAAAATGCTTGTTAAAGTACCCGGTATGTTCGAGGATTATACCGAAGCGGCAAGCGGTAACTACGCACTTAACGCAGATTATTCTATGACGTTGGCTGTTACCAATCAGACACTGGCAAACAGCCTGCCGTCCGAAATCGCCGTTGCCGTTGATTATTCAGGTTATCCCGATGTTGCCTATAACAGCGCCGTTGAATTCAACACAGGTTATTTTGCATTCAATTTAAATTTCCACAATTAATATCCTCCATAAAGATAAGATGGGTTGTGTTAGCAGCCCATCTTTTTTGTGTTTCGCAACAAACACAGACAATGTGTTGGAACGGCATCAAAGCAGAGATTTTTAACGGTTGAAAAGATAGCTTGTAGAAATTAAAATAAATTGTAGAAAAATAATGAGGACGAATTAATTATGACAAAACGAAATACTTTTATTGAACTGATGCGGTTTTTATTTTCCATACTGGTTGTTGGCTATCATTTGCAAATGTCAATGAACAATGATGAGAAAAATCTTTTTGAAAACGGAGCCGTCGCCGTTGAATTTTTCTTTCTGATTTCGGGCTATTTTATGGCGCGTTCTCTTGAAAAGATGAATCAAAAAAACGAGGATATTCCGCTTGCGACCTATCAATTTATGGTCGGCAAGGTAAAAGGAATTTTACCGACGCATATTGTGGCGATTATCGGCATTATCCTGGTTACGCTCATTTTAAATTTCAAAGGCTTTTTACATAAAATGTGGGCAGGCTTGCCAAGCATCTTTCTGCTTCAGCAGGCAATTTTTTGGAAAGACAAATACCAAGACGCGCTGATTATTCCCGAATGGTATCTTTCGGCCATGCTACTTAGTATGCTCTTTATGATACCCGTATTGCTTCTTTTAAGAAGAAGGTTTAGCGGTATAAAAACAACCGCGTTAACAACGGGCGTTTTTGCAGTGATTTTGGTGGCCGTTCTGGCTATGATGAAATTTAAGTTTAATACTAATTTTATCTATGATTTCAGGGCGGTGATTGAACTGCTTGTTGGTATGTTTGCATACTATTTTGCAGAATTTCTTGCAAAAAAGGAAACGCTGCCGTTATCGCCCAAAACACTTAAAATTGCAGAAATCTGCTGTTACGGTATTCCGCTGCTTTTTGGCACGCTGCCGATGAAAGTCTCGCTGCAGCCTCTTTGTATGGCGATGACGGTTATCGGCGTGTTCTTTGGCATATCTATCACCTTTTCCGGCAAAGGAAACCAAATCAAAAATGATAAGGCAAATCAGGTGTTCGGTTACCTCGGCGCCATCTCGCTTTCCGTCTATCTGTTCCATCCCGTGATCATTGACGCGCTTGACTATGCGAAACCCGATATGACGCTCGGCGTGAAATACGGCATTACCTTAATATTGACGGCGGTTTGTTCGGTAGCATTTAAGTTTCTCAATGATAAAAGATTGCAAAAAGCAAAGGAAAAAGCATCATGAAACTACCGATAATGATAACGGCAACCGCTGTGATAGCGGCGGCTGCGATACTGCTGAAAATGAAGCACCGTGGCGAGCTGCCGCTGCATCCTATACAGAGATCAAAATCAAATCAGGTTAAGGTTGCCTGCGTGGGCGATAGTATCACCTACGGCTATCTGATTAAAAATCAGCAAAAAAACAGTTACCCGGCGCAGTTGCAACAACTTCTCGGCAATCACTTTTGCGTTGGCAATTTTGGCTATTCGGGAAGAACCGCTTCCGTTGACGGCGACTTTCCGTATATCAAAGAACACCTTTATCAAAAAAGTCTTGCTTTTCAACCAAACATTGTCTTGCTTATGCTCGGTACAAACGACAGTAAGCCGTGTAATTGGAATAGCGCAGATTATACTGATTCTATGAAAAAGATGATTGAAGGCTATCTTGCTCTGAACAGCGTTAAGCAAATTTATTTGCTGTTGCCTCCACCGGTGTTTGCGCTAAACGGCAAGGTGCGTTTTGAGGTGAATAATGCAGTCATACAAAATGAAATCATCCCCATTTTGAATCGGCTTTCAAATGAATACAAACTAACAACCATCAATCTCTACTCTGTTTTTGAAGGCAAGAATGATCTGTTCGTTGACGGCCTCCACCCGAACAATGCCGGCGCAAAGTTAATCGCTGAAACAATATATCAAGCATTAAACGATAATGATGTTTTTGAACGCCATTAAATATAAAAACCGATTAACATAAAAGGAATATAAATAGAGAGAAGCGCTGCTCGTCTGGGCAGCGCTTTAAAATTCATATATTTCTTGTTCAAAATCTTTACACAGAACAAATAAAACCTATTCTTCTATGCCTTGCAGCTTTCCTTGAGGATATCAATAACATCGTCCTTTGTCAGCACTTTGTAGCCGCCGTCAAGGAGGAAGGTGGCGTTGGCAATTCCCTCGTACATATCCTCGGTGACGCCAAGTTCTTTTGCGTTAAGCACTACGCCGATTTCCTTCATCCAGGCTTCCATAGCGTCAAGTCCTGCGTTTGCAGCTTCCTCGTCACTCATACCGTCCGTATTGATTCCCCATACATTCTTGGCAAAACGGGCAAACTTCGCAAGCCCGTATGGCATAATATGTCTGTAATACGGAAGTGAAACGGCAGCAAGCGTCATACCGTGCGTTGCGTCGGTATAAGCACCGATTGCCTGACCTATCATATGGACCTCCCAGTCGGTTGCCTTACCCTTTTTCAGCAGCGTATTGAGCGCCCAGGTGGCGTCCCACATCAGGTTGCTGCGCGCCTCGTAATCCTCGGGATTTTTAACGGCAATTTTTGACGCGTGAATAACAGATTTCATCAAGCCCTCTGCAAGATAATCCGTTGTATTATCGTCCTCGCCTGAGAAATACTGTTCACAAATGTGATTAAAGATATCATAAATACCTGCAACCATTTGATACTTCGGCACGGTATAGGTATATTTAGGATTTAAAATAGAGAACTTAGGCATAACGTTATCGCCGAAAACGTGACCTATTTTGAGCTTCTGCTCGTGGTTCGTGATAACCGAACCGCCGTTCATCTCAGAGCCCGTGCCTACCATTGTCAAAACACTTCCGACAGGGATAATACGGTTATCAGGCTCCTCCATACGCAGATAGTATTTATCCCACGGGTCCTCGTCGCACCATGCTGAAACAGACACGCCCTTGGCATAGTCAATCGTTGAGCCGCCGCCAACGGCAAGAATTAAATCAACATCATTCTCCCTTGCGATTTTGCATCCCTTGTAGAGCTTTTGAACAGTCGGGTTAGACATTACGCCCGGGTCCTCAAAAACCTCCTTGCCTGCCTCCTTGAGAATACGGATAACCTCATCGTAAATGCCGTTTCTCTTAATGGAACCGCCGCCGTAGGTCAGCATAACTCTGCTGCCGTAGTTTTTGAGTTCGTCCTTTAAGAATAACAACGCATCGTCTCCGAAATAGAGCTTTGTCGGATTTGAATAACTGAAATTACCTAACATTTTATTTCCTCCTAAAATTAATTAATTGATATATTTATGATGACATCCCCGTTGGATAACAGGTCTGTCAGTTCATTATTTGACAGATTTGTAATTTTGCCGAGTCTTGTATAAGCCCACGAATTAGAACCGTAAAACACAACGATTTGATTGCCTGAATACAGTACAATATCACCTGCCTCGGTAGTGGTTTGTTTATCATTTTTCGGCAGGTCACCCCCCTATGGAACCCACCTGCTCGAAGCCGCCGTACATTGACATTTGAATGGTCAACGGCTGTTTCGTGCAAAGCTCACGAAGTGCCTCAACCGATTCATTATCCTCCCACTCAACCGATACCTGCCTTGTTCCGATTGTCAGTTGCATTTCTCTTCCCTCCATTTCTGATGGTGTTGTGCTTTCGTTTCCTGCCTCCGTCTTGATTTCTGTCTCAGATTTTTGCTGCGTTGCTTCCGTTACAATCGGTGCTTCACTTGTACTTTCCGAAACACTCTGTTCTTTGGCACAGGCACCAAAAGATAAAAGCAAGCAAAGGATAAGTAATATTATCGTTGTTTTTTTCATTTGTTCGTCACCTTCTTTTGTCCTTTCATCTTTTTCAAAAGCAGCATGGCAAAGTTACTGCCGGTGATAATAAGCACGCCGATAAGATAGGCAGATACCGAATCCCGTAAAAGAATGAGTGGCAAGCCGCCAAGCAGCATCAATGTTAAAGAAATAAAACTATCTTTTTTGTTAAAAGAAAAGCCCTCTTTGTAATAAATGCTGTCTGAAAAGATAGATACATAAAACAGCAACAGCGCTGCTATTATCATTCCTGCTACAAATGCATGGTTAGCATTTTGGCTTTGAAAAAGCTTTAAATCAACAGTAATTAAATTAATGGATATGACAATGAAATAATGCGAGAACATTAAGCGGAGGGAACGCTCAACCCGGTGATGGTTACAAAGAGAATGTAACTGTACCACATAAGAGCCGAAAAGGGAAAGAATCATCGCAAAAATGCCTATCGGTATTACTGAAAATTGTTTTGTATCAAAGAAACCGGTGATACCTACAATGCTTTCCCCAAAGGTGATAATTGTCAGTAGCTCAAAGCGTTCTGCCAAATGCGGAAAACTGATAATACTGATGTCAAATTTTCCTCTAATGAAAAACGGAAGGAAGGCACCTACAAGAACGGCTACTGTATCCAGCCACAAAACAAGTGCGATAGTGCCGTGAACAGAAGCGATAAACGCAGCGAGATACAGCAAACAGTCCACCGTTAAAATCGTGAGTGAATTTTTAGCGGCTCCGCTATCCTGTTCCTTTAACAAGACCTGTATCAAATACATTGCCGCAACGCAAAGCAGCATTACCAGCATGGCAAGGTTAAAGGCTTTCGCCATATGCTCCCACTCTTCTGAAATCGTGTTTGCCATATAGACCGCCGCAATCATATTAACGGCGGTTAGCGCATATTCATACCATTTCCACCTTCCGTAACGATTCACATAATTCGTCAGGTAGAGCCAAGCCTGTAAAATGACAAACGAAAATACAAGATACCGTAAAAATGCCATCGGCGATATTACGCCTTTTTCAGGCTCCTCAATCAACAAGGTCATTTTGGATATGGCATAAACATAAATTAAGTCATAGAAAAGCTCAATTAGCTCAACCGTTTTCTCTTTTACTTTCATAATGGTCATCTTTCATTCGACTTATTTTTGTTCAAGCAGTTTTATAATATTCTTTTCGTTAGGACGGTTAATTTGTGCGCCTTTACACCATTTCGTATTACTGCTTGTGGAACTTTGGAGTTCCTTGTCGCTCCTACCGATACCGCTTCCGCCTGAGGTGCAGAAGGGCATAATTTTCTTGCCGCTGAAATCATAGCTTTCCAAAAAAGTATTGATTATGCGTGGTGCAACACCCCACCAAATAGGATAACCGATAATGACAGTATCATAACCAGCCATATTTGAAACCGTATCAGCAATTTCGGGTCTTGCCGTCGGATCGTTCATTTCGAGTGTGCTACGGCTCTTTTTATTCATCCAGTTAAGGTCATCCCTCGTATAAATCTGCGCAGGCACAATCTCAAAGAAATCTCCGCCACTGATACGGGCAATTTCCTCTCCGACTCTTTTCGTTACACCGCTTGCTGAAAAGCAGGCTACTAAAACTTTACTCATTTTGTATCCTTTCTGAATTCTGTTAATTCATCTTCGCACAGTTTCCAACCTTATTTCCGGTTATAAAATATTCATAAGTCGGGAACTCAAATAAAACAGGCTTTAAAATATGATAATCAATTTTGTCTTTATCATTTAAAATGCTTTCATCGGCATAGGTAGCCAATATTTTACAGATAAAATTATCAAAATGCTCCAGCTCATAATTGTCATCAACCTCGCATTCAATAGACACTTTGGCACAGTCAATCATCGGTGCACCGTTTTCACCAATTGTATAAGCAAACATTTCGGACTTATCAACTTTATTTCCGCTGATTACTCCCATTCTATCTGCTTCCTTGAGCCAACTCTCATCAACAATATTAATTGATAGTAGTTTGTTTTCACGAATCCCTTTATTGATATAATGTGCCTGCACAAGTGATACCATTAAATGACTATGTGCCATAATTCCGGCATGCGCTACAAGCGTCCAGCTTGGCTTATCTTCCACCATCGCACCAACAACAATAACAGGTGCAGGATAAAGTGCAAGTGCTGCTCCTATATTCTTTTTCATTACTTCATCTCCTTTTCCCAAAAACGAATGGCGTTAATATTTAAACTGTCAGCCAATTTCTCAAGTTCCGCGGTCTCTTCTGCTGAAAGCATCACCTTTGCTGCCTTGACTGCATCCTCAACATGGGAGGTCTTGGTAACGCCGATAATCGGCAAGGTTCCTTTTGAAATAGCCCATGCTATCGGAATTTGTGCCACACCAACGCTGTATTTGTCAGCCAGTTTTTTTAATTCGCTATTGATAATTTCCAATTTGTCAAGAATAGGATTGTATGCTTCTGCTCTTGCAGAACCCGCCGGCATAGGATGAGCCGTATCGTATTTTCCTGAAAGTGCACCTTGTTCTAAAACCATATATGAAAAGAAAGTAATTCCATTTTCTTTGCAATAATCAAGAATTCCCGATTCCTCTGAGGAACGGTTGATAAGGCTGAAGTGATTTTGTACAGCAGATAGTTTTAATCCGTGCTTGTGCAGTATCTCATTTGCCTGTTTGATCTCCGCAAGATTATGATTAGAAACACCAAGGAGCGGCACATCATCCTTACCTTCAAAATATTTAGCAAGCTCCTCCGTCCATTTCGGTGCATTCCAAGTGTTATGAATCCAGTAAATGTCAAAATGCGTAAGCCCCATAAGGTCAAGCTGCATTTCAATCATATCCTTCATAGCGGTAGGTGAGGCTGCGTCAGCACACTGTGGGGTAAATTTATCGGATATAAGCACCTCGCTTCTTGGCACATTTTTAATAAATTCTGCTAATACCTTTTCAGAGGTGCCCATTCCGTAGGCAAACGCCGTATCCCAAAGGTTGAGTCCGTTATTCATTGCCGTATCAAAAATTGGACGGAGCGTTTCAGCAGTAAAATCATTTCCGAAGGTTCCGTCATTTCCCCAAGCCCAAGCACCGAGTGCAATTTTTGGTAAGTTAGTCATAGTAATTTCTCCTTTTTTATTAGTTATTTAATAATTTTATGATGCAGTGATAGGTGATATCGTAAACAGACTGATATAAATAATCAATTTCTGCCTTTGACATCGCTTCTTTTTGTTTATCCGTTACGGCGGCATAGGGATAAATGCCGAACATAAACGGGAAAAATACATAAATAAAATTTTGAATGTCATTCTCCGTCATATCAGGGCAAAACTTTTCAAGCAACTGCCTGATATTTTGCATAGATGCGCCATAGGCTTTTTTGAAGGAAACTAAAAGTTCCAAACGACTGTTTGCTTCCATGTCATAGTTATTCATCGAAAGTAGCTTTAACAGTTGCACTCTGTTTTGAAGCGAGGCAGCAATAGCGCCTGCAAGAGCCTCTGTTGTCAACTGCTTGTTATTCTTTAAAATGCTTTGCAGTTCATCATTCCACCGATCATATTCTCGCTCATAGAGCGCTAAAAAAATTTCTTCTTTCGTATGAAAATAGTTATAAATAGAAGTGCGTGTGAAAGAGGTAACATTGCCGATTTCTCTTATGGTTATGTCCTTAAAACTCATTGTTTGGTAAAGTTTTTCACAGGCATTGATGATTTCCTCTTTTCTTGCAGCCGTCAACTGCGGCGAACCCTTTGGCATACACTTTCTCCTCTCAAGAAAATAAATTGACACCGTGTCAGTAACTATAATATAGCACTATTCTGACACGATGTCAATATATTTTTTAATTACTTTCTACTGTAAAGTGATTGACGGCTTTGTATTTTTTAGGGGTAGTGCCCTCCGAGGCTTTGAAATAGCGAATAAAATTGTTTTCATCGCCTATACTCATCTTTCGGTAATAATTTTGGCGCTTTAAATATATATCCCTTATTCAAATTCTTTACACAGGACAAACAAAACCTCTTCAAAAAGCAAGAACGAAAGTTTGAAAAATATTCTTAACAAAAGTTTTGAGATATGATATATTGTATAATATTTATGGTGCTTTTTTATGGTGCTTTGCAGTTTAGCATCATCCTGCGGCTATGTTTGTTAAACAGGTAATATTGAAACCAAGAAATTGTACTATACGGCACTAAAGTTTATATTCACTTGGAAAATTATGAAAATATTTTATCATTTAATTAGGCTTTGTCAATAAAAGTGTGTAAGTTTTTTGAAAAAGTTGAATATTTCGATGCCATGCAAAATGGGGGTACCCCCATTTTGCATGGCGGCGGACGGTTAAATCAGGTGCTCGTATTTTTCAATACGGGCTTGAATTTTTT
>JAFUEH010000009.1 GCA_017463985.1 Eubacterium sp. | reverse complement strand
TATATATATATATATATAATTTCAATCTGCCGCCGGCTGACTTTTGAAAATTTTTTCAAAAAAACAGGCTGCCTCCCGTTAAGGGAGACAGCCTGAGACTGTCGAAAAAGCGCATAACCGCGCCGGATTATTCAATACGCTAGGCATGTGCTCGTAGGAACATACTACAAACAAATTCATAATGTACAACGATCAAACTACATTAAAGGCCTTGCAAACATCGAGTTTGCAAGGCCTTTGGCGTTTTCCGTCTTTTGCTCGGGGGCGGTACCAACGTACAGCTCCCGCTCGCAAAAAACGAAATTCTGCATCTTTTTCAAAAGTCTCCCAGCGTGTCGAAATTGATTATCTGACTTTTTCGACACGCTGAGGCTACCTCACTCCCATGAGACAGCCGTGTGTGATTGATTTAGTTTTCTACAAAGTATTTGTCGTACCACAGCAGGAAGGAATAGACGGACCAGATCTTTTTCATGTTGTGCGCGGTGCCGGCCTTGTGGTCGTCGAGCAGCTTCATGATATAATCGGTATTGAAATATTCCTTGGCAATGTCAGACTGGAATTTGTCTTTCACCATGGTATAAAATTCGTCGCGCTTCAGCCAGTCATTCAGCGGCGTGAGGAAGCCGGTCTTTCTCATTTTAGAGGTTTCCTCCGGCAGCTCCTTTGCCGCCGCGCCGCGCAGGGCGACCTTTGTTGTTTCGTCGTTGATGCGGTACTTGGCCGGGATCTGCAGGGCGATCTTCAGCATTTCTCTGTCAAGGAACGGTACGCGCAGCTCCAGCGAATGCGCCATGCTCATGCGGTCCGCCTTCACCAGAATATCCTGCACCAGCCAAGTGCGGATGTCAGCATACTGCATTTTGGTGATGTCGTCCTCGCCGGCGACCTCGTCAAAGAACGGCTTCGTGTAAACGGAGGGGTCCTCGCTCGGGATCTTCTTCGCCAGCACCTTGTCCACTTCGCTGTGGTTATACACATAGTTGTTGCGGATAAAGCGTTTTTCAATGCCGTAACGGCCTCTGGTTAAAAAGCGCTTGCCGTGGAAGGCGGGCAGCTTTTCTGCCACATTGCCCAGCAGGTTGCGCACGCCCTGCGGCAGTTTCATATATTTTTCAAAATCCAGCGGTTCACGGTAATAGTGATAGCCGCCGAACAGCTCGTCGGCACCCTCGCCGGACAGAACGACCTTGACCTGCTCCGCGGCCAGCCCTGCTAAAAAGTAGAGCGCGATGGCGGAAGGATTCGGCAGCGGCTCGTCCATATAATACTGTACGGTGGGGGAAACGGCAAAGTATTCCTCCGCCGTGATCTCCTTTGTGTAATTGCGCACGCCCTCGTGCTTGGCGAAATTAACGGCGCGGTCCAGCTCAGAATATTTCTTTTCTGCATAGCCGACGGAGAAGGTGCGCACGTCGTTGCGCTTTGCCATTTCATGCACAACGTAGGAGGAATCGACGCCGCTCGACAGGAAGCAGCCTACCTCAACGTCGGCAATACCGTGCGCGACGGTAGAGCCCTTGAAGGTCTCATCGATCAGGTCCTCCCAGTAGGCCATATCGTGCGTGTCGTCGATACGGTATTCCGGTGTGAAGTAACGGTCGGTAGAAAATGCACCGTTCACATATTCAAAATAGGCGCCGGGCTCCAGCTTGTACACGTTTTTGAACATCGTTTCCGTGGTCGGAATATACTCAAAGCAAAGATAATCGGGCAAGCGTGCCTCGTTAAATTCCTTCTTGAACAGCGGATTGGACAGGAACGCCTTGATTTCGCTGCCGAACAGGAAGTTGCCCTCGTTGAGATAATAGAAGAAGGGCTTGATACCGAAAATATCGCGCGCGCCGAACAGCTTCTTTTCGTTGGCGTCCCAGATCACAAAGGCAAACATACCGCGCAGTCGGTTTAAGATCTCTTTGCCGTAAGCCTCATAGCCGTGCAGGATCACCTCGGAGTCGGTTTTTGTTTTGAACGCATAGCCTTTTTCGATCAGCTCAGCGCGCAGCTCCTGATAGTTATAAATCTCGCCGTTAAATACCAAAACCTTGGTGTCGTCGGCGTTGGTGATCGGCTGGCTGCCGCCGTCCAGATCAATGATCGACAGCCGACGGAAGCCGAGCGATACGTCGCCGTCAACGTAGTAATCGTCCTGATCCGGACCGCGGTGGATAATTCTGTCCGCCATGGCCTTGATGATTTTTCTGTTTTCTTCAACGTCGTTCTTGGCGTTGATATAGCCTACAAATCCACACATATCGTTACCTCGTTCTGACGGTGGGCAAGGGGACAGCCGCCCCGTGCGCCAACCCATCGTTATATCGGCTGACGCGGTCAGCGCAGCCTTTTCCCGCACGCTAAAATGCTTGCTCGTGCAAGACACTCCATGGAATCCACCACGTCGTAGCGGTCAATGTTGAAATCCTTTTTAATAATAGAAAGCTCGGTGCAGCCAAGCACAACGGCGTCGGCGCCGCGCTGCTTCATGCTGCGGATCAGGCGGTACAGTCCGTAGATGTCTATCGGCTTACCGGCCTTGACCTGACCGTAGATAATATCCGTCAGCACTGCCTGCTCTGCTTCGTCCGGCAGGATACATTCCAGCCCGTGCGCTTCGATGATATTTTGATACGCCCGAGACCGGACGGTGCCTTCGGTGGCCAGCACGCCGATACTGCGCAGGGAGGGAATCGTTTCCTTGCAGTATTTCACGGTCTCCTCCAGGATGTTAATGATCGGCACGTTGACGCATTGCTGAATATCGTCGTAAAAATAATGTGCGGTGTTGCACGGAATGACGATATAATCACAGCCGCAGCGCTCCAGCAGCTTGGCATCCGCCTCCATGACCGGCAGCGGATTTGGCTGTCGGTCGTCGAGAATATACGCCGTTCGGTCCGGTATCTGCGCATGGTTATACACCAGCATCGGGATGTGCTCCTGGTCGCTTTCGGCGTCTGTCATCTGGATGACCAGCTCCTC
Source organism: Eubacterium sp. (assembly GCA_017463985.1). Lineage (GTDB taxonomy): Bacteria > Bacillota > Clostridia > Oscillospirales > Acutalibacteraceae > Eubacterium_R. The sequence continues at coordinate 159,023 of JAFUEH010000009.1, read as the reverse complement.
AAAATAGATCGTCGCGAGCGGTCCGACGCCACCTAGAATACCGAGTGTTTTTTCTTTCATAAGGGTCACTTCTTAAAAATATTTTTTGAATTTGCGGAACTGGTTAAGCAGCGCCGCTCTGGCATAGAAGTTGTGCTTCAGGTTCTTGTCCGCTTTATAGAGCAGGGGATAGGTGACCTTTTTTTCCTTAAACAGCTTGCGTGCCAGGTCTTTAAAATCGCTCTCGGGAACGTACTTCATGATCACGCCCTTCGGCACGACGGAGTACAGGTTGATATTGTCAGCGACCGTATACTCCTCTAAATTGTCGTAAATGTAATCGTTCACGATCCACTTGACGGTGTTGAAGCCGCTGCCGGTGACATAGAAATTGCTGCGGCCAAGACGCACGTTGATCTCGAAGAACTTGTACTTGCCGTCGCGCTCGTCGTACTTGATATCAAAATTCGCGAAGCCGACATAGCCAATATGCTCTAAGAATTTGGTCGCGGCGGCCACGATGTCCGGATTAACCTCGTTAATGATCGCGACAGGGTTACCGATCGCGGTCGGCGTGTGATCCTCGAGCAGGGTCCGGCCGAGCGAGGCAAAGCGCACCTTTGAATTTTTATCACAGTAGCAGGTGAGCACGTGCATATAGGTGTCGTCGCCGGGGATTTTATCCTGGATCAGGAACTTATAATCATAGCTTGAGCCCTCCAGCTTGTCCAGCATATTGCGCAGCGCCTGTTCATTATCAAAGCTGAACACCTTCTTTTTGCCCTCAAACTTGGCATAGTGATACATGGCCGAGTTCGCCGGCTTGGCGATCACAGGATAATCAAAATCAAATTTTAAATCATTTTCCTTGCCGCACTCATAGACGTAGGTCTTGGGATAATCCAGCCCCAGCTCCTCAAAAATTTCATAGAACTTGTCCTTGAGCACGATGCGGTTGAGCAGCTCCTCGTCGATATACGGTACGATGTAGTACGGCTCTAATTCCTTTTTGCTTTCAATCAGCGCGCGCACATACCAGTCGCCGCAGCCGAGCACGATCAGCTTCTTTTTACCTTCAAATTCCTTGCCGACCTCGATCAGGTGCTTTACCAGCACCTCCTTGTTTTCCAACCCGGGAAAGACGCGGTTTTCAATAATATCGGAATTGGCAATATAGCCGCCCTTGCTCATGCTCAGCACCAGGGACTTAATGTGATATTCCTCATGAAAGCTGCGCGCCAGGGAATACGCGGTGATGTCTGCGCCTAAAATAACCGGTAAAAATTCTCTCTCTTCAAATTTCATCATTTTTTCCTCTGCTTTATTGACACAAGATATACTAATCCATATTAATTATGATACAATATATTATATGATTAACTGCTATAAAAATCAAGTATAAAAAAATTCTTTACAAATCCGATCGATTATGCTATAATACATCACGCTTAAACGGATTACTCGGTTTTGGGGTTCACCTTCCCGTTACTGTGTTTTCCGCAAGGGCAAATATTATGAAAGGTGGAAAATTTGTATGACACAGGCAGAAAAGCAAGCGATTATCAAAGAGTATGCTGTTCACGAGGGTGATACCGGTTCTGCACAGGTTCAGGTTGCTGTTCTCACAAAGAGAATTCAGGAACTGACGGAGCATCTCAAGGTGCACAAGAAGGACCATCACTCACGCCGCGGTCTTCTTAAGATGGTAGGTCACAGAAGAAACCTGCTTTCCTATATCTATAAGAAGGACGTTAACCAGTACCGTGAGCTGATTGCGAAGCTTGGTATCCGTAATACCATCGAGCGCAATATGGCTGATACTGAAAACTAATGAACCGGCAGACGACGCCACGGTGTCGTCTGCTTTCGTCGTTTTTACACCATCAAAAAGAAGGGATAAATAATTGTGATAAATTGAAGCTATTAAGCGCTTTGATGGTTTCAATTTATTACAATTTACCCTTCTTTTGAAATAAATTTAAAGAGAGGTAAAACTATGTTTTTCAAGAATTTTAAAGTATGGGAAACAGAGCTTGCCGGCAGAAAGCTGACGCTCGAAACCGGTAAAATGGCAGGTCTTGCCAACGCGTCTATCATGGCGCGCTACGGCGAAACCGCTGTGCTTTGCAACGTCACTGCGTCCGCAAAGCCGAGAGAGGGGATTGATTTCTTCCCGCTCTCCGTTGATTTTGAAGAAAAAATGTATTCCGTCGGCAGGATCCCCGGCTCCTTCCAGAGACGTGAGAGCAGACCGAGCGAAAAGGCAATCCTCGCCTCCCGCTGCATCGACAGACCGATCCGTCCGCTCTTCCCGAAGGATTTAAGAAACGACTGCTCTGTGGTGGCGACCGTGATGTCCGTTGACCCCGACTGCTCGCCTGAGATCACCGCGATGATCGGCGTTTCTGCAGCCATCGCGATTTCAGATATTCCGTGGGACGGTCCGATTTCCGGCGTGAACGTCGGTTTAGTGGACGGTGAGATCGTGATCAACCCGACGCTGGAGCAGCGTGCAAAGAGCGACCTGGTGCTGACCGTGGCTTCCACCGGCGACCTGGTGGCAATGATCGAGGCCGGCGGTAACGAGATCGACGATGACACGATGTTCAACGCAATCATGGCCGGTCATGAAGAAAACAAGAAGATCGTACAGTTTATCAACGGCATCGTGGAAGAGGTTGGTAAGCCGAAGTTTGCTTACGAGTCCTCTAATCCGGATCCGGAAATCATGGCGGAGATCGAGGCGTTCTGCATTGAGGATGTCAAGAAGGCGCTCGATACCGACGATAAGAACGTCCGCGACGAACGCCTGCTGCCGATTTATGAGGCAGTGCACGAGCGCTTTGACGAGCGCTTTGAGGATAACACCGAAAAGCTGGACGAGATCATGTACCTGGTGCAGAAGCACGTGGTGCGCGACTGGCTGAAGAACGAGCACAAGCGTGTTGACGGCAGAGGCATTGACGAGATCCGTCCGCTGAATGCAGAGATCGATCTGCTGCCGCGCGTACACGGCTGCGGTATGTTCACCAGAGGCCAGACGCAGGTGCTGTCTATCGCCACCCTTGGCGGTATCCGTGACGCACAGGCGCTTGACGGTATTGACGAGCAAACGGAAAAGAGGTACATCCATCATTATAATTTCCCGAGCTATTCTGTTGGCGAAACGAAGCCCTCCAGAGGCCCGGGCAGACGTGAGATCGGCCACGGCGCACTGGCTGAAAAGGCGCTGGTACCGGTACTGCCGTCTGTGGAGGAATTCCCGTATACTATCCGCGTGGTGTCCGAGGTGCTTTCCTCTAACGGTTCTACCTCACAGGGCTCTATCTGCGGTTCCACGCTGGCGCTGATGGCGGCAGGCGTGCCGATCAAAGCGCCGGTTGCCGGTATTTCCTGCGGCTTGATCACCGGCGACGAAGGCGTTTACGGTGACTTCATGACCATGGTAGATATTCAGGGACTCGAGGACTTCTACGGCGATATGGACTTTAAGGTTGCCGGTACAAAGAAGGGTATCACTGCGATCCAAATGGACCTCAAGGTGCACGGCCTGACGCCGGAGATTATCAAAGAGGCTTTTGCAAAGACCCATAAGGCCAGAAATTATATCCTTGACGAGATTATGCTGCCGGTGATTGCTGAGCCGCGCAAGGAGCTGTCAAAGTATGCGCCGAAGATGATGACCGTTGCCATCAATCCCGACAAGATCGGTGACGTCATCGGCAAGGGCGGCAAGATCATCCAGCAGCTGCAGGTGGATTATGACGTTAAGATCGAGATCGAAGAGGACGGCAATGTCTTTGTGTCCGGTCAGGATACCGATAAGTGTAAGGCAGCGATCGAAATGGTTCGCCTGATCGCTTCTGATCCGGAGATCGGCGCGTTCTACAACGGCGTCGTGACCAGACTGATGAACTTCGGTGCTTTCGTTGAGATCGCACCGGGCAAGGAAGGGCTGGTACACATCAGCCGTCTGGACGTTAAGCGCACCGAGAAGGTAGAGGATGTGGTTAACGTGGGCGACTCCGTCATCGTGAAATGCATCGGCATCACGGACGAGGGCAAGATTGACCTTTCCAGACGCGACGCATTGATCGAGCTGGAGGGCATGAAGGCGGAAAACGAAATCGACGACCTGCCCCGCAAGAAGGGCGGCAACAGACCTCCGAGACGCAACAACCGCAAAAAGGACTAAGCAAACTGCATAAAACGAAACTAAGGCTCGCAAGGTTTTTCCTTGCGAGCCTATTACTTTCATAAGATTTTCTGTTTTAAAGGAATTACAATACCATTGCTTTGTGGAATGCCGACTGGGTAGCGTTGCCGATCGTGCCGCCGCGGTCAGCGTCCCCGACGGTAACGGTCTTAATACCGGCGGCTTCCAGCGCTTCCCGCAGCGCATTGTTCGGCCGTACGCCCATAGAGAGTACGACATAATCGGCGTCTACGGTTTGCTGTACACCGGTCTTAGCGTCCTCAACGGTCACACCGTGTTCTTCGATTGAAACCAGCTTGGTGCTGAGCATAAACCGTGTGCCATAAGGCTTTATGCGGCTCATGGAATCGTCTACAAACTGGAACCAGGCGGCGCCTGCTACCTTGTCCGCCATCTCGATCACTGTGACGGTGTTGCCGAGCTCGTTGAGCTTTTCTGTCGTCTCCAGTCCGGTCAGGCCGGAGCCGATGACGGCCACGCGGCTGTCCTTTATTTCCTTTTCGCCCAGCAGGATCTCCGGCGCAGTGAAAACCGTCTCGCGGTCGATTCCCTCGATGGAACGCGGCTTGATCGGCGTGCCGCCGGTAGCCAGTACAACAGCGTACGGCTTCATTGCTGCCAGCAGCTCTGCCGTCGCCTCCGTGCCGGTCTGTACGGTGATGCCGAGGCCTGCTGCTTCGGTGAGCATATCCTCGATCGCCCAGTGTAGCTTATCCTTGCACGGTCCGGCCGCGGCGATGTTGACCTGACCGCCGGCCGCGGCTTCCTTTTCCAGCACCGTAACATCATAGCCGCGGCGCTTGAGCGTCATAGCGGCTGTTAAGCCGGCAGGACCGGCTCCGACGACCACGATCGGAAAGCCTCTGCCGGTGTCAGGCAAAGCGGCAAATTCCTTTTCAATACCGACGGAGGGGTTCAGCGCACATTCACCCGGCGCGCCCTTCGTGGCGGCGTTCTCAATAAACGACTTAATGCAATGCAGACAGCCGATGCAACGGCGGATGGTTTCCGGATGACCCTCCTGCGCCTTTTTTGCCCAGTACGGATCGCAGATAAAGTTACGCGCAGAGCCGATAAAATCCTGGTAGCCCTCCTCCAGCTGACGTTCCGCCTGCTCAGGGGAACGGATAAAGTTGGCGGCGATCACCGGAATGCTGACTACCGACTTGATCTCCTTGGCCAAATAAGCGCGCCAGCCCGGTTCAAAGGAGGTTGGCTCCAGCCAGTAGTTATAGGCGTCGTAGCAGGCGGAGGAAACGTTGAGCGCGTCTACGCCGAGTGCCTCCAACCGCTTGGCGATCTCTTTGCCGACGGACAGGCTGTAGCCCTTGCCGGCCAAACCGATACGGTCATACATCTCGTCGGCCGTCATGCGGACGATCAGCGGATAGTCCTTGCCGCACTGCGTCTTGATGCCTTGGATGATCTCCGTGATGAACCGCATTCTGTTGTCGAACGAGCCGCCGTATTCATCCTTGCGCTGGTTTGTGTTCGGTGACAGGAACTGCTGCAGAATATAGCCGTGCGTTGCGTGCAGCTCTACCGCGTCCACGCCTGCCTTTTGACAGCGTACGGCCGCGGCAATAAAGTCGTCTCTTAATTTATGTACCTCGTGCTTTGTCATGGCATGGATACGCATAGCGCCGTGTGCGGATAGCTCACATTTGCTGGGCGCCTGCTGTGACATACACACTTTTTTTGCTTCTAAGCCCAGCAGTACAGGCGTTGCCTTGAACAGCATGGCCGGTACCTGCGGAAAACGATCGGTGATCGGAATGATCATCGGCAGCGTGTTGATGGAGCTGCAGTAGCCCTGACGGCCCGGATGGTGCAGCTGGATGCATAGCTTAGCGCCATGGCGATGAACGCGCTTTACCAGCTCCTTCATCGGTTCAATGTGGCGGTCGCTGCTCATAGACAGCTGGGTGAACGTAGAGGCGGCCGCCATGTCGTTAACGCGGCAGATACCCGGGATGATCAGGCCAACGCCGCCCTTGGCGCGTTCCTCATAATAATTCATCATGCGCTCCGTCGGTTCGCCGTTCGTCTGGCCGAGCGAAAATTCCGCGGCGGTCATGACCACGCGGTTCTTTACCTCCATTGTGCCGATTTTCATCGGTGAAAAAAGCATATCAAATGCCATTATTTTTTCAGCTCCTCTAATTTCTTTTGAAATCTTGTTAACTTGTTCTTTTCCAGCTGCCAGTAGACGGTCCGCACCGGCGGGCAAACGCCCATCAATACCTTCGATAACGCGAACAGGGAGCAGGGTGAAACAAATTTTTTGCCCTTTTCAATGCCGGCGACCATCTTGCGCGCCACTACGTCCGGCTGCTGTACCGGAAACGGCTTTTCAAAGGAAACCTCATTGGCTACCTTAAAGAAATTAGTGTCAGTTGCCACCGGATACAGACAGGTGATCTGTAGGTTTTTCGCCGCCTCTAAACGAATACCCTGCTGGAAGCCCTGCAGACCGAACTTACTGGCGCTGTACAGCGCATAGCCCGGCATTGCCATCTGGCCGATGGCGGAGACGGTATAGGCAAGGATACCGTTCCTGCCGTTCAGGTGCTCGCGGTATTTGGCGTAAGTATAGATCGGGGAGAGGGTATTGACGTCAAAGATCTTTTGAATACGATCCCAGTCTACGTAATCAAACGTTTCATAATACGGAAAACCGGCGTTAGCATAAAAAATATCGATTTTTTCACCGCCGAATACCTCGGCCGCTTTGTCAAAAATGGCGTCCACGCCCTCCTTAGAGCCGACGTCCACGTTCATCGGAATCACGCTTTCGGAAAAACCGTCCAGCCGCTCCTCGGCGTCAAGTGCCGGTGCCAGGATCCGGTTGCCGTCGCCCTTGACCAGCAGCTTCAGTACCTCATAGCCGATACCGCTGGAGGCACCGGTCAGCACAATGTTGGAATTGGTAATCATACTATCCGTCCTTTCGAAATCTATTAATTACAGTATATCTTCAATTGAAAGAAATGTCAAATTACCTTTCCTGTCCGATTTTTTGCGCGGCGCAGCGATCATAAAAGTGAAGCCTCCGAAAAAGCATTGTGCTTCTTGCAATATGCCGGTTCTTCTATTATAATAAGAAGGTATGGAAGATTTATCATTGTTTCGGAGGAAAGAATGAACTGGGGAACCCAAACCAATTATCAGGCCGTCAAGGCCGCGGTGTACAGCGGCGCCGGCTATGACCGGATTTTTGAGACGGTGCTGGCTGACGTAAGACCGCTGATCGCCAGGCATGGCGTGCCGGAGACAGAGCGAGAGGACGTGCTGCAGGAGATCTGTATTGCTGTGCTGCAGAATCTGGCGTCGTTTGTTGTGAACAGCGAAACGTTGAGTCCGTCGCAGCGTAACAGCTGGCTGCGCACGCTGGCGGAACGGCGGATCAACGATTTCTGGCGCAGCTATTACCGTGAGGAAAAGACCTTGCCGGACAACGGCGCTGATGCCAAGACGGCCCAGCGGCGCAAAATATCACTCAGCGCGCTCGACGGTGAGGACGGCGAGGAACGCGATATTCCGCAGGAGCAGCGGGAGCTGTTGCTGCTGGAGGAGGAAGACCTGCCGCATCTGTTCGCGGTGCTGGAGGCGCTGCTTTCCGTTAACACCGCGCCGGACAAAATGCTTGCCTTCCTTTTCAACAAAATCATTTTAGCCGACTATGCCGGTATTATTAAAAACAAGACTGCTTATATTGCTGAGCAGCTGCACGGCAAACGGCTCGGCGTGATCTACGCCGCCGCCAGGGTCGAGCTGGAGCGCACACTGGACACGGCGCTGCCGGACAGGATCTTCACGACGCTGCGCGCACGTCTGGCGGAGGAAAAGGACGGAATCGTGTACGAAAACCGACTGTTTGACATGACGCCGCGCGCCATTACGGACAGCTCTAACTGGATCAAGGGTCGCTTTAAGGAGTTGATTAACAATGATCGAAAAGCATATTTCTACTGAAAACCTGGCAAGGCTTGCTTATGCCGATCGGGCAGACAAAACGCTGCTGGCGCTGGCAGCGGAGGTGAACCGCCATCTGGTTACCTGTGAGCATTGCCGCCGCACCTATGAGGCACTGCAGGAAATAAAAGAGGCGGTGCGTGACGGCATCACACCGGTCGTTAAGGAAAGCCGGTTAGAGGACGGCTTTGCCCTGCGCGACGGAGACGACCGTTTATTGACAAGCAGAGATCGGTAAGTTATAATAAAATTAAACTGAAAGGAGAAATTTATATGTCTTCAACCTCACATAACACTTTTGTAAAAATATGTGCGCTGCTGGACAGCTTCGACTGGCACTACGAGCGCAATGACGAAAAAGAATTTGTTCGCTATAAGATGGAGAGCGACGACCTGCCGGTCGAAATTTTTATCACGATTAACGAAAACAATAACGTGCTGCGCCTGCTTTCCTTCTTTCCCTTTAAGGTACCGGAGGATAAGCGCGTGGAGATGGCGCTGGCGATCTGCCATATCAACAGCACCTATATCAACGGGTACTTTGATTTTGACGTGAAAACCGGCGAAATCACCTTCAGAATGAATAACTTTGTCGGTGACGGTGAGCTTGGCGCCGGCGCACTGCGGTATATGATGCGTATTGCCAACAGCATGATCGACGACCTGAATGACAAGCTGTTTGCCCTGTCCAAGGGGTATATTACGCTGGATCAGTTTACGGAACAGGTTTCATAGGAGGGTTTGGAATGATTAACGATAATAACAGACACCAAGCGGCGTTGGATGTTTATAGTGCGCTCGGTCGGTATCTCAATAACCGTAACGACAATGATGCAAAATTTGAAATGCTGGGCGAAGATCCGGATATGATGGCCTATTCCTTCAAGATCAGCGGAGAGGATTTCCCGATGCTGATCAAGATCTCAGTGAGGGAGAACAACAATATTTTGCATCTGTATTCGCTGATACCGGTGGAGCCGGACAGCACCAAGCTGGCCTCGCTGGCGGTGGCGGTTTGCCATGCCTCCTCCGGATTGGTTGACGGCTGCTTTGATCTGGATCGGGAAAATAATCAGATCGGGTTCAAAATGATTGTCTCTTACGACAACGACCGTATCGACGGCGGCATTTTCCACTATATGGTGCAGACCGCAACGAGAATCATCGACCATTATAACGATGTGTTTTATTTGATTAACACCGGCAAGCTCAGCGTTGCCGAGTTGTTAGCACCGCAAGAAAATTAATATGATAGCCGAAGGCTGCCGGTGAAAGGCAGCCTTTTACGCTTTTCTTATAGCATTGAAAACAGGAGAAGGAGAACCGTAAACCATGATCAACACCAGCAAAATGTTAGAAATCGCCATCATGGAGGCGCGCCAGCTGGAGCTGGGTACAAAGGGCGTCCTGACGGCCGAAAAGCTGCTCATCGCAACCCTGTCATTAGTGACAGAAAATCAGGAAAGCAGCCGTGACAGCGAGCTGTCTAATACCGCTCGTTTGATCAAGCAGTATTTTCCGTTGGCGGCCGATGCCCGCTCGCAGCTGCAGCAAGCCACGAAGGATACGCAGGCGAACGAGGCCGTGCAGCAGACCTATATCAACGAAATTATGCGCCGTGCCGGAAGAGAGGCCGAGGAAGGCACGCAGATCCGATTGGACACCGTGCTGTCCATGATCGTGAACGCCCCGAACGAAAATATTAAATCCTGTCTGGACGCCCAGAAGGCCGCGCCGAAGCAAGAGGAAAAGAAGGGCCTTTCGTGGCTGTCTGAACAGCTGTCCGCCTTTGAAGGCACAGACGAAAAAAAGGAGGCTGCACCAAAGGAGACCGACAGCCCCTTTAGCTGGATCGGCGCACAGGTGGAGGCCTACGACGGCAAGGAGAGCGAACCGGCTGCACCGCCTGCCGCGCCGCCGGAGCCTGACGGCGATGACGGCGGCGACCCAATCAGTCGGTTGGTGAAACGGGTGAACGCCATCCGTGACAGCCTGTTGCAGACCGTGTTTGGCCAAAATCATGCGATCGACGTGCTGACCACCGGTCTGTTCCGCGGCGAATACACAGCGCTGACCGACAGCGAGCGTGTGCGCCCGAAGGCAACCTTCCTGTTTGCCGGTCCCTCCGGCGTCGGTAAAACCTATCTTGCCGAAAGTGCCGCCAAGCTGCTGGCGCTGCCGTATACCCGTTTTGACATGACGGAATACAGCGGCAAGCGCATTGACGATACGCTGCAGCGCTATGTAGAGCGCAATCCCCAGAGTGTAATCCTGTTTGACGAGCTGGAAAAGGCGCATCCGGAGGTAATCCAGACCTTCCTGCAGGTACTGGATGCCGGTCGGCTGGGCGGCAGCAAAGGCGTTTCCTTTAAGGACACGATCCTGATCTTTACCACCAATGCCGGCAGAAATCTGTATGAGGATTACGGCACGACAGACTTTTCCGGTGTATCGCGCAAGGTCATTATGAATGCGCTGCGAACAGATACCGACCGGCGCGGCGAAGCCTATTTTCCGCCGGCCATCTGCTCGCGCTTTGATGCAGGCAATGTGGTGATGTTCAATTACATAGAGGCGCATAACCTGCGCACCATTGCCAAAACCGAGATCGAAAAGCAGACAGAGAATACGCGCAAGGCGCTGGGTCTGTCGATTGATGTGGACGAAAATGTTTATACCGCACTGCTGTTTGCGGAGGGCGGCCGTGCAGACGCGCGCACGATCCGCGCCAGAGCAGAAAGCTTTGTGAATACTGAGCTGTATGAGCTGTATCGCCTGCTGGGCAGAACGGACGGCACACCGGCGCCGACCGGTATCCGCGTGAATGCCGTAGTACCGGAGAAGGATGACGCGATTCGCAAGCTGTTCAAAAACGAGGACGTGCCGCGCGTGCTGGTGTTTGCGGCCAAGGAGGTCTGCCGTCGCTGCACGGCGCAGTGCCTCGACGTTTCGTTTGACGGCTATACGGATATCGATGCCGCGCTGGAAAGCCTGTATACCAATGATTATAAGCTGGCGCTGATCGATTTTGGATACGGCGCACAGACGGATACAAAATATATGAACGACGAGGACACGATCTCTGTCGGCAGGGATTTCTTCCTTGCTATCAAGGAAAAGTTCCCGGAGGTTCCGGTATACTTTTTGCAGACAGACGAGGAGTTCTATGATACAGAGGAGCGGATTTCGCTCTTCCGACGCGGCATTCGCGACATCGTGCCGCTGTCAACGGAAAGCATGGCGTTTGACGCTGCGATGAAGACGATCAGCGAAAATGCACACTGGCAGGAGAGCATGAACGAGCTGGCGCGCGCCGGTAAGCTAGTCACCTACGAAACGGGTCAATATTACGCTGCCGACGGTGCTGCTGTTGTTGAGCTGTTCGATTTTAAGCTGGAAACAGCGGTAGATTCGGAGGACGCGGCAGATATTCTGAGCGATACCTCCAAGCCGAATGTGCGCTTTGATGATGTGATCGGCGCCAAGGACGCGAAGGACGAGCTGCAATATTTTGTGGACTTTTTGAAAAATCCGAAAAAATTCCTGTCGAGCGGCGTGAGCGCACCAAAAGGCATCCTGCTGTACGGCCCTCCGGGAACCGGCAAAACCATGCTTGCCAAGGCGTTGGCCGGCGAATCCGGCGTAACCTTTATTGCAGCGGACGGCGGCAGCTTCCTCAAGCAATATGTAGGCGAAAGTCCGGCCAGTGTTCACCGGCTGTTTGCCAAGGCGCGCAAGTATGCGCCGGCGGTCATCTTTATCGATGAGATCGACGCGATCGCGAAGAAGCGTACCGGCTCGGAATTTACGCACGTGGAGGAGCAGGTGCTGAATGCACTGCTGACAGAAATGGATGGGTTCCATGTTGATAAAAAGCGCCCTGTTTTTGTGCTGGCCGCCACCAATTTTGGCGTAGAGTCGGAAAGCACCGGCGAGGGCAGAGGCTTGGATCCTGCCTTTTTGCGGCGCTTTGACAGGCGCATTAAGATTGATCTGCCGGATCAGGAGGAGCGGCAGCAATACCTGCGCCTGATGACGCGCGATAAGCTGTTCTCTCTCTCCGATACACTCTATAAAAATCTGGCGCAGCGCTCCGTCGGCATGAGCCTGGCGCAGCTGGCGTCCGTGATCGAAATGGCAAAGCGCGCCGCCCTGCGTCAACGCCGTGAAGCGGTGGACGACGAGGCCTTTGAGGATGCGTTTGAGGAGTTTAAGAGCGGCGAGGAGCATACCTGGAGTGAGGAGAGCCTCCTGCGCACGGCGCGTCATGAGGCCGGTCATGCCTTTGTCTGCTGGAAAACCGGTGAAAAGCCGTCCTATATTACGGTGGTGTCCCGCGGTGATTACGGCGGTTATGTGCTGCGTGATACGGAGGATAACAAGGGCAGCTATTCCAAAACCGACCTGCTGAATTCGGTGCGTATTGCGCTCGGCGGCAGGGCGGCGGAGCTGGTGTATTACGGCGATATCGACGGCGTTACCACCGGACCGAGCAGTGACCTGCAGAACGCTACACGCACCGCGGCCTATATGCTCTGTTGCTACGGTATGAGCAAGGATTTCGGCATGGCAGTCACTAATCCGTACAGCCGTGACGGCTCACTGGTGCCGGAGATCCGGTCCGCAGTGAATGCACTGCTGGAGGAAGAGCTGGAGAACGCAAAGCAGCTGATCGCGGAAAACCGAGCGCTGTTGGATCGGTTTGTGGCAGTGCTGATGGAAAAAACGCACCTGAACGGTGAGGAAATTGATGCACTGTTCACCGCCGAAGAAGAGGATGCGTAAGCGATGGCGGAATACGTTTTGATTTTAGGCGGACCGATCGAGGGCGACCTGCCCAGTCCGCTGCTAACAGAAAGAATAGAGACGGGCGCAGCGTTTTTGGCGGCTCACCCGTCCGCCAAGGCCGTTGTCAGCGGCGGCATCAAGGGCGAAACGCAGCGCCTGAGCGAGGCGCAGATCATGAAAAAGGCCTTGCTGGCGCGCGGCGTAGCAGAGGACAGAATTATCCTGGAGGAGCAGGCGCTGACCACGCTGCAGAATTTTGAATATACGAAGCAGTTGGTAGAGCCGGACGCACAGGTGACCTTTGTCACCAACCGGTTTCATATCTGGCGCAGCTGCCGGATCTGCCGTAAGGCAGGTGTCAATTATCAGCCGCTGGCAGCGCCGAACGGTGCGCACTCTCTTTCGTTCAGAATTCGTGAGTGCTTTTTGCGGCCCTTAGCCTTTTTTGGCATAATTTGGTGAAAAATGATGAGAAAAAAGCTGACAAAAATAATCTATAAGCAGATGGTCAAGGCGCTTGGCAAAGTGCTGCGCAGCGATGCGCTGCCGCCGTATGCTGCCGCAGAGCCGCTGCAGCCGGACGAATCGGCCGACCTGAACCTGCTCGTTTGGGCCGATCCGCAGATCTCGGCGCTGTCGCCGCTGCGTGCGGCGCGTGTGGCATGCGCCTGTAAGGACGTCCGACGTGCTAAGGGGCGTTACGACGCCCTGATTCTTGCCGGCGATCTCACGGAATACGGCATGGTCTGTGAATATAAGCTGCTGTCTGATTTGCTGAAAACCGTGGCGCAGCGTGTTGACAGCGTGCTGGCGGTGCCGGGGAACCACGACATCCGTCTGCGCAAATACCGCAATCAGGTGCGTGTGTTTGACCGGTTTTTAGGCAGCGTGCAAGGTGCCGTTCGTCTGAAGGGGGAGGGCTATTTCCGTACCGTGGACAGGAAGGGCTGCCGCTTTGTGCTGCTCGGCGCAGACAGAAGCAGCTTTGAGGCCTCCTATCTGAGCGACGCGCAGCTGTGTAAACTGGACGAGGCGCTGGCTGCGGCGGATCCGGACAAGCCGGTGTTTGTGGTGAACCATCAGCCGCTCAAATACACCAACGGCCTGCCGAAAACCTTTCTTGGCCGCGGCGACTGGCGCGGCTCCGTCGGCAGAGAATCCGACAAGCTGCGCGTTATTTTGGAGAAGTACGGTAACGCCGTGTATATTACCGGTCACCTGCATTACGGCACCAGCCGTTATCTTTATGAAAAGATCGGGCGGTTTCATGCGATCAATGTGCCGACGGTCGGCGTGATCAACCATGGCGACTGCGACGCCTTTGCACAGGGCTTAGTATTGACCGTGCACGGTAACCGGATCACCGTGCGTGCGCGCGTGTTCGGGGAAGGAAAATATATCGACGACAGCAACCCCGGCGCGGCCGTTACCTTTACTGTATAAATAAATTGTTGAAAAATGGCGCGGTTCTATGTATAATAAAAATGTAAATAAAATCTAAAGGAGCTATTGTTATGTCTACCAAAGCTACCGGTCTTTCTGCTCAGACCTATGTTGGCAAGAAGGAGCTGTGGATGTTTTCCCTCGGCGCCATGGGTCAGGGCATGATCTATGCCATGATGTCCAGCTACATCAGCGACTATTATGTTAACGTGCTGCAGCTGCCGCTTGCGTTTGTGTTGCTGTTGATGCTGCTCGCCCGTGTTTGGGACGCGATCAATGACCCGCTCATGGGTGTAATCGTTGACCGTCACGAAACGAAGTGGGGCAAGCTGAAGCCGTATATTCTTTTTGCCGCACCGTTTATTGCGATCCTGACCGTATTGATGTATATCAGCCCCAGCCTGCAGCAAAAGCAGCTGATGATCTATTCCGCAATCGTTTATGTTGCATGGGGTATGATCTATACGATGGCGGACGTACCCTTCTGGAGCATCCCGAACGTGATCACGCCGAATAACGAGGAGCGCAGCCACGTAGTGTCCTTCTCAAAGATTTGGAATTCCGTCGGCTCTGCCCTGCCGGAGGTTATTTTCTTCGTACTGCCGTTTATTCTGCCGCTGTTTGTCGGTACGAACGAGGGTCTGGAATACACCAAAACCACGTACCGCGTACTGGCGATTACCGTGGTCGTGATCGGAACCGTGCTGTATGTGAATTCCTATTTCCATATTAAAGAAAGAGCCGTGCCGCCGCCGACGAAAAAGATCCCCGGCGAGCCGTCTACACTCAAGCGCGTGTTCACCTGCAAGCCGCTGATGCTCATTATTGCCATGGGTATCCTTTCCAGCGGCCGGTACATGGTACAGGCTGCGGCGATCCACGTTGCCCGTTATGCGTTTTACATTGGACCGGATCTTTCAACGCTTACCTCACAGGAGGCGATCAACGAGGCCGTGACGAAGTCGGTTTCTACCGTTAAGACGATTTTCCAGATGTGCGCCGTCGTCGGTATGTTCGGCGCGACGATCCTGATGCCGAAGCTGATGCAGAAATTCGATTATAAAAAGCTGCTCATCACAACCTGCCTGGCCGGCTTTGTCGCCAGTATCTTTACGACGCTGATCGGCTGGTTTACCAATAATCTGTACGCCTGTATTCCGTTCATTCTGATTCAGTGCATTCCGCTCGGCGTTATCAACACGCTGTCCATTGCGATGATCTATGACTGTTTGGACTATATGGAGCTGAAAACCGGCCACCGCGACAACGCGCTGGGCTCTGCCTGCCAGGGCCTGATCAATAAGTTCGGTTCGGCGTTTTCTACCTGCGGTATTATCGTGATGTATATGTTCATCGGCTTCAAGCCGGAGGAAATGCTCAGCAACGAGGCGATCCGTCCGGCGACCGAGTTGGCAAGAACGCAGAACTTTGCGATGTTCTCACTGGTTTCCTTGGTTCCCGGTATCAGTATGCTGCTGTGCTCGATTCCGATGTTCTTCTATAAGCTTTCGGGCGAAAACAAGAAGAAGGTACAAGAGGAGCTGGCTGCCAAGCGCGAGGCCGAGGGCTTCACGGTTGCCGAATAAAATTGAAAGAGAAAGACCGTTTCACGGGCGTCCGTGAAACGGTCTTTTTTCGTTAATCCTTTTTCAGTGCCTCAAATCTGGCCGCCATGGTGGGATTGTTTTTGGTCAGCCGCTTGATCGTCAGGTCCTCTGCCTTGTTGTTGGCAAGGCGCAGATTGTTTTCGCTTTTTTGCAGATTTTCCTTGATCTTCTGCAGGTGAAGAATGGATTTGTCGATTTCCTCGATGGCGGTAGCAAACTGTCCGCGGGCCAGCTCATAGTTCCGCGCGAAGCCCTTTTTAAAGGCCTCAATATTTTCTTCAAAATGCGTGATATCTACGTTTTGCTCACGAATCACGGCCAGCTCCTGCTGATAGGCTAGCGAGTGGAGCGCGGCGTTACGCAGCACGGTAATCAGTGGAATGAAGAACTGCGGACGGATAACATACATCTTTTCATAACGGTACGAGACGTCAACAATGCCGGCGTTATATAGCTCGCTGTCACCCTCTAAAAGCGTTACCAGTACGGCGTACTCACAGCCCTTTTCGCGGCGGTCCTTGTCCAGCTCTTTGAAGAAATCCTCGTTTTTGTGCTTCGTTTTGGTGGCGTCCGCTTCATTTTTCATCTCAAACATGATGGAGATAAACTCCAGCCCGTTTTCATCATAGTCGCGGAAGATGAAGTCGCCCTTAGAGCCGGTGCGCGCGTCGTTGTCCTTTTCAAAATAGGCGTTTTGAAAGCCGGTGGCGCGCAGACGGTTAAACTCAATGAGACAGTGCTGCTCCAGGCTTTCACCCAGCATTTTGGTGGATTGCCGCGTTTTAAAATCGCGGTACAGCTCCACCTGCTCCTGCTTGAGCCGTAGCTCCTGCTCATATTGCTCGCGCAGCGCTTTTTCGCTCAGCAGGCGTTCCTGCTCCTTGCTGTCCAGCTGAAATTGCAGCGCCGTAATCTCTTTCTCCTTTTCCGTGCCGGCGGCGAGGACTGCCAGCTGCTTGTCCGCTTCGGCGGCGGCCAGCTTGGCCTGCAGGGCGGCGAGCGCACGCTCCTTTTCCGCCAGCTGTGCGCGCAGGTCCTTTTCTGTCTCGGCCTTTGCGAGCGCTACGGCAGCGTCCTTTTCCTTTTCCAGCCCTGCGGTTCTGGCTTCGATTTCCTTGCCGAATTCGCGGTCGCGCACCTGCTTGACGATGGCCGCATAGCCGGAGGCGTCCACGCGGAACACCTCGCCGCACTTGGGGCATTTAATTTCGTTCATGGTCGTCTCCCTTTCAGCAGATAAGTAAAATCAAAACACGGTTTAATAGGGCGGATTTCACTTGTGCTGCTTGACTTATTGTTTTATGAAAACGTAATTTGTATCGTTATAGTAGTCCGTGCGGGCCTCCTCAACGGTGTCGTTGTAGGTCGAGTAATCGTCGTAATAATAGTCCGGCGAATAGCTGATGGCGCCGTCTGCGGCGATCAGATCCAGGTAAGTAACAGCGGCGTAATAATGCTCCGTGTCGGTCCAGAAGGCTTCGTCGTAGGAATATACCAGCACCAGCGCGCTGTAAATACTGGAGTAGTCCGTTGTCTTGTCCTTGTCAAATACAAGATATGCCTCTGCGAACTGGATGTTGGAATAGTAGTCGCTACTCAGTACATCGTTCTTCAAAAGATTCGCGGCGTGTGTCTTGAACCGCTCCAGATCGTCACTGCTGAGAGTATAGTTGCTGTCGATGTATTCTCCAAGACCGTCTACCTTATACATCTTTTGGTTAGATGCAATGTAGATTTTATACTGGCTGATGAGCGTTTCCTGCTCGCCGCAGTAGCAGTAGAGTGTAACGGTTTCGCCGTTTTTGTGTTCGTAATGGTCGTCCTCATAGTCCAGATCATAGTAAAGATAGGCAACGATGAAGCCGTCCTTCAGGATTGCAGCGGTATTCGTTTCATTGTATTCAACGCTGAAGCCGTCCAGTCCCTCGATCGTGGTGTTGAGCTCCTCTGAAACAACCGGCTCCAGCGTTGCGCCGCCGTTAGCGCCATACGCCACCAGGTCAACATACTCGAACGGATCTATTACCTGAACCGTCTCCATACCGTCCACGGTATAAACCTTCTCCGCTGCCGCCGTCAGCTCAATCGTGACCTCTCTTTTCGACGCAGAATAACGCTCGGGCGTTACAGTAACGGTAATGCTGTCGCCGTTAGCGACACCCTCTGTCTTGCTGGCAGTGAACGTAAAGTCATCGACATCATAGAAGTCGAAAAATGACAGATGCCCATAACCGTTTTTCTTGTCGAGTGCGGTGTTGACGTCGTTCTCCAGCCGTTTCCAGTCAATTACATTGTACAGTGTGCTCTCATAAACATTGCCATAGCCGTTATAGCCCTTGACGACCAGCCCGGCGCCGTAGGGGTAGTTCACATAAGTGCCGTCGGTGCCGTCCTCGTAATAGTCCGTTTCGTCTACTACGCCGTCGATCGCATAGCCGTAATAGTCGGTGAGCTTGGCGTCGTTATAGTATTCGCTGCTGATGTAATCGTTCAGATTGACCTCGATCGGCTTGCGCAGCTGTGCCTTAGACGCGATGACAAACGCCAGCACGGCTGCCACGATCAGCACGATCGCCACACCGACCAGCACCAGCACGGTCACGGTTTTCTTTTTATTTTTTTGCTTTGGCTGCACGGGCTTACCCGGTTTCCCCGGCGGTACGGCTCCTTGTCCGACCTGCGGACCGTAGCCCTGTTGGACATAGCCTTGGTTGATCTGCGGACCGTAGCCCTGAGCACCCGGCTGGGCATAACCCTGGTTAGGCTGCGGCGCATAGCCTTGGGCGGGCTGCTGGGCGTATTCTCGCTTGATCGGCTGGCCGTAGCCCTGACCTGCCTGCGGACCGTAGCCTTGGTTGGCGGCAGGCTGCGCATAGTCTTGGTTAGCCTGCGGCGGCGCTTCATAGCCGTTGGCGTTGCCGTAGCCCGTCTGGCTATTGTCGACCGGCGGTTCTGCCGGTGTACTGGCGGTCGGGTCAGGGGCATCTCCGCTGCCGTTCACCGGCTGCGGTGCAGCGTACGAGTCGTTATTTCTGTCAGTACTGCCGTTGTCGTCGGTGGCAGGCGCTGTGTCCGCTGCCGGTTCTGTTTCCGGCTCCTGTTCCGGTGTGTTCACCGCGACCGGGCTGTTGCAAAACGGGCAATATTCCTCTCCACCCATCAAGGGGTATCCACAATGGTTACAATTCATGTTCGCGCTCCTTTTAATTATTATCCTCTATTAGCTCCTCTGCCACGTATTCGTCCAGCTCAAGGCTGTAAAAATAGGCGTAGGTTTTATTGTTGTAGCGTTCCACATACAGACAGGCGTCGTAGCTCCAGATCGGTATCTCAAAATAGGCGATCGTGTCCGCAACGGCATAGCCATATAGCTCTGAGGTGTGGTGTGTTACGGTCAGTTCACCGGTAAAGCTAGTGCCGCTGTCGTCGCTGAAGAACCACAGCGTGCCCTCATCGTCCCAGTTATCATACTGCCCGATATGACCGGAAATCCATTCCGTGCTGTCCAGTGCATCATAGATATCGGCGCCTTCGTTGATATATTGCGACTCCGGCAGCAGGAAGCCCTCTTCTTCATAAGGCTCGCTATCATAGTAGGATACGGTTTGATGGGTGTGGAGCATGATGGAATTCGGGAGCAGTGAAATCGTATAATCAATAACAGAATATCCGTCGTCAAAATGAACAGAAACACTGTCTCCTTCTACTGTATAAGTGCTGTCTGCCTCATACACGTCCATTTCATTCCGCAAGGTGCTGTGCGCAGTGCCGTCAGCGTTGAACGAGAGTATGCGACTTACCTCTCCGTAGGTGTTGGTCAGCACTTCCAGATTAATATAATCGTCGCTCAGCAACCGCCTCTCCAGCTCACTCGGCGCGGCCGTCGTCGCCTCCGCGCCGGACGGCACATCCGGTGCAGACGCCATGTCCGGTGAGGATGCTGCTTCGCTGACGGAAGATGCTGCTGTAGCAGTGGTCGGGTCCTCTACCGGTACGCCTGTGCTGCCGCGCAGGACAAAAAAGAGAATGATACCGGCGATCACCAGCAGCGCCAGCACACCGCCGACAATGCCGAGAATCAGTCCGAGCCTGCTCTTCTTCGGCGGCGGTCCCTGCGGTGGAGCCGGCATACCGCCCGGCGCGCCGTAAGGTGCGCCATAAGGCGACGACCGCGGCTGGTTGGGATAGCCTGCAGCGCCGTAGCTGCCGTAGTTGTTTGCCGGCGGCACATTGCCGTACGGATTTCCGTTGCCGTACGGGTTTCCGTTATTGGGATAGGAATTGTTCATGGTGCGTTCTCCTCATACTTCTCTTTTTAAATTATAGCATATTCATTTTATGAAGTAAACAAAAAACAGCCCGACCTGACGAAAAACGACCGTCTTTGCGCAAAAGTCAGCTGCCAGCAGATTGTTTTTTGCGCCTTGATGCCGTAAAATAGAATTGCAAATCTATTATTTATTGGAGGTATTTATGAAAAAAGTAATTAGTTTATTGTTATCGCTGATGCTGATGGTCGGCGTAACGTGCGGACTCAGCACGGTTGCTTTCGCAGACGGCTGGCTGAGTGAAACCCCGCAAGCGTTGGAGCCGGATGTAATGACCACCACCACGTTTTACGGGGAAGACAACCAAGCGCTTTATGCTGTTTATACGTTTAATGTTCCGGCAGACAATACAAAGGTAACCCTTTATGCGGAGTCTGCCGATAAAAAGTTGTTGAGGCTAGACGGAATGAACACGTATAGCGTTTACTCTTTTGACGACGTAAACAACTCGATTTTCGATTTTACAGATGTTGATGGGGAGGACGGATATAATGATGCTTACGGCGTTTATACGTTCACGCATCAGTTTACGCTTCCAGCCGGTTCTTATTATTTAGTATATCTTTGGGGTTACGGTTATTGGGATGATGATCATAACGGTCAAACGATCAGTGTGAAAATAACGTATGATACACCGGTTGTCAGCGACACAGCCGGCAGCAGTGGCTATGCTGACAGTGCTGATGACAGATCAGGTACTTATGATGCCGGCGACTACGGTAGCACATCTGGCGGTTACGGTGCGCCGGGCGGCATTAGCCTGTTTGGCAGATGGTTTCCGCTGTGGCTGCCGATCCTGATCGGCGCAGTGCTGCTGGCGTTGCTGGCGCTGTTGATCGTATGGTTAGTCAGAAGAAGCAAGGTGTCCTCAAACCAGACGGCGAATACGATTCCGCCGCTGCCTTATCAGCAGAACACCCCCTATCAGACCCCAAATGATAGTGTGGACCAGTTCGGCAATCAAAAGCCGTGGCAGCCGTAAAGGTATCCTTTTCGTAATAGCAATATAAACAGAAAAAGCCGCTGTGGACAGCCTGTGCCGTCCACAGCGGTATTATTTATGCAGCAGCGCCTGCCGGTGCCGGTGTCAGGATACCGGCCATGGTTAAAATAGCGTCATAGATCTCCTGCGGCGTCATCTGATAGCTCAGCCGGTTGCCAACAAAGGACCGGTGCGTATCGTTGATGGCGTTGACATATTTGACCGGTGTGCCGCCGGCAGCCGCCCATTCGGCCAGATTCGGATTATAATCGTCAATCAAAAAGTAATCCTGATTCAGTCCGGCGCCGAGCAGGGCAGTGATGGCTTCGCTCTTTTCACATTCTTCGCCGTTCACCATGATGAATTCGCTGTCATACAGGTCGGGCAAGAACGCCTGCCGCCATTCCTCCTTTTCGCGCAAGCTATAGGGAAAACGGCTGGGATATACCTTTGTCAGCACGCACAGCCGCAGCCCGAGTGCTTCGCTGTTTTCCAGCAGCATCTGCAGCGCCTTGATCATATTTTCTTCCGGCAGGAGATTGCGGAAATATCCCTTTTTTGAAAGATCGTTTTCATCGCAGCCTCTTTTATATTCTGCCAGCACACCGTCCATATCAAAGAAAAACTTTTTCATACCGTTCACCGTAGTCCTTTCACTTTCTTAATGGCTTTGTTATTCGTCTGTTTTTTTCTTACAAGCTCACTATATCACGCCGCCGTCGGAAAGTAAACAACAACGAAAACATGGTACAAAAATTGGGACACAAAAGGAGGCCGCCCCGCGAAAGCGAGACGGTCTCCGTTTCATAATGGATTGAATTAATAAGTACTCTTGGTGGTGTAGTTGCAGCTGCCGTTGACGTAGCGGCGCATGGTATAGGTGCTGCCGCTCTTAGAAACGTCGATCGATATCGACGGAGGTGATACGTGCTCCACGGTCAGCAGCTTACAGGTGATGTAGCCGCCCTCTACCGTCATTTCGATCTTGATGGTGTAGGGAGAGGTGTTTTTGAAGCGCATATTCTTTTCTGAGCCGGAGATCGCCGCGTCTCTGCCGTAAGGCACATACGTTACCTTCTGAGAATGCTGGTGGCGCTCAACGATTTCCAGGTTCGCCAGCAGTGCGGCGTTGAAAACGGTGGAGGAGGTCTGACAAACACCGCCGCCAAGACCTAAGCCGTGCTCGGTCGGGCCAAGGAATACCGGCGCTTCTTTGTAGCCTCTGGCTGCCGTTCTCCAGCCGACGACGCTGTTGAAGTCAAAGGTGTCGCCCGGGTTCAGGATCGTACCGTTGATCGCTGCGCTGGATACGCGCAGGTTGGTCGTTCTGTTGGCATTGTTGGAATACTTAGAGGTGTAAGAGGCGTAGACATTGACAAAGCCGGAGGTCCATACGCCGGAGGCGTTGAAATAGTACGACTTGCCGTCAATTTGTTTCCAGCCGGTCGCCATCTTGCCGCTGGTCTCCAGATAATACCAGGAGCCGCCGAGCTTGATCCAGCCCGTCTGCATCACGCCGGACTTGTTGGCGTAATACCAGCTGCTGCCGTCCTTGAACCAGCCGGTACGCATCGCGCCGTCGGAGCCGAGGAAGTACCACTTGCCGTCCTGCTTGAGCCACTTTGTCTGCATCGCGCCGGAGGTGTTGAAGTAATACCACTTTTTGCCGATATAGCGCCAGCCGGTGAGCATGACGCCGCTGCCGTTCATGTAATACCACTTGTTGTTGATCTTTTGCCAGCCGGTGAGCATAGCGCCGGAGCTGTTGAGATAGTACCATTTGCCGTTCAGCTTTTTCCAGCCGGTCTGCATAACGCCCTGGCTGTCAAAATAATAATACTTGCCGCCGATCTTCTGCCAGCCGGTCTTCATAGCGCCGTCGGTGCCCATATAATACCATTTGCCGCTTGCCTTCAGCCAGCCGAGATACAGCGTCGTGTCGCCGCGGAAATAGTACCACTTGCCGTCGATCTGCTGCCAATACTTTACCGCTGTGCCGCTCTCGTTATAATAGTACCGGTTGCCGGCTGCGTCCGTCTGCCAGCCGGTAAGTATTACCGGAATCTCTTCGCCGGTTTCAATAACCTCGCCGCAGTCGTCGCAAACAACGTCGCCGGTATAGCCCGGCTCAGTGGCGGTGGCAGCCTTGTCGTTCACAAGGTGCGTGTTGGCGTGGGCGCAATCGTCCGCAAAGGCGGACAGGTTCATGCCGCAGGTGACGCTGAACAGCATGGCTGCTGCCAGCAGGATAGAGATGAGTTTTTTCATAATTGTTACCTCGCTTCAATATGTGGTATTTTCTTGCTGTGAAGCTAATCCACTATGATTATAGCAAATAGAAAAATTTTGTCAATAATTATTCCATATTATTTATATTACCTTTTGTGCCGCAATATGCCCCTTTTTTTGGCAGTGCGTATACGTCATGGTTTTTCCTGTTCCGGCATATACTTAACCGGTGATACCATGAAAAGAAAAACAGAAAATGACAGCCTGCTCGCCTATACCGGCCGGCCGCATTTGGAGCTAGTCGGCAATACGCGCTGTCTGGTGGACGGCTTGCAGGGCATCAGCGAATATACGGCGGATAAGATCAAAATGAGCTTGGGCAAATATGCCGTTTGCTTTTACGGCGACGGGTTGTATATCAACTCCTTTTCGCCGGCCGGCGCGATCATAGAAGGAACGATCGTTTCCGTGGAGTTTGAGAGCAATGCTTAGGCTGGCAAAGTGGCTCGTGGGCTATGTTACCTTTACCTTTCAAGGCGGTTTTGGCGAGGGCTTTCTGAATGCCTGCCGGCAGCATCGGTTGGCGATATCGAATATACAGTACCGCGGCGGTACGTTATATGCCGACTGTCCGGCGGTGATGTACCGCCTGCTGCGACCGCTTGCAAGACAAAACGGTGGCCGGCTTCATCTAGTCCGGCGGTGGGGTCTGCCGTTTAAGCTGCAGCCGCTGAAGGGTCGCTGGGGTCTGCTGGTCGGCCTCGTGGTGTGTGCGGCGCTGACTGGGTACCTGAGCGGCTTTATTTGGCACATAGAGGTGACCGGTACTGCCTCGTTGCCGGCGGAAGAGGTGCAGTCCTTTCTGGCGCAGAACGGCTTTCATGAAGGCGTGCATTGGCGCGCAGCGGAGGTTAACTACTACGAAAGCCTGTTGATGGCCAGCTTTGACGAGTGCGCCTGGGTACATATCAACCGTGACGGCACCAATGCGCTCGTGGAAATCGGAGAAAGCGTTGCCAAGCCGCCGATGCATACCAATACGGCGCCTGCCAACTTAAAGGCGGCGAAAAGCGGCACCGTGGTACAGGTGACGGTGCTGAGCGGCTGGCAGGCAGTACGTGAGGGCGAGGGCGTCGTGAAGGGCGATCTGCTGGTGAGCGGCGTTTACGAAAGTGAGGCGGCGGAGGAAAACCTGTTTGCCCACGCCGACGGGGAGGTGCTGGCTGATGTAGAGGAGCCGTTTTCGCTTACCGTCAGCCGTACCCAGCAAGCGCAAGTACCGCAGCCGGCGCAGGAATACCGGTCGTTGCTGTTCTTCGGGCTAAAATTGCCGCTGTACTTCGGTACGCCGACTACCAACGACGCCACGGTGACAGAGGATTACCGCTATGTTACGCTGAACGGTCAGCGGCTGCCGATCGGCACAGAGATCATGACCGTAACGCCTTATACCGTGGAGGAGCGAACGCTAAGCGACAGTGAGCTGGAAGCGCTGGCCGCCGCCACTGCGGAAGCAGAGATCGCCGCGCAGTACCGCGATGCCGAGGTGCTCAGTCGTCAGCTGGAAACGGTGCTCCGCGCGGACAACGCCACTGTCAGCGGTACGCTGCTTTGCCGTGAAAGCATTGGCGAGACGGTTCCGTTGAGCCGCCAGGAGGAGGCTGCTTCGCCGTGAAAGCAAAAAAGAACACCGCAGGTCTGTCACCTGCGGTGTTGCGTTTCGTATTGCTTTTTGATTAATCCTCTACGTACTGCTCAATCGCAACCACGGCGCCGCTGAACTGCGGCAGGGTGCCGTAATTGCCGCGGATACCGCGCGGCAGCTTGCTTTTTTCAATATAAAATTCAAGGATGTCCTGATTATTCACGGCATACTGGTGATTGGCGTCCGTGTGGCGGTCGCTCTTTTGGTCGCAAAGAATGACCTCCAGCTCCTTGCCGCCCTCCAGTGTAATGCGGTATTTTGTGCCGATTTTTGTGCCGTAATACGAGCCAAGCGCTACGCAGTAGCGACCGTCTACCATACGGATACCGGTTTCCGGATCGGTGTAGCAGGCGTCGGACCGCAGCAGCTTGTACTGCGGCGAGCTTCTCGCTGTGACGGCGGTGTAATAGGCGTAGGTTTTGGTAGCGCCGCTGACGGCCGGCAGCCCAAAGCTTTTCATCGTGGTTGCCTGCACCGGAGCAGACAGCTGGCTCTCGCTGGTCTTGTCGCCGCGGGTGACAACACATTTTGCCTGATAGTAATAGGTGGTGGCTTCCGCTACGTCCGTATCGGTATAGGAATCGCCGTCCAGTGTGGCAAGCTCGGTGTAGTTTTCGCCGTCAGTGCTTCTGTACAGCACCAGCGACGAGGTATTAACCGAATGCTGCAGGCTTAATTCTACGGCAGAGGACGAGACCTTATCTACCGTGATAGCGGCCTTTTCCACGCCGGTAGTGAATTCCGTTTCACCCAGCAGGCTGGTATTGTTGCTGATTAATGCAAATTGATAGTCGGTATCCTCGGCCAAATCGGTCAGCTGAACAGTCGTTTCGGTAGTGGAAAGAACTTCCTGATAGGTGTTCGTGAACACATTAAACTTGAGAAGGGTGTACGTAATATAGGTTACCTCGCTGCTCCAGCTGATTACCGCGCTGTTCGGCGTAATGTCGCTGACGCGCAGCGTCACCTCCGCCTGGTGCACGGTAGCGCTCTCCGGTACGGGGATCGCTTCGTAAGCCGGTGTCGGTTGGCCGGTCATGCTGCCCAGGGTGATGCCGTAAACGTCGTTGCTGCTGCTTTGCGCATAAGCGCAATAGCCGGAGCTGAGTACAAACAGCACACACAGCCACAGGGCAATGCCTTTGATCGCTGATCTACGAATAATAACGTCTCCTTTTTGTTCTTAAATTATTCACAATTGTTACCGTTTTGTAACAGGCCGTGTACTATGTGTTATAACACGTTTTGTTAGAATTGTCAATTTTTCCGGCGCTTTTTGGTCATTTTGACGAACAATTGTCATAAATTAATGGACAGAATGGTAAAATATGTTTATTTACTGAAAAATTGTTGACAAACGGCAGCAGAGGAATATAATAGCCTTGATAGAACACTATCAACAAAATATTTCGGGGCGGGGTGCGATTCCCCACCGGTGGTAACAGTCCACGACTCCCTGTGAAGGCAGGGACTGATACGGTGCAATTCCGTAACCGACGGTATTTGTCAGACGACATGAGTCCGGATGAGAGAAATGTTTGTATGGTTCATGCAACACCGCCCCGACGTTCGCGTCGGGGCTTCTCTTTTGCTCCCCAAGAAAAGGAGAAGAATTATGTCTACACAACAAAAGAACATCAACAAAGTAAGAGTGATTGCCGGCTGCGGTATGCTGACCGCGGCGGCTGTCGTGCTGCAGTATCTGGAATTTCCGATTCCGTTTATTCCCAGCTTTATTAAGCTGGACTTTTCGGACCTGCCGGAGCTGCTGGGCGCTTTTGCCTACGGGCCGTTGGCCGGCATTGTCATTGCGCTGGTGAAAAATCTGATTCATCTTGCTGTCAGCCAGAGCGGCTATATCGGGGAGCTGTCCAATTTTATACTCGGCGCAGTTTTTGCGGGCGTGGCGGGCCTGATTTATCAAAAAAACAAAACTATGAAAAGCGCCCTCGTCGGAGGTATTGTCGGAGCAGTATGCATGGCCGCCGTTAGCTTTCCGTCTAACTTGTTTATTGTTTATCCGTTTTATTATAATTTTATGCCGAAGGAAGTTGTGCTTCAGGCCTATCAGGCGATTGTTCCTTCCATGACCGGCATTGAGCAGGCACTGCTGGTTTTCAACGTGCCGTTCACCTTTATCAAGGCCATTTTGTGCGTTATCATTTCTATGCTGATTTATAAGCCGCTTTCTCCGCTGCTGCACGGAAACGGAAAAAATAGAGCATAACCGTCCTGTCAGTGATCGGCGGAATTTGTTATTGCAAAATTCTGTTAACGTGCTATAATAAAATTTAGCATTACAAACTGAAGGAGATGTTATGATGGAAAAGAAAAATATTGACTGGGGATCCCTGAGCTTTGCGTATATGCCTACGGATTACCGTTTTGTTGCGAATTTTAAGGACGGTCAGTGGGACGAAGGCGCGCTCACTACCGACCCGACGGTGACGATGACGGAGTGCGCCGGCGTACTGCAGTATGCCCAGACCTGCTTTGAGGGCTTAAAGGCGTACACCACCGAGGACGGCAAGATCGTTTGCTTCCGTCCTGACCTCAACGCCTCCCGTATGGCGGATTCCTGCCGTGTGCTCGAAATGCCGGTGTTCCCGGAGGATAAATTCATTGAGGCTGTGAAAGCGGTTGTTAAGGCCAATGCCGCTTGGGTTCCGCCCTACGGCAGCGGCGCAACGCTGTATATCAGACCGTATATGTTCGGCTCTAACGCTGTGATCGGCGTAAAGCCGGCGGATGAGTATCAGTTCAGAATTCTCGTAACGCCGGTCGGCCCGTACTTCAAGGGCGGCGCTAAGCCGATTACGATCCGTGTGTCGCACCTTGACCGTGCAGCGCCGCGCGGCACCGGTCATATCAAGGCCGGCCTGAACTATGCCATGAGCCTGCATAATATCGTTGACGCGCACAACAACGGCTTTGACGAAAATATGTATCTTGATCCGGCTACCAGAACGAAGGTAGAGGAGACTGGCGGCGCGAACTTCCTGTTCGTCACAAAGGACGGCACCGTTGTTACGCCGAAGTCCGATTCGATCCTGCCTTCTATTACCCGTCGCTCCCTGATGATCGTGGCTGAAAAATATCTTGGCCTGAAGGTGGAGCACCGCGAGGTCACCTTGGAAGAGGTGAAGGATATGGCAGAATGCGGTCTTTGCGGTACCGCTGCTGTGATTTCTCCGGTCGGCAAGATCGTCAACGACGGCGAGGAGATCTGCTTCCCGTCCGGTATGGAGGAAATGGGCCCGATCACAAAGAAGCTTTACGATACCTTGACCGGTATCCAGATGGGCAGAATCGAAGCCCCCGAGGGCTGGATCGTAGAAATCGACTGATTCGATTGCAACCGTCATAAAAGAGGTAAACATAACAAAGAGCGGCTGTCTCACGTTTCTGAGACAGCCGCTTCGGTTTTTATGAATTATTTATTCCTATAAATAATGGCTTCGCGCTCGGGACCGTTGCTGACCATGGTGATATTACATCCCATTTCTGCTTCGATGAATTCCACGTAATCACGGGTCTCCTGCGGCAGCTCGTCGTAATTTCTGATACCGCGGATGTCGCAGTGCCATCCCTTGAGCGTTTTCAGCACCGGCTTCGCACGCTTCAGCGCCGGTGTTGTTGGGAAGTCCTTGGTGATTTTGCCGTCGATCTCGTAGCCGACGCAAACCTTGATCTCCTCCAGGTAGCTCAGGCAGTCGAGCGCGGTCATGACCACCTGCGTAGCGCCTTGACATTCAATGCCGTAACGCGAGGCAACGCAGTCGAACCAGCCGACGCGTCTCGGCCGGCCGGTGGTGGCGCCGAACTCACCCTTGTCGCCGCCGTGAATACGCAGCTCCTGCGCCTCGTCGCCAAAGATTTCAGAGACGAATTCGCCGGCACCGACAGCAGAAGAATAGGCTTTGGTGACCACTACGATGTCCTCAATCTTGTGAGGCGGAATACCGGCGCCGACCGCACCGTAGCCGGCGAGCGTCGAGCTGGAGGTCACCATCGGATAGATACCGAAATCAGGATCCTTGAGCGTGCCGAGCTGACCCTCCAATAAGATGTTCTTACCGGCCTTGAGCGCGTCGCTCAGGTACTGATGCGTATCGCAAACATAAGGCGCGATCTTTTCTTTATATTCCATACAGGTGGCAAAGAGCTCTTCCTCGTCGAGCAGCGGCTTGTGATAGACGTGCTCCAGCGTTAAGTTCTTCAGCGTGCAGATATTTTTCAGCTTAGCTCGCAGCGTTTCCTCGTCAAACAGCTCGTTGACCTGGATGCCGATCTTGGAATATTTGTCCGCAAAAAACGGCGCAATACCGCTCTTGGTAGAGCCAAAGGCGTTTTTGCCGAGGCGTTCCTCCTCGTATTCGTCCAGCTTGATGTGGTATGGCATCAGTATTTGCGCCCGTTCCGACACCAGCAGATGCGGCCGCAGACCGGCCTGCTTTACCTGCTCCAGCTCGTTAATAAATTTGTTAATATCCAGCGCAACGCCGTTGCCGATGATGCAGGTCGTGTGGTCATAGCACACGCCCGAGGGCATCAGGTGCAGCGCAAAGCGGCCGTGCTCGTTAATAATTGTATGTCCTGCGTTGGCGCCGCCCTGAAAGCGGATGACGATGTCACTCTGCTCGGCAAACATATCAGTGATCTTGCCTTTGCCTTCGTCTCCCCAGTTTGCGCCTACGATTGCTCTTACCATAATAGATAGATTCTCCTTAATAGGTTATATTGATATGGCTAACAGTATCTAACTGTACGTTGATATTTTTTGCGAAATGCTAAAATGTTTCCGTAGCGTTTAACGGTTAGCGTCTTAGTGATGGAACAGGCGGATGCCGGTCATTGTCATGGCGATGCCGTATTTGTCGCAGCAGTCAATGACGTTTTGATCGCGTACAGAGCCGCCCGGCTGCGCAATATACTTTACGCCGGACTTCACGGCGCGCTCAATGTTATCCTCGAACGGGAAGAAGGCGTCGGAGCCAAGGGCTACGTTGTCCATCTTTTCATGCCAAGCGGCCTTTTCCTCTGCAGTGAACGGCACCGGCTTTTCCGTGAAATAGCGCTGCCATACGCCGTCCTGCAGCAGCTCCTCGTAATCGTCGCTGATATATAGGTCGATCGCGTTGTCCGCGTCGCACTTGCGTACGCCCTCAATGAACGGCAGGTTCAGGACCTTTTCGTTTCTTCTCAGCCACAGCATATCCGCCTTGTTGCCGGCCATTCTGGTGCACAGGATGCGGCTCTGCTGACCGGCGCCGACGCCAAGCGTCTGACCGCCTTGCGCGTAAACGACGGAGTTGGACTGTGTATATTTCAGCGTGATCATGGAGATCAGCAGGTCGATCTTGGCGATTTCCGGAATTTCCTTCACCTTTGTCGGCATATCGTCGAACAGGCTCATCGTGAGCTTGGCGTTGTTGCGCTTTTGCTCAAAGCTGATACCGAACACCTGCTTTGTCTCCATCTCCTCGGGTACATAGTTCGGGTCGATTTGAATCACAAGATAACCGCCGCGGCGCTTGCTCTTTAATATTTCCAACGCTTCGTCGGTATAGCCCGGTGCAATAATACCGTCGCTGACCTCCTTTTGCAGGAACTTGGCAACGGACGCGTCGCAGACGTCGGACAACGCGGCGAAATCACCGAAGGAGGACTGACGGTCGCAGCTTCTTGCTCTGGCATACGCCTCACCGATCGGGGACAGCGTTAATCCGTCCGGCACCATGCAGACCTTGCGGTCGATTTCGCTCAGCGGCTGTGCTACCGCAGCGCCGGCGGGGGATACGTGCTTGAAGGACGCGGCGCTCGGCAGACCGGTTGCCTCCTTCAGCTCCTTGACAAGCTGCCATGCGTTGAACGCATCCAGCAGATTGATATAACCGGCAGCACCGTTTAAGATCTGAAACGGCAGCTCCTCTCCGTTGCGGTGAATGCGTGCAGGGTTCTGATTGGGGTTGCATCCGTATTTAAGCGTGTATTCCTTCATACCATTGTCCTCCGAATCTATATTTTGTGTTTGTTCCTTTTGAACCTACAATATTTTACAATACTTCATTGAAAAATGCAATATATCTTGCTATAATTATTGTGTTAACCCATACAAAGTTGGTGAAAAAATGACCGGTTTTTTAGTGGTAAATGCCTATCTCAAAAGTGAAAAGTTCGACGCGCTGCACGCGCATTTAATAAAAAGCGCCATGCAGCAGGGGATCACGCTGTCTGTCAGGACGAACGAGGAAATGCTGTTTACACAGGAATCGCCTGATTTTGTCCTGTTTTGGGACAAGGACGTGACCGTGGCGCGCCTGCTCGAGCAGCGAGGCGTACCGGTGTTCAACAGCGCTGCTTCGATCGCGCGGTGCGACGATAAAGCAAAAACCTATTTGACCCTGCTCGGCACGGTGCCGCAGCCTGCCACGCTGGCGGCGCCTCTCTCCTTTTTTGAAAAAACAGATTACAGCCGCTTTATTGCGCAGGCAGTAGCGCAGCTGGGGCTGCCGCTGGTGTATAAGGAACGCTACGGCTCGTTTGGGGAGCAGGTGTATCTTTGCCGCACGGTGACGGAAATTCAGTCTCACCTGAACGGTAAGCCGTTTTTGCTGCAGCAATTTGTGTCGGAAAGTGCCGGAGAGGACGTGCGGATCGAGGTTGTTGACGGACAGTGCGTTGCTGCGATGCGCCGGACGAACGCGCAGGATTTTCGTGCGAATCTGACGAACGGCGGCACAGCGCAGCCCTACCAGCCGACCGAGGCAGAAAAGGAAACGGCGCTGAAAGCCTGCGCGGCGCTCGGTTTGACCTTCGGCGGCGTGGATCTGCTGAAAAACGGCGCCGTCTGCGAGGTCAATTCCAACGCGCATATTATCAACCTGATGAACGTGACGGGCGTGGATATTGCGCCGCTCATATTTGACGGTATACGGAAAAAGCTATGAAGCCGATCGTTATTTATACAAAGGAAGAGGCGGCGCGCAACGCGTTCGCGGTGAACCGTTTCTGCACCTTGCTCGGTGCGCAGCCGGTAACGCCGGACTATGACGGCGAAGCGTCGTATGTGATCAACCGCACGAATGACTGGCGTGTGGCGGAGCGCTTTGAAAAGCGCGGTATTCGGGTGTTCAATCCGTCAGCCTTTTCGCGGCTCGCGAATGACAAGCAGGCGTGCTATGATTTTATGGAGCAGCATGCGATTCCGATCATGCCGACGCGCTACCGTACGCCACCGTTTGTGAAAAAGCCGCGGGACGGCCACGGAGGACAAGGCGTGGTGTGGTGCGACAACGCTGCGGCGTATGACGGGGCAATGGTTTGTCAGCAACCGGCGTCCGACCTTGGCAAGGATCTGCGCGTCTGGGTGCTGGGCGGTGAGATCGTTACAGCTGTGCTGCGCGTCAGTGAAACCGATTTCCGCTCCAACTTCTGCCTCGGCGGCAAGGCGGTTCCGTACTGCCTCAGCGAGGCGGAAACGCAGCTGGTCAACCGCATTACGGCACTGGTAGACGGCGATTACTACGGGATCGATTTTGTGTTTCACCGCGGTCAAATCGTCTTTAATGAGCTGGAGGACACCGTCGGCGCGCGCATGGTTTATGCCACCAGCGATAGAGATATTTTGAAACAATATTGTGACTACATAAAAAAGGTTTGCCCTTAATAAATAATAGAGCAAACCTTTCTTTTCGTTTTTTGTGAGGCTTTATTCTGAGCGGAGCGCTTCGACCGGATCCTTGCGTGAGGCGATGCCTGACGGGATCAGACCGGCGATCAGCGTTAAGACAACGCTGAGCACCACCAGGATGATTGCGCCGGTTCCCGGGAAGGCGGCGCTGATATAGACGGAGGTCACAAAGTGGTGCAGCAGTCCGTTGATCGGCAACAGCAGCAACGCGGTAATGCCGACGCCCAGTGCACCGGCGGTCAGGCCGACAATAAACGTTTCGGCTTTGAACACGCGCGAAACATCGCGCTTGGAGGCGCCGATGGCGCGCAGGATACCGATCTCCTTCTTTCTCTCCAGCACAGAGATATAGGTGATAATGCCGATCATGATAGACGATACCACCAGCGATACGCCCACAAACCCCATCAGCACGATAGAAACTGCCTTGATGATGCTCGATACCGAGGACATGATCACGCCGACATAGTCGGTATATACGATTTTTTTCTCCTCGCTGACGCTGTCGTTATAGGCCTCAATGCACTTGATCACCTGTTCCTTATCCTCGAACGTGTCGGCGTAAATCGCGATCGAGGTCGGCTCGTCCTTGTTGACGACCCCGAGCTTTTCCAAGTTACCCTCATAGCTTTTTTTCGGCACCAGTGCGGACATGGCCGGCACTAACTTAGCCAGTAGGCTTTCGCCCTCCGCGGCAAACGGCTTGCCGGTCAGCAGGTCGTTTTCGGTATCCGCTGTTTGCGCCTGCACGATTTCGCTTTGCGCGGCATAGTCGATCACATAGTCAGACAGCGCCTTTGTGTAGCCGATCGCCGGAATGGTCGGGATCGCTACGTTGTCGTCCTTGACCTGAATGATACCGGCGATTTTCAGCGTGATACCGTTTTCGGTCAGCGCCATGACCTCGTTGGCGCTGGCGCCGAGGTAATCATAGTAGCCTTCGCTGTTTTGGCGGTATTGGTCACAGGTGGGGATGAGGTAAAATTCTGCATTACAGATATCCTCGTACGTCCAGCTGGCAACCTCCTCCTCAACGGTTTCGCCTGCCTGCACACGGTTCACGATGTCGTTGTACTGCGAGGCAGGGAGCAGACCCATCATATACAGGTAGTTGCTCATGATCTCGCCGTTGGCGTCCAGTGCCAGCACCACCTCGTTATATTCCTGCGGCCAAGTGCCGTATATAAGGTCGTACTGCGTGGTGACCGCGTCGCTGATACCGGTGCCGTCCGGCTGCGACGGCAGCTGGATAAAGCAGTTCACGAAGTTGCCTACGCTGCCGCTGGCGTTCATCATATCCATCACGTCGCTCACGTTGAACAGATCGTTGTTCATCATGATCTGCGCAGCCGCGTTGTCGTTGACAAAGGTGGTGCCGTCCGTGTTGATCAGTGTGCCCTCGTCGTCGATCGCAAAGATATCAAAGCCGGCCTTATAGGAATATACCACGCCGTTGCTGCCGAGGTATTTTTGGATTTCAGAGGAGGGGTTATCCAGGTATTTCTTAAAGTCGGCCATGCTGTTTTGCTTCATGCTGCCGCTCATCGCGCTCGCCTGCTGTACCATGGAGGTGTTGGAGTATACCTTTCCGTCATTGTGCTTGTTTTTGGCGGACATACTCTGCGTTGGCATACTGGACATCAGCGAGGATATATCGAACGCCTGCTTGTCGACGGTCAGCGGGAAGGAGTCCATGGCGTCCTGCTGGATGTCGTTGATGTAATCCGTGATACCGGTAGACAGCGACAGGATCAGCGCAATACCGATGATCCCGATTGAGCCTGCCAGCGCGGTCAGCAGGGTGCGGGTCTTTTTCGTCAAAAGATTGTTGAGCGATAGCGACAGCGCGGTGAAAAAGCTCATTGAAGGATGCTTTTTACCGGTCGTCGGTGCGCTGGCCGCCGTTTCCTCCTCCGTTACCTCATAAGGGTTGCTGTCGTCAATGATTTCGCCGTCGCGCAGCTTGACGATACGGGTGGAGTACGCCTCCGCCAGCTCCGGATTGTGCGTGACCATGATGACCAGCCGGTCCTTCGCAATTTCCTTGAGCAGGTCCATGACTTGTACAGAGGTCTGCGTGTCCAGCGCGCCGGTAGGCTCGTCGGCCAGCAGGATCTCCGGATCGTTTACCAGTGCGCGTGCGATCGCTACGCGCTGCATCTGTCCGCCGGACATTTCACCCGGCTTCTTTTTCAGCTGATCGCCCAGACCGACGGACTCCAGCGCCTTGACAGCGCGCTCGCGGCGCTCCGTTTTGTTGACGCCGCTCAGCGTGAGCGCCAGCTCTACGTTGGCCAGTACCGTCTGGTGCGGAATCAGATTGTAGGATTGAAACACAAAACCCACGGAATGGTTGCGGTAAGCGTCCCAATCCGCGTCTAAAAAGCGCTTCGTGGATTTACCGTTGATGATCAGATCGCCCTCCGTGTAATGGTCCAGTCCGCCGATAATGTTCAGCAGCGTTGTCTTGCCGCCGCCGGACGGACCGAGAACAGACACAAATTCGTTGCTGCGAAAGGCGATGGAGACGCCCTTGAGCGCTTCTACGCTGCTTTCGTCAGTGTAGTATTTTTTATGAATATTTTTTAATTCCAGCATAATATCACCGTGATTACATTTTGTATAATTAAAATATACTATTTTTTAAAAATCATACAACTTTGCAGGGTATTTGTCAACCGAAATTGCCAAATTCCACCGCCGAAGCCGTTTTTGTTCAGTAACGGCGGCAGAGCGTAGGTTATGCCGACAAACGCTCAAAAAAGAGCAGCACCTGATCCCACGCGCGTGTCAGCGTGTCGCGCAGGCTGTTTTTCTTTTGGACGGTAACGGTGTTGCCGTCGGCTGCGGCAAGCTTACCCTCGCCGTCGACCGTCATCCGGCAATAAGCAAAGTGCGACGCCTCGTCCTCGTATAGGAGGGCGATACTGCCGTCCGATAGCGCTGTCATGCAGGAATAGGCAAAAAAGCCGTCGTTGACAGGGAGCTCGTCGTTCCACGTGATGTTGCCGGCTTCGTCTGCCGTGCCGGCACGCAGTACACCGTCAGCGCGGGCGCTACTGTCGCCCGGCATCGCGCAAAGCACAACGGTCGTGCCGTCCGGCTGTGGAAGGGTGAGCGCAGAAATCATGCAGCTGGCGCGGCCGCGCAGCGCCTCAACGGGTCGGGCTTTTGTCCAGGTTTGGCCGCCGTCCGTGCTGTCGCAGCAGGCCACGTAACGGGAGCTGTTGCGCGAAAACAGCCGCAGTCGGCCGTCTGGCAGCAGCACCGGCTGTGATTCGCTGGTCTTTTTCAGCATAGCGGCGTGCTGAACGGCCTCGCCGCGTTGCCAGGTTTGGCCGCCGTCGTCAGAATAGATGCAAAGCGCTTGCTCGTTCTTGCCGGCGTCGGAAAGATAGAGCGCAAAGAGCAGGCGCTCGCCGCCATTCCAATCGAATGCAAGGCCTCTGCCGGGACAAACGCCGAGGAAACAGTCGGTGTCAAGACCAACAGCCGGGTTAAGCACCTGCGGCGCGCTCCAGGTAACGCCGCCGTCGCGGCTGCTGCGCAGCCAAAGGAACGGGGTGGGGAATACGTGCAGCGCCGCCTCCTTGTAGAAAATGCTTTGCGCGACGGTACTGCCGTTTGGCTCGCCGTCAGTACCGCGCTGCGGCTGGGTCAGCAGGGTGCCGTTTTGGTAGAGCCTGTATTCTGTATCGACGCTGTAGTCGGTCGCTGCGTCGCCGTCCATCACCGGTGCAAATCCGTTTTCAAAGTCGGCAATGTGGTAGCGGTAATCCTCGCTGTCCCGTTCAGCCAAGGCAATATAGGTTTCTCCTTGATATTCTATGCAGCCGTTACCCTGCTCAGTATTGCGGATCCCGATACCGGAGGCATACGCCTCTGTGATCAAAAACAGCGTGCCGTCCTGTGACTGTACTAACGCGCTGTCGATGAAGGAGGCGCTGTCTGTGCTGTCCGCGCCGTCGGCGTAATCGTCAAAGTGATTGACGATGCTGTGTTCCCAGTTGCCAAGCCCGTCAATGGAACGGGCAAAGCCGGTGTCAATATTCTGAGGGGAATCCGCCCCGTGGCCCCAGCGCATATCCGCCGAGGCGACTACCGCGCCGTCCTGCAGCGTCAGCAGCGCCGGAATACGGAATTCACTGCAGCTCAGTGTGCCGCGCGCGAACGGGCCGTTTGTCTCTGCCGATGCCGCTGCTGTGCCGGTGGCGGTGCAAAGCACTGCCGTCAGCGCCAATACCGTTCCTGTCATGAAAGCCGCCAGTCGCTTCATCATAATGCCTCCGTTCGTGTTTTTCTACCCTCAGCGTAGCATGATTATGCCCGTTTGTCAATGCTCCTTTGCCGTCTTGCGGCAGGGAAGGATATAGGGTAAACTGACTGCGTAGCAAGGCAACACACCGCGGCGTTTTTGGCAGAAACGCAGAATTGACAAAACGGCGGAATACCGTTATACTGAATAGGTATGGGGGCGAAAATGTGATGAAAAGAATTTTAGCGATCCTTGCGGCAGTGATCCTGCTCGTGACCGGCGGACAAGCCACGCTGAGCTACGCCGACGAACCGTCGAAGGACACGGTGCCTGTCAGTGAGCTGCAAACGGACGATGAATTTTATCTGGGCTCGTATCCGCAAAGCCTTGTGACGGATAAGAAGCTGATCGTTGCCTTAAATCAGCTGAACATTTCAATGCAGAGCTACGGCTATCTGGTCAATTCTACCGAGGACGTTGGGATGACGTACGGTGACGTGATCTATCAGGGCAACCGTTACCGTAAGGTTCAGATCGGCAATACCTATCGGCCGCGTGCCACGGGTGACAGACGCAACGGCTTTGACGCACAGGTGATTTTTGAGGAAATGAATTACGCCCTGAACCAGTCCTACTGGTTTTTGTGGGAGCCGGTAAAATGGCAGGTGATTGCCAACACAGAGGCAGGCGTTACGGCGCTGACAAAGGGACTGCTGGACGGTCAGCCGTTTCAAAATGCGCCGGCGGAAAACCTGCTTTGGGCTGACGCCGATCTCCGCGAATGGATGAATACCACGATGGCCGATACGCTGTTCAGCGAGAACGAAAAAACAAAGCTGCTGCTGTCTGTTGTACCGAATCCCGGCAACCCCGACGGCGGTAATTATATCGGCTATTCCGATGATACACTGGACCTGCTATGGTCGTTAGATTTCAGCGATCTGACAGATGAAAACGGCTTCGGCAATCGCACTGTTAAGCTACCGACAGGCGGTGTTACGGTGGAGCGAACGAAGCTGCAGGCGGTGCCGACCGATTATGCCTGCTGCCAGGGCGTCTATGCTAGCAACAAAAACTATGCCAGCGCGGACTTTTGGATGAGAAGCGTTTTTGTGAATGCCGGCGAGACAGAAACCAAGGCTTGCATGGTGAAGGGAAGCAGCGAGTTCAGCTATCGCACTGTCGGTGATGTTACGTACGTGGAGGGCGTTCGCCCGTGTCTGACGCTGGACAGCCGCGCGCTGGTATCGCTGACGGCAGACACCGCGGAACCGTTGCCGTGTACCCACGAAAACACGCTGTCGCGGGTGACGAAGCCGGCTGCGCAGCAGCTGGACGGGCTCCGTCAAACGGTGTGCGCCGGTTGCGGCGAGGTGCTGTCAACGGAGAAGATCCGCGCGATCGACAGTATTACGCTGACGAGCAAGTCGCTGGTGTATAGCGGCAGCGAGCAGCAGGCGCCGCCGGTTACGGTGCTTGATGCGGAGGGACACGCGGTCAGTGCGGACAACTACACGGTCACTTGTGTTTCCCGTGCAGACGGGAGCACGTCGAAAACCGTCAGGGATGTCGGTCAGTATAAGCTGCGCGTAGCTTTTCAGAACGATTACAGCGGCACCAAGGATTTGTATTTTTCCGTTAAGCCGCACAGTATTGCGCCTGTCGCTGCCGTCAAGACAGGCGGAACGGTCACGGTGCAGTGGACGCCTGCGGCCAACGCCGCCGGCTACGAGCTGGAGCTGTCCACGGCTTGGGATTTTTCAAAGAACACGCGTACGGTGACGGTGGACGATGGCACGCTGAACAGTGTCTCTGTCCGTCTGCCGGAGAATCCGTTCCAAAGAGCAATGCTCGCCGGAAAAACCGGCTGGTTTGTACGGATCAGGGTCTGTCAGGTGATCGCATGCGACGGCGGAGAGGCGTACACCGTGTCTCCGTGGAGCATACCGATGGCGGTTAGCAGCACGTGGCAGCCTACCTTCGTGAAATAGGCATTTTCAAAGACCTGAAAACAAAAAACGGATACCGTTTTGCTGCGGTATCCGTTTTATTTTATTTTAGAACGTCGCCGGCCGACGCGCTGCAGGTCCGCCATCAGCTGTCCGACGTCTGCATAACGGTCGGCAATGCGCAGGCTGGTGCATTTTTTGATGATCTTGCCGACCCGATTGTCGGGAATATCCTGCATCGGATGCACGCCTGTCAGCAGAATATTCATCGTTACGCCGAGCGCATAAATATCTGTTTCCACGCGGCTGGCCATCAGCCCGAACTGCTCCGGTGCCGCATAGCCGACGGTGCCGAGCGTCACGGTATCGCTGTTCCCCTCGCCGGCGGTTTTGGCGATGCTCAGGTCAATCAGCGCCGCGTGACCGTCCGGCTTAATGATCACGTTGTCGGGCTTCACATCGCGGTGAATAATACCGAGCGAATGGAGTAACGCCAACGCTTGGCAAACATCCGTCATGTAACCGAGCACCGCGTCATAGTCTCCGCAGCCGATCAGCGCCGCCGCCGACTGCCCCTCGACATATTCCAGCAACACATACAGCGCGTCGTCGTCAGAAGCAACAATATATACCTTCGGCAGATAGCCCATCACATCGGTTGCATTCAGCTGTCGAAATACACTATCGTTTCTGTTCAGGGTTTTGAGGAGCAGTACCTTTTCGCCTGTCTGCCGGTTTTGGTAAAGCACCAGGCGGCTGATAGCATTTTCGGATAGCGTTTCCAGCTCGGTGAACGCACTGTCCAGGTGGCGGAATAAATACTCTTTCAGCTCGCTCATTTCAGCTTATCCAATCCCGACTGAACCAGCAGCTTATTCGTTTCGCTCAGGGTCAGCTCGTGTGTGATGGCGTAGATAAAAACGCTGTCGCGCAGCAGCTTCGGATAAAGCGGCGCCTTGCCGCAGTATTTGAGCGCGGTCTGGCAGTCCTCGAGCGTAAGGTGCGTGGCCAGTATCAGCGAAACGATCTTGTCCACAGACGGCACCTTTTTGCCGTTGATGACTTCGTAAAAATAATAGTAGGACATCTCGCTTTTGTTGATAATATCGGAGTTGGACATACCGGTCCTTTTGATTAATGCGCTCCAAAAGTCACGCAGGTTGACAGCGATCAGCGAATCCTGATTCTCCTGAATATACTGCTCAAAATCCACGTTGTCGCGCGATAGCTGCTGAATCAGCTCATCTGTCTTTTTCCTCAAATTTTCATCCATGTTACAGATAAACAACCTTTCCCGTAAAATAGTTCTTTCCTTCAAGATCCGGTCCCGTGCCCGGATATATATAGATGGTTTTTAAATTCGGCAAGCTGGCGAACAGATTAGCATAATTACAGTCCAGCTCCTCCCGGTCGCTGAATTCCAGCTCCGTAATATACCGGTTGCCGGAAAATGCGTTGTTTGCAATTTTTGTTACGTTTTTCGGAATGGTGTAGCGGCTGGCAGTAAAGCCGGACGGATAATGCCGTAATACACCGTTTGTAATTTCAATGCTGTCCGCCGGTTCGGTAGCGGCGGTGGTGTTCTTCGCCGTCGTTGGCGCGGCGGTCGTTTTGGCGGCCGTGGTGTTCTGCTTCGTTGTGGCGCTTTCGGTAGCAGAGCGCGTAGCGGCGGCAGCCGTCGTACCGACCGTGGTACCGACAGCAGCTCCGGCAGCGATTCCGCCGGCGCTTGGCGCAGTCGTGTCACCGGCACTGATGTCGGTATCGGCTTCCGAAGACGCCTCCGGCGGCGCCGAGGCTGTCTCCTCGTCTGCCATCTGCTCACTGGCTTCAACGGCCGCGACGGATGGCGTCGCCGTGTCGCTCACCGGTGCAGACGGTTCCGGCGCTATCGCAATATGTCTTTTTTGAACACCGTAGACGGCAGCCACCGATGTTAGCAGCAGTACCACTGCCAGCAATGCCGCCAGATACGGCAGCAGCCGTTTTCGGCTGTGCTCCGTGCGTAATACCGGCTTCTCCGGCGCCACGGCGTATTGCATACACTGCAGGCAAAACCGGCTTTCCTCCGGCATTTCCGCACCGCAATGCGGACACTTTTTTGTCATAGCTGAACCTCAGAATTACGTGATTACATCCATTATAAGACAAGTCCGCCGG
Source organism: Eubacterium sp. (assembly GCA_017463985.1). Taxonomy (GTDB): domain Bacteria; phylum Bacillota; class Clostridia; order Oscillospirales; family Acutalibacteraceae; genus Eubacterium_R. The sequence continues at coordinate 117,714 of JAFUEH010000009.1, read as the reverse complement.
TTTGTAAAGAACCTGACCAAAAAAAGAAAAAGTCAGCTGTCGGCTTATAGATTTTGCAAAAAATAACATCTATAATATAATAGATTATACCCATTTATCAAGGCAAAGAACAGGAGGATGATTGATGAATAATTCCATTGCGAAAATATTAAAAATTATCGGATGTGTAATGTTCGGGTTGGGTCTGCTCGGCGGCGTTATTACGTGGATTGTAATGGCGAGTGTGCTGGATAACGGGCTTGCCGGTTTTGGTACCTGCATCGCGATTGCGGTGATTTCTTTTGTGTCCGGCATGGTGTTCATTGGCTTCAGTGAGATTATTAAATTGTTGCAAGAGCAGAACGATTTACTCAAGGAGCGCTTTGAAGCGACAAAAATCACTGTCGCAGCCAACAAAAACGCGGTCCGGGACAAAACGGTTCTGCCGGAAGAAGAAACGGATGAGAAGGCTGACGAGGATCTCAGCGATGAGTATCGGGATTATCCTTGCCCTTACTGCCATGAAACCGTGAGCGTTTCAGCGATGGATGTGATGAGCGGCAGCATGCTTTGCCCCTATTGCGAGCAAATCATGGTATTCAAATAAAGCCGAACAAACTACAGACCGGTTTTATTCAGTACAAATATATGAAAAAGCCTGTGTTTACAAAGCTTACACAGACTTTTTTGATGAATCGGACGGGATTTTCTTCTCAACTATCGAAAGGATACGCAGGGCGGTGCCCTGAATTTTGTTCATGGTATAAATGCCCCTCCAAAATTCAGACCGCTACTGACTTCTTTTTGCTCCCTTCCTCTGCCACCGGCAGCGGTCGCAAACGAAGCACCGGACCTTTTCTCCCGATGAGCTGCGCCCTTATGGGCTGGCTAATCGGTGTTTCGTTTCAAATCCGTCCTGCCCAAATGATAAAATAAAAACAGACACCCAAAAGGGTATCTGTTTTCATTTGGTGACCCGGACGGGATTTGAACCCGTGTTACCGCCGTGAAAGGGCGGTGTCTTAACCGCTTGACCACCGGGCCGCTGGTGGCTTTAACTGGATTCGAACCAGTGACACTCCGGGTATGAACCGAATGCTCTAGCCAACTGAGCTATAAAGCCATATCAAAGCAAGAAAAATTATATAATATAAAACAACAAATGTCAAGAGTTTTTTTAATTTCCTTTTTTGCTGTTTTTGCCCGTTAAACAGTAGCACATACGTTTGACATCTGATGAAGAATATGATATTATAAATATAATAATACTGAGGAGGGCTTTCTGTGGAAAAATTGACAAAAACGCAGCAAAGGGTATTTGACTATATTAAAGAGGTGATCGACGCGCGCGGCGTGGCGCCGTCCGTTCGTGAGATCGGCGCAGCCGTGGGGCTGCGCTCTACCTCTACCGTGCAGTACAATCTGAACGCGCTGGAAAAGGCCGGCTATATTGAGCGTGATTCACAGCTCAAGCGCACGATCCGTATCGTGAAAAATGGTATCCGTCCTTATCATGTACCGCTCTTAGGCACGGTGACGGCCGGTATGCCGATTTTGGCGGTGGAGAGTATTGAGGATTACATCCCCGTGCCGATCGCGCCACGCGGCCGCGAGCTGTTTGCGCTGCGTGTACGCGGTGATTCAATGATCAACGCGGCAATTTTGGACGGCGATATTGCCGTGATCGAGCAGACGCCGACCGCTGAAAACGGCGAGATCGTTGTGGCGCTGATCGACGACGAGGCGACGCTCAAGCGGTTTTATAAGGAGGACGGGCATTTTCGCCTGCAGCCGGAGAACGACAGCTATGCCCCGATCATCGTGGACGAGCTGGCGATCCTCGGCAGGCTGGTATATTTGATCCGGAATTACGAAGGATAATATTGATAATTGATTGCTGTTGTGATATGATAACAGGGTCAAAATAACTGTTTTCAGGAGATTATTAACATGAGCGAATGCACACACGACTGCTCCAGCTGTTCACAGAGCTGCAGCGACAGAACCCGGCCGCAGAGCTTTTTGCAGCCGATGAACAAGCTATCCAATATTAAAAAGGTGATCGGCGTCGTATCCGGTAAGGGCGGCGTCGGCAAAAGCCTGGTGACCTGCCTGCTGGCGTCGAAGGCGCGCAAGGCAGGCCTGAAGGTCGGTATTCTGGACGCGGATATTACCGGTCCGTCCGTGCCGAAATCCTTTGGCGTAACGAGCCATGCCCTGCAGGACGATAACGGCCTGCTGCCGACCGTGACAGAAAGCGGCATCAAGCTGATGAGCATCAACCTGCTGCTGGAGGATGTCAATGCGCCGGTCGTATGGCGCGGACCTGTGATCAGCGGCGTGATCCAGCAGTTTTGGACCGACGTCACCTGGGGTGAGCTGGACGTGCTGTTTGTAGATATGCCGCCGGGGACGGGTGACGTAGCGCTGACTGTTTTCCAGTCGCTGCCGGTAGACGGCATTGTGATCGTTTCCACACCGCAGGATCTCGTAAAAATGATCGTCAATAAGGCTTATAATATGGCGCAGATGATGAATGTGCCGGTGCTGGGCTTAGTGGAAAACATGAGCTATTTCCTGTGTCCGGACTGCGGTAAGCGCCACAGTCTGTTCGGTGCGTCACAGATCGACGCTACCGCAGCAGAGCTGAATTTGCCGGTGTTGGCAAAGCTGCCGCTGGATCCGGCGAATGCTGCGCTGGTCGACGCCGGAAGGGTAGAGGACATTGAGGCGACCGAGCTGGATGAATTTATTGACGCATTAAAATAACGGATAAAGGAGAAGCGAATATGCCAAAGCGCGAGGATTATATCAGCTGGGATGAATATTTTATGGGTGTTTCGCTGCTGTCGTCGATGCGCAGCAAAGACCCGAGCACGCAGGTGGGCGCCTGTATTGTATCCAATGAAAATAAAATTATGGCTGTGGGCTATAACGGCTTCCCGCGCGGCTGCAGCGACGATGATTTTCCGTGGGAGCGCAGCGCTGACGAGGCGAACGATACAAAATATCCCTTTGTGTGCCATGCGGAGCTGAACGCCATCCTGAACGCCGGCGGACAGGATCTCCGCGGCGCCAGGATCTTCGTAGCGCTGTTCCCGTGCAATGAATGCGCGAAGGCGATCATTCAAAGCGGTATCAAAGAGGTCATTTACATATCCGATAAATACGGCAACACGCCCTCCACGCTCGCCAGCAAAAAAATGTTTGCAGCAGCCGGTGTGAAGCTGACCCATTTCCATAGCGACAAAACGATTACGGTTTCCTTTGACGAGGACAAGGTATAAATAAGAACTGCGCCCTTTGGGACAAGTGACGAGCCATGAAGTATTTTTTAAAAATTCTATTAGTGCTGGTGCTGGCGGCGCTGACGGTGCTGGGGATGTATTATTATACGACCGGTAACCGACCGGCCTTTCTTGGCGGTGACAGTCAGTATCAGCTGACGACTGTCAGCAAACCGCCGGTGACAGAAAAATACGCCGCGCTTAGCACGCTCGGGCGTGAAGGCGACTATATTCTGTACAAAAGCGGCGACCTGATAATACTGGAGTATCAGGGAAAACGCTACGAGTTTTCCGGCTGGAGCCAGGACATCGACCTGGAACCGCCGCAGATGGTGCTGGCGAATATTGACGACGACGCAGAGGATGAGCTGATTATTAAGGGCGTAGCCAACTACGACGAGATGAGCAACAGCTATATCTATACGGTCTATGTGGTCAATCGCGCGCCGGAGAGCGAGAATGGCTTTGAGGTTGCGGTGCTCAACGAGGCCGCTTGGCGTAGCTTGGTAGAGAAAAATATCCTTGCCGCGCTCGGACAGCTGAATAACTGCAAAAAAATCGTACAGCTGGCGATGGTCGCGAACAGCAAGGGCAACGTCCTGCGGCTAGACGAAGCCACCGGTATTGCGATCGACGCGCACACGGGCTATTTCCGCGCGCTGCAGGATGAAAACGGACAGTATCTTACCGTCGCAATGTGGGACAGAGGTCGCGGTATCTACTCTGTGGCCGACGACGGCACAATCAGCGTGGATATTGACGTAGACGTTTCTTATGACGGCACCACGGAAATTCAGCAGGCCGGCACACTGTCCTTCGACATTGCGCTGGTCTCGAATACAGAGTATACCATCGCCGCAAAAAGCATTCAGTTTACTCCCAACAGCGCCTATCTTGTTGCGGAGCCGCAGATGACGGCCGCGGCGGCGTGGTCGTATACGGAAAATCTGACGTCGGCTGCACCGGTAGCGGAGATGAAATGGATCAAGCACAACATGAAGCTGGACGAGCAGACGCTCACGCAGACCGTTGATGTTACCGATGAGCTGGGCGATCTCGGCGGCGTGTCTGTTATTACGCTGACGGAATCGGGCGTGGTGCTGAAAGCGAAGGCCGGCTGCCGTTTTTCTGAGCAGGTGGCGAACAGTGCGCAGTATTCTGTGGTGATCAATGAGAACACGGAGGGAACGCCGTATGATATTGCTTACACGTGTGAGCTGAACGAAAGCGGCGACACCCTGACGATCACCTTTGACAGGACGTACGCCAAGGACGAAATTGAAACGATCGAAATTAACTTCGGCACAAAATAAAAGGAGCCATCGGCTCCTTTTTGGTTATAGATGGTTGTAGGACTAAACATGGATAAGCAGCTGCTTCAAAATTTAATCCGGTTTCCGGCGACGGTATTTACCTATCCCACCGTCGACTCCACCAACAACGAGGCGAAGCGCCTGCTGGCACAGGGAATGAGCGGCGTACTGCTGCTGGCGGCGGACGAACAGACGGCTGGCCGCGGACGTCAGGGAAAACGCTTTTATTCGCCGGCGGACACCGGCGTGTACTTTTCGCTCGTGCTGCCTTATCAGCCGGCGGATAGCGAGGTATCGGTCACGACGGCGGTGGCAGTAGCGGTTTGCCGCGCGATCGAGCAGCTGACGCCGCTAAAGCCGAAAATCAAATGGGTAAACGATATTTACCTGAACGGTAAAAAGGTGGCCGGTATTTTGGCGGAGGCGGTGCGCAGCAGCCGGTCTGCCAATGCAGACGCCGTGGTGATCGGTATCGGGATCAATATCAGCACTGCCGACTTCCCGTCGACAGTAGAAAACGGCGGTGCGCTTGACGTGGCGGTTGGCCGTGAGCAGTTGGTAGCAGCGGTCTCCAACGCGCTAAGCGAGCTGTTGTCGAGGCGCTTTGCCGATTTTGCAGAGGAATACCGCGCGCGTTCGCTGCTCTTGGGTGAAGAAATTGTGTATGTTCATAGCGGTGAGCAGCGCACGGCGCTGGCGGTGGACATCGACGCCTCCGGCGGACTGACAGTGCTGCACGGGGACGGTTCGTTTGCGGTGCTGCGCAGCGGTGAAATTTCTGTCAGAAAGGCAGCCTCACAAAAATAGTGAGGCTGCCTCTGTTTTACGGTATGTCCAGAAGAAAAATGTGCACTTATGCCATTTTCAGCGATTTTAGGCTGTCCGGTTCGCATCTCCAATGCTTAAGGTTCTAAATAGGGGAGGATATCCGCCTGCGGCAGGTTCAGTACGTGTGCCAGCTCGTCAACGATGAGGGCTTCACAGCCGGATAAGATACGCGAGTCGGCGGCATATAGCTGTTTACCGTGCGCCTTTTGCTGCCGTTCGTGCGCTTTCAACGCCTTGATCAGCTTGATCTTTTCCCGGCGCGGTTCCGCCTTATAGACGCGGTCAAACTGCTGGCGGCGCTCATTCGGGTTAGCGATCCAGTCCAGCGGCTTTGCCGTTTTGGCAAATTGCAGCAGCGCTTTCGCTTCGTCCGGCTGCAGTGCGTCCTTGATATGAACCTTGTCGCTGTCGTAATCCACCGGAATAAAGTAGGTAGAACGGTTGTCATAGATGGGTGACAGAACGTAATAATCCCTTACCTCTCGGTCAAAGATTTTCTGTACAACCTCTGTTACCCTGCAGATCCCCTTGGTGGAGTAAACCACCAGATCGCCTATTGACAATTGCTTGTTTTGCATTGTTATCACCAAATTAATTATAGCATAATTCGCTTTTTTTCGTAAGAAAAATTTTTAAAAATATTGCGGCGGATATCCCCTTCGGGGGCTTGACAGAACGGCGTGTAAAGCATACAATAAGGATAAATCTCACCGTAAGAAAGGGAAAAAGATGAGTGATTATAAGGTAATTGAAATCAAAAAATCGGTATTTGAAAATAATGACAGGGAAGCAGATAAGCTCCGCGAACAGCTGAAAAAGGACAAAACCTTTTTGCTGAACCTGATGTCCTCTCCGGGCAGCGGCAAGACCACGACGCTTAAGGCGACGATTGCACGCCTGAAGGACGAATATAAAATCGGCGTGATGGAGGCCGATATTGATTCTGACGTCGACGCAAAAACGATTGCCGCGACCGGCGTGCAGTCCATTCAGCTCCATACCGGCGGCATGTGTCATCTGGATGCCGGTATGACGAAGCAGGGTCTGGACAACATCGACGCTGACGCGTTTGATTTTGTTGTGCTGGAAAACGTCGGCAATTTGGTTTGTCCGGCGGAGTTTGATACCGGCGCCAGCAAGAATGCGATGATCCTTTCGGTGCCTGAGGGCGACGACAAGCCGCTGAAATACCCGTTGATGTTCTCGATCTGTGACGCGGTTTTGATTAATAAGATCGACACGAAGTCTGTGTTTGAATTTGATGACGACGCGGTGGTGGCGCGTATTAAAAAGCTCAACCCCAATGCAGCCATCTTCTTTATCTCGGCCAGGACCGGCGAAGGCGTTGACGCTTGGTGCGACTGGTTGCGCAATCAGATCGACACGTGGAACGCATAAATAAAACAAGGCGGCAACCCCGAAAAGGGCTGCCGCCGTATTTTTTCTTATTTTATTTATGCTTTTTCAGCTGCCACAGGGCCATGACGTGCGGGTCGTATTCCTTGAGCTTCAGCTGGATGATATTCGATTCCAGTGCAGAAATGCTGGCTGAGGTGCAGAGTGCACAGTAGCAATATACCAGCAGATTGAAATAAAAGGCAAAGGGCAGCGTAAAGGCAAAGACGCCCATAATTTTGCCAAACAGGGAATGAACGATATAAAACTTTCCAAAGCGCTTGTGGGCGACAAAGCCGGATGCAATAATAGCGACAGCGCTGCCGATGAACCAAAGCAGCACCCACAGCGGTACCAGGTGTGCGGCAATCAGGATCTTGGCGATCGCCACATACGTAGCCACGTCACCGATGGTATCCAGTGTAGCGCCCAGCTCGCTGGTGCTGTTCGTTTTTCGGGCAACCGGACCGTCGATGGCGTCGGTCAGGCCGCAAAAGGCATACAGCACTAAGAAGGGTGCCGTGACGGTTGAAAAAAAGTATAACGCGATCGCTGCTGCAATGCGCGAGGATGAAATAATATTTGCCAGCTGTTTTTTCATAAGCGCCTCCTGTTGCCGTATTACTTTTACCTTACACGGACAGGCAGTTTTTTGCAACCGGTTTGGAAAAGATTTATCAAATATTTAATAATTAGATATAAAAGCATACCGCTTATTTAAATTGGCGGTATGCTTTTGTTGCGTTTCAGGACACTGCCTCCGTGCGGCGGTAGATGCCGTTACGTCGCGTCATCAGGCCTTCCGCAATCATGTCGCGGCGCAGGGTGCAGAAGTCGTCGTAAAAATCCGCAATGATGAGGTTGACCTCGCGCTCGGTATAATCCCTTTCCGGCGCGAAAGACTTGGCGATTTCTTCTAAAATAATGCGCTCTTTTTTGCGCTGCGCAGGAATCGCCTTGAGCTTGCCGAATTCAAAGAAAGCCTCGAGCACTTTGCTGCGGTAGGCCTGCTCGCGCTCGGCTTGCAGCTGAGCGTCGTCCGATTCCTCGTGCAGGATCTCCAGCAGTGATACGTCGAAGATGTCGCTGCAAAGGGAATACATCGTATAATACTGCGCTTTGTAGGCGGTAACAGCACCGAGCTGCGCCAGCTTTTTCAGATGGAAGGAAACGGTGGAAGGCGTGAGCCCCAGCCGCTCCGCCAACAGCTCTACATACGTATCCTCGCGTGCCAGTGATTTGACGATCTGCAGCCGCGAACGGTCTGCCAGGCATTTAAACAGCGCGATGGCCTCCATTTCAGTCATGGTTGTCCTCCCAGATCTCCGCAAAACGCTTTTCGATCGCGGTCAGTGCTTCCAGCTTGACTTGCTCGTGCTTTTCTCTGACGGCGTCGCCGGCCTTTTGCGCCTGTTCCAGCGCGATCTTCCAGCCACGCGGAATGTTCGACAGGTTGCTCTTAATAAAGGTGAGCTGGTCTTCCTCGGTGTGCTTCGCCTTTTTGGCTGTCAGCAGCACGGTTCTGAAAATACCGTAGATATTGCCGCTGATCTTTTCCAGTACCGCTTCGTCCTCTCTGCCCTCTGCACGCAGGCGTTCCTCCGTCTCTTTTGAGGCGGCCAGCTTTTCATCCAGGAAAGCCGTTGCTTTTTCGATTTTTGTCATCATGAATTCCTCCTTATACGGTTTGATGTAATTGTATATCAATCACAGTAAAAAGTCAATAACTATTTTGATAAATATCAAAATGAATTAAAAGAGAAGGCCGCCGCGCGGCACTCAGCCGGTTGCGGCGGTTTTTCAAAAATGCTTTGAGAGCTTTGGGAACAGGTCGAAAAATTCAAAGTGCCGGTTCATCTGCTTGTTGAGGAAAGCAATGATATTGCCGTTACACACGACGATCACCAGCGTACCCCAGGTGATGCCGATGAAGCGGCGGAATAACAGCAGGGTCAGCGCGGTACTGATCAGCAGAAATACAGCATCAAAGCCGAGTTTAAACCTGCGCAGATCGAGCTGTTTTTCCTGTACCACGGTGCGTACAAAATAGTCATAAGCGCACGGCGCCAGGTAGGTGTTCATAAACAGCGCCACGCCCAGCGAGGTCAACAGCATACCGCACAGAAACGCAATGATCCGTTGCCACAGTGCGTCCATGCTGACAGGCGACAGCAGCCAAATAAAAAGGTCGAGGATGCTGCCGTAGAGGATGGCGGTCAGAAAGGAGGTCAGATACGTCAAACGGAACTTGCTGACCGTCAGGCACATCACGACCAGCACCAGCGCCTGAAAAATATATTCTGTCTGGCCGTAGGTCAAAAAGGGGACCTTTTCGCTGATAATATAGGTTGGCGCTGCGATCATGGACAGGCCAAGATTCGCCTTCGTCATCAGCGCGATCGCAAAGGGCATGACCAGCATCGCCAGCACAAAGCTCAGCTCACGCGGAAATTTGATCTTCTTCAAGATTAATCACGGTCCTCCGGCTTGATGGCGCTCTCCTTGATTACGCCGATGTAGGGCAGGTTGCGGTATTTTTGGTCATAGTCAAGTCCGTAACCGATCACAAACGCATTCGGTACGTCGCAGCCGACGTATTCCGGCACGAGCGTTACGTCCGGCGCACGGCGCTCCGGCTTATCCAGCAGGGTGCAGACGGCGATCGAATTGGCGCCGCGTGACTGCAGCATATTGCTGACGTAGGACAGCGTTCTGCCGGTGTCGAGAATATCCTCGATCAAAAGCACGTCATAGCCGGCGATGGACTTGTCAAGGTCCTTGATGATCTTGACCTGACCGGAGGTACGGGTACTGCTGCCGTAGCTGGATACGCCGAGAAAGTCGATTTCCAGCGGCAGGTCGATATTGCGCGTCAAATCAGTCATGAAATAGATCGAGCCTTTCAGAATACCGACGATGAACAGCTTTTTATCCTTATAATCTTCGGTGATCTTTTTACCGAGACGGCGGTTGATTTCTCTTAATTCTTCTTCCGTGACGAGGATGCGTTCCACGTCCTCATGAATGTTGATATTAGCCATAATAAACCTCAAACCTGTGGAATAACAGAAGGGCGGACGCGCCGCCCTTGATGCTTTGCATTATCTATCTTCTCTGAAATAGGACAGTCCCAGCGAAGCCGGCGGCTGATTTTCCTTCTTCTTTCTTGCCGAAACGAAGACAAGTACAATGATTGTTACGACGTACGGCAGCATTTTGAACAGCTCCTGTGCCTTCAGCGAAAGGCCTGGGGTAAAGAGATGTACAATATACAGTCCACCGAAAATGACGGAGGCAAAAATGCCGAGGTTCGGCCGCCAAATCGCAAAGATTACCAGTGCGATCGCGAGCCAGCCTCTGTCGCCAAAGCCCTCATTAGACCAAACGCCGTTCGCATAGTCCATGACGTAGTACAGACCGCCGAGGCCGGCAATCACAGAGCCAATACAGGTGGCCAGGTACTTTGAACGGTTAACATTAATGCCGGCAGCGTCTGCGGTGGCCGGATTTTCACCGACGGCGCGCAGGTGCAGCCCGCCGCGTGTGCGGCTCAGGAAATAGGCTGCAACAATCGCAACGATAATGGCGAAATAAGCCAAGAAGCCGTAGGACAGAAACAGCTTGCCGAATACGCCGGTTGTCTCAGCAATCGGCAGCTTTTTGGAAAAGAAGGCGCTGGTTCTGGAAAGGGCGACAGACGGAACGTCGCTGTCTACCAGCTTGATCAGGGAGGCGCCGAAGAAGTTACCGAAGCCGACGCCGAAGGTCGTCAGCGCCAGACCGGTTACGTTTTGGTTAGCTCTGAGCGATACGGTCAGGAAGCAGTAGATCAGACCGGCGATCAGCGAGCCGATGATCGTACAGATCAGCGGAATAAACAGTGCCCAAAACGGATGCAGCGCATTGCCGGCACCGACAGCATTTTCATACAGGAAGGCGCCGATGACGCCGCTGATGCCGCCCATGTACATGATACCGGGGATACCGAGGTTCAGGTTACCGGATTTTTCGGTCAGGATCTCTCCGGTGGCGCCGTATAAAATCGGCACGCCCTGCATAACGGCGCGGGGGAAAAACGAAACAAGTGTGCTTAAAAATGCCATATTACTCAACCTCCCCGTGTGATTTGTTCAGCTTGATCTGGTAATTAATGAAGAATTCACTGCCGATAATAAAGAACAGAATGATACCGGTCAGAATATCCGAAAAGCTTTTGTTCAAGCCAAAATCGGTAGCGATCTGCTGTGCGCCGGCCTCCAGGAAGGAGAGCAGGAAGGCAGTCAGGATCATCATCAGCGGATTGAATTTTGCCAGCCAGGAAACCATGATAGCGGTAAAGCCTCTGCCGCCGGCGGTTTCCGTCGTAATGGTATGACTGGTGCCGCCTACCAGCAGCAGACCGGCGATGCCGCATACGGCGCCGGAGAAGAGCATGGTTCGGATAATGACCTTCTTGACGTTGATGCCGATATACCTGGCGGTGTTCTGTGACTCACCGACCACCGCGATCTCATAGCCGTGCTTGCTATATTTCAGATAGACATACATGAAGATCGTCAGCGCCAGCACGATCAGGATGTTCAGCAGGTATTTCTGGCCGCCGATCGCCGGTAGCCAGCCCTTTTCCGTGGCGGCGTTGATGATGCCGATCGTGCCGGAGCCCTTTGGGTTTTCCCACACTCTTGCAAAGTAGGCAACCAGCTGGATGCCGACATAGTTCATCATCAGGGTAAACAGCGTTTCGTTGGTGTTCAGCGTTGCTTTAAACACGGCCGGGATCACGGCCCAAATCGCGCCTGCCAGCATACTGGCCAGCAGCATCGTGAGCAGCAGTACGCCGTTCGGAAGGCTGTTGCCAAATAAAATCATGCAAGCTGCGGAGGCTAAGCCGCCGACCAGCACTTGGCCCTCTGCGCCGATATTCCAAAAGCGCATTTTAAACGCCGGTGTAACGGCCAGCGAAACGCAAAGCAGCATCGCGAGCGATTGCAGCAGGTTCCAGAACTTACGCACGGTGCCAAAAGCACCCTGAATCATGGTACCGTAAACACGCAGCGGATTTTCACCGGTGAGCGCCATCGTAACGATGGCGCAAACGATCAGAGCGGCCACCACTGCGCCAAGCCGGTAAAGCGTTGCCTGTAGTGTAGGGATGCCTTCACGCTTGACGATATGAAACCGCGGTTCGTGCTTCTTTTCGGTTTTAGTGCTCATCCCTTGACACCTCCTCTGTATCAATGCTCTTGGTCATTAACAGACCAAGCTCGTCTTTTTTAGCGGTTCTGCCGTCAACAATACCGGTAATATGGCCGGAATTGATGACCATGATTTTATCGCACAGCTCAATCAAAACGTCCAAGTCCTCACCAACAAAGATGATAGCGACGCCCTTTTCCTTTTGTTCGTTGAGCAGGTTATAAATGGTGTAGGAGGAGTTGATGTCCAGACCTCTGACCGGATAAGCCACCATCAGCAGGCGCGGCTCCAGGGCGATCTCTCTGCCGACCAGCACCTTTTGTACATTACCGCCGGAAAGACGGCGTACCGGTGTACTGGTACCGGGGGTGACGACCTCTAATTCCTCAATAATGTCTTCAGCCAGCTTTTTGGGCTTCTTTCTGTCCAAAAATTCGCTTTTGCCGCTCTTGTAGGAACGCAACATCATGTTGTCCGTAATGTCCATATTGCCGACAAGACCCATACCCAGTCGGTCCTCCGGTACAAAGGACATGGCTACGCCGAGCTTGCGGATCTCGCGCGGTGTTTTGCCCACCAGCTGCTGCTCCACGTCGTCATGGTCGGTGAACAGGATGCTGGAGCCTTTTTCGCACTTTTGCAGACCGGCGATCGCCTCCAGCAGCTCCTTTTGGCCGGAACCGGAAATGCCGGCGATGCCAAAGATCTCGCCGCTGTTGACCTTGAAGTTCATGTTGGTCAGCGCGTCAGAGCCGTCGCGGTTCTTGACATTCAGCCGCTTGACGACCAGGCGCACCTCCGGATCGACCGGCGCGGTACGCTCGATGTTCAGCGAAACCTTTTCGCCTACCATGGCGTCGGTGAGGGACTGCTCGGTTGCCTCTGCGGTGAGGACAGTACCCACGTGCTCGCCCTTGCGCAAAATGCTGACGCGGTCAGAAATTTCGAGCACCTCGTGGAGCTTGTGGGTAATTATAATAATCGATTTATTGTCTTGCTTCATGTTGCGCAGGACATCGAATAATTTTCTGGTTTCCTGTGGGGTCAATACGGCGGTAGGCTCGTCCAGAATCAGAATATCGGCGCCGCGGTAAAGCACCTTGACGATTTCAACCGTCTGCTTTTCGGAAACAGACATTTCGTAAACCTTTTTGTCCAGGTCAATGATAAAGCCGTATTGGTCCGTGATTTGTTGTATTCTTTTTTTCGCCTCTTTGAGGTTGAACTTTTGTCCGTCGTCAATGCCAAGGACAATATTTTCTGCCGCTGAGAAAATGTCGACCAGTTTAAAATGCTGGTGGATCATGCCGATTTTATAACGGAAAGCGTCCTTGGGAGAGCCGATCACGGCCTCCTCGCCGTCCACATAAATTTTTCCCTCGTCCGGGAAATAGATGCCTGACACCATGTTCATCAGGGTGGTTTTGCCGCTGCCGTTCTCACCGAGAATGGCCAAAATCTCCCCTTTATAAACCGTCAGGTCAACGTTCTTATTGGCAACTACTTTTTTTCCGAAGGCTTTGGTAATACCTTTTAATTCGAGTGCTATATTTTCGCTCATGATATACCTCCGTTACATAAGGGTGTGCAGTTAAAGTCAAAACCGTGGCCGCGAAAACACGGCCACGGCGTCAGTGTTTATGAATTCGCTAAGACTTAGCCTTAGAATGCCTCGTTAAGAAGCGTGATACCGTCGATCTGTACATCGAAGTACGGAGCGGAACGGGAAGCGGACTCGTCAAAGTAACCGTCCTTGATCGCCTCGGTGTCCGGTGTGAAAGCTTCGTCAGTGTCAACGTCAGCCATGTAGGTATCCAGCGGAGCGCCGCCTACGGTGAAGGTAGCGGTGTCGAATACGTGCAGCGTACCAGCCTCAAGCTGAGCCTTTGCTTCGTCGATCTTCTCCTGCGTACCTGCAGCAGCAGCCTTCTCGTTAACAGCAGTCAGTTCAACAGAACCGGTAGCGATGGTGCCGGTCCAGTCAGCGTCGATCGCTTTGCCTTCGCTTACGCAACCGATGATGTACTTGAAGTACGGAGCCCAGTTGATTCTGGAAGATACGATAAAGGTGTTCGGGCAAGCCTCAACGGTGGAGCCGTTGTAAGAAACGTCAGGGATACCTGCCGCTTCGCAAGCGGTCGGAGCGCCCATGGAGTCTGCGTGCTGAGAAATCAGATCGCAACCGCTGTCGATCAGCGCCTGAGCAGCTTCCTTCTCGGCGGTCTCGTCATACCAAGAACCGGTGAAACGAACGTCCATCACTACGTCAGAGCATACGCTCTTTGCGCCAAGATAGAAGGAAGTGTAACCGGAGATAACCTCAGCGTAGGTGTAAGCGCCTACATAACCCATCTTCGGAACGTCGCCCTTCAGCTGGCCGGCTTCCTTGATCTCGTTGAGCTTTAAGCCAGCGGCGATACCGGCAAGGTATCTGCCTTCGTAGATAGAAGCGAACGCATTGTGATAGTTAGCAAGGTTCTCAGTGTGAGCCTTTGTACCGGTAGCGTGGCAGAATTCAACGTCCGGGAATTCCTTAGCTGCCTGAATCATGAAGTCCTCATGACCGAAGGAGTCAGCAAATACGATGTTGCAGCCTTCGTCAACCAGCTCTGCTGCAGCTTCGTAGCACTCGTTGCCCTCAGGAATGTTGGTCTTGAGGATGTACTCAACGCCAAGCTCTTCGCAAGCTTCCTTAGCAGCGTTGATGAAGTTGAGGTCGTAGGTGGAGTTTTCATCGTGTAAGAAGATGAAACCAACCTTGACGTCAGAAGCAGCTGCCTGTGCGCTGTTGCTTTCGGCTTCCTCGCCGTTGTTAGCTGCATTCTTAGAGCAAGCTGCAAAAGCAACTGCTGCCAGCACAACTGCGAGGAGAACAGCAATGATTTTTTTGATGTTTTTCATTTGTTTTCCCTCCATAAATTTATTGAATGGTTTATATTATACGGCGGTTGCCGTGATAACCTAGTCCCTGAAGGTGACCTCGCCCGTTTCGTGGCTCATGCTTTCCACGATGGCCAGGCTTTCTACCTTAATGCCCTGCGCGCGCAGCTCGTCGCCGCCGTGCTGATAGCCCTTTTCAATGACGGTGCCGCAGCCGGCGAGGGAGGCGCCGCTCTGATGAACAATATCGATCAGCCCCTTGAGCGCATTACCGAGCGCCAAAAAGTCATCGATGATCAGCACCCGATCCCCTTCATTCAGAAAACGCTTAGAGACCATCACGTTCGAGGTCGTTCCGTGCGTATAGGAGTCCACCGCAGCGCTGTATACATCCGGCGCAATGTTTTTTGTCTTGCTTTTTTTGGCAAAAACTAAAGGGCATTCAAACTCTTCGGCAACCATTGCACCGATTGCGATACCCGATGCTTCGATTGTCAGAACCTTGTTGACGCCCTCATCCTTAAAAAGCCTATGAAATTCTTTCGCGATTTCGCGCAAAAACACGCAATCTATCTGGTGGTTCAGAAAACAGTCTACTTTTAAGATATTACCTTCGTAAACTTCGCCCTCGTTGAGGATTTTCTGTTTGAGGAGATCCATCGCACTCACCGCCAAAAATAGAAAATTTCAATCACACGAATATAATAATAAAACAGAAAACAAATTTCAACAATTATTTTAAATCGTTACCGAATTTTAAACATTTTCTATTTCATGAACAATTACGCGACGGTTCAATGATAGATTGTTGTTCATTATTACCACATTTAAATAGTAATTAATATAGTAATAAAAATATAATTGCGCCTTATGCGCCGAAAAAGACCGGCGTAAAGCTGCCGAGAATGCAGAATTTAAAGATCGCCACAAACTGCAGTGCGCTGCCCAGCAGGATAAACAGGTGAAAAATACTGTGGTAGTAGCGCTTTTTCCGACCCTTGGCATAAAAGATAATGCCCAGCGTATAGGCGGCGCCGCCAGCTACCAGCCACGCCACCATTTCGATCCCGTAAGCCTTATACAGCGGGTACAGCATCAGCAGCGCTGCCCAGCCGATCACAAAGTAACCGGTCATGGAGACGGCTGCATATTTTTTCAGATCAATAGCTGTCAGGGGAACACATACCGCGCAGCCGGCCACGACTAAAACCGCTACGATAATAAATATCACGAAATTTTGCTCGCGCACACCGGTCAGCAGGATCGGTACATAAGAGCCGAGGATCATCGCAAAGATTGAGCAATGATCCAGCACCTGAAACACCTTTTTCGGCCGTTCGGGGATCAGCCCGTGATAAATACTGGAAATCGTATAAAGATAGATCATCATGATACCGTATACCAGTCCGCCGGCAAAGCCCCAATAATTATGTTTTATTAATGAAAAGACAATACACAGCACCAGCGCAACGACGCCGAAGGCACCGCCTACGATATGCGTTGTCATATTGGCGATCTCCTCGCCCCTCGTGTAGTTCGGCAGCTGCCGATCGTCCAGCTTCGTTCTTGACATCAAATCACCCCTTGTGTTTTTTTCGGTTTGATTATATAATGTTACCGAATGAGCTTCAACCTACTGTAAAAAACAGGACTCTACTAAGCGAAAAAGCCATTCTACTGTGAGTAGGAATGGCTAAATCTCGCGGTTTTTGAGGTGTAAAATGAACGAACAGGAATTTAAAAACACCGTCGCAGGGAAGATCGCCTATTACCGTAAAAAGGCAGGACTGACCCAGGGACAGCTGGCGGAGGTATTGAGTTATTCTGATAAATCCGTGTCCAAGTGGGAGCGCGGCGACGGCCTGCCGGACGCGTATGTGCTGTATAAAATAGCCGATTATTTCGGCGTTACTGTGAACGACCTGATCAGCGAAAGCGATCCGGTGAAGGCGGATAAAACGAAGGAACGCAGACGGTTTGTGCCGGTGCTTTCCGTCGGGCTCGCGTGGCTGACTGCCTCTGTGGTATTCTTTCTGCTGAAGGTGTTGGTGCCGACACTGCCGAAGGAGTGGCTTTCCTTCATCTATGCCATTCCGGTTTCGTTTATTATTGCCACGGTGTTCAGTACGCTGTGGTTTGACCTGTTGGCGCGGTGCGTCAGCGTCAGCGGCATTATTTGGGGCGTGTTCGTGTCAGTGCTACTGACCTTCCCAATTGCGAAGGTGCTGTACCTGATCATCATCTGCGCCGTGTTCCAGATCATTGTGATCCTTTGGTTTGTCATGCGTTACCGCACCAAGAGCAAGTGAGCTGTGACGGTATTGAAAGGTTTAACGGATTGATAAACACACCTAGGAGACTTTTGAAAAAGATGCAGAATTTCGTTTTTTGCGAGCGGGAGCTGTACATTGGTACCGCCCCCGAGCAAAAGACGGAAAACGCCAAAAGCCTTGCAAGCTCGATGCTTGCAAGGCTTTTAAAATAGTTGGATCGTTGTGTAATATAAATTTGTTTGTCGTTTGGTCTTACGAGCATTTACCTAGCACCTTCAAGAACCCGGCGTGGTTATGCGCTTTTTCGAAAGTCTCAAAGAGGCTATCTCGCTGGGAGATAGCCTCTTGTTATGCCTGTTTGATTGATTAGTCCTCAATAGGCTGATCGATCGGCGTTGTGCAGCCGGGAGCGCCGTGGCACTTCTTATACTTCTTGCCGCTGCCGCACGGGCAAAGCTCGTTCGGGCCGATTTTCTTTTCCTTGCGGACGGTAACCTGCTTCGCATTGGTTTCGGTTTCCTCTGCGGAGGTGGAGGTAACGCGGGCAACAGCCTTTCTCTGTACGTCCGTTCTGTGACGCGGCATCAGGATCAGGATGTCCTTTGCGGTATCTTCACGGATAGCGGCCGTCATTTCGTCGAACATATCGTAGGATTCCATACGGTACGCGACAACCGGATCACGCTGTGCGTAGGAGCGCAGGTGGATACCCTTCTTGAGATCGTCCATCGCGTCGATATGATCCATCCAGTAGGTGTCTACGTTGCGCAGCAGGATCATTCTTTCCAGATCCTGGAACATATCTGTGCCGAGGATTTCCTCCTTCTTCTCGAGGATCTTGGCGGCTCTGTCCTGTAACAGCTCGGTGGTATCCTCGATCGTCAGGTCGTCTGTATCCTCAAAGTCATCGTCGGTGGCGATGCCCCAGCTCTTGTACTTCTCTTTCAGACCTTCTACGTTCCAATCTTCCTTAGAGTCGCCGGAGAAGTAATTGGCAACCGTTTCCTCAATGTTTCTGTCAACCATCTTCTTAATGGTTTCGGAAAGGTCGATGCCGTCCAGTACCTGATCACGCTGCTTGTAGATCAGCTCTCTCTGGCGGTTCATAACGTCATCGTAGTTAAGGGTGTTCTTTCTGATTTCAAAGTTCCGTCCCTCGACCTTCTTCTGGGAGGATTCCACGGTCTTGGAGATGAACTTGGAGACGATCGGCTCATCCTCGTCCTGGTTGAAGCGGGTCATCATGGCCTGCATTCTGTCGCCGCCGAAGAGACGCATCAGATCGTCTTCACAGGAGAGGTAGAACTGGCTGGCGCCCGGGTCGCCCTGACGGCCGGAACGGCCGCGCAGCTGGTTATCGATACGTCTAGCGTCGTGACGCTCGGTACCGAGGATAAACAAACCGCCTGCCTCGCGTACCTTGTCAGCCTCTTCCTTGATTTCTTCTCTGTACTTCTTTTCCAGGTCGATGAAGGTTTGTCTGGCTTCCAAAATTCTTGCGTCGTCGGTGTCGCCAAAGCCGGTGGCCTCGTTGATCTCGTAATTCTGGAACTTCATCTTCTTCATCTGTGCCTTGGCCAGGAATTCAGCGTTACCGCCGAGCATAATATCGGTACCACGGCCGGCCATGTTCGTAGAAATGGTAACGGCGCCGTACTTACCGGCCTGCGCGATGATCGCAGCTTCCTTTTCATGGTTCTTTGCGTTGAGTACGTTGTGCGCAATACCTTCCTTCTTCAGCAGACGGGAGAGGTATTCGCTCTTCTCAATGCTGATCGTGCCGACCAGTACCGGCTGACCTTTTTCATGACATTCCTTGATCTGCTTGATCACGGCGTTGAACTTGCCCTTCTCGGTAGCAAAAATCACATCCGGCTTGTCGTCACGGATCATCGGCTTGTTGGTCGGGATCTCGACAACATCGAGCTTATAGATCTCATCAAATTCGCGCGCTTCCGTTGCGGCGGTACCGGTCATACCGGACAGCTTCTTGTACAGACGGAAGTAGTTCTGGAAGGTGATGGTAGCGAGCGTCTTGCTCTCGTGCTCCACCTTAACGCCTTCCTTTGCCTCCAGCGCCTGATGCAGACCCTCGTTGTAACGACGGCCTTCCATGATACGGCCGGTGAATTCGTCAACGATCTTAACCTGACCGTCCTTCACAACGTAGTCGATATCTCTGGTCATGACGCCGTGCGCCTTGATCGCCTGGTCGATATGATGACGCAGGGTGGTGTGCTCAATATCCTGCAGATTTTCAATGTGGAAGAAGGCCTCTGCCTTTTCAACACCGCTCTGCAGCAGGGTGGCCGTCTTGGCCTTCTCATCAACAAGGTAATCGCCCTCGTAATTATCCTCGGCGTCTTCCTTGTCATCCGTCTTGGCAACCTTGACCATGGTCAGGGATTCGGCAAACTGGTTCGCCTGACGGTACAGGTCGGTAGAGGCCTCGCCCTTACCGCTGATAATCAACGGTGTTCTTGCCTCGTCGATCAGGATCGAGTCAACCTCGTCGACGATGGCGAATATGTGGCCGCGCTGTACCTTCTGCTCTTTATACTGCACCATGTTATCACGCAGATAGTCGAAGCCCATCTCGTTATTGGTACCGTAGGTGATGTCGCAGTTATAAGCCTCTTGGCGCTCTGCGTTGTTCTTTTCATGAATAATCAGGCCGACGGAAAGACCGAGAAAGCGGTATACCTTACCCATCCACTCGGAGTCACGCTTTGCCAGATAGTCGTTAACGGTAACGATATGCACGCCGTTGCCCGTCAGTGCGTTCAGATAAGCCGGCAGGGTCGCTACGAGGGTTTTACCTTCACCGGTTTTCATTTCAGCGATACGGCCCTGATGGAGCACGATACCGCCGATCAGCTGTACGTCAAAGTGACGCAGGCCGATCACACGGTCAGCAGCCTCGCGGCATACGGCGAAGGCGTCGGGGAGAATGTCGTCCAGCGTTTCGCCGTCAGCCAGTCTGCCCTTGAGGAGCTCTGTCTGAGAGGCCAGCTCCTTGTCGTCCATCTTGCCGTACTTGTCGGCAAGCTCGTTGATCTTATCAACTGTTTTGCTGAGTCTTTTTACTTCCTTCTTGGAGTAATCTCCGAAGATAGCAGTTACAAATTTGTTAGCCATTTATTTCCACCTCATTGGTAAATTTAACTTTGATATTCTATCATAGATAAAATAATTTGTCAATTTGTTCTAATAATATAAAATAATTCTTAATGATTAGTTAGCGGCTGTCGTTTCCTCCTCGCTGTCATCGGTGGGAGAAAAGACGTTCGTGACGGCGGTCAGTACGCCGCCGGACACGGCGTCCTCTGCCGCCTCGTCCAGCACCAGCACCAGATTTTTACCGCTTGTCTGTACCCTTACCGTGACCTCCGTGGGATTGTCTGGCACCGTGGCCTGACTGATCTGCGCGGTGAGCGACCGCACGGAAAGATCTAAGAAATCGTCGTCCGACAGCAGCGACAGCATTTCCGTTGCCTTGCCGTGGCTGCGTACCTGAATCACCTTGGCGTAGCGTTCGCCTACAAGGTGCATATCAAGGTTCAGCACCTCGAGCGTTACCGTGCTGTTGTCAAGGTCAACCGACTTGACGTTCAGCTCCAGCTTTTCAAACAGCAGCTTGCCGATCGTGTCAAATTGCTCCTTCGAGCCGGCAAACTTGATAATATAGTCCAGCGTTTTGCTGTTGACATATTTTTGCAGCGTTTCCTTGTCAAAATCCCGCAGGGCTTTTTCCACCAGCTCCACGGTTTTGGTGATATTGGCTTCCGTCAGTGTGCTCCCCGAGCAGGCGGACAGCGCAAACACCATGGCCAAACACAGAAAAAGGCTGATTCCTCTTTTTAAATAATTGTGCATGTTCGGTTCCTTTCATAAGCAAAGGCAAAACCTTCGCATGATCCCTTTAATTATATAGATATTTGCCAAAATTTTCAACCTTTATATGAAATTTAATAAAAAAATTGCTTTTTGTTGCAGTATATGGTATAATGCGGTAGACTGAACCACTTTATGTTGAATATCTTGTTTAAAATCTTTGTGATAAATAGGGTTGAATATGAAACGATTTCTAAAAAAGTATTTCGGCGCCACTAAGTGGAAGCGACTGTTTGACATTGTGTTTTCCCTGCTGGGGCTGATACTGCTGTCGCCGCTGTTTTTGGCGATCTGTCTGGTGCTGCTCGTGACGCCGAACAGCCGCGTGTTCTTTTCGCACGAGCGCCGCGGCCGCCGCGGGAAGCCGTTCAGGATCTATAAGTTCCAGACGATGAAAAACAATGCGCCGAACTGTGCGACGGCGGAGCTGCAAAATCCGGAGCAGTATATCACCGCGCCGGGCAAATTCCTGCGTAAGACCAGCTTGGACGAGCTGCCGCAACTGTGGAATATTCTGAAGGGCGATATGAGCTTTGTCGGTCCGCGACCGCTGATTACCAGCGAGATGCGCGCGCACCGGCTGCGGCTGGAATACGGCGTTTACCGCTTTCGCCCCGGGCTGACCGGCTGGGCGCAGATCAACGGGCGCGACAGCGTTTCGTTGATGCGCAAAATGAAGCTGGATAAGGAATACTGCGACAACTGGAGCTTTTGGCTGGATATCAAAATATTGTTCCTTTCCGTAAAAACCGTGATCACCAAGGAGGGCTTCCACGAGGGAACCTTCCACCGGAGATAGCCGTATCCGTTCTCGGAATACGGAAGTAAAAGGCTGTAGCGGATGGTTGCAGAAGGGAACAGGCAATACAACAGGAGATGACTATGGAAAGAAATTTTATTGACGGTTATACCGAATGGCAGTCGAACCCCGAGATCGTGGCTGTTAACAAGCTGCCGCAGCACGCCACGCTGATGCCCTACGGCGACTATGAGGAGGCCGTGACGGCTGACCGTTATGCGTCCTCGCGCGTGAAGCTGCTCAACGGAAAGTGGCGCTTTAAGCTGTATAAAAACTATGCTTACCGGCCGACGGATTTTGCGCAGCCGCTGTACGACGCGCACAACTGGGACAGTGTGATCATCCCGTGCTCCTGGCAGATGCAGGGCTATGATCAGAATCAATACTGCAACGTGCGCTATCCGTGGGAGGGGACAGAGGACATCTGTCCGCCGAACGCGCCGACAAAGCATAACCCGGTCGGCTGTTATCTCAAGCGCTTTCACGTGAATAAGACCGTGCTTTCTAAGCGCGTGGTGCTTTGCTTTGAGGGCGTGGAGTCAGCCTTCTATCTCTATGTGAACGGCGAACGGATCGGCTACAGCGAATCCAGCTTTAACCGTGCGGAATTTGACATTTCCCGTTACCTGGTGGAGGGCTCGAATGTCATTGGCGTAGAGGTGTACCGCTGGTGTACGGCCAGCTGGCTGGAATGTCAGGATATGTGGCGCCTGAGCGGCATTTTCCGCGATGTTTATCTTTATACTACCGAAAAGGAGTATATCCGCGACTTTGAGATCCATGCGGAGCCGGACGCTGCGCTGGAGGACGGTTACCTGGAGGTCACCGTTAAAACGAACGGCGCTTATGAGGGACTCAGCGTCGATATGAGCGTACTGGACAGCGACGGCGCGGTTGTCGCGTTGGATTCTCAGTATGCCAGCGAGGAGCATATCACGAAGCTGAAGGCGATTGTGACCAACGTGCGTCCGTGGAGTGCTGAGCAGCCGACGCTGTATACCGTTGTGCTCACCTTAAAGAACAACGGCACGCCGATCGAATACATATCCCAAAAGACGGGCTTCCGTCGGGTAGAGATCAAGGACGGTATTATCCGTATCAACGGCAAACGCGTTGTATTTAAAGGCACGAACCGCCATGAATTTGACTGCCGTACCGGCCACTTTGTCAGCGAGGAGACCATGCTGCAGGATATTATGCTGATGAAGGCGAACAATATCAATGCCGTGCGTACCTCTCACTATCCGAACTGTCCGCGTTGGTATGAGCTGTGCGACGAATACGGTCTGTATGTGATCGATGAAAATAATATGGAAACCCACGGCACCTATTGGTCCACGATCATCGGTTGTCCGGCCCTGCCCGGCTCCCGTCCGGAATGGGAAAAGGCGTGCATGGAGCGCATCAAGGCGCTGTATCACCGCGATAAAAACCATGCCTGCGTTGTTTGCTGGTCGATGGGCAATGAGAGCCACGGCGGCGAAAACGTGAAAAAAATGTACCGCTGGCTCAAGGAGACAGACCCTTCGCGCTTTGTGCATTTTGAGCTGGACGGTGATCCGAACGAACGCGAGCTGTCCGACGTACAGTCTAAGATGTACGCCATGCCGGATTTCTTAGAGGAATACGCGCTGACCGGCAGAGATCCGCGGCCGTTTATTCTCTGCGAATACACCCACGCGATGGGCAATTCCTGCGGCTCAACGGACGAATACACGGCGCTGTGGGATAAATATGCCTGCCTGCAGGGCGGCTTTGTGTGGGACTGGGTGGATCAGAGCATCCTGACGACGGACGAAAACGGTACGGAGTATCTTGCCTACGGCGGCGACTTCGGTGAAAGTCCGCACGACGGCCATTTCTGCGGTAACGGCCTGCTGTTTGGCGACAGAACGGTGACGCCGAAGCTGGCGGAGATCAAAAAGCTGTATCAGAATGTTGACTTTAAAGCGATCGACGCCGAGCGCGGCAAGATTGAGATCAAAAATAAATTCTTGTTCACTAACCTGAGCCGCTATGAGCTGTACTGGTGTCAGTGCAGCGACAAGGGCGTGTTCCGCGAGGGCATTGAAACCCTGGACGTGGCGCCCGGCGAAAAGGCCGTGATTGATCTGGAGCTCGGCAAGGTGACCGGCAGCGAATATTACCTGAATCTGGAGCTGCGTGAAAAAGAGGATACCCCGTGGGCGGCAGCAGGTCATGTTGTGGCGGAGGAGCAGTTCGTTATCAACGAATTTGAAAACACCTACGATGCGCTGGAGGAGGAAAAGGAGCTGCTTGTTTCCGATACCTACGGCGCGATCCATGTGCTGTCAGATAATGTTGACGTGCGCTTTGAGCGACGGGAGCGTAACCAGCTGGTGTCGGTGAAGGTGGACGGTCAGGAGCTGCTGCAGGGACCGATGCGCCTGAACTTTTGGCGCGCGCTGACGGATAACGACCGCGGCAACCGTGCCGGTTCCCGTCTCGGCTGCTGGCGCGACGCCGGCGATACCCCGGGTATCTATAACAACACGCTTTGGAGCATCGAGGGTTATCAAATTTTAGACGACGGCAAAAAGGTGATTGTCACGAGCGGCGCGAGGGTACAGACCCAGCCGGAGTCCAAGGCGGTGGTAATCTATACGATCACCTCTAAGGGAATTGAGGTGGATCTGCAGTTTGTGCCCGATCCGTCGCTGCCGGAAATTCCGGAGGTATCCGTGCTGTTTGAGCTACCGGCCGACTTTGAAGGCTTGGCCTATCTCGGCAACGGTCCGGAGGAAAATTACATTGACCGCGCGAATGCTGCCAGGATCGGCTTCTATAACACGACGGTCAGCGATACCTGGGTGCCGTATCTCAAGCCGCAGGAGTGCGGTAACCGGACCGGCGTACGCTATGCCACCCTGATCGGTGAAAAGAAAGCGTTTAGCCTGGTGGCGGAGCCGGTGATGGAGCTCAACGTGTGCCACTGGCTGCCCAAGGAGATCGAAAACACCTGGCATCAAAAGGATCTGCCGCCGGTGACGAAGACCGTTGTGCGCTGTATTGCCCGTCAGCAGGGCGTCGGCGGTTACGACAGCTGGGGCGCGCATACCAATGAAAAATATAAGAATAAAACAGATAAGACCTATCGGCTGAAGTTCCAGCTGCGGTTCTGATTTTTATCCTGCGGAGAGCCTCGCTTTCCGCAGGTTGAAAATTTTACTTGACTTTTACGGGTACAAGTATTATATTTCTTATTGATATTTTATATATTTTAAGGGATTAGGAAAATATCAATATTTGATGGTTGATTTGAGAGGGAAATATTATGTCTATCAAAGAGTCTGCTGTATCCTTTGCCGTTAAAAACGCGGTGAAGTATGCGCGCAAGGATTTTGACAAAAACGCACCGAAGATCCTCAGCCTGATAGAAATGGCTGACGTGAAAAAGGTGAACCGCAGCTCGTATGCCGGCTTGCATCAAGCGCTGGACGATCCGAATAATAACTGGTATCTGTTCGCAAAGCGCCTGATCTGCGATACGAATGAAAATGTACTCAATAAGTTTATTCCGGCGGCGATGAACGTAGCGATCAACAGCTATTCCGTTCGTATGGCAGCGATCGAAAAATACGGCTGCAACGTGCCGTGGGCGATTTTGATGGATCCGACGGCGGCCTGCAACCTCAAGTGTAAGGGCTGCTGGGCGGCGGAATACGGCCATGAAAGCTCGCTTTCTTACGACGACCTGGCACGGATCATCCGCCAGGCGAAGGAGCTGGGCACCTATATGTTCCTGTATACCGGCGGCGAGCCGACGATGCGTCGGGCTGACCTGATGCGGCTGTGCCGTGAAAATCCGGATTGCGTATTTATGAGCTTTACGAACGGTACGCTGATCGACGATTCGTTTGCTGACGAGATCGGTGAGGTGGGCAACTTCTTCCCGGCCTTTTCGATCGAGGGCTATGAGGAGGAGAACGACTTCCGCCGCGGCGACGGTACGTTTAAGCGCTGCACCGCCGCGATGAAGCGCTTAAAGGACCGCGGTATTCCGTTTGGTGCTTCGCTTTGCTATACCAGCAAGAATACCGAGCTGCTGGCTTCTGACGAATACACGGACTGGTTGATCGATCAGGGCGTGATGTTTGCGTGGTATTTTACCTATATGCCAACCGGCAACGGTGCGGTGACAGAGCTGATGGTATCGCCGGAGCAGCGTGCGCTGATGTATAAAAAGATGCACGAATGGCGCAAGACGAAGGCTATTTTTGCATTGGATTTCTGGAATGACGGCGAATATGTTCAGGGCTGTATTGCCGGCGGCCGTCACTATTTCCACATCAATGCCAACGGCGACTGTGAGCCGTGTGCGTTCGTTCACTATTCTAACGTGAATATTAAAGAAAAATCGGTGCTGGAGGCGCTGCAAAGCCCGCTGTTCATGGCCTATAAGCGCAATCAGCCCTTCTCCAACAATATGCTGCGGCCGTGTCCGGTGCTGGATAACCCGGGCGCGATCTCCAAAATGGTGGCGGAAACCGGCGCTTATTCCACCGAGATGGAGCATCCGGAAAGCGCTAACGCCCTGTTTGACAAGACGGTGGCCGCCGCGAAGGCATGGAAGGTCAAGGCTGACGAGCTGTTCGACCGTGACGAGTATATCGAAAAGCACGTCAAGGACGAAAATATGTATAACTTTGAGAAGCCTGACGAGGAAAGAGAGTTCTCTGAATTTGAAAAAACAGAAGCGTAATATAACGATCGCTAAGGGGGCATTCCTGCTGGAATGCCCTTTAAGGCGTTTATATAAGGAGCGGTTATGAAT
The DNA here is from genome assembly GCA_017463985.1 of Eubacterium sp. GTDB lineage: Bacteria > Bacillota > Clostridia > Oscillospirales > Acutalibacteraceae > Eubacterium_R. The sequence goes on along the minus strand of JAFUEH010000009.1, from coordinate 91,075 downwards.
ACCCCGATACTGATAACGATGATCATACTGGTGCTGTTTTCGGCGTTCTTTTCGTCGGCGGAAACGGCCTTTTCCTCGTTGAATAAGGTGAAGCTGAAGGCGATGTCCGAAAGCAAAAACGAGAAGAAAATCAACAAAACGCTGTCGCTGGCGGATAACTACGACATCGTGCTGTCCACGATTTTGATCGGCAATAACCTGGTGAATATCGGCTCTACCTCGCTGGCAACGCTGTTTTTTACCGGCCTGCTGGGCGATAACAGCGACCTCGGCGCCACGGTGTCCACGGCAGTGATGACCGTGATCGTGCTGATTTTCGGTGAGGTAACGCCCAAAACGATCGCCAAGGAAAAGGCAGAGAGCTATGCGCTGCTCATCACGCCGGCGGTCCGATTTTTTGTGATATTGTTTTATCCCGTGAATATGCTGTTCCGCGGCTGGCGGCTGCTGCTGGCAAAGGTGTTCCGGCTGGACGCGATGAATACCGTGACCGAGGAAGAACTCAAAACGTATGTTGACGAGGCGCACACCGGCGGCGAAATTGATGAAAATGAAAGCGAGCTGATCCGCTCCTCTATTGAGTTTGACGATCTGTATGTCAGCGATATTCTGACGCCGCGCGTTGAGGTGGACGCCGTGGAAAAATACGAAAAGCTGTCCGAGATCGAAAAGGTGTTCCGCGAAAGCAATCACAGCCGTCTGCCGGTGTATATCGGGGACATCGACCATATCGTCGGCGTCATCCATCACCGTGATTTTGAGGTGGCCAGGGAGCGCGGCTTAAAATCGCTGCGCACGGTGCTCAAGCCGGTACCTACGATCAGTCCGGACACCAAAATATCAAAATGTATGCGTATTCTGCAAAAGAACAAGACGCACCTGGCGGTGGTCGTGGATGAATTCGGCGGTACCGAGGGTATTATCACGCTGGAGGATATCTTAGAGGAGCTTGTCGGTGAGATCTGGGACGAGCATGACGAGGTGCAGCTGGATATTGAAGAAACCGGCGAAAACACCTATACCGTGGACGCACTGGCTTCGCTCGACCGCTTTTTTGCGTTCTTTGATTTGGCGGAGGAGGATACCGACGTGACCACGGTCAACGGCTGGATCATGGAGCATACCGATAAGATTCCTGCCGTCGGTGACCGCTTTGTCTACGGCAAGTTAACGGTAGAGGTCATGTCCGTTGACGGCAAGCGCGCCGATAAGATCAAAATCACCGTAGCACCGGAGGAGGAGCAAGATGTTTAATTTTATGCGCAAAGGGAAAATAGAATATATCGTTGCCGGTCTCGGCAACCCGGGCAGCCGGTATACCGATACGCGCCACAACGTGGGCTTTATGGCGCTGGACTGTTTGTTAAAGGACGAGGGGATCGAGTTGAAAAGGCTGCGGTTCCACGCCTTGACCGCCGACGGGATGATCGCCGGTAAGCGTTGCTTGCTGATGAAGCCGCAGACGATGATGAACCTGTCCGGTGAGGCCATTTTGGAGGCGGCCGATTATTACGGTATTCCCGAGGATAAGATCATTATCCTCTTCGATGATATTTCGCTCGATGTCGGCAAGACAAGAATCCGCCGCAAGGGCAGTGCCGGCGGCCATAACGGTATTAAAAGCATTATTTCCTGCCTCGGCAGCGAGGCGTTTCCGCGCGTAAAGATCGGCGTAGGCAAAAAGCCGCATCCCGATTATGACCTGAAGGACTGGGTGCTCAGTAGCTTTTCGGCGGAGGAAAAGAAGGCGCTGGCGCCGGCGCTTTCCAACGCCGCTGAGGCGGTGAAGCTGTTGGTGCAGGGCGAGACGGAAAAGGCGATGAACCTTTATAATTCTTAACAAATCGGAAGGAAAAGTGTAATGAGCGGCTTTTCAAGGCTAATGGAGCGGAGCGGTGAATTCGCACGTCTCAGCAGTAGCGTCGCAGGCCTGCACGCGCCGGTCGGCGCAACGGGTCTTGCCGGTGTGAGCAAGGCGGCGGTAATTCACGCGCTCTGTGAAAAACTGCATAAAACGGCGTTTGTGATCATGCCCGACGAGGCGTCGGCAGTCAGAATGTTTGAAAATCTGTCGGCCCTGCAGCAGGGCGTTTTTCTGTATCCCAAGCGTGAATTTACCTTCTTAGAGGTAGAGGGTATCAGCCGTGAATATGAGCAGCTGCGGCTTGGCGTGCTGGCCAACATCGTGCGCGGCAGCTATACGGCGGTCGTGGCCTCTGCCGGCGCGGCGGTACAGTTGACCATGCCGCCGCAAGCGCTGCGTGACAGAAGCTTTACGCTGCATACCGGCGACGATATTGTGCTGGAGGAGGTAGCCGAGCGATTGGTGAAGGCCGGCTATACCCGCTTTGACGAGGTGGACGGCACGGCGCAGTTTGCCGTGCGCGGCGGGCTGATGGATATTTATCCGCCCGGTGCTGACGCACCGGTGAGACTGGAGCTGTGGGGCGATACGGTGGATTCCATCGCCCGATTTGACATTGCTACCCAGCGCCGTACCGAGATGGTGGACAGCGTGGATATTATTCCCTCCACAGAGGTGCTGTTTAATTCTAAGGCGGAGCAGGCAAAAAAGATTGACGCGCTTGCCGCCGGCTTGCAGGGCAAGGCGACGAAGGCACGCGAAAAGCTTTACCGTGACAGCGATCGGCTCAAGCAGGGGCTCGCGCTGCGCTGCAGCGACAAATACCTGCCGCTTGCCTATACCTCGCGCGGCCTGTTTGATTATGTGGACGGATTGCTGTTTGTGTGCGAAACAGCGCAGGTAAAGGATAAGTGCCGTCAGCAGGAAAAGCTGATGAACGAGGAGCTGAAGTGGCTGCTGGGCGACGGGATTCTGTGCCAGGGTATTGATAAATTTCAGCTGCATTTTGAGGAGCTGTGCGCAGAATATGAGCGGTATGCGGCCGTGTACCTTGACTCACTGCCGCGCGGCAGCTTTGATACGCCGGTGCGCGCGCTCGAAGGCTTTACCGCCTACGAGACAAACCCGTTTTCCGGCACGCTGTCACAGCTCAAGGAGGAGCTGTTTCCCCTGCTGAAAACAAATTACAGCGTGGTGCTGATGACCGGTACGGCACGTGCCGGCAAGGCGCTGGCGAACGACCTGAAGGATGAAGGCGTTGACGCGCTGTTTTTTGAAAAACGGCCTGCCGAATACCGCAGCGGCGCGGTCAGCGTGATTACGGGGAACGCCGTTTCCGGCTTCCGTATGCCGGATATTAAGCTGGCGCTGATCACCCAAGGCAGGGGCGGTCAAAGCAAGAAAAAGCACAAGCGTTTTTCCTCAAAGGACGCGCTGTCGTCGCTCGATGAGCTGGCCGTCGGGGATTATATTGTGCATAACGTGCACGGAATCGGGGTGTTTGAAGGGATTCATAACCTCGATATGCAGGGCGTGCGCAAGGACTATATTAAAATCGGTTACGCCAAGGGCGATACGCTGTATGTACCGGTAACGCAGCTCGACTTAGTATCAAAATATATCGGTCCGCAGGAGGACAGCCGCGTGAAGGTGAACCGGCTCGGCTCCGGCGACTGGGCAAAGACCAAGAGCCGCGTCAAGGCCAGCGTACAGGATATGGCCAAGGAGCTGATTGCGCTGTATGCCAAGCGGCTGGCCACCAAGGGTTACCCATTTTCAGACGATACCGACCTGCAGCGCGATTTTGAGCTGCGCTTTGAATATGAGGAAACAGAGGATCAGCTCCGCTGTATCGACGAAATCAAGGGCGACATGGAAAAACCGTCGCCCATGGACCGGCTGCTGTGCGGCGACGTCGGCTTCGGCAAAACCGAGGTGGCGCTGCGCGCTGCGTTCAAGTGTATCGGGGACAGCAAGCAGTGCGCCATTCTGGTGCCGACGACCGTGCTGGCGATGCAGCACTTTGCCACGGCGAAAAAGCGGATGGAGGCGTACCCGATCCGTATTGAGATGCTGTCGCGCTTTGTTTCGCCCACGAAGCAAAAGCAGGTGCTGCATGACCTGGCGCAGGGCAGAGTAGATCTGCTGATCGGTACGCACCGTATCATCAGCCGCGATATTCAGTTCAAGGATCTTGGCCTGCTGATCGTGGATGAGGAACAGCGCTTCGGTGTTGCGCAAAAGGAAAAAATCAAAGAAAAATTCCCACGGGTCGACGTGCTTACTCTTTCCGCCACCCCGATTCCGCGGACGCTGAATATGGCGATGAGCGGTATCCGCGATATGTCGCTGCTGGAGGAAGCGCCGGGCGACAGAACGCCGGTGCAGACGTATGTGATGGAATACGACTTCGGCGTGCTGACCGAAGCGATGGAACGTGAGCTGGCGCGCGGCGGACAATGCTACTTCCTACATAATAATATCGACACTATCGACCACGCTGCCGTGATGATCAAAAAGGCGCTGCCGGACGCGCGTATCGGCGTGGCGCACGGGCGTATGACCGAGGAACAGCTCGGTGATGTGTGGCTGCAGCTCACGCAGGGAGAAATTGATATTTTAGTCTGCACAACGATTATTGAAACCGGTGTGGACGTGCCGAACGTCAATACGCTGATCATTGAAAATGCTGACCGGATGGGCTTGGCGCAGCTGCACCAGATCCGCGGCCGCGTCGGCAGGTCGTCGCGCAGAGGCTATGCCTATTTTACCTTTACGCGCGGTAAGTCCCTGTCAGAAATCGCCACCAAGCGCCTCGAGGCGATCCGCGAATATACCGAGTTCGGCTCCGGCTTCAAAATTGCGATGCGCGATTTAGAGATCCGCGGCGCAGGCTCCCTGCTCGGGAACCGTCAGCACGGCCATCTGGAGGCTGTCGGTTATGATATGTACCTGAAGCTGCTCGGTGAAGCCGTGGCGGAGGAGAAGGGCGAAAAACCGATCGACGCTGCCGAGCCGGAGTGCCTGATCGATCTGCCGGTCAACGCTTCGATCCCCGAGGACTATATCACCTCTACCGCCACCCGCCTTGCTATGTATAAGGCGATCGCGAATATCCGCAGCGACGCTGACGCGAACGATGTCTACGACGAGCTGACAGACCGCTTCGGTATTCCGCCGGCACCCGTGTACGGGCTGGTAGAGATTGCCCTGCTGCGCAACACCGCGCTGGCGCTCGGCATTTATGAGATCAAGAGCAATGCGTCTGCCGTTCATTTTTACGTCAACGATATGAAGGTGGAATACCTGATGGCGCTGCAGCAGACCATGCGCGGCAGAGCGAGCGTCTCCGCCGGCAAAAAGCCCTGCATTTCCGTTAAAATGCTGCAGGAGGACGCGGTGGAAACCGTGCGCAACACGTTAAAAATTTTACAAAATGCATAAACAAAGCACCTCGGCAAATAATAATGCCGAGGTGTTTATCATGTCAGACAGATATCAAACGAATAAAAAGAACAACAGTAAAAGCACGAAAGCGCTGTTTTCGATCGTATGTCTTTGTATTATCGGGCTGGGAATGGTGGTCTATTTCGGTACGAATACGCAGCCGCAGAACGATACCGTGAACGAGCCGCAGACGCTGGAGGTTGCCACCGAGGCACAGCACGCCGTGACGGTAACCGAAACCACGGCGGCACCGCCGTCCACCGAGGCAGCGGAGGAAAGCACCGCACCGGAGCGCAGCGACAGCGTCGCTACCAGTATGCCGCAGGGCGAGGGCAATACGCCGTATAAAAGCTATTATGAGTATCCGCTGGGCGAAGCGGTGGTCAAGGGCTACAGTGAAAATCCGGTCAAGAGCGAAACGATGGGCGATTACCGTGCGCACGCCGGCGTGGATTTTAAGGGCGACGAAGGCGCTAACGTCTGTGCGATCAATGCCGGCGTCATCATGAATATCTATTATGATAACCTGTACGGCGGCGTAGTGGAGATCGACCACGGCGGTCAGCTCGTGGCGCGCTACTGCGGTCTGGACACGATCAGCGTTAAGATGGGCGACGCGGTAGAGATCGGTGACATTCTCGGGTCGCTCGGCAAGGTGCCGGTCGAGAGCGCAGACGGCTTCCATCTTCACCTGGAGACAAAGCTGGACGGCGAAAGCGTGAACCCGCTGGAGGTCATGGGCAAGACAGAATAACGCGCCGACAGCAATAATAGGTAATTAATATTAGCAGAAATTCCGATTGACCGATTTTTGGTGAATCGGAATTTTTTGCTTGACAAAGCGCGACGGTTATGCTATGCTATAGGTGTACTAATTGTGTTAATACAGTTAGAAAGGAGGAAACGGCATGATAACGGTCAATTACCGCGATTCCCGTCCGCTGTATGAGCAGATCAAGGAAAGCGTGATCAAGCTGATCATGACGCACGCCCTGCAGCAGGATGAGCGCCTGCCGTCGGTGCGTGAGCTGGCGGTGGAGCTGGCGATCAATCCTAACACGATTCAGCGCGCCTACCGTGAGCTGGAGAGCGAGGGATATATCTATATCGCCGCCGGCAAGGGTGCCTTCGTGGCGCCGGTCAGTGCTGTCAATACGGATACGGAACCGTTGATGAAGGATTTTCAACAAATTGCCGCCAAGCTCATTTACGGCGGCGTCAGCGCCGACAGCCTGAAGGCGGCGCTGGATCAGATAGCAAAGGAGGTAAACGGCGATGCTTGAAATGAAGGGAGTCGTCAAGGTCTTTGACAAATTCCGCGCGCTGGACGGTGTCGATATGCACGTGTCGGAGGGCTCTGTCTACGGACTGGTCGGTCCGAACGGCGCCGGCAAGACAACGCTGATGAACACGCTGTGCGGTATCTATAAAGCGGCGGAGGGCAGTATTACCGTGGACGGCGCGCCGGTGTTTGAAAACAACGACGTCAAAAAGCGGATGGTCTATATCTCTGACGATGTGTTTTATTTTCATAACGCCACAACGGAGAGCCTGAAAAATTTTTACAAGGGAATTTATCCCGATTTTGACGAGGAAATGTTCGCCGCGCTCGCGCAGTATTTTCCGTCGATCCAGCCAAAGGCCAGCGTGCGCCGCCTTTCTAAGGGTATGAAAAAGCAGGTGGCGTTCTGGATTGCGCTGTGCTGTAAGCCGGATATCCTTGTGCTGGATGAGCCGGTGGACGGCCTTGACCCGATGATGCGCCACCAGGTGTGGGGACTGATGATGAACGAGGTCGCTGCACGCGGCACGACCGTGCTGGTGAGCTCGCATAATCTGCGCGAGCTGGAGGATGTTTGCGATACAGTCGGCATTATGAACCGCGGCAAAATCTTTTTAGAGGCGTCGCTGGATGAGCTGAAAACAAAGCTGACGAAGCTCCAGCTCTCCTTTGCCGAGGAGACAGCGCTGGACGGGCTTGGGCTGAATATATTGAAGGAACGGCGCACCGGCAGGGTGTACGAGCTGATCGTCAGCGGCGACAAAGAGACCGTCAAAAACACCTTGCGTACGCTGCAGCCGCTCTTTATGGAGGAGCTGCCGATGACGCTCGAGGAGATCTTTATTTATGAAATGGGGGAGGTAGACGATGAAATCAAGCAAACGCTTATTTAGCAAAACGGTATTTTGGTCAGACATCAAGCGCTTTGTACCGTTTGCTGTGCCGCTGTTGATTGCAGAGATCATACTCTTTCCAGTGGCGATTTTGAGCTACGGATACGAGTTACCGCTGTCGCCGCTGGATTGGGATAACTTTGCTCCCTACAGCACGGTATCGAGCGGCTTTGCCTTTGTCTTTGCCGGTGTGATGGCACTGTTGGTGTTTTCCTATCTTTATTCCCCGAATAAATGTAATGCGCTGCACGCCTTCCCGATCGGCAGACGCGCGCTGTTTTGTACGAATTTTGCCGCCGGCTATCTGCTGCTGGTGCTGCCGCAGCTGCTCGGCTTTTTGATCGCGGTGCCGATTATTGGCGGCGTGAGTCAGAACGCAGGCGCCCTCGTGCTGCTGCAGCTGGTGTCGATCTTTGGCGAATCGTTGATCTATTACGCTGTCGGCGTATTAGCGGTGATGCTGGCCGCCAATCTCTTTGCCGGCGGTGTGATCTACCTGATTTTGAGCTTTGTGTACAGCGCTGCCAGCGGTATGCTGAACTTGGCGGTAGAGCGTTTTGGCTACGGCATCTACGGTGTGGATTATACTGCGCCGGCGCTGGAATACCTGTCGCCCGTAGTGTGCCTGTTCAGCCGTAAGTCCGACATTGGCTACAGCAGCTCCTGGACGAATTACCATACCACCGTGCAGGAATCCGTCAACGCCTATTATCGCGCGGTGCTGATCTTAGTGATCCTGGCAGCGGTCGCGGTCGCCGTGGCTTACCTGCTCTACAAAGCGCGTTCGCTGGAGTGCGCCGGCGATATGGTGCCCTTTAAGGCAGAGGTGCCGGTGCTCAGCGTACTGGTCGGCGTGCTCGGCGGTGCCGCGATGACGGCGTTGCTCAGTGCCCTGTTTGCGGTTGGCGTCAAGGTGGTGCAGTTAGTGATCTATGGTATTTTCTCACTGCTGCTGTTCTTTGCGGCGCGGATGATTTTGAAAAAAAGCGCCAAGGTCTTTCAGCTGCGTGCGTTCTTGCTGTGGGCTGTTTGCTGTGCGGTCAGCATTGGCGGGACGCTGGGCTTGGCACACTACACCACGCAGTATATTCCGCCGGTGGATAAGGTGGAAAGCATGACCGTCTATATCAGCTACGATATAACGCTCACGGACGGGGCGGAAATCCAAAAAGCAGAGGCGCTGCACCGGCTGATGCTGCAGGATTACCTTGGCGATGGGGAGACACCCGAGGACCCTGAGCCGCTGCCGTTCTATAGTGACACGAAGTTGCTTGACACTTATGGCCTGATGGTTACGTATGAGCTGAAGGACGGCCGCACGCTCGACCGCTCCTATTGGCTGAGCGAATATCAGCCGGAGGTGATGTCACTGATCGATGAGCTGGAGGGCATACACCGCCCGATCACGATCTTTGAACAGCTCGAGGGCGTGGATTTTACCGTCAACCGCGCTTATGTTGATGACTATTCCGGTAATGACTATCAAACAGTTTACCTGAGTAAAGACGAACAGGAACCGTTTTACAGCGCCGTGGCGGCGCAGGCAAAAGCCGACGCTGCCGATTACCGGACGTACGGAACCGACCGCTACCAGCAAGCAGAAAGCGAATACTCCGTGACGTTTGTCTGTAAGGCCAATACCGAGGAGGCCGCCCAGCAGGTGCTTGAAGCAGAGCGAAGCAGCTATGATGTCAACAACACCTACCTCATTGCGGAATTTTCCTTTGAAAATGAAAGCGATAAAACCTTCCAGATCGAATACGAGATACCGGTCGACAAAGAGGAGCCGCTGCTGACAGATTGGCTCGCGACCCTCACCGCCCGTGCGGAATAAAGCGCTTGTCATATAACAAAAAACGATTTGAGAATTTCTCAAATCGTTTTTTTATGACTACTTCATGAATTTGTCGATTGCCTTTGTTAACTCGTCAATCATTTCTGTGTCGCCGTCCTCGACCGCGTGAACAATACAGTGGTTCAGATGGTCTTTTAAGATGACCTTGCCGGTGTTGTTGATGGCCGATTTGACAGCCGCCAGCTGTATCAGTATCTCGCTGCAGTCCTCGTCAGCCTCCACCATCTGCTTTACCTTTTGCAGATGACCGATCGCGCGCGCCAGCCGGTTCGATACCTCGCGGCGGTGTTCTTCAGAATGATGATGCTGGTGGGTTTCGGAAAGCTTGTCCATAAAATCACCTTATTTAAAATACTTTACGCCGCTTTCAAACAGCTGCATATCCTTTTCAAACGGTACGTTCTTGTAAAGGTCAGCGCCCTTGCGTTCGCAGTGACCCATCTTGCCGAGCACACGGCCGTCCGGAGAGGTGATGCCCTCTACCGCGCAGACAGAGCCGTTCGGGTTAAACGGCATTTCACTGCAAACCTCGCCGTCCAGGTTCACGTACTGCGTCGCCACCTGACCGTTGGCGATCAACTGCCGCATGACGTCGTCGTCAGCCACAAAGCGGCCCTCACCGTGCGAAATCGGTACGGCGAACACCTCGCCGGCGTTCACGGCGCTGAACCACGGGGACTTCACGCTGGTAACGCGTGTATACGCCATCTGCGAAATATGCCTGCCGACGGTGTTAAAGGTCAGCGTCGGATCGGTTGCCTTGGTTTCGACGATCTTGCCGTAAGGCACCAGACCGAGCTTAATCAGCGCCTGGAAACCGTTACAGATGCCGAGCATCAGACCGTCGCGGCAGTTCAGCAGCTCTGCAATGGCTTCGCTGACCTTCGGGTTGCGGAAGGTGGTGGCTATGAACTTGCCGGAGCCTTCCGGCTCGTCGCCGCCGGAGAAGCCGCCCGGCAGCATCACGATTTGGCTGGAGCGGATCTCTGCGACCATTTTATCGATCGTTTCGCTGATCGCGGCGGAGGAGAGGTTGTTAACGACTAAAATGCTCGTCTCGGCACCGGCCTTTTCAAAGGCGCGTGCGGTGTCGATCTCGCAGTTCGTGCCGGGGAAGGCAGGGATAAATACCTTTGGCCGCGCCACTTTGTGCTTGGCGATGAAAACAGAACGCTCCTTGTAAAGCGGTACCTCCTCCGGCATGGCGGCGGTCTTGCCGCTGTCGGTCGGGAACACGCCCTCGAGCTTGCCGGTCCAGGCGTCGATCAAATCGTCGGTCGTATAGATAGTGCCGTCGAGGATGAATACGGCGTTGTCGTTCGTTGTACCGAGCACAATGCCGTCATAATCGGCCGCGTTGGCGACCTCCACGACGAAAGCGCCCTGGTACGGTGCATACAGCGTCTCTGCGGACAGGCCGGAGGCAAAGGTAAAGCCCAGCTTGTCACCGAACGCCATCTTGCACACGGCTGCGGCAGCGCCGCCCTCCTTGACGACGGAAGCGGCGAGGATAGAGCCGTCACGCACGCCGGCGTATACGCTCATCATCAAGTCCATTGCCTCCTCATAAGCCGGCAGACCGGTGCTTTCGTCCACCGGCAGCGGCAGCAGCTTTACCGTAGAGCCGGCACGCTTGAAGAGTGCGGAGCCGGTGGCGGAAGCCTTGCTCATGCCGACAGCAAAGGAAACCAGCGTCGGCGGCACGTCCAGCTCATTGAAGGAGCCGCTCATGGAGTCCTTACCGCCGATGGAGGGCGTTTTATAGCCCAGCTGTGCCGAAAGCGCGCCCAGCAGCGCTGCCGTCGGCTTGCCCCAACGGGAGGGTACGTCGTTCAGGCGTTCAAAATATTCTTGGAAGGTAAGCCGCGCCTTGGACGGGTCGCAGCCTACTGCCGCCAGCTTGGCCAGCGATTCGGTCACCGCGAAGGCAGCCGAATGGAACGGACTCCAGCTGGACAGCTTCGGGATAAAGCCGTAGGCCATGACGGAGGCGTCGTCGGTTTCGCCGTGGCGTACCGGAATTTTTGCCGCCATCGCTTCCTCCGGCGTTAACTGGTATTTGCCGGCATAAGGCATTAATACCGTCGCCGCGCCGATCGAGCTGTCAAAGCGCTCCACCAGTCCTTTTTGAGAGCAGACCTCCAGGCGTGAAAGGTTGGCCTTCAGCGCCTCCGCCTTGCTCATGCCGCGCAGGGCAGCCGGTACCGCCGTACGGTAATCCTCGTCTGCCATGGCGGTGATCTCCGCCTTCGCGTGCTGTACCACGCCGTTCGTGTTCAGGAAGTCACGGGAAAGATCAACGATCTTGTCGCCGCGCCAGGTCATTTCTAGCCGGTTCTCGTCGGTGACAACGGCCACCACGGTGGCCTCCAGGTTTTCGCTGTCCGCCAGTGCGGCAAACCGCGCCACGTCGTTCGGGTCGATCACGACCGCCATACGCTCCTGTGATTCAGAGATGGCCAGCTCTGTGCCGTCCAGTCCGTCGTATTTTTTGGGTACTTTATCTAAATCGATTTTCAGACCGTCCGCCAGCTCACCGATCGCGACCGAAACGCCGCCGGCGCCGAAGTCGTTGCAGCGCTTGATCATCTTAGCGACGTCAGGATTGCGGAACAGGCGCTGGATCTTGCGCTCTGTCGGCGGATTACCCTTTTGTACCTCCGCGCCGCAGGTCTCGATGCTCTGCGAGTTGTGCGCCTTAGAGGAGCCGGTAGCGCCGCCGCAGCCGTCACGGCCGGTCTTGCCGCCCAGCAGGACGATGACATCGCCCTTGGCAGGTGTTTCGCGGATCACATTTTCCTTTGGAGAAGCGCCGATGACCGCGCCGATCTCCATGCGTTTTGCCACATAGCCCTCGTCGTACAGCTCCACGACCTGACCTGTTGCCAGACCGATCTGGTTGCCGTAGGAGGAATAGCCCTGCGCCGCGCCGACCGTGATCTTGCTTTGCGGCAGCTTTGCCGGTAATGTCTTTTCAAACGGCGTTGTCGGGTCGCCGGAGCCGGTCACGCGCATCGCCTGGTAAACGTAAGCTCTGCCGGACAGCGGATCGCGGATCGCACCGCCAAGGCAGGTTGCCGCGCCGCCAAAGGGCTCGATTTCGGTCGGATGATTATGGGTCTCGTTTTTAAACTGTAACAGCCAAGGCTCCTTTTTGCCGTCGATCTCTACGTCAATGTTGATAGAGCAGGCGTTGATCTCTTCGCTTTCGTCTAAATCGTCTACCAGGCCGCGCTTTTTCAGTACCTTTGTGCCGATACAGGCCATGTCCATCAGGCATACCAGCTTGTCCTTGCGGTCGCCGTATACCTCGCTCCTGACGGCAAAATAGTCCGCCAGCGCCTGCTCAATCGCTGTCTGATACTTGCTTTCGTCAATTTTGATCTCATCGAGCTGGGTGGCAAAGGTCGTGTGACGGCAGTGGTCGCTCCAGTAGGTGTCGATGACCTTCAGCTCGGTCAGGGACGGGTCGCGGTGCTCGTCGTTTTTGAAGTAATCGCGCACCCAGCAGAGGTCCGCCACGCTCATCGCAAAGCCCATCGCTGCGTGATAGGCGGCGATCGCTTCGTTTGTTTTCTCTGTAAAGCCGGTGATGCGCGGAATATCGTCCGGTCTGTCGGCGTGGAGATCTAACGATTCCGGCAGGTCAAACGAGGCCTCGCGTGACTCTACCGGATTGATGATATAGGCCTTGATCTTTGCCAGCTCGTCAGCGGTGATGTCGCCCTTCACGGCAATGATTTTTGCCGAAGCTACCGTCGGGCGCTCGCCTTCTGTCAGCAGCTGAATGCACTGTGCGGCGCTGTCGGCGCGCTGATCGTACTGGCCGGGGAGGTATTCCGTGGCAAACGCCTGCCAGCCCTCCGGCAGGGTGAGGCTGTCGTAAACGTTGTCAAGGTTGGCTTCTGAAAAAACCTGCCGCACGGCCTTTTCAAATTCCGCCTCGCTCAGCCCCTGGGCGTCGTAACGGTTGATCAGCCGCAGTGCTTCCAATCCGGTGATGCCTACGTTCGTGCGCAGGTCGTTCAGGATATGATCGGCTTCGATGTCGTTACCCTTTTTCTTTTCCACAAAAACGCGATAAACCTTTGCCATCTTTGATCTCCTTGTTTGTTATATTTGTTAATTTTATATAATAGCATAAACCGCCGCCAATTACAACCGCAAACTCATCATTTTGCGCAAAAAAGCAGCACACCGACCAAGGGAGTGCTGCATGCGAACTTTATGGGTTTGTACATACGCCGGAGCTGTTGAACTGATAAGTCTTGCCGCCGATCGTGCGTGAAGCAGAGGCAACCATGGCGCCGCTGCTGTCAAGATAATACCACTGTCCGCCGTCCTTGAGCCAGCCGGTGAGCATCGCGCCGGAAGCGTCAAAATAATACCACTTGCCGCTGACCTTCTGCCAGCCGGTGACCATCGCGCCGGACGCGCTGAGGTAATACCATTTGCCGCCGAGCTTTTGCCAGCCGGTCAGCATCGCGCCGGAAGCGTCGAAGTAATACCACTTGCCGCTGACCTTCTGCCAGCCGGTGACCATCGCGCCGGAGGTGCTGAGGTAATACCACTTGCCGCCGAGCTTTTGCCAGCCGGTCAGCATCGCGCCGGAGGCGTTGAAATAATACCAGCTGCTGCCGATTTTTTGCCAGCCCGTCACGGTCTTGCCGGCGCTGTTGCGGTAATACCAGGCGCCGTTTTCCTTGCTCCAGCCGGTCTTGGCCAGCAGGGGCGTAACCGCCATCGGCGCGCTGTAAGCGCCGTAAAGCGTCGTTTGCTTGCCGTCGACTGTGACCGTCTTGCTGCCTCTGAGCTTCACGTAACAGGGTACGCCCGGCGTCAGACCGGTGAGGACGGTTTCGCCTGCGGACGGGTCAGTGACCTTCATCACGCTGTCCACCGTAGCAAAGTCCTTGTCGGTCGAGACGGCCAGCTCGTAGCCTGTCAGTGCCGTGTCCGGTTCCCACGTAACGGTCGCACCGTTCGTTTGAGCGGTGACGGAGCGCAGCGTAACCGCCGGCGGCAGTACGGAAAAATAGAGCGTGTCCGTGCCGGTGTAGTAATTGGAATAGGCGACCTTCACCTTGTACTGACCGATCGCCTGTACTGTGCTGACCGGTGTGTCCGTCGCACGGTCGGTGTAGGTGAGGGAATAATGCGCGGCGGCAATCGGCTGACCGGCAGCGTCGGTAACGGCGACCGTCGGCAGCGGCAGGGAGTCGCCGGTATAGGTCAGCTGTGCCGCGGAAAGCCGGCACGCCTGCAACCGGTTGATTTTAGCGGTGCCGGCGACCTTTCCGCACCGTTCACACGCGCTCGCCAGCGTGCCCTCGTCTGTCATGGTGGCCGGTTGTAATACCTTGGTGCTGTAGCGGTGTCCGAGCGGTGCTACCGCGTCCGCCTGATAGCTGCTGCCGCAGCGGCTGCAGGTGTAAACCGTAAAGCCTGCTTCGGTGCAGGTAGCGGCCTGCGGCGTGCCGGCAACGTAGCTGTGGCCGATAGCGTCGTCGTATTCAATCGTCATTTCACCGCAGAAAACGCATTTATTGCGCATGTAGCCGCCCTCCGTACACGTTGGCTCTACCCGTTCAGTCACCGTGTAGCTGTGACCGGTTGCGCCGGTCTGGTTGCCGATGCGTTTGTCGCCGCAGCGGCTGCAGGTATAGACCGTGTAGCCGTCCTCGGTGCAGGTCGGGAGGATCGCGGAAGTGACGACATAGTGATGCCCGAGCGGCTCCTGATAATTCTCCCTGTATTCCAGACCGCAAACCGAACATTTTTGCAGTGTGTAGCCCTGTTCGGTGCAGGTCGGCTCGTAATAGGTGCCTTGATAGGAATGAACGGAGGAGTAGATGTCAGCGTCCGTCGCCGCCGTGTGCAGCGGTACAAACGTCAGCGTCACCTTGGAATATCGGTTTCTTTTGACAAAGTCCTCCGCGGTGGAGCCGGGGAAGCCGTAGATCGTCACGTTGTAGGTATCCGAGGAGAACCAGCTGACGGAGATACTGCATTTCGGATTTAAAAAGGTAAAGGATTTGGTTTTGGTGCTGAGAATATCGTCCACGTAAACAAATGAGGTGACTGACTGCGGCAGCACCCAGTCTTCCATAACGTGGCTGTAATTAAAGGAGTGGCTTTTGATGACTTCCACCTGGTTAAAATCGATGGAGCTCAGCTTGCTGTAGATAAAGCCGTTGGTCTCGATCGTTCTGACCTCGTCCGGCAGCCGGTAGAAGGTGTTGTCCTTGTAACCGCCCGGATAGCAGTAAAGCACGCTTTTGTCCTTGCTGAACAGGACGTTGTTTTCCACCGTTAAATACGGATTGTCGGGTGAAACGGCAATGCGCTGCAGGCTGGAGGAATTCAGCCAGAGGGCACTCTCCTCCTGCACACCGGCGCCGAGGTAAATGCTCTTTAAGTAGCTCATGCCGGAGAACGTGCGCTCAAAGGTCTCGGTAACGCTGTCGGGTACATACAGCTCGGTGATGTGGCTGCCACCGAAGGCGGCACCGCCGATCGACTGCAGCGTGTTCGGCAGGGTGAGCTCCTGGAGATACGTTGCATTCATGACATACTTGCCGTCTTTCTGATAGGAGTGAGAGTAAAAATTAAAAGCGTCGACTGCGAGCGCGGTGACGCCCTCCGGGACGTGTACCGCTGTGTGCGGATAATTTTCGGGACAGCGCACCAGCGTTTTGCCGGTGATGTCGTAAAGGATGCCGTCTTCCGCCTTAAAATACTGATTTTCCTCATCCACCGTGAAGGACTCGTGCAGCACAGAGCCCACGAATGCCCAGCTCGAGACGGTTTCAACATTTTTGCCGATATGGATGTTCTTGACATATTGATTTTCGTAAACACAGTGATAGCCAAGCTCCGTGATAGCGTAGCCGTCGACCTCGTCGGGGATGATCAGATTTTCTGTTTCTTCATAAAAGGTGTCGAGACGCGCTGTTTTGGCGGCTTCGTCCAGTACCGTGTATATGCACTTGCTGTCGGCGGCGAGCGCCGTAGTGTTCGCCGTGAGCGCCATACCGCAAAGTAGCGTCAGGGCTAAAAAAATCGCTGTGATTCTCCTCATAGTATACCTCCGCATAAAATATCCCAATTAATTATACCATCCGAAAATTTATTTGTCTATTCGCTCCAAGCATAAATTTTTGTTTTCTGCTTTTTCTGTGAAAATTGCTTTACAACCCGCCTAAAGTCCTTTATAATTATTTTGTGTTTTTCTGTCTGAACAGCACGGAGGGAGGGGAAGCGATGGAACATCAGTGTCCGCACTGCGGTCAGGCTATGCCAAAAGATGCGTCCTTTTGTATGCATTGCTGCTCGGTGACAGCAGAAAAGCCCTTGCCGCCCCTGCCGCGCGTGCGCCGCAGGAAATCCGTCGCGGCGATCGTGACGACCGTCCTCGTGCTGGTTGTGTGCGCCTCAGTGACGGCGTTCGCCTTGGCCGGTTCACCAACGCCGGCGCCGGTGGCCGAAACGGAAAGCACCGCGACGGAACCAACGGTTACCGCTACCGCTTCGGCCGTTATCACGAATGCAGCCGTACCGGCAGCCACAGATCCGACGGAGGAAACCGCGCCGTCCACGGACGCCGCTTCTACCGATGCAGCGGCCGCTCCTTCTACACAGGCACCGGTGAGCACGACGGCCGCGACGACCGCCGCCACCACGACGGCGCCGACCACCACAGCAGCACCGGCAAGCTCCACGGCTGCACCGGCGCCAACGCCCGCACCGACAGCGGCCCCGTCGGCGGAGGTAGTATTCAGCGGCAGTACGCTGGTCAGCTATCCGTCGTCGCGTAAGGACCGGTCCTATACGGTCCCGAGCACCGTAACAAAGATCAACAGCGGCGCGTTCCGCAACAGCTATCTGGAAACGCTGACGTTCAGCAAGCGCCAAAGCCTTGACTGTGACTGGGCGGAGCTGTTTGCCGGACTGCCGAACCTGAAAACCATTTATATCTACACAGGCACCGATGCCGACACGGTCGGCAAGCAGTATTTTAACGGGGAGATTATTTACTACTATGAGTAATGCAGCCAAAAAATCCACTGACGACCTGATGGCGGAGCTGACGCAAAAGAACACGGACCTCCAGGATTATATTGACACGAACACTTCCTCGATGATCGAGGTGAACCTGCGCGAGTTCTGGGACGGATTGCTGAAAAAAAGCGGCAAGTCTAAGTCAGATATCATCAACGGTGCCGACATTTCGTATATCTATTTTTATGAGATCCTGCAGGGCAAGAAAAACCCGACGAAGGACAAGATCGTCCGCCTGTCGCTCGCGATGGAGCTGACGGTGGCGGAATGTCAGCAGGCGCTGCGCTTTTGTAACCATGCTGCGCTGTATCCGCGCCTGAAGCGCGACAGTATTTTGATCTATGCCGTTGAAAACCGTCTGTCCGTCTACCAGACGCAGACCCTGCTGCGCCAAGCCGGAGAAGAAGAGCTTAAATGAGCGAGATTTATGACTACATCACCGCCGCGCTGCAGGAGGAATATACCAAGCAGCGCACCCTGACGAAAACCGCGGTGAACGAGCTGACCCTGTACCGTCATGACCGCACCGGACAGCAGCTGGTGCTGATCTGCTCCGGCTATCGCAACGATGCGGTGTTCCGCCGCCTGAAGGGACTGGATACCAACGGCTATACGCCGCGGATATACGAGGTGGCCGGTGAGGAGGAGCACCTCTATGTCTTGGAGGAATATGTGGACGGCACGCCGCTGTCAGACTATATTCCGCATGACGGCCAGCCAGAGACGGATACGGTGCGTTCCGTGCTGATCGATCTTTGCACGGCGCTCGAGATCCTGCACGGGCTGGATATTGTCCACCGCGACATCAAGCCGGAGAATGTGCTGCTGCGCGACGACGGCAAGGCCTGTCTGATCGATTTCAGCATTGCCAAGGTGACCGTTGACACGGAGGACACCCAAAGCCTCGGCACCGCAGGCTATGCGGCACCGGAGCAGTACGGCGTTTCCGGCAGTCAGCCGACGACGGATATTTATGCCCTCGGCGTGCTGGCGAATGTCCTGCTGACCGGCGAACATCCAACGGCCCGTATCCCGAAGGGCAAGCTCGGCAAGATCATCAAAAAATGCACGGATATCCAGATTTCCCGACGCTACCAGAGCGCCACGGCGCTGAAGCAGGCGTTGCTGCGGATTTAATCGTATAAAAATGTTTTGGTATGAATGTTACACCTTGTTACACTTTAAAACCATAATTTCCCTATAGAAAAGCAATTACAGAAAAAACCTTAAAAAAAGCGTAACAAAGTGTAACATGTAACAAAAAGCACAAAAGCTCCCTTCTTCAAGGGAGCTTTCAGTCTGTTAAAAAGCGGCTTTGGTTTTGGTTATTTTATCCGTCTGCCGGAGGCATCAACTTTATAGGCACCGATTGTTGTGTTGCTTGCCATTGCGCCGCCGCTGTTAAAATAATACCGGTAACTGTCGATTATCTGCCAGCCGGTGAGCATAGCGCCGCTACTGTTCAGGTAGTACCACTTTCCGCCGAGCTTGAGCCAGCCGGTTTTCATTGCGCCGGTGGAGGTCAGGTAATACCACTTGCCGTTGTCCTTTACCCAGCCGGTGAGCATAGCGCCGCTGCTGTTCAGATAGTACCACTTTCCGCCGAGCTTGAGCCAGCCGGTTTTCATTGCGCCGGTGGAGGTCAGGTAATACCACTTGCCGCTGTCCTTTATCCAGCCGGTCTGCATCTCGCCCCAGTCGTCAAAATAATACCATTTACCGCTGATTTTATACCAGCCGTCATCCGCATTTGTGTAAAGGTCAAGGTGATAGTGCCATTTGCCGTACTGTTTAAACCATCTGGGACGCTTTCCCGCCTCCTTGTCGGCTTTCCGCAGGTCGATAACAATCGGCTCTGCCTCCTCGGAAGGATAGCAAAGTGCTGCTTTTTTATACCGGAATTCGCCTTCCTCCTCCCTTGGGAACCAGGTGACAAAGCGGATATCGGCACTGTTAATGCCTTGCTTTTTCAGCTCGTCAATCACATACTGCTTATAATCAATTTTGCCATAGCAGGTGGACAGGTCGTTGCAATACCATTTGCCCTCGTGTTCCAGGATATAGCGTAGTAGCTCTTCGTCCGCCGTTCCTTTCAGTTCTTCGCTAAGCGAACGCCCCTTAGCCACCGTGGATAAGTAGGTCAGTCCGTTTGCAGAGAGGATATGTAAATACACATAGTCGCCATTTTCTTTAACTGCTTCAATCTGCGCCTTCGACGGATAAGCGTTGTCGCCGATGTCCATGCAGGGATAAAAGCGCAGCAGCTCGTTTTTATTAAGCTGTGTCAGCGTAAATTCGTTGGCGGTTTCCCATGCCAAAAAGTCGTTAATGCTTTCAAGCACCATCGCTTCGTCTGTCATCACCTCCTCTGCGCCGTCAAAGCGGTAGCTGCCGCTTTGGGCATACGCCGGAATGCAGGTGAGTAACATCGCTAGTGCTAACACAACAGAAATCATTATCCTTTTCATTTTTCTTACCTCGCTCAATAAAATTCATTTGAAAACTGTTTTCACTTATTAAGTGTTGGCGAAAGCAAAAAATGTTGCAAAAATTTCTTATTTGATTTTTGTTTAACAAACAGGAGCGATTGTTAAGTCAACGGAGGGAGCTAAGGAGCCTCCCGATGTGGTTATGCGCTTTTTTGACACGCTGGGAGACTTTTGAAAAAGATGCAGAATTTCGTTTTTTGCGAGCGGGAGCTGTTCGTCAAAACATACTGCGTGATGGAATAACAATGCAAGCATTGTCATAAGCATCACTTTGTATGTTTATCCTCTTCCCAAAATGCTAAAGCATTTCGGGAGCCCTAATGTACCGCCCCGAGCAAAAGACGGAAAACGCCAAATGCCTTGCAAACTCGATGTTTGCAAGGCATTTATTATAGTTGGGATGTTGTATATTATGAAATAGTTTGTAACTAGCCACTACGAGGGCAGCCCTTGTGCATTGAAATACCGGCGTGGTTATGCGCTTTTTCGAAAGTATTAAAGCTCCCTTGAAGAAGGGAGCTTTATATAATACTTATATATGGCTTCTGTTTAGCTTGCATGAATAGCTTGTTCAGACTAGGAAAAACGCGTGATGTCCTGCGCGTATGGCGACGCGGAAAGATAGACCGTGGGATAGCACGCCGTGATGTGGCACTCGCGGCAAAAGGCCGTTACCGCGCGGTCACCGTCCGCCAGGAGGACCGTGTGCGCCGTCTCGTTCAGATGCGTCAGCAGCAGTGCGCTGTTGACCGGTAGGGCTGCCTCCGCCTGATCCTCAGTTGCCGCCGCTGCAAAGGCCTTGCAGGAGGCATAGCGTGCGGTGCGCAGGCTGCCCTGCCATTCGTTCGGTCGGTTCGTTTCATCGAGGATGCCGTATTGCTGCCACAGGGACGCGTCCTCCTCCGGCAGCGGACCGGCGCCGTGCCGCGTGACGTAAGCGCGGGCGACGTACAGCGCCGTTAAGGCAGTGCCGCTCAGGTGTTGCCGGCAAAAATGCACAGGGTTGTGCAAACCAGTTTTAGAGGCCGTGACGTGCGGCGCGTAGGCTTGGTTGTCCGCGTCGAGCAGCAGCCCTTGCGCGCCTTCAAAAACAATCCTGTCATAGCCTGCCGCGTGCATGCCGTCCGTCAGCGATACCGCTTCGGCGGCTTTTTTCATTTCCTCCGCTGCGTGGAACGGCAGGTTTGTGTTGTGCAGCAGCTCGCCGTATTCGCCAAGGTTTTCCGCTGTTAGCCCCAGCTGCTGCAGCCGCTCAGGAAGGTAGTCACGCCGCAGCGCCGTCAGACGGGTTGCCAGCTGCGCCGCCGAATGTGCCTGAATTTCCTCTAGCGTGATGCCAAAGCCGGCGGCCACGCGTTCTGTCGCCTCGTTGATGCCCATGCCGCAGCTGCCGTGGCGGCTGTCGCCGCGGGCGGTCTCCAGCGCCATGTTGACCAGCACATCGTCCACGGTGGTACAGCAGCAGTTCTTATCGGCATAGAGCCGCGGTGTATGACCGCTCACCGCCGTGAAGGCGTCCAGCTCCTCGCGCAGCTTGTACAGGTCGGGCAGAAAGGTGGCGGTCCACAGCGTGTCGGCGCCGCGGAAGGAGCCGGAGGACAGCTGGTGAAACACAAAGCGCCTGTCCGGCAGGTCGACCGTATGACCGGCCTGCGCACCGCCGTTGTGCCGCAGCACAAGGCACGCCGCGTCACGCTGCTGCGCCTCCCGTGCTAAATAGTCCACAGCCAGCCCCTTGCCCTCGTCGCCAAAGCCGTTGCCGATGACCGCGATCGCTTCCATCGCGTTATGCCTGTGCCAGCGCCAGGTCTGACAGGGCTACCGCCAGCACGGCGGCGCTCTTTCTGTCATAGCGGCGCAGAATATCCTGCAGCTTCGTACCGGCGGACATTTCTAAGATGGCGATAATAATATCGGAAAGATAGCTGATCTGATTGCGCTGGATCGTCACGACGCGTCCCGGCAGTACGTTCTTCCATTGCCGTGCATTGGTGATCGCAATATGAAACAGCTCGTATTTTTCGGAGGCGGCACGGATGAGCGGGTTGTTCGATTGGAATAGCACCTTGTCGCCGAAAACACGGTCGATCTCTGCGCTGGAGAGGAAGGTGTGGGTATCGTCGTCGCCGATCGTGAACAAAAAGCCCTTTTGGTGCCGCTTGTTGTAGGCATCTGTGTTGGTGTGATGGGCGGCAAAATACCACAGCAGGTGATACGACTCGCCGCCGTTACTGCCGCCGCCTCCCTCCAAATACAGGTCCAGCAGCTGCTCCACGATACGGATATCCGCCTCGAACTGGGTCACCTGCAGCGGATACTTATCACACTTCACGTCGCCGATCGCGGCGCAAAGAATATGCGGATCGGTCACGGGCTTGGTGCGGTAGATCTCGGTGACCGTCTTGTTCAGCGCGTTCGTTGCCAGCTCCTTGGCAAGATAGCCCATCGAGCCGGTGACGTCGAAGCCGATGATGATCGGCGTGGCAGCCGGTGAATCGTCGCTGTCGCAGGACTCGCGCATATTGATCAGGCGCGGATTGCAGTAATCCTTCATCGTGGTGTTTTTAAAAATAGTTGTGGCAGTTGATGTTTCGTTGATACCGCGGCTGGCCTTCAGTTTGTTCCAGTCGCTGGCAGTATAGCTTCCCCGTCCCATAACGGTCTCCTTTCAAAATGAAATAATATTGTTGTCTTGCTTGGTTTCGCGGTCGGTACGGATCAGCGCGACGGAGCGTGCAATGCGTTCTGCGTCCGCCTGATTTGCTGCCTTCAGTACCCGGTTGGCCGACGCGCCGCCGGCGATCGCCAAAACAGAGGTGATGAGCAGGTCGAGCACGTCGATATCCTTCCGGTCGATCACGGTGACGTGCCCGCCCAACAGTGCGCGCCATGAGGCCAGCACTGCGTTGTCTGCGGCGGAGCCGTCCTCAATGTGAATATGAAATACCTGATATTTTTCTGACACCTGCTGTAGCAGCTCCTCGTTGGAAAGCGGATAAGGCACGCGTTCACGAAAGACGCGCTCAATCTCTTCCCTGGAGAGGCTCGGATGGCAGTAGTCGTTGCCGACCGTGATGATGATCCCTTTTTCATGCCGCTTTTCAAAGGCGTCTGCGCTGGTGTGATGAGCGGCAAAATACCATAGCAGGTTGTACGATTCGCCGCCGTTACCGCCGCCGCCTCCCTCTAAGCAGAGCGACAGCAGCTGCCGCAGGATGCGGTCGTCCGCCTCAAACTGCGTGGCCTGCAGGGGATAGCGGTCGCTTTTGCAGTCCCCGATCGCCGCGCACAGAATGTGCGGATAGGGTACATAGCGGCCGGTGTACAGCGAACGTACCGTTTCGTGCAGTGTGTGGACCGCCAGCTCCTTGGCCAGATACCCCATCGAGGCGGTGACGTCAAAGCCCAGGATGATCGGCGTGGCGGTGGGTGAATCCTCGCTGTCGCGCGATTCGCGCTGCCGGATATAGGCGGCGGTGTATTCCGCCTGCGCCGTGCTGTTTGTGTAGATCGTTTTATGGTCGGCTTGCTGCGTCAGGTTCCTCCGTCGGCTCAGCTTGACCCAGTCTGCCGCCGTGTAGCTTCCTCTTCCCAATTCGGTTTCCTCTTATCCGTTGTATATTTGTTTATCCTCCGTGTCAAGGCGGATGAACTTCCGCTCCCCGAAGGCGTCGATCAGGGCTTTGTCCCATCGTTCAAAATCCGTGTAAGCGTCGTTCTGCGGCGGGCTGTTCAGGAAGGCGGCCAGCGCCGGCGGTATGACGTCGTCGGCCCGTACCTCACCGGCAAAGCGAAAGCCCAGCAAGGTTGCGCCGGTCTGGCGGAGCCCGAGCAGGTTTTCGGCAGTGGTCAGACGGTGCGTCCGATCGTACGCGAGCTTGTTGTGCTCGCCGGCCTTCCACCAGCTGCCGTATAGGCTCGCCTGATGCGTGTAGGGATTGATGTACAGCGTGTCAGGCGTGATTTCGGGATGCACCAGCTCGCTGTATTCCAGCACACAGCATAGGTTTTCCATCCGGCTGATGATCCAGGCGACGTGGCGCGGGTCAAGCGTGCCGAAAAGCCGCAGCGGATATTCGTCCTCGTCCTTGGCCAAAACCAGTATGCTGCCGCCGTCCGCCAGCGCAAAGCCGCCGGTGATCTTCGGGAAAAAGTCACTTAGCCGGCGTGTGTCCGCGGAGGGATAATCGAGCAGCGACGTGATGCGCCTGACGCGGTCGACCAGCGCCGCCTTGTCCGGCTGAAAGTGAAAAATGATGTTCCGCCGCGCCACGTAGACCTCAGCGTCCCGGTCCCTGTAGCGGTGCATATACCTGATTTCCATCTGGCGGCCGTCCGCACAGGTAAAGGTCTCCTCGTTCGCATAGCGCCAGAAGGCCTCTGCACGCTCCTTGCGCGCCTGAGCATCGGTGTCGCTTTGCAAAAAGCGCCGCATCTGTTCAAAGAAATGCGCGTAATAATCGGTGTCCTCGTGGTTCAGTACGTACGTGTTGCCGCAGTAGTGACATACGGCCTTCATGCCGGAGGCATCCAATGCCATGGTGCCGCCGCATTGCTTGCAGGTTAAATTTTTCATGCTTCCTCCTGTCAGGATATTTCGTAAATCACCCAGTGCTTGACGTTGCTGACGGTCGCGGAGGCCGTCACCGGTGTGTTCGATTCCTTGGCTGCCAGCTTTTGGTAATAGTAGGTGTATACCTTGCTGCGGTCGCGATAGCGGTATTCCGTGCGGCTCGGCTGACCGGTGCCGCCCTCGCCGTTATTCTGCCCGTTGTATTCAAAATACCAGTACTTCCCGTCGTAAGAGATGCGCGGCTTGCCGCCGATGTCGGTATAGCTACGGGTCGTTCCCTTGAACGGATAGTAGGTTTCCTCCCACACCATGACGGAGCTGTTGCCGCAGTAATCGCATGGCGTGCTGTACGGGTCGCGCGAGCCGCATCTGGAACAGACGAAGGCGTGGAAGCGATAGGTTGTTCTGGTTTCGGTCTGACGGCTGTCGGAGGCAGTCACGGACTTCGTGCTCCAGCTGCTCCAGCTGCCGTAGGAACCCCATTTCCAGTCGGTGTTATAGAGCACGTAGCCCTCCTTTTCAGGACTTTTGTCAGCGGCGGTTTTCTTTTCCAGCTGGTCGTACGTCCACATCTCCTGTACGATCTTAGCGCCGCGCGGTACATTCTCCGCCAGCACCCAGTCAGAACGCGTTACCTTGCCGCCCTTCGCCGTGGTTGCGGCCGTCGTCTTTTGAGTAGTCGCTTGCTTGGCTGTCGTCTGCGCCGCGGTTGTTGTTGGCGCTGCCGTGGTGGCGGTTGTTGTTTCTGCTGCGGTCGTTGTTGCCGTTGTCGCTTCGGTTGTCGATTCGCCTTCTGTTGTAGCTGTCGGAGGTGTGTCCGTCGGTGCCTCCGCGGTGACGGCTGTTGTCGTTCCGGCAGCCGTGATTCGGTCGTTACCGCGCTGCGCGGTGACCGCGACGACCGTTGTTACCGTGATGACGAGCGCAATCGCCGTCGACAGAAGCCCGATCGCCAGCTTCCGTTTATTCGACGGATCTGCCGGCTTTGGCGGCGGTACAGCCGCACCGCTCGCTGCCGCAGCGGCCGACGGCGGAACTGATGCCAGCGGTGCGCCGCAGACCTCACAAACCGAAAGGCCGTCCCTGTTTTCACAGCCACAGTTCATACATCTCATGATGCTACTCCTTTTCTGAAAGGATTTTTCTAATATGAATCATAGTAAAATCGGTTTAACCGATATGCTTGTTGTGTCCGTTGCGTACCAGCGCAATGATGGACTTCGGCAGCCAGTAGAGCAGGGCTACCAGACAGATGATCCAGTTCATCAGCCACCGCGCAACGATAAAGGCAGAGGCCGCCGCGCAGCCGTTACCCTGTGAACCGCCGCCGAGCAGATAACCGCCGGCTGCGCCGATTTCCCCTTTGTTGCCGTTGGCGCGCAGTCCCTTCAGCCGGATGATCGAGAGCGGCAGGGCGGCGACAGCGTACGTGATCGCCGCAACGATACCGCCGTTCAGCGGCGGATAGGCCGCCTTGATGACTAACCCCAGCGCCAAACCGAGCACCAGGAATATCGCTGTAAAGACGATGATCTTAACGGCCTGCTTGACATCCATGCCCGGGTCTTTGTATTGATAGGATTTGGGCGTGCTTGCCTGCTGTCCGGCCGCAACGGCCTTGTGCTGCTTTTTGCCGCCTGCCTGCGGTGCGGTGTCGTCAGCTTGTACCGGCGGCAGCGGCTCCGGCGAGAAGTTGTTGCCGTTTTCCTGCAGCAGCTGACGGATGATCGGCAGGTCGTTCTGGGCTTGCGCGTTGCCTCTCTGCGCCGCCATGTTCAGCCAGTATTCACCGGTGTACAGGTTCACCGCGGTGCCCCAG
The DNA here is from genome assembly GCA_017463985.1 of Eubacterium sp. Lineage (GTDB taxonomy): Bacteria > Bacillota > Clostridia > Oscillospirales > Acutalibacteraceae > Eubacterium_R. The sequence continues at coordinate 64,792 of JAFUEH010000009.1, read as the reverse complement.
CCGTTGACGTAGCAGCAGCCGGTGTAATACATTGCGTCGGCGTTGCCGCGCTGAGCCGCTTCCAGGAGCTGCGCCAGTGCCTCCTGCGGCCGGCCCATTTTATATAGATACAGGGTGCCCAGGTGATACTGACCGAGTCCTGTGTCGTCCGCGCCGGAAGCTACCAGCTGCTGGTACCAATATTCTGCAGCGCGGAACAGCTTGGCGCCGCCGATGCCTTCCTCGTTCATGAGACCGAACGGCAGCATCGCGTCGATCATGTCCGCTTTCGCAGCACATTCATAAAAATAGCGTGACTTGGCTTCGTCCTTTTGGACGTACTGCCCGTTGTAATAGTATTCCGCCAGCTCGAGCGCGGCAAGACCGTTGCCTGCCTCTGCGGCACGGCTCATCCACGTGATGCCCCGGTTAGTATCGATCGGGAGCTTGCCGCCGGCGCCGTCTAAGTACAGGTGACCGAGCTCGGCCATTGCGCTGTCCGAGCCGTCCTCGGCGGCCTTTTCGTAGTAGCGGATGCCCTTGGCGGCGTCCGCTGTAACGCCGTAGCGTCCTTCTAAGTAGATATAGCCCAGCTGCTTGGCGGCAACCGTGTTACCCTCGGTGGCGGCGGCTTCTAAGAGCGAAACCGCCCGTGTGTCGTCTGTATGATTTTCGCACAGCAGCAAGCCGAGATCACTGGCGGCGTCGCCGTAAGCCAAATCGCCTTCGGCAATGACGCGTTCATAGTAACGCTGCGCGATCGTGTAATCCTCCGGATAGCCCTTTTCGCCGTGCCAGTAAAAGCTGCCCATCCGCCACAGCGCCGTGTCGTCGCCCAGCGCGGCGGCCTTTTCCCAAAGCGCTTTGGCGCGCGGTAAATCCTCGTTGACGGTGTCCGAGCCGAATTCCAACAGCGAGGCATACTGCCCGATGGCATACGGATACTCCTGATTCACCGCCTGCTGCAGATACGCCAGCGCCTTTGGCTCGTCCGGCGTGTCGTCATAGCGGTAAAACTGATATAACGCTACCTGCGCCGCTGAATTACCGCTGGTCGCCATTGTCGTTAAATCAAAAATGTATTCATCTCTGCTGACCGCATCGGCCAGCTCAAAGGCAGACCGGATATAACCGGCCGCGGCGGAGCGACGGAACCAGCCTGCCGCTTCTCCTTCGTTCGCTTGACAACCAAAGCCGGACAGGTAAAAGACCGCGAGCCAGTACATACCGACCGCATTGTTGGCTGCAGCGGAAAGGGAAGCGCAGTGGAAGGCGTATTCCTCCCCAAAGCGGAAGGTGTAACAGATCTGACTGAGGTTGTTCAGTGCATCCATATTTTGGCTGTCTGCCGCCAGCACCTGCTGGTAGAGCGCGTAGGCCTCCTGCACGTTCACCGGACCGCCTATACCGCGCTGCAGGCTATGTGCCTGCTGTAACAGCGCTGCGGCATCGACCGATGGCGCAGCAGGTTCCGGCGTTGGTTCAGGTATTACCACCGGCTCCGGAATGGGTTTAGGTATCACCACCGGCTCCGGAGTTGGTGCGGGGATTACAACCGGTTCCGGAGTTGGTTCAGGAATTACAACCGGTTCTGGCGTTGGTTCGGGAATTACCACCGGTTCCGGCGTTATGACCGGTGCAGGTTGCGGGGTGGGTGTCGGCGCCGGTGCGGCGATGATCTCGTCCGCGTCGTCCAGCTTGCTGCCGCAGGCCTTACAAAATTTAGCAGTGTCGCGGTTCTGACAACCGCAGTTCGTACAAAACATCTGTTGACTCCTTTCGTTAACGCATATTATTGAGGAGGCGCTTGGCGTCCTCCAGGTCTTTTTTAGTGGTGTCCATGCCGATCGTAATGTATTCCTCCCAATACCGATCGCTGAAGGTCATGTAGTCGTATTCGCTGTCACCGATGTAATAGCTGCCCTCGTCCTCTACGAAGGTGTCCGCTTCAGTAAAGTTGCCGTTTTTGATCGTGTAAAGGTGGCTGTATACATATTCGTATTCAAAATCCTCCACCTCCTCAATATAGGTGACGTTGGTGCTTTTGTCGGTGAGGAACGCCACGGTCTTCATGGTGTCGTAATCGCCGGTCATCAGACGGCGCGAGGCCAGCTTGACGGCTTCGCCGTTCCGGTAGGTAAAGACGTCGTAATTATAGTTCGCGTCGTCGTTGCTGTTGTCGTTATAAGCCAGGATCAGGTCCTCTGTGCCGTCGTTATCCAGATCCGTCAGCTGTATCATACATACGCCGGTCACGAACGGATAGGTGTCTTTGTACTGTCCGTAACGGCTTTCGTAGTCCGCCACGGTGTCCGAGTATGCTTGGCCGAGGGATTTTTCGGCGGCAGTCGTGGTTTCTGTCGGCGCTGTTGTCGCCGCGGTCGTCGTTTGTGCAGCAGTGGTCGACGGTGTGCTCTGCGGTGTCGTTACGTCGGCGTCGACTGTCACGCTGTCCTCGCTTGTCTTGACGTCGTTCCAGCCGGTGACGTCAATCCACCCCGGTTCACCGACCGTGGTGACCGTGCCGCTCTCGCTCAGCACCAAGAAACCGTATTCGTTGTATACACTGACGGCCAAAGCGTCTTGGTAGGTGTTCAGGTGCTTTTCATCGTTTAAGCCTGAAAGCGACGCTGTAGAATAAGCTTCAGCCTCCATGGCGGTAACGTAATTCACCGAGCCGTCTTCCAGTACGGCAGCGAAAGTATAACCGTCGTCCGCACTTATGTCAAACTGCTTGACGTTTTCCCACCCGTCAATACAGTCATAGAAGGCCTGAAAATACGGTGTATAGTGCGTGTCGTTGTAAGCGTCTAACGCTGAGATAAGTGAGAGGTAAGTGTCTGTATGTAAAATCTGTCCGTCCTTTGTCAGTGCAAGCGGACCCAAATCCTGGGTCGCCTGAATATAGACAATGTCTTTCCAGTTGCTGACATCATAAAATACGGAGGGGTGAGGGTCAAGGTTATGCACAGCAAAAAGGTTAACATACTCTTCATCCATCTCCTCCTCATCCAGCGAATTAATGCCGTCCAGCAGTGTGACGGTTCCGTCCTCAAACAGTAATAGAAGATAAGGCGTTTCCCAAAAGGTCTCGCAGGAAAGCTGGACAACGTCCTGATAGACGGACAGATCGGCGGAGAAATCCTCATAGTAATTCGAGGTGTGCACCACCGTGCCGTCGCTCCGAATGCCAAAGACGGTAAAGCACCAAACATAAATATGCTCGATATCGGTCCAGGCGGCGACTTCACTTTGAATTTTGTTAACGGTTTCTGCCCGGTCTCCGCCATCGTTCACGTCGCCGGCGACCGTGACCGTACCGTCATAGCGCAGGCCGACCGCGACTCTGTCGATGGCAACGGAGCGGATATTCGTCCAGCCGGCGGTGTCGAAATGCGTCGTATTCGTTTGATCTTCGTAATCATAATAAATGACTTTATCAGAGCAATAGACGGTGCCGTCCTTTTTGACGGCGATCGCGCCGTCACCGGTGTCGAGGTATTCCCACGGCCGGTCGGCGTTGTCTCCGCCGCGGTGCAGGACGCGCGGCACGATGATGATCGCCGCGACAGCAATTGCTACCGCCAGCACGGCCGCCAGAATGATAATGATCAGCTTGCCGTTACGGCTGCCCTGCGGCTGCGGCGGTGCAGTGACTGTCGAATCCGGTGTGAAACCCGGCTGCTGTGGCGGTACGGTCGGTATTACCGGTGCAACAGGCGTTACTGTTGTCGGAACCGGTGGTGCGGCAGGTACTGCCGTTGGTGCAACAGGTACTGCTGTCGGTGGAACCGGCGCGGTAGGCGGCGGTGCTGTCGCTGTCGACGTCCCGCAATAATGGCAAAAAGTCGCGCCGTCCGGTAACGGCTTGCCGCAATTGTCGCAAAACATATTCATCCCCCCAAAAACAGGTAAAATATACAATTCTATTATAAATATATGGATTAAAAAATACTATTCGCTGCCAGCATATTTTTTCTGCCGTCCCGCGCTGCCGGATGTAAAATTATTATTAAGAATGCATAAAGCAGCTGACTTTAGCATAAGAATATGGTATAATTATGACATAAGAGGCCGCTTTGTATTACAAGGGCGGTGCTCAGGGAGGATATGATGGACAACAATATTCATTCGGCCTTTGAGGTGGCGTTCATGAGCTGCGTGGCGGACAAAGCGGCGGACCTCACGGTGCTGGAATCGGACCAACATTTTGCGGAGTTTACCGGCGTGCATCCCTCCAAGATCAAGCAGGGCAAGCTGTCCCTGATGGAAAAGCTGAATCCGCAGGATCGCGAGGCGGTCATGCGGCAGCTGAAGAAAAAAGACGCACGCTACATATATATCAATTTCTATTTAATGAATAAGGACGGGGAGCCGGTCTATATTCACTGCCTGGCGCAGAATATTGAAGGCACGACCCATTGCCGCCTGACGATGGCGGATATTTCTGCCTCTGAGCGCAAAAGCCGCCAGATCAGCCGTCGGGCAGAGTCCATGAACCAGCTGATCGACCTCGTGGAGGGCGGCGTTTGCCTGTTCAAGGTGAATCGGGATATGCATTTTGAGGTGCTGTATATGAACAAGGCCTGCGCGCGGATGTTCGGCACCTATAAAAATATTCCCGTCGGCAACGCTTACCGGCTGGATGAGCTGCTGCATAAGGACGACAAGAGCACGGTGTTTCAGGCGATCGGCAGCGCCATGGCGACGAAAAAGGCGATTGATCTGGAGGTGCGTGTACAGACGCATCATAATGAATACACCTGGTGCAAGCTCAATTCGGCCATTCATCGCTATGACGAGGACGGCAATCCGGTGTTTCACGCGGTGTTTACCGATATCACGAAAATCAAGGCGGCGGAGCAGGAGGCCGATACCGAGCGTGACCTGATGGTCAATATTTTTAAGAATTTGCCAGGACCGCTGTTTTGTGCCGATCCGGACGCGCCGTTTTTGGTGGACGTGGCGTCAGAGGATTTTATGCGCCTGATTGGCTATTCGCGCGAGGAATTCTTCGAAGTGATGGGCGGCGATCTGACGCGCCTGATGGACGCGGACGCCGCGCCGGCAGTGGAACAGCAGCTGATTGCCGACGCGCAGGAGCACCACGTGGTTACCACGACGTATTCACTGACGGCGAAGGACGGCAAGTCGATCACCGTTGTGGACCGCCGCCGCGTTGTGGATAACGAGAACGGCGAGCCGTCGATGTTTGCCATGCTGAAAAAAATGTAGTACAGCGCATAAAAAAATCACCCTTTTCCGATACTGGAAAGGGGTGTTTTTTTGCAGTTAACCGCGTTGATCGAAAGCCGCCTGACCGTGAAAGAAACGGCGGCCACACCGACGGAGGCCGTGACAACACTGGCGCAGCTGCTGTACCGGGAGGGCAGGGTGCAGGACGCGCAGCGCTTTTGTGATGCGCTGCAGCGGCAGGGAGCGACGTTTGTCCTGTCGCTGACGCCGACGGTGGTGATGGCGCACGGCTACGGCGAAGAAGTATTAGCGCCGGCGATCGCCGTCATGCGTACCCGTGACGGCAAGACCGTGTTTTTGCTGGCGTCACGCAATGCGCAGGAGCATCTTGAGCAGCTGTCACAGCTGGCCGGTGCCTTGCTCGTAACACCGTCGCTGTCAGCGCTCTTTGAATAACCGCAGCGTCTTGGCTGTCCGTCATGCATAAAAACCGCCGCGGTGCAGTGCCGCGGCGGTGAAACGGATTAGTATTTAACAGGTGTTGAGGAAAGGTATTTATTCACCATTAGCGCGACTTTAAAGACGATCGCGTCGTCGAATTCACGCAGGTCCAGACCGGTGAGCTTTTTGATCTTCTCTAAGCGGTACACCAGCGTATTACGGTGTACAAACAGCTTACGGGAGGTTTCGGACACGTTCAGGTTGTTCTCAAAGAACTTCTGGATCGTGAACAGCGTTTCAGGATCAAGCGACTCGATCGAGCCTTTTTTGAATACTTCCTTCAGGAACATATCGCACAGCGTGGTTGGCAGCTGGTAGATCAGACGGGCGATTCCCAGGTTTTCATAGCTGATGATGGAACGCTCGTTATCAAACACCTTCGCCACCTCGAGCGCTACCTGCGCCTCCTTAAACGATTTGGCCAGCTCCTTGATGCCGACAACGCAAACGCCGATACCGACGATCGCCTTGCAGTAAAATTCGGTGGAAAGCGTGTCCACCACGGACTGCGCCAGCTTTTCGAGGTCCTTCGTATCGATATTCGGGCGTACCTCCTTGATCAGCGCGATGTCCGTTTCATTGATATTGATGACAAAATCCTTTGACTTGTCCGGGAAGAAATTCTGGATAATATCAAACACGGAAATATCATTCGTCTTGGTCACACGGATCAAAAAGACTACGCGTGACGCGTCGTTATTAAAATGGAGCTCGCGGGATTTAATATAAATATCGCCCGGCAGGATATTATCAAGGATCACGTTCTTGACGAAATTAGAGCGGTCAAATTTTTCGTCGTTGCTCTTTTTGATCTGCTCCAGCGCGATCGCAATAATACCGGCATAGTTGCGGCTGGTTTCGTCCGTGCCGTCAACGAATACGGCGTATTCCGGATGAGCGGTATCCCCGAACGCCTTGTAGGTGCAGGCGTCTACGCAGATCTGCGGCCCGTTGAAGACACCGGCGGCGATGACGCCCTTGCGCACCTCTCCGATCATGCCCAGCTCGCTGGAGGCGATGATCGTGCCGCTTTCGTCCACGACGCCGATCACGCGGTCAATGGCCTCGCGCATCTGGCTGATAATTCCCTGAAATAGTCTGTTTGGCATAGTGTCACCTCGTTTTGTGTTGTGAAATGCAAAAATCTTTTTGGTGATAGGTGTTCTGTTTGTGCAATCATACAGCAAAGTAATAAATATGCACAAAAAAACATCAAACCGATTGTATATATTATACAAGCGATTTGATGATATTGCAACCATTTTCACAAAATTTTTAAACTTTTTTGTTCAATATGCACATAGTGCCGGATAACCACTATATCTTGTGGTTAAAACAGTGTAAATGTCAAGCCGTGATTGCTTGCAGCTCCGCGGCGGTGAGGTAACGGCTGTCGCCCTCGCGGAGCGCCGGGTCGAGCGGTAATTGACCGATCGCGGTCCGCCGCAGCGCCGTGACCGTAATACCGTGCTTTAAGAACATCCGCTTGACCTGATGATACAGCCCTTGCCGCAGGACGACCTCCACGACGGTCTGCTCCGTGTTGAGCGGCCGCAGCGATGCCTGCAGCAGGCGTTCGCCGTTCAGCTCCATGCCGTTTTCAAAGTCAGCGATGACGCGGTCGTCAACCGGCTTGTCCAGCGTGGCCAGGTATGTTTTATCCACGTGCTTTGACGGACTGAGCAGGTTGTGCGCAAAAACGCCGTCATTCGTGATGAGCATAAAGCCGGTGGTGTCCTTGTCCAGCCGACCGGCAGGGAAAAGTCCCTTGCGCCTCATCGCGTCCGGCAGCAGGTCGAGCACGGTGGGCTCGCCCTTTCCGTCAGAGGCAGAGATCACGCCCTGCGGCTTGTTCATCATGATATAAACGAAGGTCTGTGTGTTGACGGCCTGACCGTTCAGCGTAATGCTGTCGCTGTCGCTGCAGGCAAAATCGGCGGCAGTGATCACGCGGCCGTTCACGCAGACGGCTTTTTGCTTAATGGCGGCCTTTGCCTCGCTGCGGGTGATGTTGAGCGCATCGGCCAGCTTTTTATCCAGTCTCATCCTTTTGCTCCAGCTGCGTCAGGAAGCCGCCCTTGGCCGCCGGATCGCACAGATCCGCGCCGATCAGCTTTCCGTCGCAGACAATTAAATCGGCAATCACCTTATCGTTGTCCTCGTAATTGGTGATGCTGTAGGTATAGATCGTCGCAGTGCTTCCCTTGTAGCTTTCCAGGTCGAAGCCCTGCTTTTTTTGTATGTCGTTATATTGCCGGTAAACGTCGTTCCATTCCTCCGGAATCGTGATCTCCCGTTGCTCCTCCGTGTCAAATTCCCAGCCGAGACTGCGGATGTACGCCGCCCGCTCGTCCGCTGTGGCACAGCTGATTGCCGCGTCAGCGGCTGCCGGCGCGGCAGGGTGGTTGGTAATAAAGGTCAATAAGATCACGATCAGCCCGGTCAGGGCCAGCACCGCGCCAAAAACCGTGCGCGGCTTTGCTTTGAAAGTTACCACCTGCATAGTATCACCTGAAAATCCTTTCGGATAATACTATGCAGTGACCTCACACAATATAATCAATTAATTTTTCCAGCTCGTCGACGGCAACGGTAGCGTCCAGCCATAGCCCGTCCTCACGGTATTCCTCTGAATGTACGGTACCTTTGCGTACCGCGCTGACCAGTCCCAGCCGGTCGAAGGGAATCAGCAGCTGCACGCGCCTGCTGCGCAGCGGCAAGGCGGCCTCGATCGCCGCCAGCAGTCCGTCAATGCCCTCGCCGGTGAGGGCGCTGATCCTGACGGCGTTCTCTAGAAAGTCTAAGCTGTCCGGCGAGAGCGCCTTGTCGCACTTGTTCAGCACGTTGATCACGGGCTTATCGCCGCAGCCAAGATCCTGAAGGACGCGCTGCGTTACCTGTATCTGTTCGGCGCAGTCCTCGTCCGCCGCGTCGCAGACGTTCAGTAATACATCTGCCCAGCTGGCTTCCTCCAGCGTGGAGCGAAAGGCCTCCACCAGCTGATGCGGCAGCCGCCGTACCAAGCCGACGGTATCGACAAGCATGACCGGTTGGCCGTTCGGCAGAAGCAGTCGGCGCGCCGTCGGGTCGAGCGTTGCGAACAGCTTGTCCTCCTCCAGTACGCCGGCGTCGGTCAGACGGTTCATCAGCGTAGACTTGCCGGCATTGGTATAGCCGACGATGGCAACGCACAGTGCGCCGTTTTTGCGGCGGCGTTCGTGTAGGCGCTCGCGGCGTTTTTCTACCTTGTCCAGCTCGCGGCGCAGGGTTTCGATCCGGCGGCGAATATGACGTCGGTCAGTCTCCAGCTTTGTTTCGCCCGGACCGCGCGTACCGATACCGCCGCCGAGCCGTGAAAGCGCGGTGCCCTTGCCGCTCAGACGCGGCAGGGAATATTGCAGCTGCGCCAGCTCTACCTGCAGCTTGCCCTCGTTTGAGCGCGCACGTGCGGCAAAAATATCCAGGATCAGCGTGGTGCGGTCAATCGTCCTGACACCGGTCAGATTTTCAATATTGCGGATTTGAACGGGGGACAGCTCGTTGTCGGCAATCAGCAGGTCAATGTCATGGTCCTGACAGAAGGCGGCAATTTCCTCCAGTAAGCCCTTGCCCAGCAGCGTGGCCGCGACCGGTGCCGCGCGCCGCTGAACCGCGTAGGAGATCACCTCCGCGCCGCCCGTCTGTGCCAGCGCGGTCAGCTCCTCGATCGAAGCGTCGGCGTCATAGTCGCCGGTGTCCAGCGCAAAGAGAAACGCCCGTTCGGTTTTGTCTGTTTTATTGACGGTCATAGTACCTCTGAATGTTGGCGCGTTACTGCGCAAGCAGCCGGTTCAGCAGATGGCCGTGACGGATCTCATCCGCTGCGATCGCCGCGATAGCAGGGTAGCGCTGAAAGTATTTCTGATAACTGAAAAAGGATTCGATCTCAAATCGGGCCATGAACGGAAGCAGCACCCTTTTGCCGCCTGCCTTGTACATCACGGTAGTCATTTTTGCCAGCGTGCCGTTCGGCTGCAGCTGCTTGCCGGTGATGCCTCTCAAAATGGCGGCGTGCCGACCCTCGTCCGCTGCCATGGACAGCAGGATCTCCTTGTCTTCCTCTGTTTTCATGAGCTTTGCCAGCGCCTGATACAGCAGCACCGCGTCCAGCTCCGTTTGCTGCGAGGCGATCAGCGCCTCTAATTCGGTTTTCTTTGCCATGCTTTAACCCTCCAAGCTGTTAATGAGCGTAAGGTGCTCCACGTAGAATTCCCTTACGTCGTTTTTAATCGTTAAGCCGCCTTGCAGCGACATATGGTCGCCGTCATAGACCGGCAATACATTCCATACGCCCTTTGGAATATCGCTTTCGTCAAAGGGCTTTTGCGGTGCGTTGAACGGCGCGGTTGCCGATACGGTGTTGACCAGTCCGTCGTTCATCAGCCAGCTTTCGTCGATCACGGTGCCGCCGGGCGTCGTCTCCGTCAGTCTGCCCATCAGCGTAGCCGGCCGCATAAACATTGCCTCTGTCTTGCTTTCGTCGGGGACATAGCTCCCGTCCTCAGCCTGTACGGTCGAGTTACAGGGAACAGAAAAATAATATACGTTTTCAAGCGTGGACAGGCGGCTGTTCATCGCCAGCGCGTTGTCGATCAGCATATCGTAATTCGCGTTGTCAAAGTCGGCTCTGCCGTCCTCCTTTTCCTTCGTCCCCACGGACATCAGCCTTGAAAGTGTGTTGTAAAGGCGCGCCTTTGCGCCGTCGCCGATCGAAGCCTCAGGATCGACATCATACGCCGTGGTGCCGTTCATCGGCGCTGCCAGCGCTGTAATGCTGTAGATCCAGTTTGCTTTGCCGCCCGCAAACAGCGGAGAAAGCGCTTCTGCGTCCGTGGCCGCCTGCTCCTCCTCGCTGCCGTTCGCCATCAGCTCCGCCAGCATACGTACCGTGGCGCCGCCAAAGGAATGACCGAGCAGGTTGATCTTGTGCTCGCTGTCCCAAGCGTTCAGTAGCGGCTTTTGGCTGTAATCGGTGCCGAAGCGCTCATGCCCGCAAAGCGCGGCGTGTGCCTCGCCGTAGTCCACGACGCTCCCTGTCAGCTGTGCATACAGCTCGCACGCCCTGTCCCATGCAGAGCCCTGCGGCGCCACAGAGGCGCTGTAGCAGTCGAAGCCCTGCTCATTTAAGTATTGTAAAAGATCGCCTGTTTGCATCCCCCAATATTTTATGAACTTGTTCTGAAAATCGTAGCTTCCCCAGCCGGAGAGACCGTGCACAAACACAAACGGATAATTCGTTTGGAAAGCGTCTGTGGCGACCTGCGCGGTAGGGACTGCACTGCAGGAGGAAAACAGGAAAAGAATGCCTAACAGTAGCGGAAGTATTTTTTTCATCGTTATCCCTCTTATAAATAGAGGGCGGCTTATGCCGCCCATCGGATCGGTTTATTGTAACGCGTCGAGGATTTCCTCCTTGGCGGTAACGCCGATGAAGGTCTTGCTGAGCTCGCCGTTTTTGAATACCAGCAGCGTCGGGATGGACATAATGCCGAACTGTACGGCCAAGCCTTCTGCCTCGTCTACATCGCACTTGCCGACAACAAACTCCGGATGCTCCTCGGCAATTTCCTCTACGATCGGGGACATCATCTTGCATGGACCGCACCAAACGGCGTAGAAGTCAACCAGTGCCGGCTTGTCAGCGTTCAGAATTTTCTCATCAAAATTTGCGTCGTTAATTTCAATTACTGCCATTGCTTTTCTCCTTATTTTGCTTGCTTTGATTTCACATACTTTACTGCGGAAAGCCCTGCCTCTGCGCCCTCGTAAGCGGCCTTGCACACCTGCAGCAGTCCACCGGTGATATTGCCGCAGGCGAACACGCCCGGCAGATTGGTCGCCATCGACTGATCCGCTTTAATGCTGTCGCCCTCGAGCGCAACGCCCAGCTTTTTGGCAAAGTCGGCGCCGCCGGCCACACCCTGTGCGACGAAAATGCCGTTGAGTGCCAGCTCTGTGCCGTCCTCAAACACCACCGCGCCTACGCGGCCGTCGCCTGTGATCTCACGGATCTTTTTGGTGATGACCTCGTATTTATCCGTTGCCGGCGCCGGCAGCCCGTCTGTCAGAATATAGAGCTTGGCGACAATGTTTTCGAGATCGCCCGCTTCGGACAGCGCATAGTCGCCGTTACCGAGCACGGCCACGGTCTTTTTACGGTAGAAAAAGCCGTCGCAGATCGCACAGTAGCTGACGCCCTTGCCCTCAAAGGTATCGATCCCCTGAATGTTGGGCTTGAGCTTTTTGTTGCCGGTGGACAGCACAAGGCTGAGACCTTCATACGTAGTATCGGCCGTTTTTACCTCGTAATGCATCGCGGCATTCATTTCGATATGCAGCACCTCGCTGTTCACGACCTCCACGCCGAGCGCCTTGGCCTGCGCAATGCCGTCCTCATAGAGCTGCTTGCCGGTAATGCCGCCCGGGAAGCCGTAGTAATTGTCAATCAGGTGCGCCTTTTCCAGCTGTGATTCGCCGTGGTACAGCACAAGCACGCTCCTGTTGGCACGCTTGGCATAGAGTGCCGCAGAAATGCCGGCAGGTCCTGCACCGATTATTATAACATCAACCATAAAAATAATCTACCCTTGATTTATTATTTTCAATACCTTCTTATAATACGGCCTCAACCTTATCCTCAATGCTCTCCGGCGTGTCGCTCGGCGCAAAGCGTCCGACGATATTGCCGTCGCGGTCAATGAGGAATTTGGTGAAGTTCCACTTAATGCGCTTGCCGTCAGAATTTTCCTTCAGGTAGTTGTAAAGCGGCGCCGCGTCGCTGCCGTTGACCTTGATCTTCTTAAAGCGCGGGAAGGTCGTGTTGTACTTCACCGTGCAGAACTTGTCGATCTTCGCGTCATCGCCGGGTGCCTGGAACATAAACTGATTGCACGGAAAATCCAGGATCTCGAAGCCGCGATCATGATATTTTTGATACATGGCCTCCAGTCCCTCGTACTGCGGCGTAAAGCCACAGCCGGTGGCGGTGTTGACAATCAGCAGCACCGTGCCCTTGTAGTTACCGAGCGAAACGTCCTCGCCCTTGTTTGTGGTTACTGTAAAATTATAAATACTCATTGCAAACGCCTCCTATAAATTTTGCATAATTAAATTGTGTACAATTTATTACAACACCATTATATAGCCTTTGTTTTCGTTTGTCAAGAAAAATTTTTAGCCGTTGACAATTTCCTGCAGCACCGTGTTCGCGATCGGACCGGCGACGGCGGTGCCGGAATGGCTGTTTTCTACCACGACGACGAACGCATACGGGTGTTCCTCGTCGTCCATGAAGCCGGTGAACCAGGATAGGTCGTGGTCCTCGTCGGCGTCGATTTGCGCCGTGCCGCTCTTAGCGCAGAGGTTCAGCCCCTCAAAGCGGTAGTCGCCGTATTCCTCGGTGACGTTATAGCGCATCATTTCTGTCATTTTCGCCGCGACAGTCGGATCGAGCAGTTGGATTTTATTTTGCGGCAGGGAGATGTTCAGCGCCTTGCCGGCGGAGCTGGCAAGCCCCTCAACGATGTTAAAGGATACGGCGTTGCCGTCGTTGGCGATCGCGCTGACGATGCGCAGCATGGTGATCGGCGCAATACGGGTGTCGCCCTGACCGATCGCCGTCCAGCCAAGCGTATCCTGCGCGGCGCCGGTCACGTCAAAGCTGCCGGCAAAGGAACCGATCTCGCCGCTGATCTTGATTTCGGAGCCGATGCCCAGCTCCGCGGCGGTGGCGGTCAGCTTCTCGTTACCAAGCTCCAGTGCGATCTGCGCAAACACGGCGTTACAGCTCTCCGCGAGCGCTTCTTTAAAGGTGATCCCCTCGCCATGATCGGACATACAGATAATCTCGCCGCCGGCCGGAGGCGAAAACGCGCCGTTGCAGTCCCACGTGCGTTCAAAAATGTCGGGAATGTTTTCAATCGCGCATACCGCCGTAACCAGCTTAAAGGTAGAGCCGGGAACATAGTGCGCCGACAGCATACGGTTGATGTAAACGCCCTCGTAAGCCTCGTTGGTGTCGATATCCGTCGGCGGATCGTACACATCGTAAGAGGGAGAGGAAACACAACAGATAATATCGCCGGTTTTGTAATTCACAACGCCGACCGTGCCCTTACGGCCGTCCAGCGCCTCGTAAGCGGTACGGCATACCTCGCTGTCAACGGTCAGGTGCAGGTCGTTGCCCTTACCGTATTTTTTCAGGCTGTAGACGCCGAACAGCAGGTTATAGCCGGTCAGGCGGGAATCGTAGGTAGATTGCACGCTGGAGGAGATAAAATTCTTCGGGTCGCCAACGACGTGCAGGGTCGCCTTACGGGTCGCCTTGTCCTCTGCGTAGACGCGCTCGCCGTCCACCGTCTGCGCCAGCGGCACCTCGTTGCGGTCATAGATCGTACCGGCGCCGATCAGCTCGCCGTCGGCATAAAGATGGCGGTTATAGCGCTTCATGGCCCATTCGTCGCCGTGCTGCACGTAGGATACGGTCAAAAAGACAACGCCGACCAAAAAAAGCGCGGACAAGATCCAGAGGAATATGCCTCGTCTGGTGATCATTTTCATGCGGCCTTGTCCTCCTTTCGTTTGCTCTTTTTAGAAGCGCCGAGATAGTTATACGTACGGATATCCGACGCTTTGATGAACGCCAGGATCGCCCAGCAGCTGATCATCGACGAGCCGCCGAGCGAAACGAACGGAATCGTGACGCCGGTCAGCGGCAGAATGTCGGTGATGCCGAACACATTGAGCGCACACTGGAACAGCAGCAGTCCGGCACCGGCGACGGAGGCGATGGAATAAAAGGCGGAGCGAGAGGCGATCGCATTCATCAGCGCTGAAATTGCAATGCCGACGAAGGACAGGATCATCAGGATACCGAAAATCAGCCCCCATTCCTCACAGATCACGCCAAAGATGCTGTCAGACACCGGCGCATAGACGGTACGGGCATAGCCGTTACCGATGCCCAAACCGAACAGACCGCCGCTCGCCAGGCCGACGAGTACACGCGTCTGCTGCCAGCCGGAGGCCTCGTAGGGATGCTCCCAGACATGACGGTAAGCCTCAAAGCGCCGCATTACGTGTGAACGGTATTTGAGCACGATAACGCCGCCCATGACGGCCGAAGCTACCGCCAGTGCAACGGTTTTAATATCGCCGGAAAGCATGAAGGCAATAATCAGAAAGGTCACGAAGAAAATCAGCGCGGTACCGAAGTCGCGGATGACCACCAGCGAGCCGACGCAGACGACGGCAAAGCCGATGAACGCCAAAATATTGCGCGAGGTCTGAATTTTTTCCAGCGTCGCCGCGCCGACAAAGATAAAGGCGACCTTTACAAATTCCGACGGTTGGATCTGCACGCCGGCGATCTTGATCCAGTTGCCCGCGCCGTTGAGCCAGCGCGCCAGCACGATGTTCGCCAGCAGGAACAGCACGGCGGCAGCGGCCATGAACGGACGGAGCTTCATGCAAAGCTCCAGATTGCCCAGCAACAGCACCAGCACAATGAAGACGATCACGCCGGCCAGCACCATAAAGTACTGCTTGAAGCCGGAGTCCGGATAGACGCTGCCGATCACGGCCAGCCCGGTGCCGGAAAGGAAAAAGGCAATCAGCTCCAGTTCAAAGTTCCGGCGGTGCAGCACGGTGTAAAACACAACGAAGTACACCCATTCCGTCGCGACTAGAAAGACAAGCGCCAGCAGTGCCTTCGCCTCAAACGTCTCGTGGCACGAGGCGGCCTGCCAGCCGGTCACCAGCTGGAAAACGGACAGGATGAACAGCATTAAAAAGTTGTTCAGCGGTTTAATTTTCGGTCGTTTTTTTATCTTAGCCATTGGTAATCTCCCAATTATTTTTCGTAAAAAATGAATACCTTGTCACCGAAGGTCAGCATATCCTCGTCAAAAATCAGCTGTGGTTGGTTGATGTAACGGCCGTTGAGCTTGGTGCCGTTGTGCGAATCGAGGTCAGACAGCGCCCAGCCGCGGCTGGTCTGATGAATCCGTGCGTGCTCGCTGCTGACGGTATCGCTCAGCAGCTGGATATCGCACTGTGCGCCGCGGCCGATCAGCACATCGCGCTTTTTGAGATAGACGGGCCGTTTCGTGCGGATGTCTACCAGTACGGCATAAGCCACGGTGCCGCGCTGCGTGCCGGCACTGCGGCGGATCTGCTGGCGGCTGGTTGCGGACAGCGCTTCGTCACATTCAAATTTCAGCGGAACCTGACCGAGGGTGATGATATCGCCGTTTTCCAGTACGGCCTTTCCTTCGATCTTTTCACCGTTGACGAGCACGCCGCCGGTCCTGGCGGAGGTGTCTGTCACCACCCAGTCGCGGCGTTTTTTGGCAATCACGGCGTGAAAGCGCGCGACGCCCGGAAAGTTCAGCGTAATATCGTTCGATTTACTTTTGCCCAGCGAGGTCTCCCAGTGGTCGATTTCGATAATGCTGCCGTCGTTCTGATCGATCAGGCGCGCCAGCTTATGGACGCGCGGTCGGTTGCGGAACAGGGAGATCACGCACGGAATCAAGATAAACACCGCCATCAGCGGTGCAACATAGCGGATCAGTGAGGTAATGACTGTCATGGTTCTGCCACCTTTGTAACTATTTTGTAATATTTTAACCGTATTGATGGGAAAAGTCAATACTATTGCAATTAATTCTTAATTAAGATATAATAAAACTATTAACAGAGGGAGGCTTTCGCATGGCTATTGAAAAACGCTTTTTCGGCAATTTGGACGAAAACACACCGATTTATCTGTACAAAATTACGAATGCACAGGGCGCGTCTGTGACGCTGCAAACGCTCGGCGCCGGCATTCAGTCGCTCTGTATGCCCGACCGTGACGGCAACCTGGCGGATGTGGTGCTCGGCTTTGACGATCCAAAGCTGTATACCGATCCGGATTACGGCTATCAGGGACTGACCGTCGGCCGCTGGGCGAACCGTATCCGCGACGGAAAATTTACGTTTCACGGCAGAGAATGTCATACACCGCAGAATCAGGGCAGCTGGACGCTGCATGGCGGCGGCCGTTTTTCGTTCACGCCGTGGGAGGTGGCGGAGACCGGCGATGATTATATCGTCTTTTCACGGTTTTCACCGGACGGTGAGGACGGTTTTCCGGGCGATTTCACGATGACGGTAAAATATACGCTGACGCAGGACAATGTGCTGCGCATTGAATACACCGTGAACAGCGATGTCGATACGGTGGCGAACCCGACGAACCACGCTTATTTCAACCTGTCGGGCGATCCGAACAAAACGGTCGAGGCGCACACGCTGCAGATCCTGGCGGACGCCTTTACCGAAACGGACGCCTCACAGCTCCCGACCGGCGTGTTGTCACCGGTGAAGGGAACGATGATGGATTTTACGCAGCCGCATCCGATCGGTGACCGTATTGACGAGCCGTTCCGTGCCGTGATCGACGGCGTCGGCTATGACAATAACTACTGCCTGCGCAGCCGTGACGGCAGCTTTGCACCGGCGGCGGTGCTGGCAGATCCGTCTAGCGGAAGAAAAATGACGGTGGTTACCGATCTGCCCGGCTTGCAGCTGTACTGCGGCGGCTGGCTGTCACGCGACTATACGGTCGGCAAGGGCGACAGTCTGGTGACCTACCGCCGCGGCGTGGCGCTCGAGACGCAGTTTTATCCCGACACGGTGAACTTTCCGGACAGCTTCCCGTTTTGGTACGTCAAGGGCGGCGTTCCGTTCACGACGGTGACGGAATTTCGCTTTACGGCTGACGCATGACGGGCGGCGCAAGACCGGTGCCGCTGCACCGTATTCAGGTGGACGACCCGTTTTGGAATCCGGTGATCGAGCTGGTGCGCCGCGAGGTATTGCCCTATCAGTATGAAGCGCTACACGACCGGATCGACGGCGCG
Source organism: Eubacterium sp. (assembly GCA_017463985.1). GTDB lineage: Bacteria > Bacillota > Clostridia > Oscillospirales > Acutalibacteraceae > Eubacterium_R. Next base: position 47,171 of record JAFUEH010000009.1, on the reverse strand, counting down.
GAAAAAAGCTACTGTATCGATAATTTTATCAAGGCCGGTCGGGTGGTGCAGGCGCTGCAAAACGGCAAAAGCGTACCGACCTATCCTGTGGACAAATGGTGCTACGATGACGGCAATGCGGCGCCGGAGGCGTTTCACGGCTGGGTGTTCCAGGACAGCGACGCCTATAAGTGGCTGGAGGCGGCAGCCTATTCCCTGATCAGCCGGCCTGACAGCGCGCTGGCGGCAAAGGCCGACGGACTCATTGACCTGATCTGTGCCGCGCAGCTGCCAAACGGCTATCTTGATACGCTTTATATCATCAACGACCGCGGCGCTGTGTTTACGAACCTGCGTGATTTTCATGAGCTGTATTGCTTCGGTCATCTGGCCGAGGCGGCCGTCGCGTATTATGAGGCGACCGGCAAAACGAAGCTGCTGGCGGCAGCGCGGCGCTTTGCCGACCTGATTTGCGATACCTTTGGTGAAGCGGACGGAAAAAAGCGCGGTTACGGCGGTCACGAGCTGGCCGAGCTGGCGCTGGTACGGCTGTTTGAAGCGACCGGCGAGCAGCGCTATTTGGACACAGCCCGTTTCCTGATCCGTGAGCGCGGCACGAAGCCGTACTATTTTGACCGCGAGCGCGGCAAAGAAACTGAAGCGGATAACTATTTTTATCATCAGGCGCATACGCCGCCGGTGCACCAGCACGAGGCGGTGGGCCACGCCGTCAGGGGTGTTTATCTTTACAGCGGTATGGCGGATGTGGCGCGCCTGTGTCACGACAGTGCGCTGGCGGCCGCGTGTCAGGATATTTGGGAGAATATTGAAACAAAAAAGCTGTATATTACAGGCGGTATAGGCGCTACCGTCCATGGCGAGGCGTTTTCGTTTGATTATGACCTGCCCAACGACCTGGCGTATTGCGAAACCTGCGCTTCCGTAGGACTGATTTTCTTTGCGCAAAGAATGGCGCGGCTCTCGCTCAATGCACGCTACGGCGCGGTGGCGGAACGCGCGCTTTATAATACGGTGCTCGCCGGTATGGGCGAGGACGGCAAGCACTTCTTCTACGTCAATCCGCTGGAGGTGCTGCCGCAGGCCAGTGCCGAGGACGAGCGCAAGCGCCATGTAAAGCCGGTGCGCCAGCCTTGGTTCAGCTGTGCCTGCTGTCCGCCGAATCTGGCAAGACTGATCGGTTCTGTCGGCGCTTATGCGTTTGCTGAATCAGCGGACACCGTGTTGCTGCACCAATATATCGGCGCCACCGTGCAGACGGAAAACGGCGTGATCACAGTGGATTCCGACTACTGCCGCAGCGGCAGGGTCACCGTGACTGTGCGCGGCAAGCAGGCGTTTACGCTGGCGGCACGGCTGCCGGAATGGTGCGACAGCGTGCAGGCCTCGCAGCCTTATACGGTGCAGAACGGCTATATGCTGTTTGCCGTGAACGGGGAGACCGTCATCACCCTTGACTTTCCTGTTCAGCCTAAGCTGGTGCGCTGCTCTAACCGTGTGCGTGAGAACGTCGGCAAGGCGGCCGTGACCTGCGGTCCGTTCGTCTACTGCGCCGAAGCAGCGGACAACGGCGACGGTCTGCAGCGGCTGGTGCTGTCAAAAAACGGGGCGCTGCGGCGCGACGGCGACAGGGTGTTGGCGGACGGCTGGCGAGAGCAGGCAGACGATAAATTATACATCGAGTATAAAGAACCGGCGCGCACACCGACGACAGTCACCCTGATCCCTTATTACCGCTGGGGCAACCGAGGCGAAAACGAAATGCAGGTTTACCTGCGTATATAGATAAAAAGAAAGCTTACAGAAGGAGATCCCTTTCTGTAAGCTTTTTTTCGTTCAGTTACTTATTGAAAAAAATCCTGTGCGATGCGAACGCTCTCCATCGCGTCGCGCGCGTACCAGTCGGCGTCGATCATCTTGGCGTAATCGCGCGTCAGCACAGCGCCGCCGACAAAGACCTTGGCGTCCGTGTGCTCATGCAGAAGGCGAATGGTTTTTTCCATATTCGGTACGGTGGTGGTCATCAGTGCCGACAGCCCTACCAGCTTCACCTTCTGTTGCTGTACCGCCGCCAGCACCGCTTCGCACGGCACATCCTTGCCGAGATCGATCACATCGAAGCCGTAATTCTGCAGCAGTACCTTGACAATGTTTTTACCGATATCGTGGATATCGCCCTCCACCGTGGCAATGACGATTTTTTCACCCTTTACGCGGTCGCCGCCGGAGAGGATCATCTGCGCCTTGATTTCGTCGAACGCCGCCTTCGCCGCGTCTGCGCTCATCAGGAGCTGCGGCAGAAAGACCGTGTTCTTTTCAAAGCCGTCGCCCACCTTGTCCAGCGCCGGAATAATGTGGTCGCTGATGATCGCCAGCGGCGCGGTATCGGCAAGCAGGGCTTGGGCACAGCGTGCGCTCTCCTCCTTCATGCCCCGAACGATAGCCTCCTGCAGGGTGACCTCCGCGGCCTTGACCGTCGTGTCCACCGCGGTGGCAGAGCGGATGTATTCCGTGCAACTGTCGTCCAGTCCGGCGAGCGCATGGTGGGCATAATAGGCGTTCATCATGCCCTGTGACTTCGGGTTGATGATGCCGGCCGCCAGCCCTCTCGCCATCGCTTCGGTGTAAAAGGCGACGTTGATCGCCTCACGGTTCGGCAGACCAAAGCTGATATTCGACACGCCCAGTACCGTGTTCACGCCGAGCGTGTGCTGTACGTAATCGACCGCCTTCAGGGTTTCTACGGCGTTGTTGTTGTCGGTGGAGATCGTCAGCGTCAGTGCGTCCACCGCCAGGTCTTTTTTATGAATACCGTACTGTGCAGCGGTGCGGATAATTTTTTCGGCAATGGCAATGCGGCCGGCCGCTGTTTCGGGGATGCCGTCCTCGTCCAGACAGAGGCATACGACAACGCCGCCGTATTTTTGCACCAACGGAAATACGGCCTCCATGGACGACTGCTTGCCGTTGACGGAATTGACCATCGGCTTGCCGTTATAAATACGCAGCGCCGCCTCCATGGCCTGCGTGTCAGAGGAGTCCAGCTGCAGCGGCGTGGACAGCACCGCCTGCAGCTCATACACCGCGCGCGTCAGCAGCTTGGTTTCGTCGATTTCGGGCAGTCCTACGTTGACGTCCAGAATATGCGCGCCGCATTCCTTTTGGGCAATGCCTTCGCGCAGGATATATTCCATATCGTTGTCGCGCAGCGCCTGCTTGAGGAGCTTTTTGCCGGTCGGGTTAATGCGCTCACCGATAATGATACTCTTTTGACCCAGTGTAACGCATTCGCTGTAGCTGGTTACCCGTGTGTCGGTCTTGAAGCTTGGCACGGCGTCCGGAATATCACGGGTGTTTTCAATCAGTGCCTGAATGTGCGCCGGTGTGGTGCCGCAGCAGCCGCCGAGGTAGGATACGCCGATCGCAGCAATGTCGCGCATCGTCGCGGCAAATTCCGCCGCGTCCACATTATATACCGTCTGACCGTTGATGACCTCGGGCAGACCGGCGTTTGGGTTCACCATGATCGGCGTAGAGGAGCACGCCGCCAGCTCCCTGACCAGCGGCAGCAGCTGCTGCGGTCCCAGCCCGCAGTTAAAGCCGATCACGTCAACGCGCAGTCCCTCGAGCAGGGCGACAGCCGTCGGAATATCCGCACCGGTGAGCAGCCGTCCCTTTTCATCAAACATCATCGAAACAAAAACAGGCAGGTCGCAGTTTTCTTTGGCCGCCAGCACCGCCGCCTTCATTTCGTACGTGTCGCTCATGGTTTCGATCAGTACGAGGTCCGCCCCGTCCTTACCGGCCTTCACCACCGCGGCGAACGCGTTGTAGCAGTCCTCGAAGGATAGCTCGCCCAGCGGCTGCAGCAGCTTACCGGTCGGACCGAGGTCGAGCGCCACGCGTTTGCCTGTCTTTTTGGCGAGCGCTACGCCTGCCTTCACCAATGCCGCGCAGTTGTCGTATTTCAGCGGATTGGCACCGAAGGTGTTGGCGGTGATAATATCGGCGCCGGCGTCGGCGTACGCCTGATGAATGGCCAGCACGCGTTCGGGGTCGTTGATATTCAGCAGCTCGGGCAGCTCGCCGGGCTGCAGGTTGAGCATGGAGCCCATGCCGCCGTCAAAATACTGTATCATACTGTTTCCTCGATTCCTATGAATGCGGTGACGCTTTTTGTCGGTACCATTTCGCAGGTATCCGTCAGCGTCAGACCGATGCGTTTGGTGATGTCCATCAGTCGGAACAGCGCGCGCTGCTCCGTGATGGGCAGGTCAAAATAACCCGGGGAATAGCGCTGCCGCAGCTGTACGCCGTGCGTGCGGCGAAGCTCGTCCTCCAGCTGATCGCAGACCTCCTCGATTTTGGCGGCAGCCGCTGCTTGGTAGGCCATCGCCTTGGCAGTGTCTGTCATCAGCGCCGATTGAATCAGTCGGTCGGTCTGGATGCCCAGCGTCGCGGCAAAAACAACGATCCTGCGGCAGCCCTGCACCGTCTGCGCCAGACGGCAGCTCGGGAACAGGTGACCCTCGATCGTGACGCCGTCCTGCGTTACGGTACAGTCAAAAATACGGTAAATCGTTTTCGGTACCGCTGTCTTTTCAACGGTTGCCGCGGCTTCGTCCGCCAGCGCGAGGATAGCCGCGTCCTCAGTGTGGGTGTTGGTGCGCAGGTAGCGCAAAATTTCTTTCCTATCCATGATAGCTGATGATCTCCGACAGTCCGTTCATAATGCTGATGGCCACGTCCGGCTTGTTCATCGTGTAGATGTGGATATGATCGATGCCGTTTGCCATCAGGTCGATGATCTGCTCGGTGGCGTAGATGATACCGGCCTGCTTCATCGAGGCGTCGTCTTCTCCAAAGCGGTCCATGATCTTATAAAATTTTTTCGGAACGCTGCAGTTGGAAAGCGCTACGGAACGCCGGATCTGCTTGGCGTTGGTGATCGGCATGATGCCAGCAATGATCGGCACGTCAATGCCCTTGATACGGCACAGCTCTACAAAATCCAAAAATTTTTCGTTGTCAAAAAACATCTGCGAGGTCAAAAAGTCCAGTCCGCAGTCCACCTTGTATTTCAGGTAAGCCATGTCCTCCACACGGTCCTTGCTCTCCGGATGCATCTCCGGATAGCAGGCGCCGCCGATACAGAAATCACCGATGCGCTTGATCTCGTCCACGAGCTGACAGGCGTGCTCAAAATACTGCTCGTCCGGAAAGGTAAAGCCCTCCGGTATATCGCCGCGCAGCGCCAGAATATTGTCAATATGATTCTCTGCCAGCGTGCCGACCACCTCGTGAATTTTGTCGCGCGTGGAGGTCAGGCAGGTGAGGTGAGACAAGGCGGTGATGCCGCAGCCCTCGATCTCGTTTGCGATCTCCTGCGTGAAGCCGGAGCTAGTGCCGGCGGCGCCGTAGGTCACGCTCATAAAGGATGGCTGCGCTGTGCTCAGCGCACGCACGACCGCCTTGGTGTTTTCAATTTTATCCCACTGCTTGGGCGGAAATACCTCAAACGAAACCGTTACCGGCCGTTCGGCTAAAATATCCTTGATTTTCATTCTTTCACCGCACTTTACTATATTAAAACACATTATAAGCTTCAATACCTAGTTTGTCAATATGCAATGAATTGCCAAGCGCGAGATCACTAATAAAAAAGACGACCGAAGCCGTCTTTCTCTTAATCTTTGTTTTCATCGTTATTTTCTGCGTTCTTCAGCTTTGCCTCTTCCTCTTCCTCCAGTTGGCGGTAGGCAACCTTGCCGACGAGCGTTTTCGGCAGCTCGGTGCGGAATTCGATCTCTCTCGGCATGGCGTACTTGGAAATATTTTTGCGGCAATGCTCCAGAATTTCTTCCTTGATCTTATCGCTCGGCTCTACGCCCGGGCGCAGCACGACAAACGCCTTGACCTTGTGCATCTTATACGGGTCGGGGATACCGATCGCACAGGAGAGCAGCACGTCCGGATGGGCGTCGATCGTGTTTTCTACCTGAGAGGGATAGACGTTGAAGCCGGATACGATGATCAGGCGCTTCATGCGCTGCTTGTAGTAGATAAAGCCGTCCTCGTCCATGACGCCGAGGTCGCCGGTATGTAACCAGGTGAGACCGTCCTTGTGCCGTCTGAGCGTGGCGGCGGTCTCCTCCGCATTGTCAAGATAGCCCTTCATAACGGTCGGGCTGTAGATACAGATCTCGCCCTCCGTGCCGTAGGGAACCTCGGTGTCGTTTTTCGGGTCAACGATCTGGTAATAGTTGTCCGGCAGCGGAATACCGATGCTGCCCTCGCGGAAAAAGTCAAACGGCGTCAGGCAGGAGGCGGTCACGCACTCGGTCGTGCCGTAGCCCTCGCGGATCTGCACCTTGGAGTTGTGCTCTGTCAGGAACGCGTCTACCTTCTTTTTCAGCTCCACGGACAGCGAATCACCGCCGCAGAATACGCCGCGCAGGAAGGACAGGTCCGCACCGTCAAAGCCGTCGGAGCGCAGTAGCGCTTCAAATAGCGTCGGAACGCCGACGATGACATTCGGCTTGTATTTCAGCACGTCGCGCGCATAGGTTTTTACCGTAAACTGCGGAATCAAAATGCAGGTGCCGCCGGCCGCGAGCGCCGTGTGGATGCCCACGCCGAGACCGAAGCCGTGGAACAGCGGCATGACGGAGAACATCCGCAGGCCGTTCATCGTAAAGCCTGCGCCGCCGGCTACCTCGTAGCCCAGCGCGTTCATGTTCAGGTTCGTCAGCTCAATGCCCTTAGAGGTGCCGGTGGTGCCGCCGCTGAACAGGATGACAGCGGTGTCGTCCTTGGACGGATAGGTGTCCGGCAGCGACTTGATTTTGCTGCCGCCGGCAATAAAGCGGTTCCAGCTGATGACGGCCTCGTTATCCTCCGGCAGCGGTGCCGGCTTTTTCTTTTGCGTCAGCGGATATAACAGGTTGAGCGGGAAGGGGAGCTCATCCTGAATACGCGCCACGATCACCTTGACAGGATAGTCTACCTTTTCCAGCGCCTCGAGCACCTTTTCATAGAACATATCGAGCACGACGATCGCCTTGGAATGGGAGTTGGTGACATAGAACGTGATCTCGCCGGCTGCGGACAGCGGATGAATCATCGCCGGCACGGCGCCGATACGGTTGAGCGCATAAAATGCGTCGATACCCTGCGGTGCGTTGGGCATACAGATCGTTACCTTGTCGCCCTCCTCAATGCCGATGGCGCGAAAGGCCTTGGCCACGCGGTCAATCTTTTTGAAAAATTCCGGATAGCTTGTTTTTTTGCCCTGGAACTGATAAGCGCAGTTCTTGTACGCGTTATCGTAAAGGTGCTCCTCGTAGGCGAGCTTGATTGCCTCGTACATGGAGCCCTGCGGATAGTCGATCGTGTGCGGCATATCGCCGTAAAATTTCAGCCACGGTGCGTTCGGTTTTGTCATCATGCGTTCCTCCCTCTGTAACATCATTATGTATTATAATGACCTACTATTAAAAAAACAAACGTCTGTCTAATAAATTTATACTTTTTTTATAATTTATCAAAATTGACAAAAGAATATTGAAAAAAATATTCCTTGTGGTATGATATAACTACTTATTATTTCAGATGTAGGACAAGACAGAGGTACGCGCTATGGCTTATAAAATTAAAAGAGACCCGATTGAAAAGGTGCCGAAGTGGCAGCTGATTTTTTGGATCATTGTGCGAGTGACGATGATCGGCTGCGCGGTGTATTCGTTTGCGCACGGCGACCTGGTGATGGGCTTTGAAAGTGTATTTACGTTTATCTTTTCCCACCTGTGGGATCTATTTCAGGTGCTCGGCAACGGCTCGTTCATTGAGGAGGTTACGCCGTTCAGCCAGACGGCACTGAATTTTATCATTTTGATGGGCATTTTGTTTGGCTCTTACCTTGGCTTTTTTGACAAGTTTTCGTGGTATGACGAGGTGATGCACTGCTTCTCCGGCTTTGTGTGCGCAGTGTTTGGCTACGACCTTGCCTGTATCATCCAGCGCAAAAAGGGTGAATGTGCCTTTACGCTGGCGGCGATGTTCGGGCTGATGTTTGCGCTGATGATCGCGGTCGGCTGGGAGTTTTACGAATTTTTAATGGACACGCTGCACGGCACGAACCTCCAGCTCGCCAAGGCAGGCGAGGAGACCGCGATGTTTGACCTCAGCAAGTATCATAACGAATACGGCTACCTCGGGCTGGTGGACACCATGACGGACATGATGATGAATACGCTCGGCGGCGTCGTCGGTATGATCTTTATGATTATCTACCGCACAAAGGACAAGCGTGCCGCTAAGAAGGCGGCGAAAAAAGCGGCGAAGGCGAAAGCAAAGGAAACAGCAAAGGAGCAGTAATGGCAATCCTCGGCATTGATCTCGGTACAACGAATTCGCTGGCGGCTGTCTGGCAAGACGGCAAGCCGGTGCTGATCCCGAATGCCTTCGGGGAATATCTGACGCCGTCTGTCGTCGGCGTGGATGACAACGGCAGCGTCATCGTCGGTAAGGTAGCCAAGGAACGGCTGGTGTCGCATCCGGACAAAACCCTTGCCTCCTTCAAGCGGTATATGCCGTATGACCGGCAGCTGATGCTGGGCGATCGGCCGGTAACGCCGGCGGTGCTGTCCTCGTTTGTGCTGCGGCGCCTCAAGGAGGACGCCGAGCAGTTCCTCGGTGAACCGATCGAGGAAGCGGTGATCAGCGTGCCTGCCTATTTTGACGACAACGGACGCAACGCGACGAAGCTGGCCGGTGAGCTGGCAGGCCTGCGCGTGGAGCGTATTGTAAACGAGCCGAGCGCGGCGGCTTTGTATGAAAACTATCAGGAGCCGGAGGAAAAAACGCTCCTGGTGTTTGACTTCGGCGGCGGTACGCTCGATATTTCCGTGGTGGATATTTTCCATCCGATTATCGAAATTATCAGCGTTGCCGGTGATAATCAGCTGGGCGGCGACGATTTTAACCGTGTGATCGCGCAGTATTTCTGCCACGTCAACGGGCTGCGCTTTGACGCGCTCACGGGCGAGCAGCAGGCGATCATTCTCAAGCAGAGCGAGCTGTGCAAGATCGCGCTGACGACGAATCCGAAGGCGGCGATGCTGGCGAATATCAACGGCCGCGCCTACAGCATGGTGCTGGATAACCGGACGCTGTTTGCGATCGCCGGCGAGCTGTTTAAGCGGATTGAAGCGCCGATCGTCCGCGCGGTACGTGACGCCAAGATCACACTCGATGAAATTGACGAGGTGCTGCTGGTCGGCGGTTCCTCGCAGATGCCGGTCGTGCGCAGCTTTCTGGAGGAGCTGCTGTCCTTTGACGTAACGCTTTCCCCCTCCGCCAATTCTGCGATCGCCAAGGGTACGGCGGTGGCGGCAGCGATCAAGGCGCGTACGCCGGAAATCAAAAATATGATCCTGACGGATCTGTGTCCGTTTTCGCTCGGTATCCGGCTGTTTAACAACGCAGAGGAGGAGAACGGCCTGTTTTACCCGATGATCGAGCGCAATACCACGCTGCCTGCCAGCCGTGAGCACCGCTTTTTTACGGTCGCTGACGGACAGGAGGAGATCGCGGTAAAAATTGCACAGGGCGAAAAATATTATTTTGACAAAAACCTGTATTTGGGCGAGCTGACGCTGGAGGTGCCGCCCGGTCCTGCCGGTCAGGAAAGCGTGCTGGTGCGCTTTACGTATGACATTAACGGCATTATTCAGGTCGATGTCACGGTGGAATCCACCGGTCTGACGAAAAGTAAGATGATCATTAATCCCTCGATCCGACTGGACGAGGAGGGACTGCGGAAAAAGCTGGAGGAGCTGAGCCATATCAAGGTGCATCCGCGCGAGCAGGAGACAAACCGGCTGCTGCTGGCGCGCGCCGACGCGCTGTTTGAGGAGGCCACCGGCACCATGCGCGAGGACGTGATGGACAAGAAGCAGCTGTTTGAACACACGCTGGCCACGCAGGACGCACGGTTGATCCGTAACGCCCAGCAGCAGTTCGACCGCTATCTGACGCAGCTGGAGGGTTATTTTTCCAATCCGTTCGGCTTTTGATGGCAGCAAAGGAACCCTATATGACAGTTTGGCAAATTCTCGGCATTGAGCCGACCGATAATATCAGAGCTATTAAACGTGCTTACGCCGCCCGTTCGGCCGCGGTGCATCCTGAGGAGCATCCCGAAGCCTTTCAGCAGCTGCACGAGGCCTATCAGGAGGCGCTGGAGCGCGCGGAATTCATCAAAGCGCATCCGCCGCTGGACCGGCAGGAGGCCGCTGAGCAGGAAACGCCGCAGGCAACCACCTCGCAGCCGACAGCACCGACCCCGCAGCAGGGCACAACGCAGCCGTCCGTGCCGCAGCAGGAAGCAGCACCGCCAAGCGACCCTTCGCCGGCAGCACCGTTTCCGCAGCCCGAGGCACAGCCCTCCGTGCTGAATCAGCAGTTTGTGCGCAAGGTGTACGACGCCGATTACGAAAAGCGCGGCGCCGTGTCGCAGCAGACTGCCGCCGTGATGCAACGGCTGTATGAGCTGTATTTCAGTCGGGCAAATTACGCCGATTATCAGCAGCTGTTCCGTTCGCCTGCCGTGGCGGAGCTGCTCGATGAGCCGTATTTTATGCAATCCCTGCTGCAGTTTATGCGGCAGCATGAACCGGACAAGGACTTTTTTGACGGCGTTTTTAACGCTTACGGCTTTACCTATTACAATGCGGAGGAGCAGAGCCTGCGCTACGAGCTCTACCGCTATATTACCTACATTTATTCTAAAAAAACGAAATACCGTTCCGCCTTCCGTAAATCAGAAAAACGGCGCAAGCGTGAAAAGGCCAATAAGATCTGCTTTATTGTATTCAGCGTGCTGTATGCGCTGTGGATGCTGCTGCTCGGCGTGTTGTTTGCCACCGACGAGGAGCTGGCCGGCGATACCGTCATGATGGAGATCACCTTTGGCGTATTCTATTCCTTAATTGCCTTGATCTGGTGGACGATTGTGCTGGCGGTCATGAAGAAAAATAACCGATGAAAAAACGAACGATCCGGCTGGCCGGCATTGACCTGGACGGCACCCTGCTTAACGATAACAAACAGCTGTGCGCCGGCGCAGCAGAAACGATCGCCGCAGCAGCAGCGCGCGGTATCTATATTGTGCCGATCACCGGCAGACCCTTCGCCGGTATTCCGGCGTGTATTAGGGCCTTGCCTGAAATAGAATATTATATCTGCTCTAATGGCGCACAGATTATTGATGCTGAAACAGAGCAGGCGCTGTATTCCTTTACGATCCCGAACGGCGAGTGCCGTGAGATCATGGCGGTGCTGCGTCAGCTCGGCTGTGTTTTTGAACCGTTTGCCTGCGGCTGGGGCTACACGGAGCAGGCGATTTTTGACGGCTATATGCAGCAGTACGGCGGCACACCGCTGGAGGAATATGTGGTCGCCTCGCGCCGTATTATTGACTGTGTGGACGATGTGTTTGAAATGGGCGAGACCGCTGTGGACGACTTTTTCGTCACCTGTCCGGACGGTGCTGTGCGTGACCGGCTGCTTGACGCGCTGGAACAGCTCGGTGACCTGCAATACTGCTGTATGGGCGACCGCTTTTTAGAGATCACACAGCGTGGCGCGGACAAGGGTACGGCGATGGCGGTGCTGTGCCGCCGCCTCGGTATCGATATTGCCGAAACCGTTGCCTTCGGTGACGGCGACAACGACATTTTGCTTTTAAAGAAGGCAGGACTGGCCGTCGCGATGGGCAACGCGCTTCCGGCGGTCAAGCAGTGCGCAGACCTGATTACAAGCGCCAATAACGATAACGGCGTTTGTGAAATATTAAAGGCGTTATAGGCAGCGCTGCCTGTGACGGAAAGGAATTGTTATGAAGCTTTCTCTCAGCAATGCCAAAAAAATGCAGACCCTGAAGGGCTGGGGTACCTCTGCGTGCTGGTGGGCGCAGGCGTGCGGCGACGAGGACGCGCAGAACGCCGTTGCGGAGCTGCTGTACGGTGACAGCGGACTCGGGCTCAACATCTACCGCTACAACATCGGCGGCGGTTACGAGGAGGGCAACTGCCGTATTGAAAACCCTTGGCGGCGAACGGAATCCTTTATGCTCTTTGATCGGGAAACGGAGACGGAGAGCTGGGACTTTTCACGCGACGCCAATGCCGTGGCTGTGATGAAGAAAAGCCTGGCGCTCGGCAATGTTGACACGCTGATTTTGTTCTGTAATTCGCCGCATTGGAGCCATACCGCGACGGGACAGACCTCCGGCAGCCTGCTGTACCATACCTGTAATATCCCCAAGATGAATTACCGCCGGTTTGCCGATTATGTGCTGACCGTGGCGCAGCACTTTTTGGACGAGGGCTTGCCGGTGAAATACATCAGCCCGATCAATGAGCCGCAGTGGAAATGGGGCGGCGGCTTTGTGTGGCAGGAGGGCTGCCACTATGAGCTGGAAGAGGTCAAGGAGATCTATCATATCTTTGCGGAGGAAATCCAAAAGCGACAGCTGCCGGTGTACCTGTACGGACCCGAAAGCGGCGAGATCCTCGGCACGACGGCGGACTATTTCAACGAGCTGTACCGCGACGAGCTGATCCGGCAGTACATGCCGATCTTTGCCTTCCATTCCTACCATGCGGACAACAGCCCTGAGCTGCGTCGGGAATTTAAACGGACGCTCGTGACGCCGCATCCGGAAATCCGCTTTGATATGAGCGAGTGGTGCGAGCTGCCGAACAAGAGCCATACCGGCGACTTCAAGGGCGCGCTGATCACGGCGCGGATCATCGGTCAGGATATTATCTATGCCGGTGCGGAAAGCTGGACCTCCTGGGTAGCGGCGAACAATCTGCACCGCGACGAGGACGGACGCGACTTCAGCGACGCCATGCTCAGCGGCTCGCTGCACTTTGAGGAGTGGACGGTGAACGAGCGCTTCTGGGCGATGGTGCATTATACCAAGTTTGTGCCGGTCGGCTCCGTCGCGCTGGATATCGGTTACTATAACACGGACGGCGATAACGACTTCAACGTGTTTGCCTTTGCCACGCCGCGCGGTGAGACCGTGCTGGTGATCGTCAACGAAGGCGCGGATACCGCCCTGGAGCTGGAGGGTGATTTCAGCGAAATGCAGGTCGTGCAGTCCACGCAGCAGGAAAAGCGCCGCACGGTCTATAACGGCGCCTTTGCGCCGCAGCTCTCCTGCCCGTCGAACGCCCTCCTGACCGTTATCTTACAATAAAATATAGGTCTAAAGAAATAATTCTAATAAAAAACAAGGCTGCCTCACGATTGGGTGAGACAGCCTTGCTGTTTCGTAATAACCTTTGAATGCTTCTGCGCTTTTTCGACAGTCTTAGTAGTTCTGTTCTCTGACTTCAAAGTACGACTGCGGATGCGCACAGGTTGGACATACGTCCGGTGCCTTCGTGCCCACGACGATGTGACCGCAGTTGCGGCATTCCCATACCTTGACCTCGCTCTTTTCAAATACCTGCGCGGTTTCGATATTGTTCAGCAGAGCGCGGTAGCGCTCCTCGTGCTCGCGCTCGATCGCGGCGACGAGACGGAACTTCTGCGCCAGCTCCGGAAAGCCCTCTTCCTCGGCCGTCTTGGCAAAGCCCTCGTACATATCGGTCCATTCGTAATTTTCGCCGGCGGCGGCAGCGGCCAGATTGTCCTCTGTTGAGCCGATACCCTCCAGCTCCTTGAACCAGATCTTGGCGTGCTCCTTTTCGTTGTCAGCCGTCTTTAAAAACAGCGCGGCAATTTGCTCGTAGCCTTCCTTTTTGGCCTTGGAGGCGAAGTAGGTGTATTTATTCCGCGCTTCGCTCTCGCCGGAAAAGGCAGCTCTTAAATTGGCTTCGGTTTTCGTACCTGCATATTTGTTTGCCATCTTTTTCACCTCATTTTAGTATCGCAGAATAACAGGGAATTATACATTGAATAGGACGGTGCTTAAAGCATAGGGGAGGTGAACCCGACAGCCCAAAACCGCTGAAAATGGCATATCTGCACATTTTTTTCCTTACCATACGCGAGTATGCTTGCGTCGAAGAAATGCACAGTTATACTCATTTTCAGCGATTATTGGGTGCTACGCAGTTTAAAAAGTGCTGATTTGTGGTTAGACAAGGCAAAAAGCGCAGGAACCCTTTCGGGTTGCGAGCATTTTTAACGCAGTATAAGCGCAAATCAGCCTTTTTAAACCTTGTCGGTTTCGCCTCTCCTATGCTTATGCCTCCGCCTTCCACAGACCGTGCAGATTGCAGTAAGCGTACGCGGCAACGAGCTTTTCACCGGCCAGGCTGAATACTGCCTGCGGTGCGCCGGTCGGATCGAGCGTTTTCTTCTGGAAGCCGTTTTCGGTTTCTACGACGATCCAGGCGATGTGGTGCTCCTCCGTCATCGGGTGCGCTACATCACCGACGGTGACGGTTACCTTGTCGCCGTCCACGGCGATCACCGGCACGTGCTTTTCTGCCGCGGCGTCCACCGCGCCGGGGATGATTTCGTCCATTTTCTGACCGCAGCACATTACCGGAACGCCCTTATTTTCCATAAAGGTGATAATGTTACCGCAGTGGGAGCATTTAAAAAATTTCATAGCAAAGCCTCCTTATGCTTTATTTCCCCTTTATTATACCGAAAGGATTGCATTTTGTAAAGTAGTTCAGTATAATATAAATGATTTAATACAATTAAATTTGATAAAAGGTGATACCATGGCACAGACAACCAATCATATCAAGGAACAGCTGATCGAGCGCGAAAAACAAATCATGAAAACCAGCCTTGTCGGTATCGGCACGAACGTGCTGCTGGTGGCGTTTAAGGCGGTCATCGGTCTGTTGACGAACTCGATCGCGATCGTGCTGGACGCCATCAATAATTTAAGCGACGCGCTGTCCTCGCTGATCACGATCATCGGCATGAAGCTCGCCGGAAAGCCGGCGGATAAAAAGCATCCGCTCGGCTACGGCAGGATCGAATACCTGACCTCGGCTGTGATCGCCGTGCTGGTGCTGTATGCCGGCGTCAGCTCGCTCGTCAGCTCGGTGAAGCAGATCCTTCATCCGGAGGAGGCGACGTATTCGACGGTTTCCCTGGTGATCGTCGGCGTGGCCGTTGCCGTGAAGCTGCTGCTGGGTACCTATTTTAAACGAATGGGCAAAAAGACCGCCTCTGACGCGCTGTCCGCCTCCGGTGCCGACGCGCTGTTTGACGCGGTGATCTCTGCCTCTACCGTGCTCGCCGCGGTGATCTACCTCGTGTGGGGCGTCAGCCTGGAGGCTTACCTCGGCGTGCTCATTTCGCTTGTGATCATCAAGAGCGGCGTAGATATGCTGCGTGAAACGCTCAGTAAAATCCTCGGTGAACGGCCGGACGCGGACCTCTCCAAGGGGATCAAAAAGACAGTGTGCAGTGTGGACGGTGTGCGCGGTGCGTACGATCTGGTGCTCAATAACTACGGTCCAAACAACTACCTGGCATCGGTTCATGTTGAAATTCCCGACACGATGACAGCCGACCAAATCGACGCCATGACGCGTGAAATTCAGCGGCGCGTGCTGGCGGAGCACGGCATTTATGTGACGGCGGTCAGCATCTATTCCTATAATACCAAGAGCGAAAAGGCGGCGGCCATCCGCGAAACGGTGGAAAAAATCATCTATGCCCATCCGCACATTTTACAGACGCACGGCTTCTATTTTGACGAGGCGCAGGGCACGGTCTCCATTGACTTTATTGCCGATTTTGACAACCAAAATCCGCACCTGCTGCAGGATATTGAGGCTGAAATTCAGTCAGCCTATCCGGAATATACAGTAGATATCGCGATGGATACCGATATCAGTGATTAAGACGGTTGCAAAGGTGCTTAAACACCCCTACGCAAAACCGACATGCTTCGCGTTGATTCGGCTATTATCCACTTACATCGCTATCAATCGCATACACGCATACAAAAAAGGCAGCGCAAGCTGCCTCTTTTTTTAGTTGCTTTTTTGCTGGTTTGTCGCCGGTTCGGTTACTTCTTGACGGTGGAAAGGATGCCCTCTGCCAGTCCGGCGACGGACTGAATTTCGGACGGGATAATGATCTTGGTCGCCTGACCGTCGGCAGCCTTGGCGAAGGCCTCCAGCGCCTTCAGCTTGATGACGGCCTCGTTGGCGTCCGCTTCGTTGAGCAGCTTGATGGCTTCCGCGCTGGCGGTCTGTACCTTTTCGATGGCGAGCGCCTCGCCCTCCGCCTCACGGATCTTGGCTTCCTTGGCTGCCTCGGCGCGCAGGATCGCAGACTGCTTTTCCGCCTCTGCCTCGAGGATCTTAGATTCCTTGTGACCCTCGGCAACGAGGATTCTGGACTGCTTTTCACCCTCGGCGCGCAGGATCGCCTCACGTCTTTCACGCTCTGCCTTCATCTGCTTTTCCATCGCGTCCTGAATTTCACGCGGCGGGATGATGTTTTTCAGCTCGACGCGGTTCACCTTGATGCCCCACGGGTCGGTCGCCTCGTCCAAAATCACGCGGATCTTGGCGTTGATCGTATCACGGGAGGTCAGCGTGGAGTCAAGCTCCAGCTCACCGATGATGTTACGCAGCGTCGTCGCGGACAGGTTTTCGATCGCGGAGATCGGGCTTTCTACGCCGTAGCAGTACAGCTTTGGGTCGGTGATCTGGAAGAAGACGACCGTGTCGATCTGCATGGTGACGTTATCCTTCGTGATCACGGGCTGGGGCGGAAAGTCCACTACCTGCTCCTTGAGGGAAACCGTTTTGGCGATTCTGTCGATAAAGGGGATTTTGACATGCAGACCCGTGTCCCAGGTCTGCTGATAAGCACCGAGCCGCTCCAGCACGAACGCCTTGGACTGCGGCACGATACGGATGTTGGTCAGCACCAGCGCTGCCAGCAGCACAAAAATTAATACAATAACAATAATAACTGTAGGATTCATCGTTTACTCCTTTTCTGTTTATCAATGGGTTTTTATTCAGTCGGCGTCACGATCAGCTTAACGCCGTCGATTTTATCCACCGTCACAAGGCTGTCCTTGGGGATAATGCTGTTGTCGGAGGAGCGGGCCGTCCATACCTTACCGTCCACCTTGACCTGACCGGTGGTGTGCAGGTTATCAATTGCCTCCAGCACGACCCCTTGCTGTCCGATACAGCGGTCGGCATTGGTTTTGTGGCGCACGGTTTTCAGCTGCTTTTTAATCATCGGTCTCACCAGCGCCAGCACCGCCAGCGATACGGCGAAAAACAGCACGGCCTGCAGCCAGATCGGCGCGCCGCAGACGGCGGCAATCAGCGCCGCGACGGAGCCCGTCACAAACCAAATCGATACGAGCTGCGCGGTCACGCCCTCCAGCACGGCAAAAACGACCGCGGCAATCGCCCACAGCAGTATCATGTTCATACCCTCTGCTCCTTTCCTGATAGTGCATACGGGGCGCCAATATAATAGGTATTTTTATTCTTATTATATTGTGAACAAGCGCGGCTTGCTTGCCCTATATGTTGATCTAATTATACCACAAATTGCGAAAAATTTCAATATGTTGTGCCTGTTTGTGAACGGAATTTACAATTCATTCACAGCGACCACTACCCCTTGTGTCAGCCGCCGGCACGTGTTATTCCTGTAGTGGTCAATCCGCGCTGTTCTCCGGTGCGCTCCGGCGACCTTCATAGATTCTATCGTTATTTTTCCCGATTTATCGGACAAGCAGCAACGAAAAAGAAAAAGCCGTGATTTTCACGGCTTTATATTTGTTTGGTTTTGTATTTGGTGTTGCTCTTGCCGCTGGAGTTTGTTGACCGTCACCAGGAACATAACGAGCGACAGCACAATGCACACGGCGTCTGCGGCCGGCTGTGCCCAGATCAGTCCCTCCAGTCCGACCAGCGCGTCCATGATGAACAGCAGCGGCAGATAAATCAGTCCCTGCCTGCCGGCGGCCAGTATCAGCGACTGGAAGCCCTTGCCCATGCCCTGGAACGAGAAGTTGATGATAAAGATGATACCGATCAGCGGTCCGGGTGCCATGAGCGCCGTCAGCATTTTAACGCCGTACTCGATGACCTCCGCGTTGTCGATGAACACCGCAATGACCTGCCGGCGGAAGAACAGATAAAACGCCGTCATGACCGTACCGATCACGATGTTGCACGCAATGCCGAACAGGATGGATTTTTTCATCCGGTTGTAGTTTTTGGCGCCGTAGCAGTAGCCCACCAGCGGCTGGATACCCTGCGCCAGACCGAGCTGCAGCATGACGACCAGCATATTGGCCTTCATCGCCACACCCATGGCGGCCACCGCGTTGTCCCCGTAATGCGACAGGAACATATTGATGACGATGTTGGAAACGCTCATCAGCAGGTTGTTCAGCGCTGCCGGCGCACCGACGCTGACAACGCCCTTGAAGATGCCGCCCTTGGCAGAAAAGCGTGACGGCGTGATGGATAAAATGGATTTGCCGCGCAGAAAATAGACAACGAAAAACAGGACGGAGACGACATTGCCCAGCACCGTCGCGATCGCCGCGCCGGCCACGCCCATGCCAAAGCCGAACGGCAGGTGAAAGAAAAACAGACGGTCGCCGCTGTGCAGGATAAAGATCGGGTCGAGGATAATATTGGTCAGCTGACCGAGCACCATGCCAGTCATGGACTCCTTCGCAGCGCCCTCGCCGCGGATCAGGTTACACAGCGTGATCGAGCCGGTGACGAACGGGGCGCCGAGCGCGACCCAAAACAGGTAATCCGTCGCGTAGTCAATGCTGAAATCCGACGCGCCGACAAGATAGAGCAGCGGCCGACGGAACAGCAAAAACAGCACCGCCAGCACGGCGCTCGCCAGTACGCTCCCGTAAAGGCAGAAGGAGGAGATCGCCTTGATCCGCTCGCGCCGCCCCTCTCCGAGCGACCGGCTGATAAAGGCGCAGCCGCCCACGCCGAACAGGTTGCCGAGCGCCATAAACAGCAAAAACAGCGGCATCGAAACCGATACGGCGGAGACTTGGTTGGCGTCGCCTGTCTGGCCGACAAAGAAGGTGTCCGCCAGGTTGTAGATAATATTGATCAGCATTCCCAGCATCGATGGCACGGCGAGCGTCGCCACCGCCTTCGGTACGCTGTAATCGCTGAAAACCCTTGTGTTGTCCTTAGCCATAGCACTCGTATTCGAACCCGCCTAAAACCGGGTATTTAAGTGAATTTTGATGTTTTCGTTCTTGCTTGGCGACAGCCAAGCTGCGCCCTCAAAGCACCAAACTTCATCTTAACTCCTACGGTTTTAGGTGCTTTGCAGTTTAGAATGAGCAAATTGGGCTTAGTTCAAGGCGAAAAGCACAGGAATACTTGCCGTATTGCGAGCATTTTCAACGCAGAAATAAGGTCAATTTGCCATTCTAAACCGTGGTTCAAATGCGAGCGCTATGGCTAACAGCCATTGCTTATCGCTGCAGGGCGTTGTACAGTCCTGCAAAATCCTCCATTGTTAGTTGCTCCGCCCGTATGCCTGCCGGCAGCGAAAGCGCCGCCAGTGCCGCCAGCACCTCGTCCTTCGGCAGGTGCAGCGTGCCGGAAACGGAATTGACGAGCGTTTTGCGCCGCTGTGAAAAGGCAGCCTTTACAAAAGTGAAAAATTGCTTTTCGCTGTCCAGCGGGAACAGCGGCTCCTGCCGTAAGCGGATACGGATGACCGCGCTGTCCACCTTCGGCGCCGGTAAAAAGCTTTCCCGTCCGACCTCGAACAGGATCTCGCTTTCGCCGTAATACTGCACTGCTACGCTGACCGCACCGGCTTCCCGTGTGCCGACAGGCGCGCAAAGCCGCTCGGCCGCCTCCTTTTGGACCATCACTACCAGCTCGTCCACCGGCAGGTGACTCTCCAGCAGGGTCATGATCACGGGCGACGTGATGTAATACGGCAGGTTCGCGCAGACCTTAATCCGGCTGCAACCGTCAAAGTGCTCGGTCAGCAGTGCCGGCAGGTCTAAGTGCAGGATGTCGCCCTCAACCAGCGAAAGCTGCGGATAATCCCCGAGCGTCTCCGCCAGCAGCGGAAACAGCCGCTTGTCCAGCTCCACGGCGGTGACCTTGCCGGCCACGCGGCACAGCTCCTTGGTCAGGACGCCGATCCCGGGACCGATCTCCAGCACGCCGGTCGTTTCGTCTGCGTGCAGGGCAGCGGCCATCGCCGGACAGACGCTGCCGTCTATTAAAAAATTTTGGCCCATCGCCTTGGAAAAGGTGAAGCCGTGCTTTTTCAGCAGCCGTTCCACGGTCTGCCGGTCGCATAAGTTGTAATCCATAGTGACCTTCCCAAAATAGTATGTACGTATTCTATTACAATTACTTTAGCTTGTCAATAAGAAATATGCTTTGAAGGTATTGATATTATTTTAAATATATGGTATTATGTACAACAATCCAATAGATTGTACGCAATTAATAGAACCGGATAAGGAAGTGATCCTTTGATAAAAAAGCTTTCCAAATACCTGAAGGGGCTGGGGCTGCTGTGCCTCGTATCGGCTGCCGGTATGATTACCGAGGCGGTCTGCGAGCTGGCGCTGCCGTCTATTTCCAATTTGGTGTATAACAGCGTTTCGCTGGCGGCGGACAGCGGCGAAAATATTACCGGCAAGGTTGTCCGGACGGGCTTGATGATGTTCGGTATGGCGGTGCTCGGGCTTTGCGGCGGTCTGGCGACGATGAAGGCCTCCTCCGTTGTGGCGCAGCGCTTTTCCTACCGTCTCCGCAAGGATCTGTATGCCAAGATCAGCAGCTTTTCCTTTAAGAATATCGACACGTTTTCTACCTCGTCGCTGACAACGCGGCTGACCAACGACGTGACGATGCTGCAAAATACCCTGCTGATGGTGCTGCGGATTTTAGTGCGCGCGCCGGCGCTGCTGGTCGTGTCTGCCTTCTTTGCGTTCTCGATCAACTGGCGCGTGTCGATCATTATCGTCATTTTACTGCCGGTGATCATTGCCGTGGTCGCCTTGGTGCTGAAGTACGGCTTCCCGATGTTTAAAAAAATGCAGAAGAAGATCGACAAGGTCAATCAGGTCGTGCAGGAAAACCTGATCGGTATCCGCGTGGTCAAGGCGTATGTGCGCGAGGACCGCGAAAAGGAAAAATTCCACGATGCGTCCGATGAGCTGGCGGCGCAGGGCGCGAAGGCAGCCGGACTGATCGTGACCGTCATGCCGATCATGTTCCTGATGCTGAATGTTGTTATTATCTACATCTATGCCAAGGGCGCGCACGACGCGGCGGCCGGCCGTATGGATATCGGCCAAATCTCCGTATTGGCCTCCTATATTGTGCAGGTGCTGATGAATATCGTCATGGTATCGATCTTCCTGCTGCAGCTGACGCGCGCTAAGGCGTGCGGCGACCGTGTGGTAGAGGTGCTGGATACCGACGTGGATATCGTGAATCCGGCGGAACCGTACGTACCGGAGGCACCGCGCGGCGCTATCTCTTTTGAAAATGTTTATTTCGGTTATCACGACGGCGACGATGTGCTGGAGGATATTTCCTTTACCGCAGAGCCGGGCACGGTGGTGGGCATTATCGGCTCCACCGGCAGCGGCAAATCCAGCCTCGTGAACCTGATCCCGCGCCTGTATGACGTCCACGGCGGCAGCGTTAAGGTGGACGGCGTCGATGTGCGCGACTATGACCTGAAGGCCCTGCGCGAGCTGATCGGCGTGGTGCTGCAGAAAAACGTGCTGTTTTCCGGCACGATCAAGGAAAATATCCGCTGGGGCAAGCCTGACGCGACGGACGAGGAGATCATCCGCGCGTGCGAAGCGGCACAGGCGCACGGCTTTGTGAGCGAGCAGCCGGACGGCTACGATACCGATCTGTCGCAGGGCGGTCTGAACCTGTCCGGCGGTCAGAAGCAGCGCCTTTGCATTGCCCGGGCGATGATCAAAAGCCCGAAGATCCTGATATTAGACGATTCTACCTCGGCGGTCGATACCGCCACAGAGGCAAAGATCCGCGAGAGCTTTTACCACGAGCTGAAGGATACGACCGTGATCATTATTGCACAGCGTATTTCGTCGGTGCAGGAGGCGGACAAGATCCTCGTGCTCGACGAGGGCAAGCTCAGCGCGGTCGGTACGCATGAGGAGCTGCTGGAAAGCAGCGAGATCTACCGCGAGATCAACAAAACGCAGCAGAAGGGGGTGCTTGAATAATGCCACCGGGAGGAGGAAGAAACCCTGGCGTTGTGAAGCCGAAAAACGCCAAAAAAACCCTGCTGGGAATTGTACAGTATATCGGCAAAAGCAAGTATTTGCTGCTGCTGGTGCTGCTGATGCTGGTGCTGAGCACCCTGTGTGAAACGGGCGCCTCTTACTGGCTGAAGCCGATCCTGAACGATGTGGCCGATACGATTCAGGCCGGCACCTTCGCCACCGAGGGCGTGCGCCTGCTGGTGAAGAACCTGATCATTGTGGCCGTCTTTTACGTCGGCGCGTCGCTGTTTACGTTCATCCAGTCCAAGATCATGGTGAAAATGGCCTACCGCACGACGAACACGATCCGTAAGGACCTGTTCGACCACCTGCAGACGCTGCCGCTGGAATATTTTGACGGCGAAACGCACGGCGAGATCATGAGCCGCTTCACCAACGACGTGGACAATATTCAGATGATGCTCGAGCAGACGATCGTCCAGCTCGTATCCTCTGTATTTTCGTTTACCTCGATCATCGTGATGATGCTGGTGCTGAAATGGCAGCTGTTTTTGGTGGCGCTGGTGTTCCTCGTGATCATGCTGCTGGCGTCGGCTTACATCGCCTCACACACCAAGAAGTACTATAAAGCACAGCAGGCGGCGCTGGGCGAAATGAACGGCAATATCGAAGAAAACGTGGACGGCATGAAGGTCGTCAAGGTGTTCAACCACGAGGAGCAGGCGAACGAGGACTTCGATGTGCTCAACGAAAAATACCGCACCACCGCCGAAAATGCGAATTTTTATTCCGGTCTGATGGGACCGGTTTCGACCGGTATCAACAATGCCTCCTTTGCCACGATCACCCTGCTGGGAGGTATGATGGTGCTGGAGGGCGTGCTGCACACCGGCGCGGTCCTGCTCGGCGGCGGACTCGACATCGGTACGTTCTTCACGTTTTTGAGTTATTCGCGCCAGTTTACGCGGCCGATCAGCCAGATTATGAACCAGATGAATAATATCTTTTCCGCCCTGGCAGGCGCGGAGCGTGTGTTCGAGATCATGGACAAGACGGCGGAGGCCGATGAAGGCACCGTGACCCTGACCGAGGAAAAGACGGACGACGGTAAGCGCTGGTTCTGGATCGACGGCGACCGCCGTATTCCGGTAGCGGGCAAGGTCGTGTTCGACGACGTGAGCTTTGCGTACGTCGAAGGCAAGACCGTTCTGAAAAATATCAGTCTTTATGCCAAGCCTGCCCAAAAGATCGCCTTCGTCGGCTCCACCGGCGCCGGCAAAACGACGATCACGAACCTGATCAACCGTTTTTACGACATCCAAGAGGGAACGATCACCTACGACGGGATCGATATTAAGCGGATCAAAAAAGCCGATCTGCGCCGCTCCCTGGCGATGGTGCTGCAGGATACGCACCTGTTTACCGGCACGGTGATGGATAATATCCGCTACGGCCGGCTGGACGCGACGGATGAGGAATGTATCGCGGCGGCGAAGCTGGCCTCGGCGGACTCCTTTATCCGCCATCTGGAAAACGGCTACGAAACCGAGATTACCGGCGACGGTGCCAACCTGTCTCAGGGACAGCGCCAGCTGTTGGCGATCGCCCGTGCGGCCGTGGCCGACCCGCCGGTGATGGTGCTGGATGAGGCGACCTCCTCGGTCGATACCCGTACCGAGGCGCATATTGAAAAGGGCATGGACCGCCTGATGGACGGCCGGACCGTGTTCGTGATCGCGCACCGCCTGTCTACCGTGCGTAACAGCAATGCGATCATGGTGCTCGAGCATGGCGAGATCATTGAGCGCGGCGACCACGACGCCCTCCTGCAGCAGCAGGGACGCTATTACGAGCTGTGCACCGGCAAGGCGAAATTATCCTAGTATCGACGTATCTATATTTTGTGGTATGGACGCGCGGAGCTACTATCTGTACGGTGTAAAATTTTTCTAAGCTTTTATCTGTAAAAAACTGAAAAAAACTCTTTACAAATACAAAGCCGCGTGTTATAATGCAAGTAAATAGCAATATGGAAAAATATCATTGTAAGTATGAGGTGTTAATAATGAAAAAGATTTTATCTGTAGTTCTCTCTTTAGTGATGCTGATCGCCGTTGGCGCTATCGCCATGACCGCATTCGGTGAGACGGTTGTCAGCCCGACGACCAAGGAACCGAACGTTATTACCGAGGTTAACGGCAAGCCGTCTAAGGCAGTTACTTATACCAAGGACAGCGACAGCCCGAGAGTTTATACCTTTACCTATACCGGCACCGGCAAGCTGATCGGCTGGGAATTCCCAGGCATGGTCGAGGGTAAGGATTATAAGATCACGAGCCAGAAGGGCAACTCGATCACGATCGAGGTCAGCGACGATTACGAGGGCGACATTATTGCCAACGCGATCGTAGAAGAGGCTGTGGAGCCGAGCCCGAGCCCGGTATCTCCTAAGACGGGTGCTTCCTTAGCAGGTGTTGCAGCAATGGGCGCCGGCGCAGCTATCCTTGCCATTTCTAAGAAGAGAAAGAACGACTAATTTTATGTAAACTGAAAGCCCGAACTGCTTCGGGCTTTTTTGTATGTAACGGCACGGGGTGCGTATTTGATGGCAGAAAACGAAGTCGCTCGTCCTGAAGAGGAGGAGCAGGAGGAAAAGAAAAAACGCCGACCGCTCGCGATATTGCTGATCTTTTTGGGCGTGCTGCTGCTGATCGGCGGCGCGGTCTATACCGGTATCTATCTTTATTCGGTGTTTGAACCGGAGCCGGAGCCTCCCACGGTCGCCACGACCGCGGCCACGGAGGGGACGACGGTGGATAATCGGGTGGAGAATCCGATCGATTTTGCGGCGCTGCAGGCAGAAAATGACGAACAGTATGCCTGGATCAAGGTGCCCGGCACGAATGTGGATTATCCGATTTGTCAGAGCCGCACGGACGATGAGTTTTACCTGAAGCACAAGGCGTCTGACAAAACCTGGTCCGAGCCCGGCGCGGTCTTTACGCAGCGGCATAACAGCCTCGATTTCACCGATCGGGTCACGCTGGTGTACGGCCATAACGGCTATTCCGACAAGATGTTCGCCACGCTGCACTATTTTGATAAAGAGGACTTTTTTAACGAGCATGAGGTGTTTTACATCTATACGCCGACCTCGATCAAAACGTATGAAATTATCTCTGTTTTTAAGTATGACGATCGGCATATTATGAACAGCTTTGATTTTCAGAACGACGAGGTGTTCCTCGACTTTCTGAATATGATCCGCCAGCCGGATTCCACGCTGGTACACACGCGTGACAGCTTTACG
Organism: Eubacterium sp.; assembly: GCA_017463985.1. GTDB lineage: Bacteria > Bacillota > Clostridia > Oscillospirales > Acutalibacteraceae > Eubacterium_R. Next base: position 21,603 of record JAFUEH010000009.1, on the reverse strand, counting down.
CAGGAGCTGACAACAGACGACAGGGTCGTGATCCTGTCCACCTGTATATGGCGCCAGAACGGCGTTCGATTTTTAGTATGTGGGGTATTGATCAACGATGAAGAAACCTATTGATCCCGGACTTTTTGATAACGACGGCGAGGACCTCCTCCTTGCCTCTGCGGAGGAGGAGACGCCCTCCTTTTCCATTAACGACAAGCCGAAGCCAAAGGCGGCTGAGCCGCATTTTGTGGTGACCGAAAAGGTAAAATCCGCCGCGGCAGAACCGGCAAAGAGCGAACCGGCGCCGACAGCAGAACCGGCAAAGGAAACAGCGAAGGAAGCCGCCGCGGAAACGGCAGAGGAAGCTGCAAAAGCAACAGCGGCGGAAGCCGCTACGGAAACTGCCGCGACGGCAGAGAGCAGCTCGTCGCACCACCATTCCTCAAGTGACGGCTCGTCGCATCACCATTCCTCGAGCAGCTCGTCGCACCATCATTCCTCAAGCGGCAGCTCGTCGCATCACCATTCCTCGAGCGGCAGCTCATCGCACCACCATTCCTCAAGCGGCAGCTCGTCGCACCATCATTCCTCAAGCGGCAGCTCGTCGCACCATCATTCCTCGAGCAGCAGCTCAAAAAAGAAGAAGAAAAGCAAGCTGCCCACGGCGGTAAAGATCGTGATCGCGGTACTGCTGCTGCTGTTGCTGCTGGTGGCGATCGTGATCGGTACGTTCCTTGTCCTGCGCGCGCAGGGTCATAAGGACATCACCACGGTGCAGGACGTGCAGTATGAGGAAGTGATCGAGTATAACGGTCACCACTATAAATATAATGATAACATGGCGACCTTTGCCTTCATCGGTGTGGACAGGCGCCAGTTCCTCGACGCGGAGGATACGGATTTCGTCGGCTCTGCCGATGCGGATATCGTGGTCGCGGTCGATACGGAAACCGGCACCTCCAGCGTGGTGGCGATCCCGCGTGATACGATTACTGATATTAATATCACGACGGCCAGCGGCGTGTTTGTTCGGACCTCACAGGCGCAGCTCTGTTTGTCTTATGCCTACGGCGACGGCCAGAGCGGCAGCTGTGAAAATACCACGTCAGCCATGAGCCGTATCCTGCTCAACGTGCCGATTCAAAAATACGTGGCGCTCGACCTGGACGGTATTGCACCGCTCAACGACGCGATCGGCGGCGTGACCCTGACCGCCCAGTATGATATTCCGGACGAGGATATTTATGCCGGCGAGACGGTGACCCTGCGCGGTAACGCGGCGGAGGCGTATGTCAGACGCCGTGATATGGACAGCGCGGACGCGGCGGTCGACCGTTCTGACCGTCAGGTGCAGTACATCAAGGCGTATGCGCAGCAGCTGCTGCCGTCTATCGTTAAGGACTTCTCCACGGTTTCAACGCTGTATAATACTGCGATGAGCTATACGCAGACGAATATCTCTCTGAGCAACGTGACCTATATGGCCTCCTTCCTGCTGTCGAAGGGCGTGGACGATTTCGCCACCTACCGGCTGGAGGGCGAGGCGGTTGCGATCCCTGATTCGCTAATTCCCGGCGTGGCGCACGCGGAGTTTTATGTGGACGAGGATAATGTGATGGAGACCGTGCTCGCGGTTTTCTATACGCAAATCGATTGATTTTTTTGCAAGGAAATACGGAATGCCCGAGTGCGCCTCGGGCTTCTTTTTTGCACCGCCGGTTTCGTCATAAAATGGTAACAAAAAAGTCATATTTTAGTTACAAAAAGTTAGTCTATAATGATTATAATAATACACGTGTCAGTACGTAAATAGACAGAGCCGCGTGACAGTGGCGATTGCTTTGCGGAATTGTGAGGCTGTCCGGCAGTGGGCGCACGGCAAACTTTGAAAAATCTTTACCGTGTGTTAACCGCAACGTAACTGATGTGTGCTAAGATGCTAACATCACCAAGGAAAAAGGAAAAAGATGAAAAATATTCTGGAATTTTTAGAAAAAAACGCCGCAGCGCTGCCTGACAAGACGGCGTTCGCGGAGGAGGGCGCTTCGGTTACGTGGGGCGCGCTCGGTGAAAAGACGCGCCGGATCGGCTCCGCGCTGGCCGCTTTAGCGCAGAAAAACCGCCCGATCGCGATCTATTTTGACAAGCGCATTGAGACGGTTGCCGCGATGTTCGGTATCGTCTACAGCGGTAATTTTTATGTCGTCGTTGACAGCGAAATGCCCGTGGAGCGCATTGAAAAAATCTTTACGACGCTGCAGCCGGCGGCGGTCGTCACCGACGAAAAGCACCTCGAGAATGCCCGCAAGCTCGGTGTGGACAGGCTGTTTTTGATCGAGGAGCTGAGCGCTGCGCCGATCGATGAGGCGCGGCTTGCGGCCATCCGTGCGGCGCAGATCGATACCGATCCGCTCTATGCGCTGTATACCTCCGGCTCTACCGGTATGCCCAAGGGCGCGATCATCAACCACCGCAACGTGATCGCTTACAGCAAGTGGTCGAGCGAGACCTTCCGGTTTACCCGTGACACCGTGTTCGGTAACCAGACGCCGTTTTATTTTTCCATGTCGGTGACCGATATTTATTCCACGCTGCGTACGGGCGCGACGCTGGTGATCATTCCCAAGCAGTATTTTACCTTCCCGATCCGGCTGATCGAGTTTTTAAACACCCATCAGGTCAACACCATTTACTGGGTGCCGTCTGCGATGTCGATCGTCGCGAACTTTAAGCTGTTCGACACGATCAAGCCGACCTACCTGCGCACCGTGCTGTTCGCCGGTGAGGTGATGCCGACCAAGCAGCTGAACTACTGGATCAACCACCTTGGCGACGACTTGGTCTACGCCAACCTGTTCGGTCCGACGGAAACGACGGATATCTGTACCTACTATGTGGTGGACAGAAAATTTGCGGACGACGAGCCGCTGCCGATCGGTCGGCACTGCAATAACTGCGACGTGTTCATTGTGAACGAGCGCGGCGAGGAGGCGCAGCCGGGCGAGGAGGGCGAGCTGTATGCGCGCGGCTCCTTCCTGTCGGCAGGCTATTACAATAATCCCGAAAAAACGGCGGCTGCCTTTGTGCAGAATCCGCTGAATACCGCCTATCCGGAGACCGTCTATAAGACGGGCGACCTTGTGAAGGAGGCGGAGAACGGCGAGATCCTCTATATCTGCCGTAAGGATTACCAGATCAAGCATCTGGGCTACCGTATTGAGCTGGGCGAAATTGAAGCGGCCGCCAGTGCGATCGAAAATATGCAGGAATGTGCCTGCGTGTATGACGAAAAGAACGACAAGCTCGTCCTCTTTTACAGCGCCAGAAGGCTCAAGGAGGAGAAAATCTTTGAGGTGCTGGCCACTAAGCTCACGGATTACCTGATGCCAAACCGGCTTGTTAAGGTCAATCCAATGCCGCATAACCAAAACGGAAAAATTGACAGAAAGCAGCTGGCAGCCATGCTGTGAGCCAAACTGATTTTAGTTTTTTGATAAGGAGAAAATACCATGGAAACCATTATTGAAATTATCAAGGGTATCAAGCCGTCCGCGCAGGTGGACGAAAACACGCGCCTGATCGACGAAAAGGTGCTGGATTCGCTGGCCATGATTTCGCTCGTGGCGGAGCTGTCTGACGAATTTGATGTCGACATCAGCGCGCAGGATATTATCCCTGAGAACTTTGAGACCGTGAAAGCCATCAAGGCGCTGATGGAGCGTCTGGAGGACGAGGACTAATTCATGATCAGCTACACCTCCTTTGCATTTTTTATACTGTATTTCGGGATCACCTTTTTACTGTATACGATCATGCCAAAGAAGGCGAAATGGTGTGCGCTGCTGCTCGGCTCGTGGGTATTCTATTTTATCTCCTCCCGCGGCCACGTGCTGCCGCTGACGGCGGCGACGCTGCTCGTCTGGGCGGCCGGTCTCGGCATCCAGGGACTGGAAAACCGTTTTCGCACCCTGCGCAAAACGGTGGACAAGCCGCAGCGTAAAGTGCTCAAAAAGAAATATAACACGTACAAAAGCCTGGTGCTGGCAGCAGGTGCTGTGTCCACACTGGGCATTTTGCTCGTCTGTAAATACGCAAACTTCTTCATCGACACCGCCAACACGCTGCTGCGTGCCGATTGGCCGGCGGCGGATATTGTACAGCCGCTTGGCATCTCGTTTTATACGCTGCAGGCCGTCAGCTACCTGACGGATGTGTACCGCGGTAAGATCGAAGCGCGCAAAAATCCGCTGCGCATCTCGCTCTACCTGTCCTTTATGCTGACCGTCGTGGAGGGACCGATCGCGCGCTATGACCAGCTCGGTACGGCGCTGGAGACCGGCAATTCCTTTTCGGCGCAGCAGATCGTCCGCGGTGTGGAGCGCGTCGCGTGGGGTCTCTTTAAGAAGGTCGTGATTGCTGACCGCGCCGCCGAGTTCGTGCGCCATGTCTTTGATATGGAAAACGACTATACCGGCGTTGTCGTGCTGGCGGCGATCCTGTTTTATACCCTGCAGCTGTACTGCGAATTTTCCGGCGTGATGGACGTGATGTGCGGCCTGGCGGAAATGATGGGCATCACCGTGCCGGAGAACTTTAACCGTCCGTTTTTTGCGCGGACGATCAACGAATTTTGGCAGCGTTGGCACATCAGTCTCGGTACGTGGCTGCGCGATTATATTTTTTATCCCATTTCGCTTTCCAAGCCGTTTAAAAAGTTAACAAAGGCTGCCCGTAAAAAGCACAATCCGTATTATGCGAACCTGCTGCCGACGGCGGTCGCGCTGTTCTTCGTTTGGTTCACGAACGGCTTTTGGCACGGCGCCGGCTGGAAGTACATCGCCTACGGTCTGTACTACTATGTCCTGATGATGCTCGGGCTGTTTTTGGAGCCGCTGTTTGCGAAGCTCTGCAAGGCGCTGCATATTAACCGCGCGGGCAAGGGCTACCGCCTGTTCCAGACGGTACGCACGTTTGCGATCGTCAACGTCGGTATGTGTATTTTCCGTGCCGACTCCCTGTCGCACGCTGCGTCGCTGCTGGTGTCGATCGTGACGAATCCGAACCTGGCGGCGCTGATGCCCGGTCACGGTAACGGGCTGGAGCTGGACCTCGGTGACTATGGTATTTTGGTGCTCGGCACCGGCGTGCTTTTCCTCGTCAGCTTGCTGCAGGAAAAGGGCGTGGACCTGCGCGCCAGGATCAGCCGCCTGCCGTTCCTTGTGAAGCTGCTCGGCTTCCTGGCTGCCGGTGCGGTGATCGTCGTCTTTGGCGCTTACGGCGACGGCTACGGCGTAGTCGATTTAATTTATGCCAACTTCTGATAAAAATAATTTGACAACATGACAAAAACGACCAAAAAAAAATTAATAGGTGCTGTCAAGATCCTGGCGTTTTTGCTGGCGTTTGCCGTGCTGCTGGAGGTCTTTTCGCGCTGCGTGTTCACGGTGAAGGACGCGGCGAAGTATAACAACAAGTACGCCAACGCCTATTCCTATCTGCTCGAGCCTGACAATTCGCTGCAGGTGGCGGCGTTCGGTAACAGCGACCTGTATTCTGCGATCGCGCCGACCGTGGCGTGGACGGCTGCCGGTGTGACGTCGACCAACGTCGCGTCACCGCTGCAGAGCGTGCGGCAGTCCTACCTCATGCTGCAGGAGCTGCTGAAAACGCAGCATCCGGCGGTTGTCGTGATCGAAACGGATATGCTGTATAAGGAGGCGCCGGACCGCGGACGCGATTACAGTCTGGAGGCCGGCGAAAAGGCACTCGACCGCTTCTTTGACAAAACCGACCCTGACCTGCTAGACGATTTTATTAAAAGCAAGCTGTCGGTGTTCGTGTTCCACGACAAGTGGAAGGCGACCTTTAAGAGCAGTGCCGGTGCGGACCGTGACCTGTATTCGCACGGCTATCATCTTTCGCTCAAGGTGAAGCCGTTCGAGCCGGGCGATTTTATGGCTCCGAGCGACAACGTGGACGACCTGGCGTACGCCGAGGCGGCTGGACTGCAGGATATGCTGGACCTCTGCCGTGAGGAGGGAATACAGGTGCTGCTGATGGAGGTGCCGACCACGAATTCCTGGAGCTACGAGCGTCACAACGCAATGGCGCAGCTGGCGCAGGAGCAGGGGATCGACTTTTTGGATTTCAACCTGCTGTGGGATGAGCTAGGGCTGGACGCGTCGCACGATTTCCGTGACGCCGGTAACCACGCGAACTATTACGGTGCCGAAAAGGTCAGCGCCTATTACGGCACCTACCTGCGCGACCGATACGGCTTAGAGGACCGCCGCGGCGATCCTGCTTACGCCTACTGGGACGACACCGTGGAGAATTTTGCCGAAGCCATCGAGGAAGAAAAGCAAAATCCCCACAATAACGATGAAGCCTGATAACGAGCCGATAGCGCCTTTTGCTATCGGTTCTTCTTTTGCGTGAAGGCGCGCTGGAAAAACGCGCAAGATAGCTATTGAAAAACGGACGGATTTTTTATATAATATACCTATCATGTTTTAGGAGGACAATACGATGAGCATTCAAATTGGCATTTTAGGCTACGGCAACCTCGGCAGAGGCGTGGAAGCGGCGATCAAGATGAACAGCGATACCGAGCTGGCGGCGGTGTATACCCGCAGAGCGCCGGAGGCGCTGACGATCGCCACCGAGGGCGTACCGGTCAAGTCGATCGCTGACCTCGAGAGCGGTAACGAGGCGCTGGACGTGCTGATCATCTGCGGCGGCTCTGCGACTGACCTGCCGACAATGACGCCAAAGTTTGCGGCACTTTACAACGTCATTGATTCTTTCGATACCCATGCGAATATTCCCGTTCATTTTGCGAATGTGGACGCGGCGGCGAAGGCGGCCGGCAAGGTGGGCGTGATCTCCTGCGGCTGGGACCCGGGTATGTTCAGCCTGAACCGGCTGTATGCGAGCGCGGTGCTGCCAAACGGCAATGATTATACCTTCTGGGGCAAGGGCGTCAGCCAGGGTCATTCCGACGCGGTCAGAAGAATTGACGGTGTGCTGGACTGCCGTCAGTATACGATTCCGGTGCCGGCGGCGCTGGAGCGCGTCAGGAACGGCGAAAACCCGACCCTCACCACGCGTGAAAAGCACACCCGTGAGTGCTTTGTGGTAGCCGCGGACGGCGCTGACCTCGCCCGTATCGAAAACGAGATCAAGACCATGCCGAACTATTTTGCGGATTATGACACGACGGTGCATTTCATCACCGCGGAGGAAATGGCGCGCGATCACAGCGGCCTGCCGCACGGCGGCTCGGTACTGTATTCCGGCACGACCAGCGACGGCACCAAGCACGTGATCGAGTATAGCCTCAAGCTCGATTCCAATCCGGAATTCACCGGTTCGGTGCTGGTGGCGTATGCCAGAGCGGCGGCGCGGCTGAACGCCGAGGGCAAGTCCGGCGCGATGACGGTATTTGATATTGCACCGGCCTACCTCAGTGCCAAGAGCGGCGAAGAGCTCAGAGCCCACTGTCTGTAATCAATTCAATACGTAAAAAGAAAACTGCTTCACGCTTGGTGAAGCAGTTTTTTGTCGGAAGCATTATTCAGCGATAGCAGACCTTGCTATTGCAATTTGTTTTTCTACGCTCTGCGCGCTCGGACCGCCCTCTACCAGCCGGTCAGCCACGCATTTTTCGAGGTTGATGACTTCGTACACGCTGTCGTCAAACAGTGCGCAAACCGCCTGGTAATCCCGGAGCGGCAGCGTCTCCAGCGTCAGCCCCTTTTCGATGCACAGCGCCACGAGCTCGCCGGTCGCCTTGTAGGCGTCGCGGAAGGGGAGTCCCTTGCCGACGAGATAGTCGGCGCAGTCCGTCGCGTTGATAAAGCCCTTCGCCGCCGCGCTGCGCATATTGTCGGCCAGCACGGTCATCGTGTCGATCATCGGCGTAAAGGCGTTCAGGCACATTTTGACGGTGTCCACGGCGTCAAAAATCGCCTCCTTGTCCTCCTGCATATCCTTGTTATAGGCGAGGGGAATGCCCTTCATCACGGTCAGCAGCGCGGTGAGGTCACCGAATACGCGGCCGCTTTTGCCCCTGACTAATTCCGCAATGTCAGGGTTTTTCTTTTGCGGCATAATGCTCGAGCCGGTGGAAAATGCGTCGTCCAGCTCGACAAATTTGAATTCCCACGAGCACCACAGAATAATCTCCTCGCTGAAGCGCGACAGGTGCACCATGATGACGGAAAGCGCCGCCGCCAGCTCTAAACAGAAGTCGCGGTCAGATACGCCATCCAGTGAATTTTGCGAAACGCTGTCAAAGCCGAGCAGCTCTGCCACGAGGCTGCGGTCCAGGGGATAGGTCGTTCCGGCGAGCGCGCCGGAGCCGAGCGGCAAGACGTTCATGCGCGCCTTGACGTCCGCCAGCCGTTCCAGATCACGCAGCAGCATGGCCGTGTATGCCATCAGGTGATGCCCGAAGGTGATCGGCTGTGCGCGCTGTAGGTGGGTGTAGCCCGGCATGATCGTCTGGGTGTGCTGCGCTGCCTTGTCGCAAAGGACGGTGATGAGCGCCTTGAGCTGATCGCTTACCGCGTCAATTTCCTTTTTCAGCGTCATGCGCAGGTCGAGCGCCACCTGGTCGTTACGGGAGCGTGCCGTGTGCAGGCGCTTGCCGGTCTGACCGAGCCGTGCTGTCAGCTCTCCCTCGACGAAGGTATGAATATCCTCTGCCTCCATGTCGATCGTCAGCGCGCCGCTTTGCAGGTCGGTGAGAATGTCCGACAGCCCTGCCGCAATTTTATCCGCCTCGTCCTGCGCAATGATACCGCAGGCGCCGAGCATGGTCGCGTGCGCGATCGAGCCCTTGATGTCCTCCTCGAACATCCGGCAGTCAAAGCCGATCGAGGCGTTGAAGTCGTTTGTTTCCTTGGCGAGCGCCTTCTTAAAGCGCCCTTTCCATAGCTGTGCCATAATGTGTTCCTTTTTGCTTACTCTGCTTCGCGCTGCACGTCCAGCATAGCCTTGACCTTGATCGACAGACCGAACAGGTTGATGAAGCCGGCGGCATCTGCCTGGTTGTAAGCGCCGCCGTCCTCACCGAAGGAGGCGATGTTTTCGTCGTACAGCGTGTACGGCGAGGTGATGCCGGCGTTGATGATGTTGCCCTTGTAGAGCTTGAGCTTGACGTCGCCCGTGACGGTTTCCTGCGTCTTGTCGACGAACGCAGAGAGCGCCTCGCGCAGCGGCGTGAACCACAGTCCGTCGTATACCAGCTCACCGAATTTCTGCGCTACTAGCTTTTTGTAGTGCTGGGTCTGCTTGTCGAGCGTGATCATTTCGAGCAGCTCGTGCGCCTTGTAAAGGATCGTACCGCCCGGTGTTTCGTAAACGCCGCGGCTCTTCATGCCGACCAGTCGGTTCTCCACGATGTCCAGCAGACCGATGCCGTTCTGGCCGCCGAGCTCGTTGAGCTTTTCCACGATCGCGAGCGCCTTCATGCTTTCGCCGTCGATGGCGGTCGGCACGCCCTTTTCAAAATGCAGCGTGAGGTACGTCGGCTCGTCCGGCGCCTGCTCCGGCGCAACACCCATCTCAAGGAAGCCCTCCTTGAGGTACGTCGGCTCGTTTGCCGGATCTTCCAGGTCTAAGCCCTCGTGCGACAGGTGCCATACGTTCTTGTCCTTGGAATAATTGGTTTCACGGTTGATCTTCAGCGGAATGTTGTGCGCCTCGGCATACTCGATCTCTTCCTCACGGGATTTAATATCCCAGATACGCCACGGCGCAATGATCTCCATCTCCGGCGCAAACGCCTTCAGCGTCAGCTCAAAGCGGACCTGATCGTTGCCCTTGCCGGTGCAGCCGTGACAGATCGCGTCGGCGCCCTCCTTTTTGGCGATCTCTGCCAGCCCCTTGGCGATGCACGGACGGGCGTGCGACGTGCCGAGCAGATAGCTTTCGTATTCCGCGCCGGCCTTCAGGCACGGCCAGATGTAGTCCTCTACGTATTCGTCCATCAGGTCCAGCACATAGAGCTTTGACGCGCCGGTTTTCAGCGCCTTTTCCTCTAAGCCGTCCAGCTCGGTGCCCTGACCGACGTTGCCGCTGACGGCGATGACCTCACAGTTGTTGTAGTTTTCCTTTAACCACGGGATGATGATCGAGGTGTCCAGCCCTCCCGAATATGCCAGTACGACCTTCTTGATTTCCTTCTTTGTTGCTGCCATGGCGCGTTCTCCTTTGCTTTTATTGACTGATACCATTATAGCAAGACTGAATAAAAATGCAATAAATATTCGGTTATTTTGTATTAATATTCAAAACAGGCGGCGAAAAACCGGCAAATTGTGGGCATATTCACAAATAAATATACACACTAATGCATAAAAATACGCTGTTGTGGGAAAAACTTGATTTATGCCGCCTAAAAGAGTATAATAATTAAATAACTATCTATCTGGGAGAAGCTGCGTATGATGACCATGAAGATTTCACCGTCCATTTTAGCCAGCGATTATGCCAACCTGGCGCAGGAGCTGGACCGTATTGCCGCGTCGGACATGATCCACGTGGATGTGATGGACGGCCATTTTGTGCCGAATATCTCGATTGGTGCGCCGGTAGTCGCCGCCATTAAAAAGGTGTGCCGCGTGCCGTTTGACGTGCATCTGATGATCACCGACCCGCTCGATTATGTAGAGGACTTTGCCAGGGCCGGCGCGGATCTGATCTGCTTCCATGCAGAGAGCAACAGCGACATCGGTGCGACGATTGATAAAATCCACGCCCTCGGCAAGCAGGCGGCGGTGGCGCTCAAGCCCAAAACGCCGGTCGACGCCGTGGTGCCGTATCTTGACCGGCTGGCGATGGTGCTGGTCATGACCGTGGAGCCGGGCTTCGGCGGCCAGAGCTTTATGGCGGACATGATGCCGAAGATTACACAGCTGCGCGCGCTGGGCTATCAGGGCGATATTGAGGTGGACGGCGGCGTGAATGCCGATACCGTCAAGCTGGCCGCCGCGGCCGGTGCAAATGTGTTTGTGGCCGGCAGCGCTGTGTTTAAAAGCGACGATCCGGCGGCGACGATCGCGTTGCTGCGGCAGAATGCGCAGGAGGCTTATGAAAAAGAAACGGAATAACCGGCGCAGCCGTCCGCGTGATCAGCACTGGACGGAGCCGGAGCAGGGCAGAGCCATTGACTTTGCCGACAAATACCTTCCGGGTGACGAGAGCGCCGAGGCAAGCCATGCCAAGCGCGCCGCGCAGCAGAACAGCGCTGCGAAGAAGGCGCGTAGCCGTCAACGTAAAAAGCGTGTGCTCGCGGTGTCTTGCTGCCTGCTGATCGTCTGTATCGGGTATATCGGCGCGGATGTGTTCATTATCCGCCATGCGGCGCCGCTGGAACGCGCGATGGAAAACCGCGCGCAGGAGGGCAACCTGAACGCCTTACCGGTCGCAGCACAGGCGCTCCATGAGGAATCGCTCAGCCTGGACGGCGCGGTGATGCTGTCGTCCGTTGTGGACGATACGCTGCGCGACGGCTATACCGGCATCGTGTTCGACGCCAAGCGGTCGGACGGCACGGTCGGCTACCGCTCCACACTGGCGCTGGTCGATACCTTCGGCGCGGTGTCTGCACCGGCAACCGCACTGGCGCAGTCGGTGGAAAAGCTACGTGAAAACGGTATTTTGCCGATCGCCCGTATCAGCTGTTATGCGGATAACGTGGCGCCTGCCCACGCGCCGGACATGGCGCTGATGAGCGGCGAATCCTTTTATATCGACAGTGACGGCAATACCTGGCTGAACCCCGACAGCGAGCTGACCTATCAGTATATTCGGGATCTGATACAGGAGTGTAATGCCGCCGGTGTGACGGTATTCCTGCTCGCGGACTGTGACCTGCCGGCCGAGGCGGCGGAGGGTCATCAGGACGGCTATGACGCGCTCGCGGCGCGCCTCAGTGCGGAGCTTGGCACGAGCGTGAAGCTCCTGCAGGAGATCACGGTGACGGTGAACGAGCCGGCTGCCCCGACCGAGGACACCGACGAGGATACCGACGACGAAGATGCTGACGACGAGGACAGCGACGGTGAAGAAAATACGGACGACACCGCAGAAGATCCGATCGCGGCGGCCGTAGCGGCGCTGCCGGCACCGGCGGAGAACCAGCTGTACACGGTCAGAACGGACCTGTCTCCGGCGACCCTGAAGCCGTATCTGGACGCTGCCGGACTGACCCTGTACTGTATTGAGGAAGTATAACCGACAAGGTTCGACACACCCCGAAAGGAGTGACAAGATGAAAAAGCTGACGGCCCTGATCCTGCTCGGCGCGGTGGCGCTGCTCGGCAGCATGGCAACCCCGGCGCTGGCGGAGGACGCACCGGCGGATTCCCGTCCGGTACTCACGGCGATCGCGTTCAAAAACGCCGCCGTCAACGAGCCGTTTTCCCCAACGGAGAACGAATATACGCTGACGCTGGACGACCCGACTGCCACCCCGACGCTGAAAAGCTATGCGATCGAGGGCGACGCGGAGCTGTTCGTGACCTACGTGCTCGACGATGCGAAGCACCAGACCGGCGTGACCGTCACGCTGGAATATGAAAACGGCACGAATATTTATACATTCGGCTTTGCGAACGCTAAGACATACACCGAAAGCGCGAATAATTACCTGTCAGAGGTGCAGTGCCGCCTCGGTGAGGTGTATCCGGCGCTCAGCGAAAAGACGACGGACTACCGGCTGTATATCCCCTCGGATATGACGCTGCTGCAGCTGACGGTCGTGACGCAGGACGTCGGCGCGTATTGCGACCTGCCGCAGCAAATTGAGGTGGCGGCCGGACAGGAACCGACAATTTCCGCCACGGTGATCGCCTCAAACGGCGAAAGCCGCCAGTATAATTTTAAGCTGACGCGGCTCGACAAGACGACCGAGGAGGTCAAGGCTGCGCTGGCGAGTCCGGACTTTGAGACCCTTGTGAAGGGCGAGCTGTTTTACCAAAAGCCGGCGTTTTTGGTGACCGTCGGCGCGGTCGGCGGCGGGCTGGTGCTGCTGTGGCTGTTCCTGCTGCTGGCGAAGCGGCTGACGGTGAAAACCGAGGACGCGGACGAGGTCCCGTTCTTTGCACCGGCGGAGGAATAATCGCCGGAAGAATATAGATGTAATAAGATAATAGATAATATTCGACAATATTCGATACGATACGATCTTATGAAAGGCGGGTGAGCAGCTATGGAAATGGAAGAGCTCAGGGAAGAATTGATAGAAACGATACAGGCGCATTACGAACGGCGCGAGCTGTCGGAGATCAAGCTAGTGCTCAATGAACTGAACCCTGCCGATATTGCAGAGGTGTTAGAGGATTTCCCGAACCAGCGGCTGCTGTTCTTCCGCCTGCTGTCCAAGGAAAATGCCGCGGAAACCTTCGTAGAGCTTGACCCCGATACCCAGGAGACGCTGCTCCACGGGATCACCGATACGGAGCTGCGCGAGGTGCTCGACGAGATCTACATCGACGACGCCGTCGATATTATTGAGGAAATGCCGGCGACCATGGTCAAGCGTATTCTGAAGAATACCGACAGCGAGACCCGCCGCTCGATCAACGCGCTGCTCAAGTATCCGGAGGACTCTGCCGGCTCGATCATGACGCCGGAGTACGTCGACCTGAAAAAGGGCATGACGGTTGAGGACGCCTTCAAGCGTATCCGCCGTACCGGTGTGGACAAGGAAACGATCTATACCTGCTACGTGACGGACGATTCCCGTCACCTCCTCGGCGTTACGACGGTCAAGGAGCTGCTGCTGCATGAATACGATGACATCATCGAGGAATTCATGGAAACGAACGTGATCTATGTCAACACGCTCGACGACCAGGAGCTCGCGGCGCAGCAGCTGAGTAAGTACGACTTCCTGGCGCTCCCCGTCGTGGATATGGAGGAACGACTGGTCGGTATCATCACCGTTGACGACGCGCTCGACGTTATCCAGGAGGAGAACACCGAGGATATCCAAAAGATGAACGCTATGTTGCCGACGGAAAAGACGTATTTAAAAACCACGGTCTTTGAAACGTGGAAGAGCCGCTTCCCGTGGCTGCTGCTGCTCATGGTGTCCGCCACCTTTACCGGCTCGATCATCACCGGCTTTGAGGAAAAGCTCGCCACGCTGACGATCCTGACGGCGTTTATTCCAATGCTGATGGACACCGGCGGTAACTCCGGCGGTCAGGCGAGCGTTACGATCATCCGCGCCATGTCGCTCGGTGAGGTCGCGTTTAAGGATTATTTCCGCGTGGTCTGGAAGGAAGTGCGCGTCGGCCTTGTCTGCGGCCTGTCGCTGGCGGCGGTCAATTTTGTGAAGATCTGGCTCGTCGACCGGCTGCTGTTCCATAACAGCGAGATCACGCTGATCATCGACGTGGCGATCTGCCTGACGCTCGTGGTGGAGATCGTGTTTGCCAAGTTCATCGGCTGCTCGCTCCCGATGCTCGCCAAGCGCGTCGGCTTCGACCCGGCGGTGATGAGCTCCCCGTTCATTACAACGATCGTGGACGCGGTGGCGCTCCTGCTCTTCTTCGGCATCTCCAGCGCCGTCATCCCGCAATTACATTAGCATTTTCAGGGCGGTCGGAAACCGCCCTTTTTGATATCAGTATATAAATTTTAAGGAATCAGATGATTTGAGGTGTGTTTTATGAAAAGGATGGTTTCATTTTTTGTGCTGCTCGTTGTGCTGCTGACAACACTGCCGACAGCGGCTTATGCGTATGAGCCGGTACCTGAGCCGACCGCAGTCACGGTGCTGACCAAACCAACGCTTGATTGCCGCGCAGACGGCAGCTTTGATGTGAAAAATAACGGCACGTATCAGATTACCTTTTCTGACGGCAGTGAGCTGAAGCTGCAGCAGACGCCGCTGGTTGCCGAATGGTCGTCAGGCGGCATGGAGGATTACGGTGGTGCCGCTGTCTGCAAGAAGGTCAACACAGAGAACGGCGCGCTGTATTTGCTGTTCCGGATTGACCTGAATGACAGTAAGCGGTGCGCGGTCGAGGTGTATGTGACGGAGCCGAGCAGCTTTGACTACACGGACTGCAGCACGGAATTTTTGCCGACCTATCCTACCGGTTGGCGTAAGGAAAACGGCCGGTGGTATTATCTGAAAAACGGCCTTTCTGTCGGTGATTGGCAGAAGATCGGCGGTAAGTGGTATTACTTTGACTATTTTGATCACACCATGCAAAAGGGCTGGTATGACGAGTTGGGCACCTGGTATTACCTCGGCACGGACGGCGCAATGCGTACCGGCTGGTGCAAGGTCGGCAGCCGTTGGTATTATTTCGGCAGCAACGGCGCCATGCAGACCGACTGGAAGAAGATCGGCGGCAAGTGGTACTATTTTGACGAAAACGGCAGGATGCTCACCGGCTGGCAGGAGATCGACTGGGATGAGTGGTATTATTTTAACAGCAGCGGCGCGATGGTGACCGGTTGGCAAAAAATCAGCGGCAAGTGGTATTATTTCAAGCCGAGCGGACTGATGGCGACCGGCTGGGTCAAGAGCGGCGGCAGCTGGTATTATATGGACGATGCGAGCGGCGCCATGAAGGTGGGCTGGCTCGATGACGGCGACGGCTGGTATTATTTTAACAGCAGCGGCGCCATGGTGACCGGCAAGCAGGTGATCAGCGGCAAGAGCTACCAGTTCGGCACCAGCGGAAAAATGAAAAAATCCGGCGGCAGCTCGTCCAGCTCCGACGGTTATCAGTCAACGGTGTATATTACCCGAACGGGCAAGCGCTATCATTATGACGACCATTGCAACGGCGGAACGTATTATCCTGCTTCGATCGATTCGGCGCGCGCCAGAGGGTTAACGCCCTGCCGAAAATGCGTTAACTAAAAATATTTTTCTTGACATCGCCTGCCGTTGTTGTTATAATATACAAGCCTGTAAAGGCGCGGCGACGCAAAAAATCCAGTCTGCGCTGCCGTTATTATCCTTGCGTGAGGAGAAATCACGCCAATAGACCGGAAGGAGGTGCTGAAAGATGGCATTAAGAAATTACGAAATCACCATGGCGTTTTCACTTTCAAAGGGTGAAGAGGCAGTGGAGGCGCTTCAGAAGAAGTTCACTGACCTCATTTCTAAGAATGGCACTCTCGGCGAAGTAGATGATTGGGGAAAGAGAAGACTGGCTTATCCGATCAACTATGAAACTGAGGCGCATTATGTTCTGATCAATTTCTCATCTGATGAGAAGTTCCCGGCTGAGCTTGACCGTGTTATCAATATCACGGACGGCGTGCTGCGTTCGCTGATCGTAGCAAAGTCTGAATAAGGGGGCATTGCTATGATGAATATGGTAGCATTGATGGGTCGCCTGACGTACGACCCGGAGCTCAGGACAACACCCACCGGTGTTTCCGTGCTGCGTTTTCAGGTTGCGTGTGACAGAAATTATCAAAAGTCAGGCGCTGAAAGACAGGCGGATTTCATCGACTGCGTAGCCTGGCGGCAGACGGCGGAGTTCATCAGCCGTTACTTCCACAAGGGCTCTATGATCGCAGTAGAGGGCGCAATTCAAACACAAAATTATACGGACAAGGACGGCAAGCAGCGCAAGAGCGTGGAGGTTGTGGCCAATAACGTTTCGTTCTGCGGCTCGCGTAACGAAAACGGCGGCGCACCGGCTCCGCAGGGACGGAATAATAACTTCTCCCAGCCTGCGCCGAGCTATGCCAGCGCTGACAGCAGCGATTTTGAAGAAATCGTTGACGATGACGACCTGCCGTTCTGATGGGTGTCGACCTTAAGACACCGTAATCCTAAAAGGAGGAAATACCATGGCTTACCAGAAAAGACCGGGTGGCAGAAGCCGCAGAAAGGTTTGTCAGTTCTGCGCAGATAAAGTAACCGAGATCGACTATAAGGACCCTTCCAAGCTGAGAAAGTACGTTTCTGAGCGCTCAAAGATCCTGCCCCGTCGCGTGACCGGTACCTGCGCAAAGCATCAAAGACAGCTGACCACGGCTATCAAGAGAGCACGTCACCTTGCCCTGATGCCTTACACATCAGACTAAAAGAAATTGAAAGCACTGCTTCGGTGGTGCTTTTTATTTTTTTACGCGGTGCATTTTTAAGACTCCCGCTCGCAAAATACGAAATTCTGCTCCTTTTTACGCATTGAAAGCACTGCTTCGGCGGTGCTTTTTGTTTTATCAATTTTCAGATTTTTCTGACACGAATGGCATAACCAAGGCTCCGGTATAAACATAAACGATGTTTTTAAGCGCAGGACCGTAGTTAATTCGCTTATCTGTATTCAGCGAAAAATAGAAAGACAAAGCGGACAGATATCATCGGCAGTTGACAATATCACTATACCGTGATATTATATAATTGCAAGGAGGTGTTAATGTGCCTGTATTATCAAGATTTTACGGTATTATAATTAGAATGTATTTTCTGCAAAGTGAGCATAATCCGCCGCATATTCACGCAATCTATAATGAGGATGTAGCCGCAATCGATTTTATGACCGGTGAGGTGTTAGAGGGCGACCTTCCGCCGAAGGCTCTTACCATGGTCAGAGAATGGATTGAAATTCATAAGGACGAGCTGAAAGAAATGTGGGAAACACAGGATTTCAGAAAAATTGAACCGCTTGAGTAAACGGAGGTGAGCGTATGTTTCATAAGGTGAAAAGTGTCAACGTTTTGCCGAATTATCAATTAAGCGTTCACTTTGCCGAAGGCGTTACAAAAATATATGATGTAAAGCCTTTAATGCAAAAATATACTGCCTTCAAGCCGCTTGAAAATGCCGAACTGTTTTCCTCGGCAGAAGTCGATGTTGGCGGTTACGGCGTTATCTGGAATGACGATATCGATATTTCGTGCGATGAATTATTTGAGCACGGCGAAACCGTTGAAACTCCCTTTGATGGGCTGATGGCTTTCAGTGATGCCACCGCGCTTTGGGGACTGAATGAGAGTACCCTTCGCAAGGCGGTTGCTTACGGAAAACTGCGCAACGGCATTGATGTCTGCAAATTCGGAAAACAGTGGATTGTATCCGTTGCAGCTATGCAGCGCGAATACGGTAATCCGGAGCACGCCAATACGATACGCCAAAAGGGATGAAACTGGTATATCTGCTCCTTTTTACGCACAGAAAGCGTTGCTTTGCGGCGCTTTTTATTTTTGCTATTGACTTTAGCGCTTTTATGTGCTAAACTATAAACACGTTAACACTTTAAAGTGGCGAATAATAAGCTAAAGGAGTAAGATGATGAACAAATTGGTGAAGAAAATTTCAGCGATTGCGCTGTCTGCGGTCATGGTCGGCGGCATGATGGCCGGCTGCAGTGCAGCCAAAACGGACGACGGCGCTGCCGCCGATACAGCGGACAAGACCTATAAGATCGGTATCTGCCAGCTCGTGCAGCACGAGGCGCTCGATGCGGCGACCGAGGGCTTTATTGACGCGGTGAAGGAAAAGCTCGGCGAGGATAAGGTCGAGATCGATTCCCAGAACGCCTCCGGCGATTCCGCCACCTGCTCTACGATCACGAACGGCTTCGTGGCTGACGGCGTTGACCTGATCATGGCGAACGCGACCCCTGCCCTGCAGGCAGCGATGCAGTCCACGGCGGACATTCCGATCGTAGCGACCTCTATTACTGACTTTGCGACCGCATTGGAGATCACGGACTGGACCGGTACGACCGGCATTAACGTGACCGGTACGGCTGACCTGGCACCGCTGGCGGACCAGGCGGCGATGTTCCCGGAGCTCCTGCCGGACGCTAAGACCGTCGGTATCCTCTATTGCTCTGCAGAGCCGAACTCCGTTTATCAGGCCACCGTGGTGGCTGAGGAGCTGAGCAAGCTCGGCGTGACGACCAAGGATTACACGGCGGCTGACACGAACGACATCGCTTCTGTTGTCCAGAGCGCTGTGGCGGAGTGCGACGCGATCTATATCCCGACCGACAACACGATGGCTTCCTCCACCGGTACCATTGACCCGATCCTTGCCGCGGCAAACATTCCGGCGATCGTCGGTGAAGAGGGTATCTGCAAGGGCTGCGGCGTGGCAACGCTGTCCATCAGCTACTATTCCATCGGCTACAAGGCCGGCGAAATGGCGGCGGAGATCCTGCTCGAGGGTAAAGATCCGGCGACGATGGAGATCGCTTATGCGACCGACCTGACGAAGGAGTATGTGGCGGACCGCGCCGAGGCGCTCGGCATCACCATACCGGATACGTACGTAGCCATCGATATGACAGAGGAATAAACGTTGACGTTAACAGAGAATATAGATTGACTTTACTGCTTTAATCTGTTAAAATATTAGGCGGTCTTTGCGGGCCGCCTTTATCTTCATTTCAGGGGGAACAGAATATGGCTTCATTTTTGGCTGCCTTGCCCGGCGCCGCAGCCCAGGGAATCATCTGGGGCATCATGGCGATCGGCGTGTATATCACCTTCCGCGTGCTGGATGTCGCTGACCTTTCGGTGGACGGCTCGATGGGAACGGGCGGTGCGATCATGGTGTTATGTATGTCGAGCGGCCTGAACGTGTGGGTGAGTATGCTCGTGGCGTTTTGCGCCGGTTGTATTGCCGGCTTTGCGACCGGTATCTTCCATACCAAGTTCGGCATTCCGGCGATCCTGGCCGGTATCCTGACGCAGCTGTCGCTCTATTCGATCAACCTGCGGATCTTGGGCGGCAAGGCGAACCAGCCGCTCAGTGCGCGGAACTACAAGATTATCTTTTCACTCGGCTCGATTCCGCAGTCGCTGCTTTTCGGCGCGCTCTTTGTGGCGGTGCTGATTGCGCTGCTGTACTGGTTCTTCGGCACGGAGCTGGGTCACGGTATCCGCGCGACCGGTAACAACGAGGCCATGGCGCGTGCGAACGGTATCAATACGGACCGTAACAAGGTGATCGGCCTGGTGCTGAGCAACGGTATTGTCGCGCTGTCCGGCGCCGCGCTGACGCAGTTCCAGGGCTTTGCGGACGTCAATATGGGACGCGGCGCGATCGTTATCGGTCTGGCGGCCGTCATTATCGGTGAAGTCATTTTCGGTAAGATTTTCAAGAACTTTGCGCTGCGGCTGCTGGCGGTCGCGATCGGCGGCATTCTTTACTACGTGGTCATCACGCTGGTGCTGCGCCTCGGTCTGAATGCGAACGACCTGAAGCTGTTCACCGCGCTGGTGGTGGCGATCTTCCTCGGCGTGCCGTACTGGAAAAACAAGGTCGCTGCCAAGCGCGTGAAAAATACAGGAGGTGCCGCCAATGCTTGAGATTAAGAATGTACACAAGACCTTTAATCCCGGTACCGTGAACGAAAAGAAGGCGCTGAACGGTATCGACCTGGTGCTGAACGAGGGCGATTTTGTCACCGTGATCGGCGGCAATGGCGCCGGTAAGAGCACGCTGATGAATATGATCGCCGGTGTGTATCCGGTGGATTGCGGCAGTATCGTGATCGACGGCGAGGACGTGACCAAGCTGCCGGAATATAAGCGCGCAGCGTACCTTGGGCGCGTGTTCCAAGACCCACAGGTCGGTACAGCGTCCGATATGCAGATTATCGAAAATCTGGCGCTCGCAGCCCGTCGCGGCAAGCGCAGAACCCTGCGCAGCGGCGTTACGAAGAAGGAAAAGACGGAGTACAAGGCGCTCCTCGCTTCGCTTGATCTGGGGCTGGAGGATCGGCTGACCTCGAAGGTGGGGCTCCTGTCCGGCGGTCAGCGTCAGGCGATCACGCTGCTGATGGCCACGCTGAAAAAGCCGAAGCTGCTGCTCCTCGACGAGCATACCGCCGCGCTCGACCCGAAAACGGCGAAGAAGGTGCTCGACATCACCGAGCAGATCGTCAGCGAGCATCACCTCACGACGATCATGATCACGCACAATATGAAGGACGCGATCGCGATCGGCAACCGCCTGATTATGATGCACGACGGCAAGATCATCTACGACGTCTCCGGCGAGGAGAAAAAGGCGCTCACCACCGCCGACCTGCTCACCAAATTCAAGGGCAGCTCCGGCGAGGAACTCGACAACGACAGAATGTTATTATCCGAATAATCCAAATCATTATAATACAAACGACCCGAAGGCCCCCTTCGGGTCGTTTTTTCATTTCCTTACGACCTTACAGGTTATTACAGGTTATTTCAGCTTTTTTCTACTTTTGATTTCTTTATAGGGAATTTACTGTTTCAACCTGTAAGACCTGTAAGGTTGTAATAATTTGTAGTTCATATA
This sequence comes from Eubacterium sp., assembly GCA_017463985.1. Lineage (GTDB taxonomy): Bacteria > Bacillota > Clostridia > Oscillospirales > Acutalibacteraceae > Eubacterium_R. The sequence continues at coordinate 338 of JAFUEH010000009.1, read as the reverse complement.
ACAACGCACAGTCTTATTATCCCTATAAATAACCGAATATTTACAGTACTCCTTTAATCGAGTAGAGAATTTTGTTTGAGAATACGGCTCCTCGCCGTTTTCGAGGCTCCACTGCCGGTAGGCAGCATAGACCTCCGCGGTCGGGACGGCTTCGCCCTCCGCCGGTATCAGACATTCGCTGACAAAGCGGCCGAGCCTGTCGGAGTTCGTCTCGTATTCCTTGAGCGCCTCGAGCGCCTCGGGCGGCGGCGTCAGCCCGTCCGCTTTGTAAAACCGGTAGCCGTCGAGCAGCCAGTTCAGGATCACGCTGCGCAGGCGCGGCGTGCGGAAGTAGTCCT
>JAFUEH010000008.1 GCA_017463985.1 Eubacterium sp. | reverse complement strand
TGCAATTCATAGATTTCTTTTGAATACTGCTGTATGTTTCGGTATTGTCGTGCCATTATTTAAGCCTCCTATGGTAGTTCCTTTAATTCTACCATAGGAGGCCCTTTTTTGTCATTGTCTATTTTTTACGGACTTGTTCATTTTCCGTGAGACAGCTCCTTTTTGTCTTCTGTAAACGATTATGGATTGGTGCAAACGCCGGAGGCATTGAATTTATACGTTTTATTGCCGATTTTCTGCGAAGTATTCGCCAGCATAGCGCCGGAGGCATTTAGATAATACCATTTGCCGCCGTCTTTAATCCATCCCGTGTGCATAGCGCCCAAACTGTTCAGATAATACCATTTGCCGCCGATTTTCTGCCAGCCGGTGAGCATGGCGCCGGAGGCATTCAGATAATACCATTTACCGGACAGTTTAATCCATCCCGTCTGCATCACGCCGGCGCTGTTCAGATAATACCATTTGCCGCTGACCTTCTGCCAGCCAGTCTGTTTCGCGTCATTTTTATAATAATACCACTTACCGTCTGCCTTAATCCAGCCGTTTTTGACCGACACAACAGGCAGTTTATCAAGCGTTTCGGTTTTCGTCGCGCCGCAGACGGAGCAAGTGTAGGTTTTGACACCGGTGGCAGTGGTTGTCGGCTGTGTTGTCACCTTGCCGCTGTCATAACTATGTGATGTTTTCGCGAGCGTCGTCGTATAAGAATAGCCACAAATAGAGCAGGTGTATTTTTTTGTGCCGGTTTGGGTACAGGAGGCTTTTGCTTCTACTGTGCTACTGTAACTGTGCGTACATGGGGTCCAGATGGCATACAGCGTCTGCGAGCAATTTCCGTTTTTCAGAGCCGCGTTAATTTGCTGCGGCAGCAATGATGTATCATCCTCATTAAAGCCGGTGGTGCCTGTGGGAGTGGTAGCCCAGTTGCCACTGAATACATAGCCTGTCCGCCGGAGACCGAAAGTGGTGCCGTTATACAAGCCGTAGGTTTGCTTCGTGTCATATGTCCAAACCTGTGTCAACAGCGTACTGTCAGCACTCTTATAAATATTACTCCCATTGCCCACATAATAGCCGGAGGCGGTGGCTGTGCCGCCGTTTGAGTTGTACGTGACGTTCAACCGGTTCGGTGTCCATGTAGCATAGAAGGTAAAGGAGCCACTGGTGGCACCGGACGCCATCCAGGAATCATCCAACGTCCCACTCCATTTATCGCCATAGACTTTTTTGCTATAACCGTTTTTGCTGATATTCGAAGCCGTTTGCCAACCCTTTCCATTCAGGGTATACCATTTGCTATCAGAAACACGGTAAGAATTCCAACCTGCAAATTGATAGCCTGTTCTCGTAAAGGTATTGGCAGGAAGCGTGAATTTGTTGGGATAGGTTACGCTGATTGCGGCCATACTGCCGCTTCCGCCGTTGGCGTTAAAATTAACCTGAGAAGGCGATACCGTGCCATAGTTCACGCCTTTAACCCTGATATAAAAATGTGATGGATTGGTTGTACCACTCGAATTTTTATAATTCTTAATCGTTGTTTCACAAACCCCTGCGCTGGCATTGAGCGCGTTTACCACTTTGCCGTTGCCGATGCATATGCCGACGTGCCCGCTCCAAACGCAAATATCACCAGGTTTGGCATTACTATCTCCCGTTACCTTTGTGCCATAATTGGTTGGATTGCTCCAATATGACGACGAGGCGGTCGATAAAGTGATTCCATAATGCTTAAAGACATAATAGACAAAACCGGAGCAGTCAAAGGTATCCGGCCCATGGGTATTCCACTTGTAACTCTTTCCTTCCAGGGATTTTGCATAAGTAACAATAGAAGTGGAAGAAACCGTTGCCGCTTCTGCCGTCAGGCTCATCACCGCTACGGTGCTCAACAGCATTACCAACGATAATAACAAACTGATTATTTTTTTCATATTCTCACCTCTATAAAATATTCCAATTCTATTTTAGCGAGTTTTCCGCTAAATGTCAATAGCGAATATTTCGCTAACATATAATAGTAACGAGGTGAGGCGATATGTATAAACGGATTCGCGAACTTCGTGAAGACCACGACTTAAAGCAGCGCGAACTGGCGGAAATTCTGCAGTGCTCACAGCGTGTATATAGCAACTACGAACGCGGCGATATTGACATTCCGACGGAAATACTGATACGGCTGGCCGATTATTACCAAGTATCCACCGACTATATTTTAGACCGCACCGATAACCCGGCAATGAACAGTAAATAGCATAGAAAAAGAAGCTGTCTCACGGGAGTGAGGCAGCTTCTTTTTGCTAGGCGCTATTCAAAAAAACGTCACTTCCGGCGCGCCGCCCGGCCGCTCGGAGCACACTGTAATGATATGACCCTCATGGCGCAGTGTGTGGTAATAAAAATCCTCTCCCTTAGCGGCATACTCGTCCAGCGCTGACAGCCCCTTGCCGAGGCACTTTACAAAGGCTTCTTTGCGCGTCCAAAGCGTAAAGAAGCTTTCGTCCGGCGTTGGAGAGCCTTGCAGCGAGGCCATCTCCTCCTCGGAAAACACCCGTGCGAACCGGCTGATGTCCACGGAGCGGATCGCCTCCACGTCAACGCCAAGCGCACACGTGCCTTTGGCCAGCACCACCAGCTTGCCGGAATGGGACAGGTTAAAATAGGCCGGCCGCTGTTCGGTCAGCTGTGCTGGGTAACAGGGCTTGCCGTAGGCGTTCACCGTCAGCGCATAGTCCCTGTTCGGAAAGTCCTCCTGAAACGCGCGGTGGATCAGGGTTGCGCCGAGCACTGACCGTTCGCGGTCCGCCTCAAAGCGCAGGCGCAGCGCCTTTTCCTGCTCCGCTACCGTCAACTGCGCCAGGTAAGCGTCTATCCGTGCGCTCTCCCTGTCGGTATTCATAATCCAAAGTTGCATTGCTTCACCGCCGATCTCTGGTTGCTTACCTGTATTTTACCATACCGCCGGCCGCTTGTCACCCCCCCATTTCATTCCCCTTTGGCGGTGGTTGCAGCCGGCAGAATTGCCTTTTGCGCCGGCTTATGCTATAATAGCCCTTGAGGTGATGACAATGAGTGAAAAGAAAGATAAGCAGCTTGCCGATTCTGTCAAAAAGGCGGAAAAGCTGAACGCCAGCCTCCCCGAAAGCCTGAAGGCCGGCAAAAAGGGTTTAATTATCCGCGGCGTGCTGGTTGCGCTGGCGGTTGCGTATGCTGTTTTTCCGGCGGATATCGTGAACGACGCGATCCCGATCGCCGGCTACGCCGATGACATCGTGGCCATTTTGGCGACCGTGATTCCGTTTGCCGTGAAGGTACGGGATAACCGTCGGCTGAAAAAGGCCTTGTCCGAGCAAAACGAGGAGCAGTCATAACCGTACAGAGAACGCAGTTGTTATCTATAAGAGATAACGGCTGCGTTTTGTGATACTTCTACCGTTATTCAACTGGCCTTATGTTGAAAAACCGCGCCGGTTATGGTATATTGTGTTGTAGGAGGAAACGCTTATGAACGATTTTCATTTTGGCAATTACCTGTTGAAGCAGCGCGAAAAAAAGGGCCTGACGCAGACGCAGCTGTCCAAGCTGCTGGGGGTCACCGATAAGGCTGTTTCAAAATGGGAAAACGGCAAGGCAAAGCCAAAGACCGATACGCTCCGGCGGCTGGCCGCTGTTTTTGGCGTTTCGCTCGATGAGCTGCTGCAGGTAGAAACAACGGACAAGGCGCCGTCGATCCACAAGATCGTCATCACCGGCGGTCCCTGCGGCGGTAAGTCAACGGCGATGAGCTGGATCCAAAAGGCGTTTACCGAAAGGGGCTACGCCGTTCTTTTTGTGCCGGAAACCGCGACAGAGCTGATCACCGGTGGCGTGGCGCCGTGGACCTGCGCCAGCAATCTTGATTTTCAAAAGTGCATTGCAAGACTGCAGGTCGAAAAAGAACGCGTTTTTACAGAGGCGGCGCGCAGCATGGCTGCGGACAAGGTGCTGATTGTCTGTGACAGAGGCGCAATGGATAACCGGGCGTATGTGACCGACGCGGAATTTGAGGAGGTATTGCGCGCCGTTGACGCCAACGAGGTCGAGCTGCGCGACAGCTACGACGCAGTATTTCATCTGGTTACAGCCGCCAAGGGCGCGGAAGCGTTTTATACCACCGCCAACAATAGCGCCAGAACAGAAACAGCGGCGCAGGCGGCGGCGCTGGACGACCGATTTATTTCGGCCTGGACCGGTCATCCGCATTTTCGCGTGATCGACAACGCCACCGATTTTGAAAATAAAATGAAGCGCCTGATCAAGGAGATCTCTACGTTCCTGGGAGAGCCGGAGCCGTATGAAATTGAACGGAAGTTTTTAATCGAGTATCCCGATATACAAGCGCTTGTCAATAATCCGAACTGTCAAAGAGTCGAGATCATTCAGACGTATCTGACGTCCGATAACGGCGACGAGGTCAGAGTAAGACAGCGCGGAGAAAACGGGAACTATATCTATTATAAAACCGTGAAGAAAACGGTCAGCGCCCTGAAGCGGATCGAAATAGAGGAACGCCTGTCACAGCAGGAGTATCTGGCGAACCTGATGAACGCCGATACCGCCAAGCGCCAGATCCGCAAGGACCGCTATTGTCTTACCTATCACAACCGGTATTTTGAAATCGACGTCTACCCGTTCTGGACCGATCGGGCGATCTGCGAGATCGAATTAAACGATGAAAACGAAACCGTCGATTTCCCTGACTTTATCAAGGTCATCCGAGAGGTCACCGAGGAGGAGCAGTACAAAAACGCCTCCTTAGCTCAAATTAAAGAATAAACCGTCAGCATCACCGTCGGCATCCCGTTGCCGGCGGTATTTTTATGCCCTGACAGGAAGTTATACAACCGTAAAAAGTAACAAATTCGTAAAATCTTGGTTGTGGTTGAAATCCATTGTTAAGTATAGGAAAAATGAGCTCCAAAAACTTGTGCGGCGATTGCTGTCCAAAGTTTGGGACACGGAACAGGCGTTCTATTTACAAGGGCAATTTTTCATGATAAGGTGATGACGGACAGAGGCCTTTGGAGGTGTTACCATGGCATATCAAGCGGTTACCTGCCCGCAGTGCGGCGCTGCGATCTCTTATGTTCCGGACAGAGGCGCCTTCTTCTGTCAGTACTGCGGTGCTAAAATTGAAAAGGAACAACTGAATATCAATATTTCCGGTAATGTGACCGTCACCGGTATCGCCGGCGAGCAGTCCTTATTGGAGCGGGCGTTCCTCTTTCTGGAGGATGCAGATTATGACAGTGCTGACAAGTATTTTGAAAGAGTGTTGGATGCTAATCCTAAATGCGCAAGGGCTTATATGGGAAAGCTGTTGGTTCAAAAGCGTTATCGCAGTGTCAGCGAGATGGTGAGCGGTTATCAGCGACCGGTTGAACGGTGCGCGTTTTTTCAAAAAGCGCTGCGCTTTGCAAAAGGGGAGGAATACGACGAGCTGACGGCTGTCAAGGAAGCAAACCTAGCCCAATATGCGCAGCGGTTACGCAGTGCGCAAGACCAAATTGACCGTGCTGTCGCGGAGGCAGCAGCATTTGACGAATATGTGGCAGCGCACCGACAGCCGCGCGGCCGTCAGCTGGCCATAAGGGCGGTCGCCATACTGTCGATGATATTTGCGGTGATTTATGTTCTTTTCGGCTTTATGTGCGTTTTTACCGGTGATAAGGATGGGTGGATTTTTGTAGTCCTGTTCAGTCCGCCGCTGATTGGCCTTAGCTTGTGGACCAGAAGCCTCCGCAGGACAAGACTGGAGGAGGAAGGCCTCCGGCAGAAGCAATGGCAGCTGGCAGAGGCGGTTGAACTGGCCCGACAGGAAAAACTAAGGATCGAGGAGATGTGGCATACCGATGACTGACGACGAGCGCTTACAAACGATTGATTTAACCGGCGGCACTTCGCCGGAGGCGGAGGTGATCTGGGCACTCAACTATCTGCTCAACCTGCCCGATGAGGACGACCTGCCGCTGTTTGCCTAGGAGAAGACCAATGGATTTTTGTTATGACGAGGAAATCGCGATAGCCAGAGAAAAGCTTTCTGAATGTATGTTATTATTTCCTTTTCAGCAATTGATTTTTGAACTATATTATTACCCGTCTGTCAATGCGCAAACCTATTTTGCGCAGATCGGAATGGACGGCGGCAACTATTATATGCACTATGCTAAAACGGAAATGGAAGCAGATGCGGATCGCCCTTACGGCGCGCTGTCTTTCAGAATGACAAAGGCGTTGAGCCATAAACCGATGGCGGCCGTCAGGGTTGTGTGCGGCAGCATAAGTTTAAAGAAGGAAGCTGTGTTACAGCTGCAGACGCATTTTAAGCGTGCACCGGCGCACATCCACCGGCACCGTCGAAGCTGCAGGATTATTGACGGCGAATATTTTCAGTTGACTGGTTATGACAACGGGAAAGCTTCCACCAGTATTTCCTTCCTGCTTGAGGAGACACAGAATGTGGAGAACGCTTGGTTTACAAAAACAAAAAACAGCGCAAGAACGCTGTCGAAATTGTTTGGATATTGAATAAATAACCGCAGCGTTCTCAAATAGGAACCGTGATTTAGCATGGAAACTTGGACCTGATTCTGCGAAATTTGCTCGTGCAGAATTAAAAAACGAACTGGAACCGGTTGATTTCTGTGACTGAGGACGACCTGCTACTGTTTGTATCTGAGGAATGGATATGGCTTTTATACCAAAGGAACATAGACAATATGACATTCTTCCTGCTTCACGGGCTGACGGCCGTGAGGTGTTTGCTTATGATAGCAAACTGCTATTCGCGCTGGAGCAGGAGATTGGCGAGAGCGCAATGCCCTATGGCTATCACTCTTATGAGGCGTACTTTGCTTATCTGGACGAGCTATCCGTTTCTTTCCCGAGCGCCAAGGAGATTATTGCCAAATACAAAACCTCTCTGCGTTTAATGAACGATAAATCGAAGTGGGGGATTATTCAATACCTCGGAACGGATAATGATTGTTTTACTAACGGCAGGTGCTACTATGTGCCGATGTACCAGGAGAACGGTCAATGGATCGTCGGCGGCATTATTGACGATGGGGAGTTTACCGATTATGTCGGATTTCCGTTAAGCAAGGATGAAAACGCCGAAGTAAAATTTGAGATGATTGCCGATCCGAGCGGTCAGCTGGAAAAAAGGAAAGTTGTTCAGAAAAACAGACAGAACCGGCGAAAAGCAGATAGATAGCGGAAGGGGGGAGCGTATGGAAGGCAATCGTAATCGCCCAACTTGTCCACAGTGCGGCTCCAAGAAGGTGGCGCGCTTACAATGGGGACGTCCTATATGGGGTGAGCGACTGGAAAAGGAGTTAAACAGCGGTGAAACAGAGCTGGCCGGATGCTTTATTGACAAGTACAGTGAGCGGTGGGTGTGCAGAGAATGCCGCACCCGATTCGGCAACATTGACCTTGGCTGGTTAATTGAAAAGAAGAAGCGACCGGATTATGTGGAAGCACACTTGCACAGCTACCGGAATGAAAAGGAAATCAAAGCCAGTACGCTATGCGCCTGTTTTCACTGTGAGCAATTCTTTGTTCCTCAGCAGATCGAAGCGTGGCTAACAGAATCAAACGGCGAATTAACGGCGCTTTGCCCCTATTGCGGTCTTGACAGCGTGATTGGAGACGCTGCCGGCTACGAGCTGACAGCGCTCTTTGTTCAAAAGATGCACGACTATTGGTTTGAGGTAATGGTGAGACATGAAGAGTAGGCAAAAGCTGATCACTGCGGATTGCCCTCGATGTGGCCGGCAGCACAGTGCAATAGAATATTTCTTTACCGGTGTTGATATCCGTGTTCGCTGTCCGCGTTGCGGCTTTTCTGTCGGCGAGGATGAAAACACTTACGGCCTTGAGAATGTGATAAAAAAGTGGAATGCCTACCCCAAAGCAGCGAACCTTCTGAGCGAAAAAGAGTTGATTGTGCTTAGTCATAATAAATGCACGACCCTCTTTGGCGCTGAATTTGTAAACCAATATCGCGGAAAAGCCCATGTAGATTATTCCTACAAAGGAGCTTGTTTTGAGTGTTTGATGGCTTATGATGTGCAGGACGGTCATCGTTCCCGTAAAGGTCCACGGTTCAGGGGTTGGACGTACTGGGTACGGTTGTACACAGATTTAGTTACCGGTGACGCAACAATTGTACACTGTTGCCTGCCGAACGGAAAAAGAAAGACAACATGAATATTAATGATTATTATCCGGATATGATTGACTTAACGCCATACAAGGAGCTCCGCAGTGGAGAGCGGAGCATTCACGATGCGATTGACAAAACGCAGGTGATACCGGAAAAAGTAATTGCCTATCTTCGCTGCGGAGAGCCGCTTTTAATGGCTCCCGGTATGTATGAGCATCCTTTCAAAGCGGGCGTTACTTTGCTTGGACCGTATATCTATACCGACGGCAAATATTTTTGGGACAGAGACACTTGGAAATACGTTGTTAAATATAACGTAGCCCTGCCGCAGGCGTTCATTGACCGTGTAATGTCCGAAGAAGGAACACGGTTTATCGAGCAGCGAATTGACAGCCATGAGGATTGGAGCGATACCATTAAGACGTGGAAAAAGAAAAAGGGCTTTATTTGTTTTCTTCCGGATCATGCCGGAGAGATAGCGCTAATAGACTTTTAAGCTCAGACAGTCGGACAAAAACAGACTCTGTTTACTTGCCCGTGTTTTTGTGATATGCTTAAATGTAAGAGATACGGACGCCTTCCGGCGTCAGATGATGAAAATAAAAGTTGAGTATATGGAAAGGAGAACGATTATGGCATTTTTTGACCGGAACGGCGACGGTAAAAAGAATATTTTTGATACCCTACTGGAAATCGCTATGGCTAATGCGACAGTGAACGACAGCGACGATACGGAGGATGAAACCGAGGACATTTCGTGGAGAGAATACTGCGAAGACGGCACCGCGTACGGTGTGGATCCGGAGGATTATGACGACGAAAGCGATTATGAGGACGTGTTGGAGGAAGCAAAATACGGCTGGCGTGATGACGTGGATACCGACGATATGATCCTCCTGGATCCCGAAGAATACGAAACGGCGGAGGAGTATTACGAGGCCTTAGACGAAGCCAAGGAAGAGGACGGGGAGGAAGAAGGAGCGATCCTGACCGTCAGCATAGTGTTTGATGATGAGGGTGATGACGAAACCGACGATTAATGCCGCCGGACAAAAGAAAACCAGCGAACAACATAGTTAAGAGGCTGTCTCACGGTTCACCCGTGAGACAGCCTCTTTCTTTTCCTTTATTCAAACCAAGCTTCAACAACTGCTTTTCGTCTGTCAAAAAACGCCTTATAACCGTTCATTGCCAGCTCAAATTCTTCGCTCTTACTGTTGTCCTTGCCGTAATAACGTTTCCACGACTCCGACAGAATGGGCTGCATCGCTACGCTGTAGCTGTCGATGTATTCATCCATTTCCTCCGCGTCAAAGCACCTGTTGGCAATATCCGTTATGCGCTCTTTAAACGCCTTTTTGAATTCCTCATTCTCCCACAGGGACGCGAACATCTCATCATTTTCCAACGTGTATTCCAGCGTGTTATGCTCAATCACCTCAGCGTTCATGGATATGCTGTTACTGTCGAACATGATCCATCGCCATTTTCCGTCGGAATATTTGTCGTCCCGTTTTTCAACAGTTCTCCAAAGCGCAAAGTTGGACATGGGCCAGTCAAGCTGCCTTGCAATATAAATTTGCGTTGCATAATAATCGAGATAGCTGTCGATATCCATGTATTCACAGGCTTTTTCGTAATTGGCGGCATTCCTCATATCGTTATCGGTAATAAAGCTCTTCATTTGCTGATAATGATTAAGGCTGGTCTTGGTGCCGTTTTCTAAAGCGCCGTTTTTAATGATCGCAACATTGTCCTTGTCAACGCCGTATTTGTACTGAATAAAATACTCGTCGACCTTGCTTGCCATCCGGTAAAAGCCCCAGTATTCTCCGTCAATAAACAGCACGAATGGCTCATAATCCATCAAGGCGTAATCAAGGCCCTTTGTCCTGTCGCTCATCATCACGTCGTTAAACTGCGTAACAGTCTGATTTCCGCCTGCAGCTAAGGTTACGGAGTGTGGATAAAAGTCGTCGTCCTCCTTGAAAAGCGCATAGTTAAAGGTTTCGCTGTTATCATATTGCGATCTTGAAAAAAGGTTAAAGCTCCTCGGAAGCATACCTCTGCTGATACCGCCCTGTATTCTGATGCCGCCATCCTTGGTTAATAGCAGCTTTCCGCCGGAGTTGAACAGCTCGAACGAAGCGGGGCGCTCCCACTTTTCGCCTCTGTTGCTGTAATTTGAGCTCCAAAGCCGCCAGTTGCTGTTGAGCTTTCTGTTTTGCTTGTACCTGTCGAACGTAGCGCCGGTTACATATATTCCCTTGCTTTCGTCGAAGAGGTTATCGGGGCTTGAAACTAACGACAGGATATTGCAGTTATTATATTTCTTCGGAGAAATGCCGACAAAATAAGAAGCGGTCGTGATATCGCTTTTATTCCCTTTTTCGTCAACCGATATCGCCCTGACAATATTACATTTATCCACTGAGTAATCGGGCGCCTTAAAGTGCGGATCCGCGTCCTCCGTTTGACGCTGTTCAATCAAATCCGTGTAAAACCCCGTTGACACGTCGGTACGCATGGAATAAACGTTTTCGTTAGAAGTGGCGTTTTCAAGGAATATCGGCTCAGTGTATTTTGTGGCGCTTTCATCCGGCTCAGAGCCGTCCAGCGTGTAGTAAACCTCGCATCCCTTTGCCGCAGACATTTTAAGGTAAAAGGCGTTGGAATAAAAGCCGCTCTGCTTTGAAAGCTCGGGCGCCTTGACAGTAATGCTTTCGCCAGCGCCGTCGGCTATCGAGTAATGCTGAGCATTCTCGCCATCTATCAAAAAAAACAATCCCGCAAGCACCGTAAAGCTCAGTATAACACCGATTGCGTATCGGGCTTTCCTGTGATTATTTACCCTCATAAAGCACCCTTAAAACGCCGTTTCACCGTCGTGGCGAATTAATGAACATTTCTCAATGCCCTCGATGGAAGACACTGTGTCGAGCAGCTGGTCTGCCTCCTTGGTTTTGACCTCTATAATCATGTCTAATCTGTTGTTATTAACGGTCTGTGATTTGATTTGATATGTTTTTGTGTTTTGCTTAATTTTCTCAATGACCGCCTCTTTGATCGCTTTATCGTTCGCATTGATAACCAACAGCAGCGGTGCCTTCGCGATCGGAAGCAGCTCCAGAACAACAATGCCGACAGTCAAAACAAGCGATGTTAAAATAGCAATTCCGAATAATCCTGCGCCGCATATAATGCCGATAGAAATTGACCAGAATAAAAATACCAGATCCATAGGGTCTTTAATGGCGGTTCTGAATCTCACGATAGAAAGTGCGCCGACCATACCGAGCGATATTACGATGCTGGATTGTATGGTGATAATGATAGCGGCAACGATGACAGCGATCGCTGCAACAGAGATATTAAAGTTCTTGTTGTAGAAGGTCTTTTTGGTAATAAAACGATACACTAAAAATATGTACGCCGCAAGCACGGTGGTAATCAGCAAAATAAAACCGATGTGCTTGAAGGAGAAATCACCCGTATTAAAGCTTTCTAAAAATGATTCTCTAAAAATGTCGCTAAATGTCATATCAGTATACCTCCGAACTGTCTGCACAAATAGAATTTTGAAAAGGATGTTTGTTGTAAATTGTTAAGCTGTACGGTTTGATAGATGTAATCGGGAAGAAACTCATCGAACTTAACCTCCAGCAGGTTGGTTCCCGTCGGTAAAATCAGCGCACAATTTGTCTGCTTATCAAAAAAGCGGTTGATATCCGCCGTCGTTCTTAAATTCAGATCAAGCGTTACTCTTACGTTTCCGTTTTCACAAACGAACGGAGCCCTGTCATACTCCACAATTACCTTGGGCTGAAGATTCACCGTTTTCTGCAGGACGTAAAACTTTTTGAGCAGCGGGGGCATACCGTCATCCCATATAACACCGTTGCCGCTGATAATCTGCTCTGCCTGCTCCTTCGTTAAAGAGCAGGCCTTTTTTAAGGTTTTGCCACGTTCCTTTTTTTTCAGCTCGAGCTTGATAACATCCGCAGAGCCGTTATATATCCTTATGCGAAATTTTTCTCTTGAATCCGTTCCGTTTTCCTTGTCGTAAAAGCTGCTGTTTTCATAGTCGTCGAAATACAAGCTTCGGATCTGATATTCGCCGCCGCTGTCCGTATGCGCGTCGGACTGCATGATCGTCGGCAAGCGCAGTCTCAAATCCTCCAGCTGATAGGGGTTTATAATGTACTTGTATTCGTGACGGTAATTATCACAGCCCTGTATTTGATTCAAAAGCGCAAAGAAATTATTTTTTTGAAAATTCATTCCTTTAACCTCTGTTTTATCAATACTGTATCTGCCTTGTTCGTTCTCCGTAAATATAGAACGTTATACCCAAAACTCTCTCTATATATACTTAGTATAATACTATCATTTTTTATTCAGTCCGTCAAGAGATATACCGTATCCCCCTTGGTCGGGCTCAAAACATGATAAACGCCCATAAGCCGTCTTTTTGTCAAAATATATTCTGTGATGGAATAACAACGCAAGCCTTGTCGCCGTAATGTGCCAGCCGCTGCAGAAGGACCCGATAACGAAACCAAGCAGAAATAAAAGAAACCGTCCCACGTTTTTCGTGAGACAGTCCCCTTTTTAGCAATCAGGTGTGACTTTCCTTCGTTGTTCTTTTTCTGCCATTTCTTGGTTGATAATGTCTGCTGCTTCCGGCCGCTCCTGCGTGTTGGACGATACGGCTGCACTGCTGTCGCCGGTGCGAAAACGGTCGTTGCCGTCCTGTCCGTCCACCGGCGGAAGATAAGCGTCAGGGATCTTTTTCAAACTGATACCGTCCATCGCCAACTGCGACCGGCACATCTTTATAGAGACGCTTCAGGCATAACAGGAAATAGAGAAAGGGATCTTCATAATCACCTATTTCATGTTTATCGTCTTGAACCATCAGCCAGTTTGACCTGTCCCATACGCTCCAGATATGAAATTGGTAAGGAACTCTTTGCTTCATCGCTTAAATAATGATAGTCGGGTTCGTGTTTTTCGTTACATCGTCAAACAGCTCCTCTTCGATCACGGAAAAGTCTACGGTGCTTTCAAAGCCGAGCGCCTTGATTGCTTCGTTGATCACATACGCCACAGCCGCCATGTCCTCGCAAAGCCGCGGCGTGATGCAGGTGCAGAAAAGCTCGGTCAGCTTTTCGCCGTCAAAGCGGAAATCGACCGTTTTTATTTTGTCCTTGTGCATGAGAGCAGCCTTGCCGACGCCGCTCATGACAGAGATGAATTTCAGCTCGCCGTTTTCTGCGAGCTCCTGCCCGTCATAGTAAACAATGCCGCTGATACCACCCTCTGCATCTTCGTCCTCGTCGTCCTCCTTGTCAAGGGTTGCGAGGTCGATGGTGTATCCGTCGCCGTAGATAAACTCATCTTCCTCGTCGTCAGAAGAAGGCGGCGCTTGAATCCAGGCCAGCATCTTGTCAAACGGAACGGCGTTGACATCGGTTCCGACAACAAAGTGATCAAACTTCTTGTAGGTGCCTTCCATATTAAAGTCAAGCTTTGCAAGAACGTATTTGTAGTATTTCAGGTTAACCTTGAATTGCGTCAGCACCTCGGTAACCTCACCGACCTGACCTGCGAGCTTGCCGTCCACATAGACCTTGTCGCCTACGGCAAGATCAAACCGATCGTTCAGGTAAGGATAAATTTTTCCGTAGCCAAAGCTGACATATACAACATTCGGTTTCATTTTTTTACACCTCCGTGCCTTTCTGTACTTACTGTAACACCAAAAGCGCCGGATGTAAATAGGGAACGCAACATCTGTCCGCTTTTTGGTACCATAATTTCCTGGCGAACGCGACAGGTGTGTTGCAGGTCTCTTTATAGCTAAGACAATTCTCCTGTTGTTCGTCGGATAGTGACAGCGAACGTAAAAACAAACCGCAGGCTTTCGCCTGCGGCTATGCGTCAGTTTTCCTTTGCGAGCTGCTCCTCCAGCGCTTTTCTTCTTCTGCGCTCGTGAGCCAGCTCCTCTTTGATTTCATCTACCCTTTTGTATATATCGGCAACGGCCTCCTGCTCGTTTTCGGGTGCAAAGTGCTCCGTCTGGTTCCTTTTCGCAATATCCTTTCGGAACAGCAGCTTAAAAATGGTTCTGACGGCAGGCTGGATAAAAAATAACTGTGTAAAGTAGGCGAACGGAAAGTTAAAACACATCAGCTTTAACCAGTTTGCCAACAGCGTCAACAAATGAAAGCCGGCATAGTACGGATAGTAAAGGAAGGCGGCAATAAAGCTCATGGCCGGACACATTAACCCGACGGTCGCGCAAATAATGGCGGTTTCAAACAGCATCGGGTGATTCTTTTCAGGATTGAATACCTTGATGGCAAGCTTGAAGGAAAGCGGGCTTCCCATCACGTTTTCAAGGGTATAAGCAAGGATAAATTCAATGAGAATACACGCCCATATAGGCAGAAAGGTGCCGCACATATACACGCCGCCCTGCTTGTTGATCGCGGCAATGACGCTGGATTCGTTGTTAACCTGCATTAAGGTGTTTCCGTTCACCACATACAGGCTGTAAAACACATAAGCGTGTACAGTAATGACAACTGTGATGAAGGCAAACACCATTCTCTGAAACTGATTTCTTGGCATAAAGTTCTCCTTTTGCATAAAAAATAAGCAGCAACAGGCGATGTAAAAATGCTTTGCAATGTACCGTAATCAGATTTACACACCCTGTGCTACTTGTGTCGTTATGCTATTTATTTTTTGTGATTATACCATAAGGCTTTTTTCAAAGTCAAGATTTTTTTGATGCGAAACGAGTGCTTCTTTTTCCTTCCTCGTCATTCTTTTGATATGATATTCTCGGCTCATAGCCTCTTGCTTTGTGACAAAGGTCTCATAATAAATCAGTTCAACGGGACGCCTTGTGCGCGTGTATTTTGCGCCGGTGCCTGCGTTATGCGCTTTCAGCCGCTTTTCAAGCTGATTGGTCCAGCCGCAATAAAAGCTGCCGTCGGCGCATTTCAGGATATACGTATAATTGTTCTGTTCGTTTGCCTTGTCCATTGCTTTCCTCTGTCAATACCGGTTTGTCGGTTTCATTATATCACATACCGCGTAAAAAATACAGCCGCAGGATTTCGCCTGCGGCTGCGTGTATCGCGATGTTTACAGCAGGCTTTCGCCTTCGCCCATGACGGCGATGTCCACCGCAGTGGCGTTTTCAAGATGAAAGGCCATCAGCTTGTTGCCGGTTTGGTCGTTATAAATTTGGCCAAGCCCGGCGGCATACTTTTCGTCTGTTTCAAAAATAGCTGTTCCGGTATAGCGAAGCCAATGTCCGTCTGCTTTGCAGGCGACGATTTCCACCAGCGGATTAACCGTTAATTGCTTGTATAAGCATAGGAGACTCGAACACGACAAGGTTTAAAAAGGCTGATTTCCGCATTCGGTTGCCAAAAAGAATACGCCAGTTTCCTTCAAAAACTTTGCTACCTTGCTCATTATAAATCTCCTTTTCTGTTCCTGTTATTATTCAACAGCAAAAGTGGCGACGTACTCCGCGTCTTCGGGAGGCGAAAGGAGCTTAGGCTCGTCAATTGTGAACGAGATCTGTAGACCGCACGCTTTTGCTGCAAGCTCAAAATGACAAAGGGCTATACCGAGATCAATTTTTTGAATATCCCATCCGTTTTCTGAGGAGTAGCCCCTGCCATGCTTTGCATAAAAGTGCACCGCGTCTCCGCATACGACAATGCGCCAGGGCTGTTTATTGACTGCTGACGGCGCAAGCAGCACTGCTTCCAGCGGTTTTGCTAGCCGTCCTGCTTCCTCTTTCGTCAAGGGACAGCCGTAACAGCTGTCAAAAATCAGTTCGCCAAACTCCTTGCGCGTGTCAGCCTTGATCCCTTTTCGCATCATTCCTTCACGCAGAGACATTTTCTTTGACGGATAGCCCAACGGGCTGACGCAAGGCAAAACCTCATCATCCTTTAAGGAAACCGCCTTTTCAAAAGCCGTCCTGTCCATAGTGCCGGCGATCCAGGTGGTCCCGACGCCGAGCGACTCGGCAAACAGCACAATCCTTTCAAACGAATAGCCAAAGGCCTCTTCGGCGTGTAAAGACCGATGCATTTTTCCGGCAATATAGATGTCTGTTCCGACGATCACCGGACTGGAAAGATGATGCGCTTTCGCATCAAGGAGCGTCCACTGAATAGGTAGGTTGTATGGGTTTTCAACCTCTTCGGCAAAACGCATGATCTTATTTGCGTCTTCTGAACTAAGCGAAACGCCGTCAAAGGTGCGCACGCTTCTTCTCTTTTTGATCAGTTCTAATATATCCATCTGTTACTCCTTACTGACGCTTCTTCCAAATGCTTCGGCAGCGGCCAGCCGGCTATCAATCTTTGCTGCCTGCGCATAGAAACTATCGTCTGCAACCGCTACTCCGTTTGCTTTGAGCAGCTTTTTTAATGCTAAAACGGTTCTCCTGGACCAGTTAGAGGTTGTAAAAAGCACCACCTTTTTCACGTTGTCGGACGTCAGCTTTTCTGCATAGACCTTCAAATCGTGCGCCATAATATTGGCATACGGCGCGCCGCCGAGAAACAAAAGGTCTGTCTTTTCTGTTAACACAGGCTCATCGGTGATCGAAACAGCCTCGACACCTGCACCGCCGGCGATCGCTTTCGCAATTTTTTCGGTTCTGCCTGATTGGGAATAATACCGTACTGCTATATTCATATTTAGCTCCTTTCAGAAATCTTTTGATGGATTTTCCATAAACAAATCGCAAACAAATAAGTTGCTAAGATCATTACCGGAAGGCTGACATACCAGAAGCCGCCGGTATTGAAGCCATAAAAATCAGGCCATTTTTCAGTGATCACGACCATTATCACATAGACCGCTCCGTATAGCACAGTAGGTAATATACCGAGCAAGGAATATTTCGTCGGCAACACAGGGCTTCTTTCAAAAAGAGTATAGGATATGATGCAAAGCAATGGGTCGATCAAATGAAGGAACAAGGAACTGCCGGCAAACATTAAACTATAACCCATCGTTGGTCCTAAGAAAAATATGACAGTTAAAAATGTGACGGTTACCGCCGTTGTTCCGACAAATTTTAATAGCGACAGCCACTTCGGTATGTTGACGGTTTTCTCTTTGATGTGTTTAAGATTCAGAACAACCATACACGCTGAAGCGAATGCTGCAAGAATATTGGAATCAATCGTAAAAAACATAAAGCTTTTTACGCCGGCAACCTGCATGTTTCCGCTACCGGTGCTTATGAAGAAGCCAATCATTGAAAAAAGAACCAGCACTACATTGACCGCATTAAAAAACAGGGATAATAGGTTGTATCGCTTACGCATTAGAAGGCCTGCCTTTCTGCTATTAAGATTTTGCAAAATTGAATGGTGTGCAATTTATTTTACTATATCACACTATTCGCACAAATGCAAGTGCCCGGATGATAATATACAGTTGCTATTCATAGTGTCTTTATTACAAAAAAGGCAAGGAACACGCTGCTCCCTACCTTTGTTTGTTGACACATTATTCTCCCGTCAGCTGTAATGCTTCTGCGTGCGCCTTCATACCGCCGATCACGATATCCGCTACCTCGCGGATCTCCATGTTCAGCATCTCACAGCCTTTTAATATGAGCTCGCGGTTACAGCCGGCGGCAAACTTCTTGTCCTTCCATTTTTTCATAAAGCTTTTCAGATTCATGTCGGTGATCCCGTTCGGCCGCATCCGTGCGGCTGCCTGCACGATACCCGTCAGCTCATCAACGGTAAACAGACTTTTCTCCATGTCGGTAATCGGTTCCACATCGGTGCAGATCGTATATCCGTGCGCGAGAATGGCGCGGATATCTTCCTCCGGTACGCCGAGCGCGCGGAGCGGCTCTTCCGTATGAGCCAAGTGCTCCTCGGGGAATTTTTCGTAGTCGTAATCATGCAGCCAGCCGACGGCGGCCCAATGCTCCTTGTCTGCGCCAAAGTGCTCCGCCATCGCCTCCATGGCTGCAGCAACATTAGCCGCATGTAAAAGAAGGTTGTCTGCAGTCACCATCGTTGCGTTGATTTCCTTTGCTTTTTCCAGTGATAAATAATCCATTTTTCTTCCTCCCGTTAGTCCTGCTTTGCATAATACTTGGCGCAATATTCCTTGAAGCACGTCACAAACTGATCTGCCGCTTGCTTGGCACGTTCGTCTTGCGGCTGCATCATATCGAAGGCGTGGTAAAAGCCTTCGTAAACATCCACCCTTGCGTCAACGCCTGCGTTTTTTAAATTATTTATATACGCCAGCGTTTCACAGTAGAACGGCTCTATATCCCCGACGAAGGTGTAACACGGCGGCAGGTTGGCGTAATCTGTCTGCCTGGCAGGCGAAGCATAAGCAGGAACCCTTGATTTGTCCTTAATGCTTCTTAAATAGAGCTGCCAGGCATAGTGATTTCGCTTTGTGTTCCAAACCTTGGCGTGATTGTCCTTGGAGGAGTCTGTATCGTAACAGTCCAGCATCGGATAAAGCGGCAGCTGAAAGGCAATGTTGACCGTGCCTTTATCCCGCGCGTACATACAGAGCGCTGCCGTCAGTCCGCCGCCGGCACTTTCGCCGCCGACAATGATCTGATCCGGCCGTATGTTCAGCGCGTTGGCGTGCTCCTTCATGTATAGCAGCGCTGTGTAACATTCCTTTAAGGCTCTCGGATACGGTGCGATCGGGGACAGCGTGTATTCCGGACACACAACGACAGCGCCGCATCGGGCGACAAGGTCGATCGCGCGCGACATATATACCATTTCGCACATACCGGTCAAATAGCCGCCGCCGTGCAGCCAAAGCACACCGGGCACGCGGTCCTGCTGCCCAAGCCCCTTCGGCTTAACGGTCAATACCTTGATTTTATGACGCCCGAACGGTATAAGAATATATTTTGCTTCACAGTCAGAAGGCTTATTCACCGTAATCATGCTATCCTCCCCGTTGCTAACGATGTTTGTTGGTATCATTATATCACATCCGTGATAAAAATAAAAGCAAGAAACCAAAGCGGCTTCTTGCCCGAGAACGTTTGTGTCTTGTTATTCCGTATCAGCGAGCGTTTTTTCGGCTGTTGAACGCGGCGTGCGCAGCACCTTGCCGAGACTGCTTTTTGGCAGGCTGTCTGTAAAGGTCAGACGGCGAATAAAATCATAACCGTGTCGGTTAAGGGCTTGCCGTAGCTGCGATTCAGCCGCAGCCGCCGATCCGTTCGGTACACATACCAGCTCGGCGGCAACGTCGCCGCGGTCATTGCAGGCGCGCACCAGACACTCCTTTACGCAGGGAAGCCGGCTCAGCACCGCCTCCACCTGCTCGGGGATCACCTTTTTGCCGGAGGACAGCACCAGTATATTGCTCTTCCTGCCGGTGACGAACAAAAAGCCATCGTCGTCAAGATATCCCAGGTCGCCTGTGTAAAGCCAGCCGTCGCGAAGGACGCGCGCCGTGGCTGCCGGATCGTCCAGATAACCGAGCATCACATTACTGCCGCGCACGGCGATCTCTCCGTTGTCAATCCGGACCTCGCAGCAGGGAATGACGACACCGCCGCTGCCGATTTTATAATACCGATCGCGGTTAACGCTGATGCAAGGTGCGCATTCTGTCAGCCCGTAGGTGGCGTACATCCGGATGCCGTATTGCGCAAATAGATTATTGAGGCTGTCGTCTGCCTGTGCGCCGCCGCAGATGATTTTTTCCAGCCTTCCGCCGGTAACTGCGTCAGCCTCTCCTGCGGCTGCAATCAGCTGATGCAGGCGGCTGCAAAGCTGCGGCGGCAGGTTCAGCATGGTCGGGCGAAAGCGTTTCAGGTCCTCAAAAAAGGTATACTTGCTTTTGCCGAAGCAAACGGTGCTGCCGGCATAGAGCGGAATCATGATTGCTCCCACAACGCCGAACAGATGGCTGAACGGAATCACGTTCAGATAGCGTGCGGTTTGTTTATATTCCAGCGTGGCCATCACCGCCGCCATATCGCTGTACAGATTGGCTTGTGACAGCACGACTGCTTTAGCTACGGATGTGGTGCCGGAGCTGCCGACGATGACCGCAGGCGCATTCGGATCTCCGCACGCTGGTGCAGCAGGTTCGCTGACGGTTTGGTTCAACAGACGAAGCAGCGTTGGTTCGTCCAGTGTTGCAGCTGTCGGAACGTCGCACAGTACGGCAATATTGCCGGATAACAGTACTGCAAAAAAAGCAACGGCAAAGTAAAAAGGGTGGTCTGTCTGAATGCGAAGGCGCTGCTGCTGCCGATCGGCAAGGGCAGCCGCGCAGTGCGCAACGCTGTCCGTCAGCTGCCGGTAGGTCCAGTTTGTATCAACGGTTTCAAAGGCAATACGGTCAGCGTGCTTTGCTCGCAGCGTAGCCAAATAGGCAGCGGTGTCGGCACAGGCGTCCACCGGATAAAGCGGATAGTTGGTCATAGCGTTTCCTTAGCATAACGGCTCAGCACCGTCATATCGACAGCGCGGCCGTTTTCATAGCAGTAGTCCTTTAAGGTGAGCTCCGCTGCAAAGCCGGCGGCCGTGAGGCAGGGGAGCAACGTAGGGTCAGTCACCTGCACAAAGACCTTTATCAGCGGATATTCCCGGAAAAGGTACGCGGTGAAGGCGTTGACCGCCTCGGTAACGAGCGTCGTGCCGTTCATGCGTACCGCCAGCTGACAGTGGCGGTCGTTGGGGCGATAATCGTAGGAATAGACATAGCCCAGCACCGTCGGCATATCGCTGTCTGCGGACTCGATGACAAAAAAATCGTGGTAAAAGTGCTGCAGATCGGCTGCCAGCCGACCGAAAAACTCACGGTCGCTGTTAACATATATTTTGTTTTCCGTATCACCGAGCTGTATGCTGTCGCGCGTGATCTGATACAGCAGTGCAGCGTCCGGTTGTAAAAAACGTCTGAGTTGTAGCTTCATGTAGGATACCTCTTAAAATCGGACCTCGGGATAATAGCAGGAAAAGCCAAAGCGGCATTTTTGCGGACAGTTTTCAGCAAACTGCATCCGATCAAGGTATTCCTGCTCACTGCGGCATTCCGCGGCAATCGCCAGGTTTTCCGCCGTCAGGCTGATGTCGCGCCGGATGCCCTCTGTGTCGTCCGCCCGTCCGACGATTTTCAGCGAGGTAACACCGATGTGCAGCAGCCGGTAGAGGGCGCACATCGCACACGCCTCGTGATGGAACATCGTGTTATACAGCAGGTTGTTGACGTCCTCGTCGTGCGCGTCGGCAAAGCCGGTGAATTCACTGCGCGCTTCAATGTTTTTAAAACGGGTAAAGGCACACGTAGCGCCTAGCTCCGGTCGGTGCATCCCCAGACAGTAGCTGTCGGCATAGATACAGCCGTTGCGCATAAAGAATACCTCATAGCTGACGTCGGGACAGGCGGCAATAATGCTTTCAATTTCCGCCAGCGAAAGGTCGCGCGGAAGAATCATCCGGCGAATGCCGGCCTGTTTATATTCATTGGCAATATCGCTGTTATAAATCGCGCACATAGTACTGGCTACCGGCTCTAAGCCGCCTTGCGCAACGGTCAGTGCTGTCGGCAGATCCGACACGATGACGCCGTCAGCCCCTGCTTCGCGTAGTACAGGAAGATAGTGCTCGCGCAGATAGGCGCGCTGCGCTGCGCTGTAGCAGTTAGCGTTCAACGTAATAAAGGCGCTCTTGTCGGCGTCCTTGATCTGACGGACGGCAGCAACGGCCTCTTCAAAGCTGTTGCGGTTGGCCAGCTTGCCGAAACCGGTCATCCGGTTAATATCCGCCAGCTTGCCAAAGCGCGCCTGCCATGTCTCGTCGTAAAAGCCCAGATAAAATTCCTCTGCACCGAGACGGCTGTAATCTGCCAGCAGGCTTACATCATTTAACGGCGTTAATATTTTCATCGCTTTTGTTGTTTCCTTCTTTTAACATTATCCATTCCCGGAACGGAAAATAAATCAGCCGCTGCGGCGTTGCGTCGGTCAGAACCGCGTCCGGCTGTTCAAAATACAGCGCCCGTCCGATTTTCAGCAGCGTACCCCATTCCGGCTTGTTCGGATCGGAAAAGCGCTCGTGGATACGGAGACATTCGGCGTTACACGGCGCGTTCGGACGGAACTTCTTCGACGGCGGCTTGTGCAACGAGGCGAACTTGCAGATATGACCGTAGGACATATAGCAGTATGGGGTGTGCAGACAGATCCGGCCGCGAAAGCCCTCCGGTACGGAAATTTGTGCGCTGACGGGATCCAGCTCTACTAAGCCGTTTTCCCGTTCGGCAGGCAGTGCGTCGTCACGCCATGCCCGAAAGGTTTCGTCCGTCAGCTGCGCAGGAATCGTTACGCGCGCCAAGGCTTCCGACAAGCGGACGTCGCGCGGGTCTTTAAAAAACAAGCGGCCGAGGTTGACGGTCAGCTGCGGACAGAGAGCCTTGACGGTTTGCAGCATACCGATATCGTTGACGGTGATCTCGTCAAGCCGATCGCCCAACGCATCGGCGAGCGCTGTGACGGCGCGCTTACCGGCCGCCAGATCCTTTTGTGTGAACACCGGAACCACTAGTGTGACGCCGGAAACGCAGCGGCATTGCTGCAGCACGGCTGCCAGGACCGTTCGCCGGAGCTTTAAGAAATAGCCGGCGCAAAAATAGGAACCGAGATACACACGGCAGGGCAGCGGACAGCCGGCCGCCTCTGCCAGCTGCGCTATGCTGTCTGCGATAGCCTCTGTGTCAGCAGATACCGCCAGCAGATCGCATACATTCAGACAAGTATCCAATTACAAAAACCTCCCGAATCGGTGATAAAACTGCTCACGGGTAATCGAAAAATACGCCAGCGGCCAGTGCTTGCCGTCATAATAGCGAAAATCCTTCAGTGTGCCTTCGTAAACAAAGCCGGCACGGCGATTGCACTGCAGGCTTTCCTCGTTGTAAGCATATACCGTGGAATAGAGCTTCTCGAGCGGATAGCGGCGAAACAGGTTGTCCATAAACAGCACGGTTGCCTGTGCACCGAGCCCGTATTGCCGCTGCTCCGGTACGATATAGGTGACCAGCTTGCAGTGGCGATTGACGGTCGAAAAGCCGTAATTGTGTACATAGCCTACCGTCGTGCCGTCAGTACCTCTGACCATGTAAAAATCGTGAAAATCGCTGTCCAGCTTGGCCGCCAGCCACTCCTCAAACCGCTGCGGCGAGAGGTGAAGCACCTTGGTGGAAAACAGGTATTGCTCCTCCGTTGTCATATAACGGTACAGCGCCGCCAGATCCTTCTCCCAGCAGAGAGGCTCCAGACTTACGGACGGTTTCATGCCGAAATGTTCAGTCATTGACGGCCTCCATTTTCCGCTGCGCCGCCTGCTGCAGCGCATTGATCGCATTAATTTTAAAAGCAAGACAGCCGCCGGTGCATTTTAATACCTTGCGCAGGTGACAGTCGGTACACGCCTTCGCATAAACGGTGTTATAAGCAAAGGCGTCGACCGTGCCGGTATAGAATTTTTCCAGCTCGGTGAGATCGTGAAAGGCCTCGATCGGCTGCTTTGTGCTGTCGGACAGACCAAAGCAGCGGACAGCGGTCAGGTCCTGACGGATGTCCACGACGGGAGAGCAGACCACGCGTGTGTCTGCAATGTTGCTGTCGCCGATATGCGCCTTGATATAGTCGCTTTGAAGGTATCGGTCAAAGCCGCGCAGCTCCTCCTCTGTCAGCAGGCAGGAGGGGATCTTGTTACAGTCAAAATGGGGGATAATATCCCGACTCAGCAGCGCGTGGAAAAACGCCAGCAGCTGCGGCTTCATGGATAAAAAGTATGCGTGCGCGTTGATGTTGCGCTGGTCATCCATATTGGGCACGGTGACGGATACGCGCACCTTGTGCAGGTCATAGCGCTCCAGCAGCTCGATCATATAGTCATACTGAAAATCGGGCTGATACAGGTTGATGCCCAGTGTGACGCGCTCGCGGCACAGCTTTTGGTTAAACAGCGTGTCGAGGTTCTCCACGGTGCGTTGGTAGGCCTTGTCACCGATAAAGGAAGGTGCGTTACAGTTGATCAGCATCGCGACCTTGGCGTGGCAGCATACGTCCCAAAATCTGTCGAGCAGCACACCGTTGGTGTAGAGCATTACGCGCTCCACGCGGGTATCCTTGATCAGCGTCTGCATCAGCAGCTCAAACTGAGAATGGACAGTCGGCTCGCCGCCGATGATGCCGACGGTTTTGTGGGCGTTGTCCCTCACGATAAAATCCACAGCCTTCTGAAAAGCTTCCAAGGAAATTTCATTTTTACTTTTATTGACAAATTCGTTTGCAAAGCAGTAAGGACAGTGCAGGTTGCAAACATCCGTCACCATAATATTAGCCATTTTCTTCTCCCAGCACAGATAGTATTTCCTCCACCGTCATAGAGGGGGTGAGCTGTGCAGCGGCGTCGCCGTATTCCGCGGCCAGTGCCGATGCCAACAGCATCATGTCAACGGAGCACAGGCCCAGCTCCTCGCGCAAGCGCGCCTGCCGGCTGACGGTGGCCGGATCGATGTCGGCTGCTGCGGCAATCATTGCCTGTAATCTTTCATAAGTCATGGTAGTCCCTTTATAAAAATAGCCTCTGAGAATAAACCTTTGTAATTCCCAGAGGTTATGTGATTGCGGTATCGATAGACGGTCATTCCGCCTGCTGCCGCCGGAAGCGGTATTTTGGCGGAAGCGGATACTGCGGTCGCGCTATTTGCCGCTGCCGCCGCTGTTGTAATAGCCGCCGTAGCTGTCCGGCGAGGTGTAACCGGTGTTGGAATTATAGTAGCCGCCGTAGCTGTCCTTGCTGGTGTATCCGGAACCGTTGGAATAGTAGCCGCCGTAGCTGTCTGCAGCCGTGTAGCCGTAGGTGGAGTTGTAATAACCGCCGTAGCTGTCCTTGCTGGTATAACCGGAGTTAGAGTTGTAGTAGCCGCCGTAGCTGTCTCTGCTGCTGTAGCCGCCGCTGTTGTTGCCGCCGCCGCTGCTGCCGGAGCCTTCGCTGTATCCCATAATGATCATCCTTTCGCGCTAAAAGTATAAAAATATTTTTCTTTCTACATATTATAGCATAGTGTATAAAACGGTGTCAATCCTGTTTTTTGTCTGTTTTTGTCTATTTTTGCACTAATTTGGCCGACGGGTGCCGCAGTTTTCGCAGAAATTGCCGGTGTTCATGCTGCCGCACGGGCAGCGCCAAAGTGACGGACCGGTCGTATCCTTCTGCAGAAAGATATTCGTCGGCTTGACAGACTGTGCAGTGGTGCTTTGCACGGCTGCTATACCGTATATACCGGCACCGCTTTGGTTTTGCGCAGCGGCAGTCGTTGCATCCGCCTGTGCTGTAATGAGGGTAGCGGCGGCCATGGACGGGTCGGTCAGCATTTCGGCCCGCTGTGCAGATTGGAGCACCGCGAGATCCTCGGGGCGTAAGGCGACCGCGCCAATGGCGACAGCGGTGACGGTAAAGCCGCGCAGACGAGCCCATTGCTCCGTCATGGTCTCCTGTATGGCCTGGGTGATAGCGTCAGTGCTGCCCGACAGCTCCGTTGGTCTGACGCCGCCGCCGCAGAGCCGGTTCAGTGCTACCGCGGCAGCGCTTTTTAGCTCCGCCTCCAGTTGGGGCTGCACCTCGCTTTTATAAACAGTGCCGGTGCGGTTGCCGCAGATGTTCTTATAGAACACGGCCGGATCGGTAATGCGATAGGAAAAGACGCCGTTCATGTTTACCGTAGCGCAATAGTCAAGGCCGGTGCGCGGATCGCTCACGGAAAGCGGTACGGCAACAGAAAACGGATTGCCGTGGTGCTCCTTCATGTCAAGATACATCACAAACTGATGAATCGCTACGTCGCCGCCAAAGCTGATACGCTCTGATATCTGACGGCCGACACCGCCTAATCCGCCGCCGGAAAAGAGGCTGCCTGATTTTTTACTGTGGAAGGTGTTTTCGCCCGCCTCGGTATAGACAGCAAGTACCTTGCCCAGCTCCACCACAAGGGCGCATTGTCCTTCGTTGACGGTGATCAGCGAGCCGTCGCTGATGACGTTTTCATCGCCCTTCGTGTTAGCGGTGCTCGCGCTGACGCGCTTGACGCCGCGCTGCGCCAGCACGTCCTGCGGCATACTGTCGCAGTAAAACATTTCCAGCCATTGATCCGCAAGGGTGCCGCCGAGCGCGCCGGTTGCTGCTTTAAAAATACCCATATTTTACTCCTCAAAAATCATTCAGAACGGTGTTTTGTTTCCAGCTGCTGCTTGGTTTCGTTCCATTTTGCGCCGGTCAGGGGATAAAACTTGAGTGAAATGGCGCAGATGATCAACAGCACGGCCGGCAGTGCCATCCAGGCGACCAGCAGGCCTTGCTTGGCGGCGGCGGACTGTTGACCGGCGGCCACCGTCGTGTCGTAGCCGAACCCCTTGGCGATCATGATAAAGGCGGCGTTAGCAAAGCTGATCGCCGGCTTGGTGATCAGACTGTTGACGCCGGCATACATACCCTCCCGACGTTTGCCGGTAACGGTCTCATCGTAGTCAATGACATCGCCGTTCATCAGCGGGATCAGGTACATTCCGCCGGCAAAGCCCATGCCTGCCGCAAAAAAGCCGACGCCTGCCACGATGCTGTTACCGCCGAAGAAGGTCATGGCGCCGGCGCCTGCCGCAAAGATGATGCACATCAGGAGCGTACAGTTCCTGACGCCCCACGGCTTTACCTTACGGCTCCACAGTATGACGCCGAACACAGCGCCGGCACCGAGCAGCCCGTAGGCCGCCGCCATCGGCATACTGAACTCATCAAAATAATAATTGACGCCCTGCATCAGGATCGTCTGAATGAAAATCACCGTAAAGGACAGTATTTCAAAAATCAAAAAAGAGCGGTTTTTGAGACAGTCCAACGTGGAGCGGAAAATATTTTCCGGATTTTCGTCAATGTCTGTCGTCACCTTTTCTTTATAGAAAAAAGTGGAGGTAAAGATGACGGCAAAGGTCACCACGCCGATCACGACCATGATGAGCTGAAAGCGCTTCGGATCCTCGCCCACGTCCGGCTTGATCAGCGGGAAGAGTACCAGCGGAATGCCCATCGACAGCAGGGTAAAGAAAATCTTCATGATGAACAAATTACCGCGCGCTTTGTTAGAAACCGCCATCGTGTACGGCATCACGTATAGCGAGGTGGCGATGGCTGTATAAAAGGTATCAAACAGGAACAGCGTGGCCAGCATTTGTACAAACAGCGCGCCTTGCGAGGCGCCGAGCGGCCACCTGACCCACGTGAGGATAAAGAACAGCGCGTAGAAAAACGAGCCGTAACGGATGTAGGGGATCCGTCTGCCGAGCTTGGACTTCGTGCGGTCAGAAATATAGCCGAACAGCGGATCGTTCAACGCGTTCCACACGGCGAAGATGATCCACACCGTGCTGGCCAGCTCCTCGGACAGACCTAAAAACTTCGTAAAAAAATAGGTCATGGCGCCGCCGGTGATCAGACCGCTGGCGGCGGAGCACAGGCAGTCGGCCGAGCAGAGCCACAGCTTGCTCGAAAGCTTGATTTTTTCTTCATTAACAGTGGTGGACGGTTTGGTTGCCACAGTGTTCACTTCCTTTTTTGATGTACAGTGTTTGTTTTGTATAAAATGCCGTCAGGCTGCGGCGGATATTGCTTTGTCCGCGGCAGCAGGGTGTTGCGCGGCTGGCGGCGCAGGATCGCCTCGCCCCAGCTAATCACGGTGTGAATATAGTCGCGCGTCAGCTCGGGCGTGCGGTGACCCCAAAAGATACGGTAATCGGCACTTTTGGCATATAGCCAGCGCGCGGAGGGCAGCCATTCCTCTACGCTGGTTCGACCCGGCAGATGCAGCCATAGCGCGTCGCACACATTATCGCCGCTGAAAATGAGCCGATCCGCTTCGTCCACAAACGCCACGCTGCCCTTTGTGTGACCGGGCGTCAGGTGCGCGGTAACGGTTTTGCCGCCCAGCTCAAAGCGAAAACCGTCCGCAAACGGAACAATTTTTGTATGGAAGCGCGGCTTTGTTACGGCCGCAGCCGTAATGCCGTGCGCCTTCACCGCACCGTTGAACGCCGTAAACAGTCGGCGGACGGGACGTGTGCGCTGCAAGCGATAGAGCGGCGTGCAGTCGTTTTGGTGAAGGTACAGCGCTTCAAACTGACCGGCGCCGCCGCAGTGATCGACGTGACCGTGCGTAGCGGCAACGGTCACCGGCAGGTTCGTGAGCGATTCCACCGTGCCGCGCAGGTCGCAAAAGCCGGTGCCGCAGTCGATCAGCAGCGCCTTCCGGCTGCCGATGAGCAAATAGCAATTGGTGCCGTCGAATTCATTGATCAGATAAACGCCGTCAGCGATCCGCCGGTACGGCGGCTGCAAAAGGGTCATGGTATCACCTCAAACTGATTATATCACCGACGACAGCAATTGACAATATTTGTGAAATATTTATCAGACAATAACAATTGATTTTTGAAAATATTATGTTACAATATAAACTGTATGATTATGTATGTATTTACATCATTACCAATGTACTTACGAAAGGAAAAGAGGCAATGAAAGCAAAGACATTCAGAAGGGGCGTACACCCCTACGGCGGCAAGGAGCTGGCCGCAGACTGTCCTATCGCGTTTCTGGAACCGGAAGCGGTGATGGTCTATCCGTTGTCGCAGAGTATTGGCGCGCCGGCAAAGCCGGTGGTCAAAAAAGGCGATCGCGTGCTGAAGGGACAGTGCCTTGCGGAGGCAGGCGGTTTTATTTCTGCTCCGATTTTTTCATCGGTGTCCGGCACGGTCAAGGCGATTGAGAAGCGCCTGGTGATCAACGGCAGCAAGGTAGATTGCATTGTGGTTGACAACGACGGCCTGGACGAGGCCGTGGAGGGCTTTGGCGAGGAGCGCGATGCAGCGTCGCTGACCGGTGAGGAGGTCGTGCAGATCATTAAGGACTGCGGTATCGTCGGCCTTGGCGGTGCCGGCTTCCCAACCGGCGTGAAGGTATCCCCGAAGAACGCGAACGATATTGATTTTTTGATTATCAACGGCGCAGAGTGCGAGCCGTATCTGACTTCTGACTACCGCGTGATGCTGGAGCGGCCGGATGAGCTGCTGCTGGGTATTCAGGCACTGCTCAAGGCACTGCCGAACGCGCACGCGATGATCGGCATTGAGGATAACAAGCCGGAGGCGATCCAAACCATGACGGCGGTCGCGCGGATCGACGACAGGGTGGACGTTATCACCTTGAAAACAAAGTATCCGCAGGGCGGTGAGCGCCAGCTGATCAACGCCGTGACCGGACGCAAGATCAATTCAAAAATGCTGCCGGCGGACAAGGGCTGCGTTGTCGTCAATGTAGGTACGGTGTTTGCGATCTATGAGGCAGTCTATAAAAATATGCCGCTGATACATAACGTGATGACCGTTACCGGCGAGGCGGTAAACAAGCCCGGTAACTTTGATGTGCCTCTCGGCGTGAGCCACAGCTATGTGCTTGAGCAGGCCGGCGGCGCTAAGGACAATGTGGTGAAGTTTATTTCCGGCGGACCGATGATGGGCTTTGCGCTCGGCAGTCTGGACGTGCCGGTAGTGAAAACAAGCTCCTCGATTTTGGCTTATGCGCACGACGAGGTAGCGGACGCGAAGGAGACGGCCTGTATCCACTGCGGCCGTTGCGCAAAGAACTGTCCGCAGCGCCTGGTGCCGCAGCTGATGGGCCGCGCGGTGAAGGCGCAGAAGATCGAAGATTACGAAAAGCTCGGTATGATGGAATGTATTGAGTGCGGCTGCTGTGCCTACGGCTGTCCTGCCAAAATTCCGCTTACCCAGATGTTCAAGCTCGGCAAGATCCAGCTGCGCGAGCAAAATGCGAAAAAAAAGTAAGGAGGGAGGACGTTATGTATCATGTTTCCGTGTCGCCGCACGTGCGCGACAAAAGCTCAACTAAGTCGATCATGCGTGACGTGGCCATTGCGTTGATCCCCACCCTTGGCTACGGTGTGTACCATTACTGGAAGGACTACGGTCCGTGGCCGCTGATGCTGATTTTCATCAGCGTGGCAAGCTGCGTTGCCTTTGAAGCGGTATTTGAATATCTTACCAAACGACCGATTACCGTATTCGACTATTCTGCTGTCGTTACCGGACTGATTCTTGCCGTGAACCTGCCGCCGGGAGCCACCTGGTGGATGCCGGTGCTTGGCGCGGCGTTTGGCATCATTGCTGCCAAGCTGCTGTTCGGCGGACTGGGTCAAAACTTTATGAATCCTGCGTTGGCCGGCCGCTGCTTCCTGATGATTTCGTTTACGCAGCGGATGACAAGCTTTTTCCCGGCGGACGTGGTTTCCGCTGCAACGCCGCTGGCGGAGATGAAAGGGATGGACGCCCTGCAGAAGATGCCTCTGCTGCAGCTGTTTTTGGGCAACCACAATGGCTGTATCGGAGAGCTCTCGGCGCTGTGTATTCTGATCGGCGCGGCCTATCTGCTGATTAAAAAGATTATTTCTCCGGCGATCCCGTGCGTGTATATTGCTACCACGGTGGTGCTGATCGCGGTGATCCGCCTGCTGTCCGGCGACGAGGTGACCGTGAACTATTTGGCGGCGCAGCTGCTTTCCGGCGGCCTGCTGGTCGGTGCGTTCTTTATGGCGACCGATTATGTCACCAGCCCGATCACCTTCAAGGGTAAGATCGTGTTCGGTCTGCTGCTTGGTCTGCTGACGGCGCTGTTCCGTACGCTCGGCTCTACGGCGGAGGGCGTGTCCTACGCGATCATCATCGGCAATCTGCTGGTGCCGATCATTGAAAAGAAAACGATTTCTCTTCCTTTCGGCTGTGAAAGGGTTAAGAAAGTGAAGACGGCAAAGGAGGAGAGTAAATAATGGCAAAAGCAAAATCCAATGCCGCCAAGAACATTATCGTTCTGTTTGTGGTGGCGCTGATCTCGGTCGCTATTTTGGCCGTACTGAATCAGGTGACGATGGAACCGATCGCCGCCGCGGAGGAGGAAGCCAGACAAGCGGCCTATATGAAGGTCTATGAGGCGGATCGGTTTGAGGATGTGGAAAATCTGGAGGAGCTTCTGACCGCTTATGAGTTGCCGTCGCCGGATGCCGGTGTGACGGTCAACGCTGCGCTGGAGGCTTACAAGGGCGACGCACAGGTCGGTTATGTATACGATGTCACCTCTCCGAACGGCTACGGCGGCGATGTCCGTGTTGCCTTGGGTATCACCAATGAGGGTGAGATCACGAACTTTACCGTGATTTCTGCTGCTAACGAAACGCCCGGCCTCGGCGCCAGATCCACAGAGGAGGAATTCCAGTCGGAGTTTGCAGGCCTGTCGGCCCTCGCACCGGTGGCGTTTTCCAAAACCGGCGCTAACCGTGACAATAACGAATTTGACGCTATCAGCGGCGCTACGATCACCACGACGGCTGTACAGCAGGCGGTGAACGAGGCGATTGCGCTGTTCAATGCGATGAAAGGAGCGTGAGACAGATGAAGGGTATTTGGGAACGGCTGTATAACGGTATCGTCAAAGAGAACCCGACCTTTGTACTGATGCTCGGTATGTGCCCGACGCTGGCGGTAACCACCAGCGCCAAAAACGGTATCGGCATGGGCCTGGCCACGATGGTGGTGCTGGTAATGTCTAACCTGATGATCTCGCTGCTGCGCAAGATCATTCCGGACGCTGTCCGCGTACCGGTATATATTACCATTATCGCCTCATTTGTAACGGTGATCGAAATGGTAATGCACGCTTATGTGAAGGAACTGTACGACAGCCTCGGCATTTATATTCCACTGATCGTTGTTAACTGTATTATTCTCGGTAGAGCAGAGGCGTATGCCAATAAAAATAAGCCGCTGCTTTCTATGTTTGACGGCGTGGGTATCGGCCTTGGCTTTACCATCGGTCTGACGACGATCGGTATTGTCCGTGAGCTGCTCGGTAACGGCTCGGTGTTTGGCTTGCGCGTCATGCCGGAAAGCTATGAGCCGATCGCGATCTTCATTATGGCACCCGGCGCTTTCTTTGTGCTGGCGATGCTCTGCGCGGTGCAGAACAAGCTGAAGCTCAAGGGCGCTAACCGCCATGTTAAGGGCAATGGCGGCTGCAACGGCGACTGTGCAACCTGTCCGATGAAGGAACTAGAAGAAAAGGAGGCCAAGGAAAATGTCTAGTACGGCAAGCACTTTATTCTTAGTATTGATCTCAACGGCGCTCGTGAACAACGTCGTGCTGGCGCAGTTCCTCGGCATTTGTCCGTTCCTCGGCGTTTCTAAGAGTATGAAAACCGCCGGCGGTATGGGCGGCGCGGTGATCTTCGTTATTACCATCGCTTCCGCTGTAGCGGCGACGCTGTATAAATTTGTGCTGGTAAAATTTGGGCTGGAATACTTAAAAACCATCGTTTTTATTATGGTTATTGCTTTTTTGGTGCAGCTGGTGGAGCTGTTCCTCAAAAAGTTTGTGCCGCCGCTTTATAAAGCGCTCGGCGTATACCTGCCCCTGATCACGACGAACTGCGCGGTGCTCGGCGTAGCGCTGACCAACGTGCAAAAGGACTACGATATCCTCACCAGCGTGATCGCCGGCTTTGGTACGGCTGTCGGCTTCTGTATTGCGATCGTGATCATGGCCGGTATCCGTGAAAAGACGGAAAACAATAACTTCCCAAGCGCCTTTAAGGGAACCCCGGCGGTTTTGCTGACGGCGTGTCTGATGTCCATTGCCTTCTACGGCTTCGGCGTATTACCCAAATAAGGAGGATAGGATATGGATACCAAGGCAATTATCATTGCGATCGTTGTACTGGCGATCGTTGCCCTGATCATCGGCATTATCCTCTCCGTGGCCGAAAAGGTGTTTAAGGTAGAGGTAGACGAAAAAGAGGTGGCAATCCGCGAGGAACTGCCCGGTTCAAACTGCGGCGGCTGCGGCTATGCCGGCTGCGACGCGCTGGCGGCTGCGATCGCTAAGGGCGAGGCGCCGGTGACCCAGTGTCCTGTCGGCGGCAAGCAGGTGGCGGAAAAAATTGCCGCCATCATGGGCCAGGAGGTTGGCGAAATGGAGCGCAAGGTGGCCTACGTTAAGTGCGACGGCACCTGCGAAAAACGGGAGACCGATTACGATTATTTCGGCATCGACAGCTGCATTTATGCCGCTAAAATGCCCGGCTCAAGCCCGTATGCCTGCAAGTACGGCTGTCTTGGCTTCGGCTCTTGCGTAAAGGTGTGTGATCACGGCGCTATCCGTATCGTGGATAAGAAGGCCGTTGTGGACGAGGCGCTTTGTATTGCCTGCGGCAAGTGCCTGCGCGTTTGTCCGCACAACCTGATCGAGCTGATCCCTGCCGACAGTCAATACCGTGTGCAGTGTTCCTCACTGGCGCGCGGCAAGGAAGTCAAAAACGCTTGTACCGCCGGCTGTATCGGCTGCGGTATGTGCGCAAGAAACTGCCCGTCAGAGGCTATCGTTTTTGAAAACAACATCGCGAAAATTGATTATTCTAAGTGCACCAAGTGCGGTTTGTGCGCACAGAAGTGTCCGGTGAAGATCATTAAGATATACGAATAAATGAAAAAACCGTTTTGCCTTATATTATCGGCGGCGCTGCTCCTGCTGTCGCTCAGCGCGTGTCAGGGACCGTGGCTGAGCAAGGAACGCTATACCGGCAGCTTTTATGAGCTGTTTGACACGGTTTCTACTGTCGTTGCGTACGATGACTCTCAGGCAGCGTTTGACGAACATCTGTCACAGCTGGAGGCGGAGCTGCAGAAGTATGACCAGCTCTATGATATTTATCATACTTACGACGGCCTCACAAACCTGTGCACGGTGAACGCGGCGGCCGCACAGGCGCCGGTGAAGGTCGATGAAAAGATCATGGCGCTGCTGGTGTTTGCCAAGGAGGCCTATACGCTGACCGAGGGCAATACCAATGTTGCCTTCGGTGCGGTGCTGCAGCTGTGGCACGCGGCGCGCGAGGCGGCTGATGCGGACCCCGACACTGCTTACCTGCCGGACGCGGCAGCACTGACGGCGGCGGCAGCCCATACCGATATTAACGATCTGGTGCTGGACGAGGCTGCGTCCACTGTCTATTTTGCCGATCCGCTGCTGCAGCTGGATGTCGGTGCGGTGGCAAAGGGCTTTGCCGTGCGCGAGGTCTGCCGCTGGGCGGCAGAAAACCTGTGGAGCGCGGCGGCGATCAGTATCGGCGGCAACGTCTATACGGTCGGCTATAAAAATGACGACGGTAAAACGCTGTGGAACGTACAGCTGGAAAACCCGTATCAGGACGGCGAACCGGCGACGGAGACCGTGCACGTGGCGAATCTGGCGGTCGTGACCAGCGCTGAAAACCAGCGTTATTACACCGTGGACGGCAAGCGCTACTGCCATATTATTAATCCGTCGACCTTGTTCC
This sequence comes from Eubacterium sp., assembly GCA_017463985.1. Taxonomy (GTDB): domain Bacteria; phylum Bacillota; class Clostridia; order Oscillospirales; family Acutalibacteraceae; genus Eubacterium_R. Next base: position 130,449 of record JAFUEH010000008.1, on the reverse strand, counting down.
CGAGCGAGTATACGGCCTCTGTTTCCGTGATCTGTGAGGACAGTGCTGTTGCGGACGCCCTGTCCACCGCGCTGTTTAACCTGCCGATCGAGGAGGGCAAGGCGCTGGTGGAACGACTGGACGGCGTAGAGGCGCTTTGGCAGACCCAGGAGCACACGGTGGAGACCACCGGCGGTTTTGAACAGTATCAGTAAATGAAAAAAGCAGACGTTATCGTGATGGCGGCGGTGCTGGCGCTGGCCGGCGTGCTGTGCCTGTTCCTGTATGCGGTGCCGCATACCGGCCAATATGTACAGGTAGAGGTGGACGGCACGGTCGTTGAGGTCCTGCCGCTTGATCGGGATTGTGAAAAAATAATAACCACTGCCGACGGCGGAGAAAACCGTCTCGTCATTCATCAGGGGACGGCGGCAATTACCGAGGCGAACTGTCCGGATAAGATCTGCGTCGGCCACGCGCCGATCAGCCGTAGCGGCGAATCGGTGATCTGTCTGCCGCACCGGCTGACGGTCAGCGTGGTGAAGGACGGCGGCGACAGTGAAATTGATATAGCAGGGTGACAGATGAAAAACAGTAAAGCAAAAAAAGCCGCCCTGTTTGGGCTATTGGTGGCGTTGGCCTTTGTGCTGAGCTATCTGGAAAGCCTGCTGCCGTTTAACCTCGGCGTTCCCGGTGTGAAGCTTGGTTTGGCGAATCTGGTAGTCGTGGTGGCGCTCTTTACGGTGGGCGAAAAGACGGCGTTGCCGGTGGCGGTGGTGCGTATTGTGCTGGCCGGTCTGACCTTCGGCAATACCTACAGCCTGGTGTATTCGTTGGCCGGCGGCCTGCTGTCCTTTGCCGTGATGGCACTGGTGCGGCGGCGCTCCGGACTGTCCGTGTTCGGCGTGAGTATGCTCGGCGGCGTAACGCACAACATCGGGCAAATTGCGGTGGCGGCGGTGCTGATGGGCACGTACCGTATCGCTTATTATCTGCCGGTGCTGTTGGTGGCCGGTTTGGTGACCGGGCTGCTGATCGGCTTGGCGGCAAAGCCGGTGGTGAACCGGCTGCAGGCGGTATTACCGCCGGATCATTAATAACAGGAGGAACCTACTATGGCTGCTGTAAAAGAAAAAAAGAAGACGGGTAAGGGGCGCAAGGTGCTGCTCATTATCCTTGGCGTGATCGTGCTGATTGCTGTCGTCGCGGTGATATTTATTAATATCGTGACGAAGCCGGTGCTTGATACGGACGAAAACCGCTATGCCGTCGGCGGCATGGTCTATTCCGATACGGTGGAATATCAGACGGAAAGCGGCAAAGGTATCCGCCATAACCCGATGGTGCGGATGATGCAGATGGTGTGGCGCTTTTGCGCTGACGGTGACGCCGCTAAGCACGCTGTGCAGACGCCACCGGAGGATGTTATTGAAGATAATGATATTGCCTATATTGACGACGGCAATATTTATCACCGTTTAGACGTCTATTATCCCGAAAGTGCCGTGTACGGCAGTCAGTCAACGGACAGTCAGCTGCCGGTCATTATTGATATCCACGGCGGCGGTTGGATCTACGGCGATAAGGATCTGAATAAATACTATTGTTTGGAGCTGGCGCACCGCGGTTATGTGGTGTTCAACATCAGCTACCGTCTGGTGCCGGATGTTACGGTGAACGAGCAGCTGCAGGACTGCGCGCAGGCGCTGCAGTGGATCAGTGAAAACATGAATAATTATCCGTGCGACGGTAAGAATATTATGCTCACCGGTGACTCTGCCGGCGGACAGATGGCGGTATATTCCGCTGCGCTGCTCGAAAGTCCCTCCTTGCGCGAAACGTTTGACGTGGTGGACGGACAGCTGGATCTGACGGCGCTGCTGCTGACCTCGCCGGTTGCCTTTATGAAGGACGGCGGCGCATTTTCGCTGTATACCAGACCGATGTGGGGCAGCGATTATCGGCAGAAGGCGACCTATTCGTATATGGATTTGGACGCGCTGGTGGAAGAGGTTCAGCTGCCGCCGACATACCTGATCACCAGCGACGGCGACGCCTTGGCGCACGATCAAACGCTGCGCGCGGCAGAATTGCTGGAAAGCAAGGGCGTTCAGACAGAGCTGGTGAATTACGGCGACGGCGAAGACGGTAAGCCGCTGGCACACGTGTTCAGCGTACTGGATCCGTTCGGTGCTGACGGCGCGGAAGCGATCGACGGCGCACTGGCCTTCTATCAAAGGGTAATGGCGCAGCAGTGAGGCGACAAGGTTGCAATATTCGTTTGTTGTGCTATAATAGTGTTATACTGTTTTGAGGAGAGATTTCCATGGCAAAAAAAGAAAAAACAAAGGCCGTCAATCAGCATCCGAACAAGATCGGTATTAAGGAGGCCGCAGGTTATGCGCTCGGTGACGCCGGCAACCTGTTTGTGCTGACTTACGTTTCGTATGCGTTAAAGCTGTTTTATACAGAGGTTTTACATATTGATCCCGACCAGCTCAAGCGGCTGTTCCTGATCACGCGTTTATGGGACGCTGTCAACGATCCGCTGTGGGGCGGTATCGTGGCAAAACGACCGCCGAGCAAGGACGGAAAATTCCGTCCGTATCTGAAGTGGATAGCCGTACCGGTTGCGGTGGCGCAGCTGGCTTGCTTTTACGATATTACACGACACACTGACAGTCCGGCGTTGATACTGCTGTTTGCTTATGTGACGTATATTTGCTTCGGCATGATGTATACCGGTATTAACGTGCCGTTCGGCTCGCTTGCCTCGGTGATTACGGATGATCCCAGCGGCAGAACGCTGCTGTCGACCTTCCGCTCCATCGGCGGCGGTATTGGCGGTGCGGCACCGCTGTTGCTGGCACCGTTCATTATCTACAATAGCGATAAGGTAACGGTTAACGGAAACAGAATGTTCTATTTTGCTGCGGCGATGTGCGTGCTGGCGATTATTTTCTACTTCTCTTGTTATGCAACAACAAAGGAACGCGTCAAGTCAGACGAAAAGCCGTCTGTGAACATGAAGAGCACCTATCTCGGTATGCTGAAAAGCCGTCCGTTTGTGGTGCTGGCGATCACCGGCGTGCTGATCAGCGGTCAGCTGCAGTTCGCCTCCTATAACGCGTATCTTTATAAAAACTATTTTGAAAACTCCAACCTGAACACCCTTGGCGCAATCGCGCAGTACCTGCCGATGGCGTTGATGATTCCGATTACGCCGATGCTGGTGAAAAGGTTCGGCAAAAAGGAGCTGGCAGGCTTCGGTTCTATGTTCTCAGCGATCGCCGCGATTGCCTGCTTTATCATTAAGCCCAAGCCGGATCAGGCGTGGATCTTTATGATCGTACTGTTTGTGATCGGCTTCGGTTACTCCTTTGTATCGATCACCAACTGGGCTGTGGTAGCTGACGTCATCGACTATCAGTATGTTAAGACGGGTGTGCGCAGCGAAAGCGCCATCTACGCCGTCTATACCTTTGCCCGTAAGTTCGGCCAGACGCTTGCCGACTATATTGGCATGGCCCTGCTGGGCAAAATCGGTTACGATTCCGTTGAGATGTCGCAAATCGGTTATAAGGCCGGCGTCAGCGAAGGTATACTGTGGCTTTGTACGCTGATCCCGGCGATCACCTATACCGCGATTTGGCTGCTCTACCGCTTTGCCTATCCGTTAACGAAAGAGAAGCTGGTGCCGATCTACGAGAAGGTACAGGCAGACAACGAGGCGATGCTGCACAGCGATGAGCCGGAGGAGAGCCTGCCGGAAATGGAGACGACGGCAGACATTACGGAGAAATTTGAATAACCGCAAAATGTCATCCCTGCAACGCCGGTTGCAGGGATTTTTGTAACAATTATTTTCGTTTTTCCCCTTTAAAAATGAAGCTTGATATGTTATGATAATCATGTCTATTTATATTTTAAAGATAAGAGGTCTTACGACGTGAAAATAAGCATATTCAAGAAGGGCTTGGCGCTGGCGCTCGCTGCTGTGTGCGCGTGCAGTGCCGGCGGCTACCGTGCGCTGGCGGAGGAAACGACGGTACCGGAGAGTACGACGGAGCAAGAGATTGACCCGATCGTTACCACGACGCAAAGCGCGGAAGAGGCGGAGCAGGCCAAGGCCGAAGCGCAGAAAACACTCGAGGAGCAGCGTGCGACGATTGAAGCCGGACTGAAGGCGAGCGAGGAAAAGCTCAAGGAGCTGGGCGACGGCGCAAAGGACACAGAAGAATATATGGTCGCGCTGGACGAAAAGATCGGCTATATGAACGAGGAGCTGATTTTACTGCAAAACGAGGTAGCGGCCGCGAATGTAAAGATTGCAGAGCTGGACGAACAGATCGCGCCGCTGCAGGAGCAGCTGGATGCGCTGCAGGCGGAATACGATGTTGCCAAGGCGGAATATGACGCGCTGGAGGATAATTTTAACATCACCTACAAGGCTTACTGCCTGCGGCTGCGTGCGATGTACGTCAGCGGCAACAGCAGTATCATTGTCGCCCTGCTGACCAGCAAGGACATTTCACAGTTCCTCAACCGGTTTGAAATGATCAAGGCTGTTTCTAAAAGTGATACGGCGCTCTTGCAGCAGGTCACGGAGCAGATGGACGAGATCATGACGAAGCAGGACGGCTTGGAAGCCAAGCAGGCGGCGCTGGACGCGGCGAAAGCTGAGCTGGACACCGCGAAGGCGGAATACGAAGCCGAAAAGACCTCCGTCAATGCCAAGGCAGCGGAGTTGGAAAGCAAAAAGCAGGTGCTGGCGGCGGAGCGCGCCACTTATGACAAGCTCTTTATGGACTACGCCATTAACAATCAGATATATCTTGATTATTCCGATGACAGCGAGGCAGCGCTTGCCAATATTGACGCTGAAATTGACGCCCTCCTCAGCGGCAGGAAGTCCGCCGACGAGGTCACCACAGCAGAAAATCCAGAGCTGAAGGACAAGGACGAGGTGGAGCTGGCGAACCAGACGGGCGAGGTCTTTGTGAATTCGAATGCAGCGCTTTCGCTTGGCTGGCCTGTTCCCGGCCACAGCGGCGTTTCACAGGAATTCGGTCACTACTTCCAAGGCAAGGCGCACGGCGGCATGGATATTCCGTGTCCCTCCGGTACCAGCGTTGTTGCCGCACAGAAGGGTATCGTTATTCGCTCGGAATGGCATTACAGCTACGGTTATTATGTGATGGTTTACCACGGTACGGACGCCTCCGGCAGAAGGATTTGTACGCTGTATGCGCACAATTCTACCTTGCTGGTAAAGGTCGGTCAGGCAGTGTATAAGGGCACCGTGCTTGCTAAGAGCGGCAGTACTGGCAATTCTACCGGTCCGCATTGCCACTTTGAGGTGCGCGTCAGCGATACGCGCGTGAATCCGCGGAATTATTTATAATGCAATATCATGAATAAAATCAACTATCAACGGGAGCTGGAGCGTGTTTTGGCGCAGCTGGAGGAAAACGCTGCGCCGCCGCGGCTGCTGCTACATTCCTGCTGTGCGCCGTGTTCCAGCTATACCCTCGAATATCTTTCAGATTATTTTGACATAACGGTCTATTATTATAACCCTAATATCTCTCCGGAGGACGAGTTTGACAAGCGCTTTCGGGAGCAGCAGCGTCTGATCGAGGCGCTGCCGACGAAGCATCCCGTCCGGCTGGTGAGAGGCGCCTATTGCGCCGCTGATTTTGAGGCGATTGCTAAGGGACTGGAGGCAGTACCGGAGGGCGGCGAGCGCTGCTTTCGATGCTATCGGCTGCGGTTGGAGCATACGGCGCGGCTGGCGAAGGAAAACGGCTTTGATTATTTTTGTACCACACTGTCGATCAGTCCGCTGAAAAACGCGCAAAAAATCAACGAGATCGGGGAGGCGCTCGGCGCGCAGTACGGCGTGGCCTGGCTGCCGTCCGATTTCAAAAAGCACGAGGGCTATAAGCGCTCGATCGAGCTGTCACGCACATACCGGCTCTATCGGCAGAATTTTTGCGGCTGCCGCTATTCCCGTAAGGCAAAGGAGAACGAAGCTTGAATATCAATCCGCTTGCAGACAGAATACGCCCGCGGGAGCTCAGCGAGGTGGTGGGACAGCGCCATCTGCTTACCCCCGGTAAGGCGCTGTATAATATGATTGAAAACGGCGAGGTGCCGAACCTGATTTTTTACGGACCTTCCGGCGTCGGCAAAACAACGGTAGCGTCGATCATTGCCGGTAAGACGAACCGCGCCCTGCGCAAGCTCAACGGCACCACCGCCTCTACCCAAGATATCCGCGATATCGTTGCCGAGATCGATACCTTTACGGCACCGAACGGTATTTTGCTGTACCTTGACGAGATACAGTACTTTAACAAGCGCCAGCAGCAGAGCCTGCTGGAGTTTATTGAAAACGGCAAGATCACGTTGATCGCCTCTACGACAGAAAACCCGTATTTTTATGTGTACCCGGCGATCCTTTCACGGTCGACCGTGTTTGAATTTAAGGCGATCACGCCTGAGGAGATTGTGCCGGCCGTACAGCGCGGCTTTGACTGCTTGCGTGCGGAAAACGGTATTGCTGTTGAATACAGCGACGAGGTGCTGCGTAAGATCGCGTTCGGCTGCGGCGGCGATGTCCGCAAGGCGCTGAACACGGTGGAAAACTGCTATCTGGCTACCCGTGCCGCCGACGGCAAAAAGGTCATTACCCTGGCAACGGCAGAGGAGCTGTCGCAAAAATCCTCGATGAAGTACGACCGTGACGGCGACGAGCACTATGACATTGTCTCCGCCTTTCAAAAAAGTATGCGCGGCAGCGATCCGGACGCGGCGCTGCATTATTTAGCGCGTTTGCTCGAGGCGGGCGACCTGCCCAGCGCGTGCCGACGGCTAATGGTGTGTGCTTGCGAAGATGTTGGGCTGGCCTATCCGCAGATCATTCCGATCGTCAAGGCGGCGGTGGACGCTGCCATGATGGTTGGCCTGCCGGAAGCGCGTATCCCGCTGGCGGACGCCGTGATTTTGGTAGCAACGTCGCCTAAGAGCAACAGCGGCGCCGGTGCGATCGATCTGGCGCTGGCGGATATTCGGGCCGGCAAGAGCGGACCGATCCCCCGTCAGCTGCAAAATAAGCATTATGACGGCGAGGACGCGGCGGTAAAAGGGCAGCATTACCTTTATCCGCACGATTATCCTCATCACTGGACGTACCAGCAGTACCTGCCGGACGCCATCAAGGACCGCCGCTATTATGAATACGGCGATAATAAGAGCGAACAGGCATATAAGCAATACTGGGATAAGGTAAAGAACAGCCATGACTAAAAAGCAACGCGCACTGAATGCGGTAGCAATCTTAAAAAAAGAATATCCGGAGGCGATCTGTTCACTGACGGCCGGCAATCCGTTCGAGCTGTTGGTGGCGGTGCGCCTTTCTGCGCAATGTACGGACGCGAGGGTGAATTTAGTCACCCCCGCTCTTTTTGCAAAATACAGAACACTGGATGATTATGCCGGCGCGGAGCTGGCAGACGTGGAGCAGCTCATCAAATCGTGCGGATTTTATCACGATAAGGCCAAGTCCATCATCGGCATGGCACAGATGGTACGCGACGAATTCGGCGGCACGGTGCCGGATACGATCGAGGAGCTGGTAAAGCTTCCCGGCGTCGGCCGTAAGACCGCTAACCTGATCGTGGGCGATGTGTACGGCAAGGAGAGTATCGTGGTGGATACGCACATGATCCGTATCGCCAACCGTATCGGGCTGGTAGAGGTAAAGGAGCCGGTGAAGATTGAAATGGCGCTTAAAAAACTCATTCCGCCCGAGGAGGGCAGCGATTTCTGTCACCGTATCGTGCTGTTTGGGCGCGATACCTGCTCGGCCAGAAAGCCAAAGTGCGACGGCTGTCCGATGGCGGAAAACTGCAAAAGGGTCGGTGTAAAATAAGATGGACAAAAGCAATGTAATATTGATCGGACCGCCCGGCTCGGGCAAAAGCACCTGCGGCGTCATTGCCGCAAAGGTGATGCTGAAAAACTTTTTTGATACAGATTTACTGCTGCAGGGACTGGAGCAAAGCCGTTTGCAGGACCTGATCGACACGAAGGGAACGGAATATTTTTATGTAGCGGAGGAACGGGCGATCTGTTCCTTACAGCTGGAGGCCACGGTGATCGCCACCGGCGGCAGCGTGATTTATTCCGACGCGGCGATGCAGCACCTGCGCTCCCTCGGCAAGGTGATCTACCTGCATTTAGATTATGAAACCATGCTGCAGCGTATTAACAATTTTACGACGCGCGGTATTGTGGTGCGGCAGGGGAATACGCTGGAGGATATGTACCGCGAACGGCTGCCGCTGTATCGGCGCTATGCGGATGTAGAGATCGACGGTAATGACGGCACCGTGGAGGAGACTGTGGCGCGCATTGTGGCGGCGGCAGGACAGTAGGAGAAGCTTATGAAACGGGCGTTAGCAGTACTGAGTATCTGGATATTGCTGATTACCTCCCCGGCAGGCGGATGGACCGTGCTGGCCGCGGAGAGCGCTGCTGCGCCTGCGTTTGAGGATAATGCGCTTTACAGCGGTGAAAAGGTAGAGGCTGCGTATTCGACAGCAGCGGCTGCAACGGCGGACGTGAACACCGGCGAGGCGGTGTATTATGCCGAGGGCGAAGCGCTGTACCGCAGCATGAAGCGATACCTCTTACAGCGCGCCGGCTCCTTTACGCTGCACGTGGTGACAGCGCAGCGGATGAGCACGAAGTCCGAACGGCTCGGGCTGGTACGGCGGCTGTTTTTTGCCGCTACGGATGATCAGCGCTCCGATCGCGTGAATGACGGCGATTATCTGCGCTTGGCGGTAGCGGGCTACGGCTATACTGCGTTCACCGAGGATCGCCATACCGGCGGCCTGTATTATTATACGGTCACGGCGAGCGTTACCTATTATTCCACGGCAGCACAGGAGCAACAGGTGGATAAGGCGGTGGCGCGCTTTGTCAGCGAGCTGAATACAAAGGCACTGACCGATTATCAGCGGCTGACGCGCGTACACACCTATATCTGTGACCGCGCTGTGTATGACAGCAAGGCTGCGGCTGATCCGACGGCCAATCCGGCGGCCTTTTCCGCCTACGGTGCGCTGCTGGGAGGGAAGGCCACCTGTCAGGGCTATGCGGCCGCCTTTTTCCGCATAGCACGCGCGCTTGGCTACCGTACACGGATCATTACCTCCGCCAAAAATGCCGGCAATCATGCTTGGAACCTGATCGCGCTGAACGGTGTGTATTATGCCGCTGATCTCACCTGGGACGATGAAGCGATCGACGGGCGCACCGGCAAGGGTGACCTGTATTGCTTTTTGGTGACGGCGGCTGCGCTGCAGCAATACGACAGTGCGGCAAAGGAGCACACGCCGGATCCGCTCTATTTCGATACGGATTATTTTAACGAAAATTATCAGGCGTATGCAGCTGTCTCTGGCTATGACGCGGCGGAGGAACGGCTGCTGTCTAACTGTATTTTGACGCCGCAGCTTGGCGGCAAGGCCGACAGCGGACAGTACGCGGTACGCACACCGGCCGGCGTAGCGCTGAGCGAGGGACGTGATTACCGGACAACGACCTGCCTTCTTTACGGCAAAAGCTACCGCTGTTTGGAGGGGATTGGAAGGTATGAAGGCAGCACCCTGCGGCGGTGTACAGTGCCAAACGCTTTGGCAAAACAACCAAAGTTTTTTGACGGGCAATAAAACACTTGCCTTTAGCGGTATAACATGGTATTATAGTAAAAATATTTTCATTTCAAAGGAGGACGGCAAATGAAAGCTTACGGCGACAAGTTTGTAAAAGAAGGGCTCACCTTTGACGATGTGCTGTTGATTCCGGCGGAGTCTGATGTTACACCGGATATGGTGGATCTGCACACGAGGCTGACGAACAACATTACCTTAAATATCCCGTTGATGACGGCGGCGATGGATACCGTTACCGAATCAAAAATGGCGATTGCGATTGCGCGCGAGGGCGGCATCGGCGTTATTCACAAGAACATGACCATTGAGGAGCAGGCCACTGAGGTGGATAAGGTAAAGCGCAGCGAAAACGGCGTCATTGCCAACCCGTTTTTCCTCTCTCCGCACCACACGGTCAAGGATGCGGATGAGCTGATGGGTCACTATCATATCAGCGGTGTGCCGATCTGTGAGGAAGACGGTACGCTCGTCGGTATCCTGACGAACCGTGATCTTCGCTTTATGACGGATTACAGCGTTAAAATTGCCTCCGTGATGACCCCGAAGGAGGAACTGGTGACGGCGATGGACGGCACTACCCTCGAGGATGCGAAGACGATCCTGATGAAATCGAAAATTGAAAAGCTGCCGCTGGTTGACAGTAACGGCAGGCTGACTGGTCTGGTAACGATCAAGGACATCGAAAAGGCCGTCAAATATCCTAACACAGCCCGTGATAAAAACGACCGGCTGCTGTGTGCTGCCGCGCTCGGTGTGACAGCAGATGTGCTCGACCGTGCGAAGGCGCTGGCCGATGCCGGCGTAGACTGCTTTGTGCTGGACTCTGCGCACGGCCATTCTCAAAACATTATTCGCAACGTAGCGCGCGTGAAGGAAGCGTTTCCGCATATCGATCTGATTGCCGGTAACGTGGCGACCGCGGACGCTACCGAGGCGCTGATCAAAGCCGGCGCGGACGCAGTCAAGATCGGTATCGGTCCAGGCTCAATCTGTACGACCCGTGTGGTAGCCGGTATCGGCGTACCGCAGATCACGGCGATCTATGACGCTGCCGAAAGAGCTGACAAGTTCGGCATTCCGGTCATCGCGGACGGCGGTATTAAGTATTCCGGTGAGATCGTTAAGGCGATCGCAGCAGGCGGCTCTGTCGTTATGGTCGGCTCGCTGGTGGCCGGCTGTGAGGAATCGCCCGGCGATACGGAAATCTGGCAGGGCAGACAGTTTAAGGTTTACCGCGGTATGGGCTCGCTCGGTGCGATGAACCATGGCTCAGCGGACAGGTATTTCCAAAAGGGCTCGAAAAAATTTGTGCCGGAGGGCGTAGAAGGCCGTGTGCCTTACAAGGGAGCGCTGTCCGATACGGTGTACCAGATGATGGGCGGTCTGCGCTCCGGTATGGGCTATGTAGGCTGTCACAATATTGCTGAGCTCCGCGAAAAGGCGCAGTTTATCAGAATTACCGGTGCCGGATTGGTAGAGAGCCATCCGCACGATGTGTATATCACTAAGGAGGCACCGAACTATTCCGGTAACAAATAATAGATTTGGTGATTGAATGGCTGAAAAAATATCACGCTGGGAGCGCTTTAAACGGTTCCTGAAAAGGAACATGACGCCCCTGTGGGCAAAGCGCTTTACGTATCAGGTATTATCCTTTCTGATTTCTGTGGCAATGGTTGCCGGTGTTGCTATGTATGCTTTTTATAAAACTTATGATGAACGCACCTTGACCCTGGCAGATGACTTTACGGTCACAGCGCACAGCGGCGCGTACGATACGCCGGATAATTCGCTGGAGGGCGTGCAGGTGGCGATCGATCACGGCGCTGATGTGGTAGAGGTGGATGTGCGCCAGCGACTGGACGGTACGGTCGTGATGGGACACGATATTATCACGACGAATACGGACGGCGTAGAGCTGTCCTCGGTATTTGAACTGGTCAAGGCGAATCCGATCAAGGTGAACCTCGATATTAAGGATGTGCGCGTACTGCCCGAGCTGTATCAGCTGGTTCAGGCGTATGACCTGTTCGACAAGGTCTTTATGACCGGTATCGAACCCTATCAGGCAAAGACGGCGGCAGACAAATGCCCCGGCGTCGACTATTATATCAACTATTCTCCCAGCCGTATCAGCATTTTCTCTGAGGATTATCAGGAAAAGATCCTGGATCTGCTGGAGGAAACCGGCGCGATCGGGATCAATTGCAACCACGTATACGCCTCGCGTACCCTGTCGATCTTGTTGCATGAGCACGGCTATAAGCTGTCGGAATGGACGGTGGATCGCACTTATGAAATGAAGCGCGCGCTGGTCAATTCACCCGACAATATCACCACGCACCACGTGGATAAGCTGCAGGAAACGATCGATAACTGGGGAACATAACCGTTACAAAAAATTGCCGACCGGGTATTCCGGTCGGCAATAATATATTAAAATATTAATTACAATATTGTTATTTAACAATTGACAAACCTGCTGTAAATGCTATAATACAGGTATCATGAATGACAAGCGAGGTGCTTTGATATGCTTTTAAAGGGGCTAGGAAAGCTGGCGTTGGTGACCGGTGCAGCGGTTGGCGGCTATTACGTCGGCACGAAAGTAGAATGGTTTAAAAATTATTGTAAGCTGGTGCCTTATGAGGTAAGAAGCGTCAAGGAGTCTGAAAAGCTCCGCGACAGCGACGCGTTTGTGCTGACGGCGCACCGCGGCTTCCGTGCGGTAGCGCCTGAAAATACGCTGCCGGCTTATGAAGAAGCCGGTAAGGCTGGCTACTGGGGCGCGGAGTGCGACACCTATATGACGCGCGACGGCGTGTGGGTCGTTCACCATGATCCGCTGACTACCCGTATGATGGACGGCACGAAATCGTTGGAGCTGGCCTCTTATGATGAGCTGCTGAAGCTGAATTATAATAACGGTCACAATATCGACAAGTATCCTGATCTGAAGATATGCACGCTGGAGGATTTCTTCAAAAAGTGCGCCGAGTACGGAATGCACGCTACGGTAGAGATCAAATATAACCGCAACCGTAAGCATTACGACAAAATGCTTGCCCTGCAGGAAAAATACGGCGTGGAGACTACCTACATTGCCTTCAGCTTTGAGGATCTGGTCGATCTTCGCAAGCTCACCGACGCGGAGCTGTATTACCTGGTGGATGATATTACCGATGAAAAGATTGCGCGGGCAAAAACGCTCAGCGACTGCGGCATCAGCTATGACTGCAACCTGCCGGCGAATACCGCCAATAACTGCGAAATGATTCGCCGCGTACACGAAAACGGCCTCAAGACTGCTACCTGGACCTGCGACCGTATTGATCTGATGGAAAAGCTCGTGGATGCCGGTACGCGTTATATCACGACCAACTGCATTACATACTAATTACTGATAAGAAGAAGGACTGCCTGTGGCAGTCCTTCTTTGTTGTCGCTGGATAAAAAAACAAAGCGCAACATCAGGCATGCACCTACATTATGCCTAAGTTAAAGTGACGGTTACGGCAATCGGGAAGTGATCGCTGGGATATACGCCGTCGTAGGTGGTGTCAATAATACGGTACTGCTCGACCGCAATGCCCTCTTTAGAGATCATAAAATAGTCGATGTTTTCACGGTCAAGCGCCTTGCCCCAATTCTGATAGGTAGCGCCGGAGGCGGTGTTTTCTGTCTGATACTTTGCGTCATAAAAATTTTCGGTCGCTGCGCGATAGGTTTCGCTGTCCTCCTCGGCATTAAAATCGCCCATGATAATGCTCGGCAGACCGCCGAACGCTGCGATTTTATCCAGTACCACCTGAATGCCGTTGATACGCGCTTCGTCGCTGATATGGTCAAGATGGGTGTTGAACACCACTAGCTGCTTGCCGGTTTCCTTTTCTGTTAAAATGACATAAGAACAGATACGGTAGCAGGCTGCGCCCCAGTCCTTGCTCATTTCCTCCGGCGTTTCGCTGAGCCAAAACGAGCCCTTTTCATTCAGGTCAAAGCGATCTGTGCGGTAAAATACCGGACAGGCTTCGGAAAAGGGGCTATTGTCGCGGTATTCCAGCACACTGTCATAGTCCGGCAGTGCGTCAGTGAGGTAGCGGTAGTGCATTTTGGTGACCTCCTGAAAGCCAAGGATGTCCGGCTGTACCGCTTCAATATTTTGCAGCACCAGCGGCGCGCGGTAGAACCAACTCTTTTTCAGCACATCCGTCGGGCTCCAGGTGCGCACGTTAGCGCTCATAACGGTGATGCTCTCTGTCGTAGCGGCGTCGCCTTCGTAACGGTCGTTGGCGTTGCGATAGGCCGGATAATAAGCCAGGTTCAGCACACTGACGGTCAGGATCGCCGCCAATAGCAGGCAGCCGAGCACAAGCAGCGTCTTTTTCATTTGATCATCTCCCTGTGCTCATTATATCGTTACCCACCGGAATTGTCAACTTGTGACCGGTGACGACGCAGTCGGCAACAGTCTGACACTTTTCGAGCATTGACAAAGAAACGGGCGTGCGTTATAATACTATTGTCTAATAAATCTAAGAAGGGTGACGTGACGTTATGAAAAAGATTTTGATTGCTGGCGCCGGTCACGGCGGACTGGTGGCAGCGTACCACCTGGCTAAGGCAGGATATGACGTAACAGTCTTGGAGCGTAAAAAGCGCGAGGAAATGGGCCATGACTGGCATGATTGGCTGGATCTGTCAGCGTTTGACGGCGCTGATCTGCCGCAGCCGCCGGCAGAGATGATCTACACGGCGGAGGATCAGAGCTTTCACAATCCGCGCGGCACGGTGGAGGTCGTGATGCCGCACCGCGAGGATTCGATCATGATGGACCGCAAAGAGCTGATCCGTTATCTGCTCACGTTAGCGGAGGAGGCCGGTGCAGAGCTGCGCTTTGAGACAACGCTGCTGGCGCCGTATACGGAGGGCCGTGCCGTTACGGGTGTGATCGCCAAGCGCAAGGGTCACTTGAGTCTGATCAAGGCCGACCTGATCGTCGATAGTGCCGGCATGTATTCGCCGCTGCGCAGCCGGCTGCCGGCCGTGTTTGGCATTGATAACGAAATTAACAAGCGCAGCGTTTTCCACGTTTATCGCGCCTATTTTAAAAATCTGGACGGCACCATCAACACACCGTCCTATTCCATTCATGCGTTTCATGAATACCGACCGGGCATTGACTGGGTGATCACAAAAAAGGACTATGTAGACATTCTGGTCGGCAAATTCAGCCAGTCCGGCGCGCTGACGCAGGAGGAGGTAGACGCCGCGCTGGCGTCCTTCCGTGCGGATTTTCCGTTCATTGGCGAGGAAATCGTCAGGGGCGGCAGCTTTGAGGATATTCCGATCACGCGGATGCTGCCGATGCTCGTGGCGGACGGTTACGCTGCGATCGGTGACAGCGCCGGTATGACGGTACCGCTCAATGGCAGCGGCATTATCCTCAGCATGAACGCCGGTAAGCTTTTGGCGGACGCTGTGAAGGAGGCCGACGGCGACTATACGCGCGCAAAGCTGTGGCCTTATGAATACCGCTATTTTACGCAGCTCGGTAAGGATCTGGTGCTGATCGATGTGATCAAGACCGTGTTTACCTATATCAACGGCGAAGCCGTGGATTACCTGATGGAAAAGGGAATTCTGAATGCCGATATGCTGGCAATTCCGGACGGCAAAGCACCGAACATCACGCCGGACTATGTGAAGCGGTTGGTGACGTCATTGCCAAAGTTCATTAAGCATATCCCCTCTGTCGCTGCCTGCCTGAAAACATTGCCGCTGCTGCCTGCTGTGTGTGGCAGCATACCGGAGCAGTATGACGAAAAGAAGGTCGATAAGTGGATCAAGGCCTATCGGTCGCTATAATTTTGTACTCGTAAGTGCTAATCCGACTGTATTTGTAACAGTCGGATTTTTTCTTTTTTGTAAATTTTGCAAAAAACTATTGACAAAACAGGAAAATGGATATAATATACAAATAGAGTTAGCACTCGGCAGGTTAGAGTGCTAAAACGCAAAGGGAGGAGTTAAGATGCTAGGCGAAAGACGTTCGGCTATTCTGGGTTTGATAACCGATTATTATATCAAAACCGGCGAGCCGCTCGGCTCCAAAAACCTGTGCATGATGCTCCCTTATACCATCAGCTCCGCGACGGTCAGGAACGAAATGGCGTATTTGACAAGCGTCGGCTATTTGGAACAACGCCACACCAGCGGCGGCAGGGTACCGACGAAGGCGGCTTACCGCTACTATGTTGACAACCTGCTGCAGGCGGCCAAGCTCAGCCCTTATGAACGCGAACAGATCAATGAGCGCCTGTCCGTGAATGCGTCTGATCCGGAACGGCTTTTGGCGGACGCTGCCCGTTTGCTGTCAGAGGTGACCGGCTGTGCGGCCTTCTACTCCACCGTAAAGGACCCGTATGACTGTGTGCAGGGCGTTGAGCTGATCCCCACCGGTAACGGCAAGGTCATGCTGGTGATGCTGTCGGTCGGCGGCAAGATCAAGTCCTCTGTCTGCCGGCTCAACTGTACGGTGGACGGCGAATTTAAGCGCGTATTTTATGAGCTGGCGCGGCAATATTTTATCGGAGTGCCGCTCAGCGATATTAACCTGTCCCTGCTGCAGTCTACTGCCGGCGCGCTGGGCGAACGCATATTTGAAATGCTGCCGCTCCTGTCAACGCTGTGCTCACTGTGTATGGAGGCAAGCGAGGGAACGCTGGTCATTGAAGGCGAAACAAAGCTGCTGTCGCAGTCGGAGCTGGGGCAGGATGCTTACAGCCTGCTGGTGCTGCTGGCGCGTAAGAAGAAGCTGGAGGGGCTGCTCAATGATTTTGCAAAAGCGAATGTCAGCTCAGCCCTCTTTATCGGAGACGAAAATCCGGTCTATGAGCTGAAAAACACCGTGACGGCGATCGCCCGTTTCCGCTATAACGGCACACAGCTTGCTACACTGGGCTGTCTTGGCTCACTGCGGATCGACTATAAAAATGTGCTGCCGCGGGTAGATTATATTATGAAAGTTACAGCAATGCTGCTGAAGGAAGGCGGATTGAAATATGAGTAAGAAGCAAGAACCAACACCGGAAAAGGAACGGCCGCAGGAGCAGGAGGCGACAGCCGCCGCTCAGGAAGAAGCGGTAACGGAGGAAACGGATCCGGTAGCTGCGGAGCTGGCTGACACAAAGGAAAAGCTGCTGCGCACCGCGGCGGAATATGCAAACTACCGTGCAAGAAGTGCGAAGGAAAAGGAACTGACCTTTACCAACGCTAAGGGTACTGTTATTGCAGAGATACTGCCGGTGATCGATAACCTGGAGCGCGCGCTCAGTGCGGACTCTGATTACGAAGCACTGAAAAAGGGTGTAGAAATGACAATGACCGGCCTGATGGCGGCGCTGGATAAGCTCGGTGTGGAGCAATACGGCGAGCCCGGCGACACCTTTGACCCGAACCTGCATAATGCTGTTATGCACATCGAGGATGAGTCGCTGGAGGAAAATATCATCACCGATGTTTTCCAAAAGGGCTATAAGGTCGGTGACCGCGTCGTCAGACCGGCCATGGTAAAAACGGCAAATTAGTGCAAAACCGCACATAATAATATAAAACTAACTGACAAAGGAGATAAAGATTATGTCTAAGATTATTGGTATTGATTTAGGTACAACAAACAGCTGTGTGTCCGTTATTGAGGGCGGCGAGCCGGTGATCATCGCGAATGCAGAGGGCGCCAGAACGACACCGTCTGTTGTCGCGTTCACCAAGGATGGCGAAAGAATGGTCGGCGCGGTAGCAAAGCGTCAGGCTATCACCAATCCGGATAAGACGATCGCTTCCATCAAGCGTCACATGGGTTCTGACTACAAGGTCAACATTGACGGTAAGGCTTACACGCCGCAGGAGATCAGCTCGATCATTCTGCAAAAGCTGAAGAGCGACGCAGAGGCTTATCTTGGCGAGCCGGTAAGAGAGGCGGTCATCACCGTTCCTGCTTACTTCACCGACGCACAGCGTCAGGCTACCAAGGATGCCGGTAGGATCGCAGGCCTTGACGTTAAGAGAATTATCAACGAGCCGACAGCGGCTGCGCTTGCCTTCGGTATTGACAAGGAAGACGACCAAAAGGTCATGGTATACGACCTTGGCGGCGGTACCTTCGATGTCTCGATCATCGAGATGGGCGACGGCGTACAGGAGGTACTTGCCACAGCCGGTAACAACCGTCTTGGCGGTGACGACTTCGATGAAAAGATCATGAACTGGTTGGTAGCTGATTTTAAGGCCTCTAACGGTATCGATCTTTCCGGCGACAAGATGGCTATGCAGCGTATTAAAGAAGCGGCTGAAAAGGCAAAAATCGACCTTTCCGGTATGACTACCGCACAGATCTCACTGCCCTTCATTACCGCGGACGCCACCGGCCCGAAGCACTTAGAGGCAACGCTTACCAGAGCGAAGTTCAACGAAATGACGGCTGACCTTGTTGAAAAGACAATGGGTCCTGTTCGTCAGGCGATGAGCGACTCCGGCCTCTCCATGAGCGAGATCGACAAGATCCTGCTGGTCGGCGGTTCTACCAGAATTCCGGCTGTTCAGGATGCGATCAAGAAATTCTCTGGCAAAGAGCCGTTCAAGGGCATTAACCCAGACGAGTGCGTAGCCATGGGTGCTGCGATCCAGGGTGGTGTGCTCAACCAGGATATTACCGACGGTCTGCTGCTGCTCGACGTAACACCGCTGTCACTCGGTATTGAAACAATGGGCGGTGTTAACACCGTTATCATTGAAAGAAACACGACAATTCCTACGAAGAAGAGCCAGATCTTCTCCACCGCTGCGGACAATCAGACCAGCGTTGAGGTACACGTACTGCAGGGCGAAAGAGAATTCGCCGCTGACAACAAGACGCTGGGGCGCTTCCATCTGGATGGCATTATGCCGGCAAGAAGAGGTGTGCCGCAGATCGAGGTAACCTTTGATATCGACGCTAACGGCATTGTGCACGTATCCGCTAAGGATAAGGGTACCGGCAAGGAACAGCAGATCTCGATCACCGCTTCCTCCAACATGAGCAAGGACGATATCGAAAAGGCTGTCCGTGAGGCGGAGCAGTTTGCTGCTGAGGACAAGAAGAGAAAAGAAGCGGTTGATGCGAAGAACAGCGCCGATCAGATGGTTTATGAAACGGAAAAGCTGCTCAGCGAAAACGGCGATAAGTTCTCCTCTGACGATAAGTCCGCACTGGAAACGAAGTTGGCCGCCCTCAAGTCTGCAATCGAAAGCGACAATGTTGACGCGATGAAGTCGGCGCAGGAGGATCTGACCAACAAGTTCTATGAGGTATCGCAGAAGCTTTATCAGGCAGCCGGCGGCGAGCAGGGCGCACCGCAGGGCAATCCGTTTGAAGGCGCACAGGCGGACCAGGGCTATACCGATGCCGATTACAATGATGTAGACGATAACTAAGCTTTTCATTATTTTCCCCTTTTAAAAATGAGCGTACCCCGCCGAGCGATCGGCGGGATACCGCGCATTAGTACATTTTATTCAGAAACATTGGAGCTATTATGGCTGAAAATAAACGCGATTACTATGAAGTGCTCGGCGTAAGCAAGGGCGCTTCGGACGATGAAATCAAAAAAGCATACCGTAAGGCGGCGCGCCAGTATCACCCTGACCTGCATCCGGACGATCCGGAGGCAGAGGCAAAGTTCAAGGAGTGCAACGAGGCTTATGAGGTGCTGTCCGACGCCGAAAAGAAAGCGCGCTATGACCAATTCGGCTTTGCCGGCGTGGATCCGAACTACGGCGCCGGTGCCGGCGGTTACGGAGGCGGCTTCGGCGGTTTTGACGCTGATTTTGACCTGGGCGACATCTTTTCACAGGTGTTCGGCGGCGGCTTCGGCGGTGCTACCGCGCGCGATCCGAACGCACCGCGTAAGGGACGGGATATACAGGCTACGGTGACGATCACCTTTGAGGAGGCAGCAAAGGGCTGCTCTAAGACAGTGGAAGTGCCGCGTGTAGAGGATTGCTCACAGTGCCATGGAACCGGTTCCACCGACGGTGCAGTGCATACCTGTCCTGACTGTCACGGCACCGGTCAGGTTACCTCACGGCAGGGTATCTTTATGACCTCCCGTCCGTGTACACGCTGCGGCGGCAAGGGTAAAATCATTGACCATCCGTGCCAAAAGTGCGGCGGCAAGGGCAAAGTACGTATCCGCAATAAAACGAAGGTGGATATTCCTGCCGGTATTGATAACCGCGAGACCGTGGTGATCAGAGGGCTGGGCGACACCGGCGCTAACGGTGGTCCTGCCGGTAACCTGCACGTGATTGTGAACGTCAAGGCGCATAAGGAGTTTGAGCGCGACGGCTATGATCTGCTGTACAATAAGCACGTCAGCATTGTCGAGGCGACGCTCGGTGCGGAGGTTCGCGTGCCGACGCTGGACGGGGATATTAAGTATTCAATCCCTGCCGGTACGCAGCCCGGCGAAGTATTCCGCTTGAAGGGTAAGGGCATTCAGCGCGTGCGTGCCGTCGGTAAGGGCGATATGTATGTGCGCATCGTGGTCGATATACCGAAATCGCTTACAAGTGAGCAAAAGAATATTCTCCGCCAGTTTGACGCAAGCTATACGCCACCTAAGAGCGGCAACAGCAAAAAGAACTTTTTTGATAAATTCAAATAAAATAGCAGCGGCCTGTCCCAAAGGATCAGGCCGCTAACTTTATGATGATGGGTGTTGTTGCTGATAGGTCGCCAAATCGATATATTCAAAGCTCATTGCCTCCGGATCACCACAATGATAGTCATCTGAAATAAGCAAGGCCACCGGCTGTCACTGTTTATACGATAGAAATTGCGCACATACACTGGTTGATCAGCGATTGAAAGGGTGGCAACAAATAACCAAAAGACGCCTCTGCAAAAAGGCGTCTTTTGGTTTATTTTCTGAAATTATTCTTTTTGTCAAATTAATGTTTTACTTTAGTGCATTATCTGTTATAATACTTTCAACAAACTAAATAATACCCCAACGGAGGACAAGCTTATGGGAGGATTTTTCGGAGCAGTTTCCAAAACAGACTGCGTATTCGACCTTTTTTTCGGTACGGACTATCATTCGCATCTCGGCACACGGCGCGCCGGCATGGCTGTTTATGACAGCGAAAACGGTTTTGACAGAGCGATTCACAATATTGAGAATTCGCCGTTCAGAACGAAATTTGCTAAGGAATCCAACGAAATGAAGGGACAGCTGGGCATTGGCGTGATCAGCGACTATGAGGCGCAGCCGATCTTTGTGCGGTCACATCACGGCTCGTTTGCAATCGCAACCGTCGGTAAAATCAACAACAGTGCGGAAATTGTTGAAAAGATCATCGCCAAGGGCGCGCATTTTTTTGAGATGCATGGCGGCGAGATCAACCAGACTGAGCTGGTGGCTGCGATCATTAACCAAAAGGATAATTTTATCGACGGCATTCGATATGCACAGGAGCTGATCGACGGGTCGATGAGTATGCTGCTGCTCACGCCGAAGGGCGTCTATGCGGCACGTGATAAGTTCGGCAGAACGCCGGTTGTCCTCGGGCAAAAGGACGACGGCTATTGCGCCTGCTTTGAGAGCTTTGCCTTCCTGAACCTCGGTTATACGCCGGACAGAGAGCTTCGTGCCGGCGAGATCGTCGTGATAACGCCGGAGGGTATCAAAACGCTGGTTCCCGGCGGTGACAAAATGAAGATTTGTACCTTCCTGTGGGTGTACTACGGTTATCCGTCCTCGACCTACGAGGGCGTCAACGTAGAGGATATGCGTTATCACTGCGGTGCAGCGCTTGCTAAGCGTGATGCCGGTTCCGTCAAGCCGGATGTGGTTGCCGGTGTGCCTGATTCCGGTATTGCCCATGCAATCGGGTATGCTAATGAAAGCGGGATTCCCTATACCCGTCCGTTTGTAAAATATACGCCAACCTGGCCGCGCTCCTTTATGCCGACGCACCAAACAAAGCGAAACCTGATTGCAAAAATGAAGCTCCTGCCGATCCGCGAGCTGATCGAGGGCAAGAGCTTGCTGATGATCGACGATTCGATCGTCCGCGGTACCCAGCTGCGCGAAACGACGGAATACTTGTTTGCCAGCGGCGCGAAGGAGGTACATATCCGCCCGGCCTGTCCGCCGATCTTCTATGGCTGT
Organism: Eubacterium sp.; assembly: GCA_017463985.1. Taxonomy (GTDB): domain Bacteria; phylum Bacillota; class Clostridia; order Oscillospirales; family Acutalibacteraceae; genus Eubacterium_R. The sequence continues at coordinate 108,509 of JAFUEH010000008.1, read as the reverse complement.
AAGTATCTGAATTTCTCTCGTTCTACCAGTGAGATGGAGCTGATCACGCGCCGTGTGATCCGTGAGCTGGAGGGCGGCGATCCTGACGACGCTACGCTTCAGGAGTATATCAATCCCGATACCGAAAAATATGCCGCCATGGTGGAAGGTATTCGGCAGCAGCAAAAATTTACGACGCTGCGCTATAACCGCCTGGACGATATGATCGACGCCATCGGCGTTGACCCCGACAAGCTTTGTACCTACTGTTGGGACGGAAAAGAATAATAAAAAGCTATTTCACGAACTTCGTGAAATAGCTTTTTATTTTGACAGTTTGGATTTCACTCACTCTGTTTATACGCCGGAATAGGCGTTGAAGCCGCCGTCCACCGGAATATTCACGCCGGTGATAAAACCGCTGAAGGCCTCGTCCACTAAGAACAACAGCGCACCGTCCAGCTCCTCCGGCTTGCCGAAGCGGTTCATTGGTGTTGCCGCAAGGATTTTGCCGGTTCGCTCGGTCGGTGAACCGTCCTCGTTCCACAGCAGCGCGGCGTTCTGCTTTGTCGAGAAGAAGCCCGGCGCGATCGCATTGACGCGGATACCCATCGGTGCAAAGTGTACCGCCATCCATTCCGTAAAATTCTTCACTGCTGCCTTGGCAGCCGAGTAAGCCGGAATACGCGTCAGCGGACGGAAGGCGTTCATGGAGGTGATCATCACGATGCAGGTGTTCTCTTTTTCCACCATATCGCGTGCGAACACCTGGGTGGGGATCAGTGTGCCGAGGAAGTTCAGGTTGAATACAAAGCTGATGCCGGCAGGATCTAAATCAAAGAAGGTCTTGATGCTGTCGTCCTTTTGCAGCAGGTCGATCCGTTCCAGTGTATCCTTCGTCGTGGTGCCCTTCGGATTATTGCCGCCAGCGCCATTGAGTAATATATCACAGGTGCCGAGCTTTTCATTAATGATGGCACGTGCTTTTTCCATGGATTCCTGCTCCAGTACGTTGCAGCCGACCGCGATCGCTTCGCCGCCCGCCGCGTTGATTTCATCTGCGCATTGCTGTGCCGCCGCTTCGTTCAGGTCAAGCACAGCTACCTTGCAGCCCTGCTTTGCCAGCGTTTTGGAAAATGCACCGCAAAGCACGCCGCCGCCGCCGGTGACAACCGCTACTCTGCCCTTTAAATTCTCGTGTATCATAATTCTTTCTCCTTGCGTGATTTTTCAACAGCCTCCCACAGGCCGTTCAGGTAACAGACGCCCAGCGCGCGGTCATACAGACCGTAGCCCGGTCGTGCCACTTCACCCCACAGCATTCTGCCGTGGTCAGGGCGGATATAGCCGTCAAAGCCCTCCTCCTGCAGCGCCTTCACAATTTCGTACATATCCAGCGAGCCGGCGTTGCTCTCGTGCGCCGTTTCGTTAAACCACTGGTCGTTGTGCTGTACGTTGCGCAGATGGGCAAAATAAATTCTGTCCTTGGCGGTGTGAATGATCTCTACCATATCGTTGTCAGGGCTGGCGCCGAGCGAACCGGTGCATAGCGTTAAGCCATTGTATTTGCTGGGCACCAGGGCAAAGAGCTTTTCGATTGCCTCCTTGCCGGTGATGATGCGCGGTAGGCCAAAGATGCCCCACGGCGGATCGTCCGGATGAATGGCCATCTTTACGTCGCATTCCTCGCAGACCGGCATGATTGCTTCTAAGAAATATTGCAGGTTGGCCCACAGGTCGTCGGCCGTGACGTCTTTGTATTTTTCAAAAAGCGCCTTAATTTCGCCCATACGCTCGGTTTCCCAGCCGGGCATGGCGTAGCCGTTAGAGTTATCGTCGATTTCGCGGAACATATCCTCGGGACTTTTGCCCTCCACCTGCTTGCCGTCGTAGCAAAGACAGGTAGAGCCGTCCGGCAGCGGCATATACAGATCAGTGCGCGTCCAGTCAAATACCGGCATAAAATTATAGCAGATCACTTTAACGCCGACCTTTGCCAAATTGCGGATCGACTCCTTGTAGTTCTCAATGTATTGATCTCTGGTCGGCAGACCGATTTTAATATCCTCGTGTACGTTGACGCTTTCAATACACTCCATCGTCAGTCCGGCAGCGGTGATTTCATCGTACATTGCCTGTACTCTGTCCATCGTCCATGCCGCGCCGGCAGGCAGATCGTGCAGCGCCGGCACGACGCCGACTACGTTGGGGATTTGTTTAATTTGTTCGAGCGTAACCGTATCCTTGTCCTTGCCGAACCATCGAAAAGTCATTTGCATGGCTATCCCTCCTTTATAAAACAATTCTATCACACCGCGCGCACTTTCGCAACTGCAAAATGATGAAAATGCCTGGCTTAGGTGCCTCCGTATCTCCTTGACGGTCGATAGATGATGTGCTACAATAAACCTGAAATCATTCAAAAGGAGAATCTGTATGAAACAATGTACAACCTGCGGTAAAAAGCTCAGTCCTTTCGAGGAGTATCATACAAACGGTTATCTTCAGTGTGAAGAGTGTATGTTCAAAACACTGGAGGAGAAGAAACACGCTAAGGCTGCGGCGCAACAGCCGTCACAGCAGCCGACAGGCACGGCACCTCAGCCATCGGCAGGGGCCACAGTGCCGCCGACAGCGCCTGTTTATCAGCCAACCTCCGGCAGCACGAACCGTTGGATCGGCATCGTCAGAACGGTGGCGATGATCACGATGGTTCTGGATATTCTCGGCGCGCTGATCGGCGGTGTGGCGGCCGGCGTTGTGATCGGCGGCGGAGAGGGTTTCCTGGCCGCGATAGCGATTATCATTGTCGGAACCGTCCTGGCTGTTGTGGCACAGGCGCTGATGATGATGCTGGCGCAAGCGGCGGAGGATGTGTCCGACGTAAAAAATATGCTTCTTGCTCAGCAGCAGGGGAAGCAGTAAGCCGTTGATAGCAAATCGTAAAAAAGAGCCTGACTCGTTTGCATGAGTCAGGCTCTTTGGATGAATAGCGGTTAGATTCTGGCAACGCCGTCCTTGCGGGCTGCTTCAGCAACAGCGGCAGCGACGGTGTTCATGATTCTCGGATCAAAAGCGTGCGGCAGGATGTAATCTGCGTTCAGCTCGTCGTCAGAAACCAGAGACGCGATCGCGTACGCAGCGGCGATCTTCATGTTCTCAGTAATATCGCTGGCGCGAACGTCAAGCGTACCGCGGAAGATGCCCGGGAAAGCCAGTACGTTGTTGATCTGGTTCGGGAAGTCGGAACGGCCGGTGCCTACGATTGCCGCACCGGCAGCCTTTGCCTCGTCCGGCATGATTTCCGGCGTCGGGTTAGCCATCGGCATGACGATCGGGTTCGGGTTCATGGACTTGATCATATCCTGAGATACGATGCCGGGAGCAGAAACGCCGATGAAAATATCGGTGCCTACCATGGCTTCCTTCAGGCCGCCCTTGACCATACCTCTGTTGGTGACCTTAGCGATCTCCTCCTTGAACGGGTTGAGGTTCTCTCTGCCCTCGTAGATCGCGCCGGTTCTGTCGCAAAGGATAACGTCCTTCAGACCGAGCTTCATCAGCAGCTTGGCAATTGCCACGCCGGCTGCGCCGGAGCCGTTGATAACAGCCTTGCAGTCGCCAAGGGTTCTGCCGGTCAGTTTCATGGCATTAATCAGCGCCGCAGAGGTAACAACAGCCGTGCCGTGCTGGTCATCGTGGAAAATCGGAATATCGCACTTTTCCTTGAGCTTCTTTTCGATCTCAAAGCAGCGCGGTGCAGAAATATCCTCGAGGTTTACGCCGCCGAAGGAGCCGCTGATTTTGTAAACAACGTCAACGATCTCGTCAACATCCTTGGTTCTGACGCAAAGTGGGAAGGCGTCAACATCACCAAACTCTTTGAAGAGCACACATTTGCCCTCCATTACCGGCATACCTGCCTCCGGACCGATGTCGCCAAGGCCGAGCACAGCGGTACCGTCGGTGACAACGGCTACCATGTTCCAACGTCTAGTGAGCTCCCAGCTCTTGGTATAATCATCCTGAATAGCAAGGCAGGGCTCTGCTACGCCGGGGGTATATGCCAGCGAAAGGGCGTCCTTGTTGTCAACCTTTGCGCGGGCAACGACTTCAACCTTGCCCTTCCACTCGCCGTGCAGTCTTAATGATTCTTTTCTGTAATCCATAATATAATTCTCCTTGTTATCTGCTGGTTGGAATTTCGCTACCGAAATCCTTCATAGAAATACTTATCTTTCGATGTGTGACTTGATCTTTTTGGTTTCCGGATACGGGGTGTAGTTCTCTTCCCACGGGAAGGTGTAGTCAAGGCCGAGCTCGTCTCTTACGGCGTTGATTTCGCCCTGTACGGATTCATTGATCGGTACACCGTGCGGCTCTCTTTCCTTCCAGATTTCGTATTCCTTTTCGCCTGCGATATAAATTCTGTCCTCGCCCGGTGCCTTTCTAGAGGCTCTGATGGTGCGGATGATGTCGCCGGTCTTCTTGCGGCAGATCTCTTCGCCAAGGAAGTGGTTGGTGTCGATCGCGATGAAGAAGTGACCGAGGTGATACGGTCTGATGTTGCCCTCTTCGTCCTTACCGTCGAGCGCCTTGCCGTATTCGCCGTCCTGCAGAACGGAGGAAAGGAACTCTACAAACATCGCAAAGCCGTAGCCCTTGTAGCCGCCGAGTGCTTCACCGATGCCGCCCAGGGTGGTCAGCGCTGCTGTGCCGCCGCGGATCTTCTTGAGTGCTTCACCTGCGTCGCCCTCTACCGGGGTGCCGTCGATATTGATGATCGTGCCCGGGTGAACCGGCTCGTCAATTCTGGCGTAATATTCGATCTTACCGTTCTGGGTGATAGAGGTAGCGCAGTCAAAGTTGAAGTCAAAGGCTTCGTCGGACGGAACGCCAAGCGTGAACGGATTGGTACCGAACATACCCTCTGTGCCAAAGGTCGGTGCAACGGACGGACGGGCGTTGGTACCGGTCATGCCGATGCAGCCCTGCTCGGTTGCCATGGAGGTGTAATAACCGGCGATACCGTAGTGGCAGGAGTTGCGGACAACGACCATACCCATACCGTATTTCTTCGCCTTGTCGATTGCCATCTGCATCGCCTTGGTGCCGATGACCTGACCCATACCGTTGTGGCCGTCAACCACTGCGGTGGTTTCTGTTTCCTTCAGAATTTCAAAGTTAGTGGTAGGTGACTGGATTCCTGCCTTGATTCTGTCAAGATAGATGGGCTTAAAGCGGTTGCAGCCGTGGCTCTCGATGCCTCTCTTATCGGATTCAAGAAGCACGTCTGTGCACATTTCTGCCTCGTCTCTCGGAATACCGTAGCCAACGAAAGCGTCGGTTACAAAGTCAGTGATCAGATTCCATGGACATACTACTTTTGGCATAATAAAATCTCCTTTTATTTAAAATAAAATTTACCGACATATATTATAGCATAAGGAAAAAATATATCAAGTTAAATTTTTAACAATATCCTCGCAAGAACAAAATCGGAAACTGTTCATTATAGCAAAATTCTCAAGTAGACTTTCGAAAAAGATGCAGAATTTCGTTTTTTGCGAGCGGGAGCTGTACATCGGTACCGCCCCCGAGCAAAAGACGGAAAACGCCAAAGGCCTTGCAAGCTCGATGCTTGCAAGGCCTTTAATATAGTCTAGTCGTTGCGTAACATAAATTTATTTGTAACTAGCCGCTACGGACGTTAACCTAGCGCCTTGAATAAGCCTGCGTGTTTATGCGCTTTTTCGACAGTCTTATCTCTCCCAGTTGCGTGAACGCTCAACAGCACGCTTCCAGTCGGCATATTTCTTGTTTCTGACGTCGGTCGGCATGGAGGGAACAAAAATCTTGTCAACCTTGCGGTTTTCCTCAATCTCTGCGGTGCTCTCCCATACGCCGGTCGCCAGACCTGCGCAGTAAGCTGCGCCGAGCGCGGTGGCTTCTCTGTTCACCGGGCGGTTTACGTTGCAGCCCGTCATATCCGCCTGCATCTGCATCATGATATTAGAAACCGAAGCGCCGCCGTCAACACGGAGATCCTTCAGCATAATGTCGCTGTCCGCCATCATCGCTTCCAGCAGGTCCGTCATCTGATAGGTGATGCTTTCCAATACAGCGCGGCAGATATGGCGCTTGTTGATGGAACGGGTAATGCCGACCATGATACCGCGAGCGTACATATCCCAGTACGGCGCGCCGAGACCGGTGAAGGCCGGTACAAGGTAAAGGCCGTTCGTGTCAGGAACCTCCTCTGCAAAGATATCGCATTCCTGAGCGGAGTCGATCAGCTCTAATTCATCGCGCAGCCATTTGATAACGGAGCCGGCGTTGAATGCAGAACCCTCGAGATCGTAGGTTACCTTACCGTCAAGACCCCAGGCGATACCGGAAAGCAGGTTGGACTTGCTGTCGATCCTTTCCTCGCCGGTGTTCATCAGCAGGAAGCAGCCGGTGCCGTAGGTGTTCTTAGCCTGACCCTTTTCAAAGCAGCCCTGGCCGAACAGTGCGCCGGGCTGGTCACCGATGGCGCCGGCGATCGGGATACCGGTCAGCTCCTCAATACCGGTGATGCGGCTCATGTAGCCGTATACACAGCTGGATGGCTTCACCTCTGGCAGCATACACATCGGAATGCCGAGCTTTTCGCAAAGGGTCTCGTCCCAACAGAGCTTGTCAATATCAAACAGCATGGTACGGCAGGCATTGGAATAGTCGGTCACGTGGGCCTTGCCGCCGGTAAGATTCCAGATGATCCAGGTGTCGATCGTACCGAACAGCAGCTCGCCCTTTTCGGCTCTTTCACGCGCACCCTCTACGTTGTCCAGGATCCATTTGATCTTCGTGGCGCTGAAGTAAGCGTCGATCAGCAGACCGGTCTTTTGCTTAATGTAGTCACCCAGACCTTCTTCCTTTAACTTTTCGCAGTAGTCGGCGGTTCTTCTGCACTGCCAAACAATGGCATTATAGATCGGCTTGCCGGTTTCCTTATCCCAAATAATGGTGGTTTCTCTCTGATTGGTGATACCGATACCGGCGATGTGGCGCGGGTTTACGGCCTCCTCGGTGCCGGCAGGACGCAGGCAGGCGATCATCGCCTGAATCACGGAGAACAGAATTTCGTTCGGGTCATGCTCAACCCAACCGTTCTGCGGATAATACTGCGTAAATTCGTTTTGGCCCTTGGCTAAAATTTCGCCTCTTTTGTTAAAAATAATCGCACGGGAGCTGGTGGTTCCCTGATCGAGCGCCATTACATATTTTTCTGCCATAATGTCTTCCTCTTTCTATTAAAAAAATAAAGGTTAGTTGCCTAACCTTTATTATACTATGATTCTCCCCGTATGTCAACAAAGCCAAAGTAACGAAAATTTGCAGTATAATTTGTTAATTTTGACTTAAATCCGCCACGGCCTGTCGTCAGTCTAAATTCGCTTCTACAAAAGAGATAACGTCCTCAACGGTTTTAAAGCTGTCCAGCGCTTCCTCCGAGATCTCGATCGAATACTGATCCTCCAGCGAAGAGGCGATGTCCGTCAGCGAAAGCTCATCGGCCATTAAATCCTCCAAACGCGCTTCAACGTCTACCTCCTCCGGCGTGATTTCCAGTGCGTCGGCAATAATTTCTCTGATTTCGTCTGTTAACATAAAAAAGCTCCTTAATGTATTAAAAATGATTGTGAATATTTTTTTTATGTGTTATGATGACAGTAGCGTTGCTACATAAGTAATATAGTGACTTTTATCTTGTTTGTCAATACATTTTTCGGGAGATATATCAGAATGGCAGAAGTTGTAAAAAAACACCTGGCGTTGATCGGCTGTCCGCTGGGTCATTCCGTCAGTCCGCTGATCCATCAGGCGCTGGCCGCTGAAAAGCAGCTGTCGCTTTCCTATACGCTGCAGGAGATACCGCCGGCGGCACTGGCGGAGCGCTTTGCGACGGGACTGTCGGCGTTGGACGGCTTTAATGTTACCATTCCGCATAAAACGGAGATTGTTCCGCTGCTGGACAGCTTATCGCCGCGCGCAGCGCTGTTCGGCGCTGTGAACACCGTCCGACGGGAGGAGGGCAGGTTCGTCGGCTATAATACTGATTGTGAAGGCTTTCTGCGTTCCGTCAAGGCGGCCGGTATAGCGATCGACGGTAACGTGCTGATCACCGGCTGCGGCGGCGCAGCGCGGATGTTTGCCTTTGAGTGCCTGTTGGCCGGCGCGCAGGTTACGCTTGCCGTGCGCGACAGCAGCCTGACTAAGGCGGCGGCGCTGCAGCAGGAGATCCGCGACAAGCTGCAAAAGGAGATCCGCCTGACGGCGCTGCAGTCGGTCGACGGCGCTTATGATCTTATCATCAACGCCACGCCCGTGGGCATGGCGCCGCATACAGACGCGTGTCCGCTGGCGGCAGCCGCGGTAAAAAAGGCCGGCGCGGTGTTTGACGCCATTTACAACCCGACTGAAACGCAGTTGTTGAAAATCGCGCGTGAGGCCGGTATTCCCGGCTTGAACGGCCTGCCGATGTTGGTGTGGCAGGCGGCGGTGGCCGAGGAACTGTGGAACGGTGTGACGTTTACGGAGGAGGAAGTGGCGCGCGTGACGGCGCTGGCAGAAAAGGAGCTGAAGAACCGATGAAGAACATTATCCTTTGCGGCTTTATGGGCGCAGGCAAGACAGTGGTGGGCAAGGAGCTTGCCAAAATCAAGGGCTGTCGCTTTGTCGATACGGACGAGCTGATTGAGAAGGAACAGGGAATTACGGTAAAAGCCATTTTTGCCGCGCACGGCGAGGCATACTTCCGCGACCTGGAACACGCCGTGTGCGAGCGCGTCGGCGGTATGCAAAACTGCGTCGTTTCTACCGGCGGCGGCGCGCTGACCTTTGCGCGCAATGTGGAGGCTGTTCGGCGCGGCGGTGGCAGGGTGGTGTTTTTGGACGCCTCCTTTCCGGTGATCTGTGATCGAATAGGGGACAGCAGTACCCGTCCGCTTTTTCAGGACCGGGAGAAGGCGGAGGCGCTTTACCGCGAGCGCCGCGCACGCTATCTTGCCGCGGCCGATTATGTGATCGACGGCGATATGTCTGCCAGAAAGACCGCTTTAATGCTGGCAGATATGTGCAAATAACCACAAGATATAGTAAAAATTGCCAATTTTTGTCGTTTTAATCAACTCAGCAATAATAAAAGTTGAAAAATTAAACGGACTGTGCTATAATGTCACATATTTGAATTGTACTTTTATCTTTCGGCCGGCAGGCGTTGCTGTGGCGGCCGTCAATCGAGGTGTTACAATGAGCGTGAAATCGGCGGAGGCTGAGTTAAACCACGGCGTGGATATGTTCCGTAAGTATAAAAACCTTTTGATGGAACTGACGCGTAAGAATGTTAAGCTGAAATACCGCAGCTCTTGGCTGGGTATTTTCTGGAGTTTTTTGCAGCCGCTGTTAAATATGGTAGTGCTGTCAGTTGTGTTCACCCATATTTTTACGCATAAAAACGACGATGTTATTTGTTTTCCGGTTTACCTGTTTGCAGGCCGTTTGATGCTGGACTTTTTCAATACGGCAACGCGTCAGGCGATGACCTCCTTCCGCGTCAACCAAGCGATCATTAAGAAGGTATATGTACCTAAGTATATGTATCCGCTGTCGTCAATATTCTCTTGCTTTGTGACGCTTGCCATTTCCTTGCTGGGTTATATCCTGGTATGGATTTTCTTTAAGCTGACGGGTATCAGCAACGGCGCGGCATTAACGCTGTCCTGGCGTCTGATTTTGGTGCCGATACCGCTGTTCCTGATTCTGCTGTTTTCCACCGGCGTTGGCTTGATTCTGTCCGTGCTGTGCGTGTACTTCCGCGATATTGAATATATCTGGGGCGTGTTCCAGACGCTGTTGCTGTATATGGTGCCGGTGTTGTATCACATCCACGTTATCAAGAGCGCGGCACTTAGAATGGTTGTTAGAATTAATCCACTCTATCACATGATTGAAATGTTCCGGCAGTGCGTGCTCTATCCTGATACGCCGTTTAACTGGCACATGCTGCTGTATGGAACCATCACCTCTGTGCTGATGCTTGTCATCGGTATGGCAATATTTAATTGGAAATCAGACGATATTATTTTCCATCTTTAATTTAATAGGTTTTCGATCAACAATCGAGGCCGTCTCACATTTACTGTGAGACGGCCTCCGTTTTCATTATAATTCGTTTTCTTCACCGTATTCCTTGGAATACTCTACGTTTTCAGTAGTAGGGATCGGTACGCCCATTTCGGTTCTGCCGTCCGGCTGAACGGTAGGATTATACATCCACGCGCCGAGTGTGCGTGACGCCTCCGGCGAGAGCCGGTATTTCTTTTGATAGTCGGTTTTCTTCACTTTTTTCATGTTGTCACCTCGCTGCTCAGGATACAAGTATAGTATACCCTAAAGCAGCGCGTTTATGATCGTGTTAGAAACCAGCATACCCTGCGGCGTCAGCGCTATTTTTTGAACCGTTTCCGTCATCAGACCCATCGCGACGTAAGCACGGTATGGCTTATGGACAAGCGTTTTGTCAATGCCCTCACGCAGCCGCAGTCCGAGCAGGATGCGCTCGTCGTCCGTGCCGCCGTCCCCGTCTTGTATAAGCTGCCAGTCGCGGTCGTAATAAAATCGCTTGCCCTCCCAAAAGGAGTGCGCGCTCTTGCCAATGCCAAGATAGGGAATGAGCCGCCAGTATTTTGTGTTGTGCCGGCTCTCAAAGCCGGGACGGGCAAAATTGCTGATCTCGTATTGCGCAAGTCCTATCTGTTCCAACGTCTGTACGGTTTTCAGATACATTTCTGCGACGGTGTCTTCATCGGGCAGCGCCAACCGGTCGCGTAAGTCAAAGAATTTTGTACCCGGTTCGATTTTCAGCAGATAGGCGGAAACGTGCTGTACCTGCATTTTGTCAATAAAGTCAAAGCTTTCATCAAGCGACGCCAACGTTTGGTGCGGCGTACCGAGCATGAGATCAAGGCTGATGTTCGTGAAGCCTGCGGCGCGCGCGTCGTCGATCGCCTTTGTCACCTGCGCCCGTCCGGCGCTCCGCCCGAGCGCAAAGCGCTCCCTGTCCACGGCGCTTTGCATCCCGAGACTGATGCGGTTGATGCCAAAGCCGCGGTACTGCAGGAAGGCACCTCTTAAATCCTTTGACGGATTGCACTCGACCGTGATCTCGCTGTCCGGCGCGATGTCAAAATGTTCCCGTGCCGCCTGCAGTATTTCACCAAGCAGCGCCGGTTCCATTACGCTCGGCGTGCCGCCGCCGAAATACACCGTGTCAAAGCTGCCGTTATATTGCCTAAGGACTTCCAAAAGCGCGCGGCAATACTGCTGTGCCGCCGGTACACTGTACTTGACGCTGTAAAAGTCGCAGTACGGACACTTACTTTTACAAAAAGGGATGTGAAAATATAAACCTGCTTTTTCGTTCATATTCTCACATCCCTTGCTTTTTATTTTCTGGCACGGCTTTCCGCCTTTAAGCGCAGCTCTTTATTCAGAATCGTTTTGCGTAATCTGATGGACTTCGGCGTGACCTCCAGCAGCTCATCGTCTGCGAGGAATTCCATGCTCTGTTCCAGCGAGAGCGTGGTCGGCGGTACTAGCTTTAACGCCTCGTCGCTGCCGCTGGCACGGGTATTGGTTACGTGTTTCTTTTTGCAGACGTTACAGACAATGTCCTCGTCCTTCGCACATTCGCCCACGATCATACCCTCGTAAACATCAACGCCCGGGCCGATGAACAGGCGGCCTCTGTCCTGCGTGTTCCACAGTCCGTAGCCGGTGGTCGTGCCGGTTTCGTGCACGACAATGGAGCCGCGGCTGCGTGTTTCAATATCGCCCTTGTAGGGTTCATAGCCGGCAAACAGCTGGTTCATGATGCCGTTGCCGTTGGTGTCGGTTAAGAATTCGCTGCGGTAACCGATCAGACCTCGTGAGGGGATCTTGATCTCCAGGTGCGTCATACCGGTGGAACGTGTGTCCATGTTCTCGATTTCGCCCTTACGCGAGCAGAGCTTTTGCATGACGCTGCCGACATATTCCTCAGGCACCTCGATAATAGCGGTTTCCATCGGCTCCAGCGTCTGGCCTGTCTTTTCGTCCTTCTTCAGGATAACCGTCGGTCGCGATACGGCGAATTCGTAGTTTTCACGCCGCATGGTTTCGATCAAAATCGACAGATGCAGCTCGCCTCTGCCAGATACCTTGAAGGTGTCCATGCTGTCCGTTTCCTCTACACGCATGGAAACGTTCGTCTCCACCTCTTTAAACAGCCGGTCGCGCAGGTTGCGCGAGGTGACGTATTTGCCCTCCTTGCCGGCAAACGGGGAGTCGTTGACCATGAAGTTCATTGAGATCGTCGGTTCGTCGATCTTGACAAACGGAAGCGGCTCAATATGCTCCGGATCGCAGGCGGTTTCACCGATGTTGAGGTCGGGTATACCGGCTACGCAGATCAAATCGCCAAACTGCGCTTCGGTGCAGGGCACACGCTTTAAGCCCTCAAACTGATACAGCTGTGAAAAGCGTACATTTTCGGTGCTGCCGTCCTGCTTGCACAGTACATAAGGCGTATTGACCTTGACGCTGCCGCGTTCCACTCTGCCAACGCCGATCCGACCGACATAATCGTCGTATTCCAGCGAGGAAAAGAGGATCTGCGGCGCACCGTCAGGGTCGCCCTGCGGCGAAGGAATATTCTCTAAAATAGCGTCCAGCAGCGGGCGCATATCGCCGCTGCGTACAGTGGGGTCAAGGCTGGAATAGCCGCCGCGCGCAGAGGCGAAGATCACCGGAAAATCGATCTGGTCGTCATCGGCTCCAAGCTCAATGAACAGGTCAAGCACCTCGTCCACGACCTCCTCCGGCCGTGCGCCGTCACGGTCTACCTTGTTGACAACGACGAGCGGCGTTTTGTGCAGCCCAAGCGCTTTCTTTAATACAAAGCGCGTTTGCGGCATACAGCCTTCAAAGGCGTCTACAAGCAGCAGTACGCCGTCCACCATCATCAGGATGCGCTCTACCTCGCCGCCGAAATCGGCGTGACCGGGCGTGTCAACAATATTAATTTTTGTATCCTTGTAATGGATAGCGGTATTTTTGGAAAGGATCGTAATACCGCGTTCTTTTTCCAGGTCATTGGAGTCCATTACGCGCTCCTGTACCACTTCGTTGTCGCGGAAGATGCCGCTTTGATGCAGCATTTCATCTACCAGCGTGGTCTTACCGTGGTCAACGTGCGCAATAATGGCAATGTTTTTGATATCTTTTCTTTGTGCCATAAGATTTACTTCTTCTTATTAAAACTATCTCTTAATGCTACGGTTCGGTTAAATACAATTTTTTCGTCACTGGTATCGGTGTCGGCGCAGAAATAGCCGGTCCGCATAAACTGGAAGCGATCGCCGGCCTTGACGGTTTTCAGCGCACGCTCGATATAGGCGGTCTTCACCACCAACGAGTCCGGATTGAGGTTGTCCTCAAAGGAGCTGACGCCCTCCTCGTCGCTCGGGTTCGGTACGTCGAACAGCCGGTCATACAGTCTGACCTCCGCTTCGCCGCAATCGCCGGCATAAATCCAGTGGATTGTGCCGCGGACCTTCCTGCCGTCCGGTGCGTCGCCGCCGAAGGTTGCCGGATCATAAGTGCAGTGTACGGCACAGACCTCGCCGTTTTCGTCAAGGTCATAACCGGTGCAGGTCACGAAATACGCTTTATACAGCCTGACCTCATTGCCGATGAACAGGCGGCGGTATTTTTTGATCGGCTCGATCATGAAGTCGTCGCGCTCAATGTAAAGCTCCTTGCCGAACGGGATGGTGCGCTTGCCGAATTCCGGATGATCGGGATGGTATTCCGCCTCCAGCTCCTCTACCTTGTCCTCCGGATAGTTATCGATGATCAGCTTGATCGGATCCAGCACAGCCATCGCGCGCGGTGCGGTCTGGTTCAGATTGTCGCGCACACAGCTCTCCAGCAGGGCAAAGTCCACGACGCTGTATGCCTTGGAAACGCCGATCTTTTCGCAGAAATCACGGATAGCCTCCGCAGGATAGCCGCGACGGCGCATACCGCTGATGGTAGCCATACGCGGATCGTTCCAGCCGTCAACAATGCCGTCCTGTACCAATTTCAGGCACTTGCGCTTAGAGGTCAGGGTGTAGTTGAGATTTAGGCGCGCAAATTCGATCTGACGCGGCTTTTCGCCCTCGATCAGCTCATCGACAAACCAGTTATAAAGCGGACGGTGGTTTTCAAACTCCAGCGAGCACAGGGAGTGGGTCACCTTTTCGCACGCGTCGGAAAGCGGATGCGCAAAGTCATACATCGGATAGACGCACCACTTGTCGCCGGTGCGGTGATGGTGCGCATACATGATGCGGTAGATGATCGGGTCGCGCATATTGAGATTGGGGGAAGCCATGTCGATCTTAGCACGCAGCACCATTTTGCCGGCCTCAAATTCACCGTTCGTCATGCGTGTGAACAGGTCAAGGTTCTCTTCGATCGGTCGGTCGCGGTAGGGGGAGTTCTTGCCCGGCTCGGTCAGTGTGCCGCGGTATTCGCGCATCTGTTCCGGCGTTAACTCACAGACGTAAGCCTTTCCTTTTTTAATGAGCTTGATTGCACATTCGTACAGGAAGTCAAAGTAGTCGCTGGCATAGTATACGTTGTCGTAATCAAAGCCAAGCCACTTGATGTCCTCCTCGATCGCCTCTACGTATTCGGTATCCTCCTTCGTCGGGTTCGTGTCGTCCAAACGAAGGTTGCATACGCCGCGGTATTTGTCCTTCACGCCGAAATTAATGCAGATCGCCTTGGCGTGACCGATGTGCAGGTAGCCGTTCGGCTCCGGCGGAAAACGGGTCTGAACACGGGAATATACGCCCTCTTCCAGATCCTCGTCAATGAATTCATGGATAAAATTGGAGGCAGTTTCTTCTTTTTTGATTTCGTCAATAGCCATTAGTTTTCCTCCTTGTAGTGTGCCAGTGCGGCGGTCAGTCTTGCCTTGACGGCCTCCTCACCGAGCAGGCGGGTGATCTCATATAAATCCGGCGTATTGGTCCTGCCGGTCAGCGCCACGCGGATCACCGTGGAAACGTCGCCCACGTGACCGTCAAAGGCCTCCGGATGCTGTTTGTATTCTTTCACGTTCGGTGTGCAGCCGATGCCGGCGCACAGTCCCTTGATGCGGTCAAACCATTCTTCCTTGGTGTCGTTCAGGTTAACGGCGTCAAGGTAGTTCGTCAGTACCTTTACTGCCAGCGCCGGTGTGGCGTTGCCGGTGAGGTCGTAGCAGGGGACGAAGGTCTCGTCGTACATATAGCTGATATAGTCGGGAATATCGCTCCATTTCGCGATGTCCTTGCGCGGCTTTTTGTTTTCGCGGTCAATGTTCAGTATGGCGGTAGCGCGTGCCTTGTCCTGCTCATACAGCGCGGCCAGTGCAGGGCAGTATTCCTGCGCCCATGCGTAGGAAAGGTCAAACACCTTCGCCGCCGGCATTTTGCAGATCACGTTTTTAGATACGTCGGTGAGCTTTACCATATCGAACAGCGCGCCGGATACGCTCATTTTTTTTAGGTTGAAGGGGAATTTGTCCAGCGCTTCTTCCTTGTTCATGCGCCGCCAATCCTCGAAATTAGAGTTGGCCAGCGTGAGCATATATTCGTTTACGCTTTCGCTCGGGAAGCCCTCCTCTGCATAATAGGTGACGGCCGCTTCAGGATCCTTGCGTTTGGAAAGCTTGCGCTTGCCGCCGTTTTCCTCTTTCATGATCGGCGCTACGTGTGCATATTTCGGCGGCTTAAAGCCGAGCAGCTTGAATAGCTGGAGATGGATCGGCGCGGAGGATATCCACTCGTCGCCGCGCACGACGTGCGTGGTACGCATCAGGTGATCGTCGATCGCGTGTGCAAAATGATAGGTCGGAATACCGTCAGATTTCAGCAGGACGACATCCTGCACATTTTCGGGCATTTCGATCTTACCCTTGATCATATCGTCAAA
This sequence comes from Eubacterium sp., assembly GCA_017463985.1. Lineage (GTDB taxonomy): Bacteria > Bacillota > Clostridia > Oscillospirales > Acutalibacteraceae > Eubacterium_R. Next base: position 92,480 of record JAFUEH010000008.1, on the reverse strand, counting down.
ATAGCATTTTCCCTCCGGTGTACCAGGGGATTTCAGGCGAAGGGTCCACGGCTTGCCGGCCGCCAGGTTCGCTTCGATTTCCTCCAAGGAAAGGTCGCGGTGCTTAGCCCATAAGCCCCAGATGCCCTTAATGCTTTCGTTCTCCTGCTGCGCGCGGATATCATCCAGCTCTTCGGCGGTCATGAAGCAGGGATAGGCCAGCCCCTGTGCCACCAGGCTTTTGGCATACGTCTGATAGATGATTTTGCGCTCGCTCTGGTAGTACGGGCCGTAAGCGCCGAATTGCTCGTCCTCGTCCAGTACGCCCTCGTCCGGCGTGATGCCGTATACGGATAGTCCCTTGAGCATGACCTCGATCGCGCCGTCAACCTTGCGCTTTTGATCCGTATCCTCTACGCGGACGTAAAATACGCCGTCCGTGCTCTTGGCCGTTTTGTACGATACAAGGCAGGTAAAGAGGTTACCGAAGTGCAAAAAGCCGGTCGGGCTCGGCGCAAAACGGGTAACGCGCGCACCGTCTGCCAAACGGCGCGGCGGATACAGCGCCTCGTAATAATCGGGCGTTTTCAAAATTTTCGGAAATAAAAGCTGTGCTAATTTTTGTGTGTCCATTTCATCACCTGAACCTAATATTTAAAATAAGTCATAATATTATTACACAAAACGCAGCGATATGCAAGGAAAAAGCCGGAAAAAAACAGAAAATTTCAATTTACGAAAAATAATACTTGACCTGACGGCAATTTTGTGCAATAATTATAGGGCATTCAGAAAGAAAAGCAATCGAGGTGTGGCTCAGCTTGGTAGAGCGCTTCGTTCGGGACGAAGAGGCCGCAGGTTCAAATCCTGTCACCTCGACCATTGGAAAAAGGATACCCATGCGGTATCCTTTTTTCAATTTAGATACAGGATTTGAACCTGCGGGCACGATGCGGAGAACTCGGCGTCTTGCCGCCGAGGCTCGACGGAGAAACAGTCCGGTGGACTGTTTCGAGCAGCGTAGGCTCTTTGTGCCGATGTTCAAATAGCTTAGTATCTGATGGGAAAATCCTGTCACCTCATTTTTCAATGGCTGACTTGGGTTGCCATTAGTTGACTTGAGTTTGCCTGAAAGCCAACCACTTGCCAACCTTTTCTCTAATTACATAACTAAGGTTTTACCCACCATAATATGAAGTTGTACCCGTTATACCATCCAAAGCATCGGGTTTTAATTTACAAACCATAAAACCTTCGTCTCCCCACTTGTTTCTATCTTTATGGTAAATTCCATATTTGCTGGATGCTTCAAACCCAAATCTTGAATAAAGATTTGGGTTTCCTCCAAGAAACACTGCTCCATATCCCATGTTTTTTGCTTTATCTAATGCATATTCTACAAGCATTCTCATAATTCCATGCATTCTATATTCTGGTAATACTGCACTTTGCGATAAGGTCAATTGTGTGATTTTTCCGTTTTTGGTGGCAATGTCAGTTTCGTGGATTGCTATTTCTCCAATAATTGTTCCGTCATTTAACACAGCCACGAGTGATAGTTCAGGAACGAAGGTTTCCTTCTGCCTTTCTTCCGCAAAGTGATTCATCATAAATTGACCAATTTCTATACCATGTGACTCAGTAAAAGCCTCATAAATTAGTTTATTAACAGATTCATATTCAGACGGTGTCTCTGGTCTTATAATAATTCCTGATTTATCAACTATCATGATATATCCCCATTGCATATGATAATTTATTGATTTCATTATACCATACCAGTAGTTAAAAGTACAGCCACCGATTTGGTGGCTGTACGGCTTACACTCTCCGTTCCCTGCACCAATCAACAAATGCAGATTTCATTACCTTAAAGTTCTTGCTGACCATGATATTCATACTCCCGTTCCGTCAGCATTTCAAGCTGCTGCGGTAAATCGTTGATTCTTTTCTTGATGAACAGCGGATAAAGATACTGTTCGTTCAGTGTATCAACATCAAGCCATTCAAATATTTCATTATTCTTTGTTTCAAGCCCTGCAAAGCGTTCACGGTTTACAAGGTCGGTATCGGAAACATCAACTAAGTAATATATACACAGCTCGTGGAATTTTTCTTTGATTTCGTCCTCGATGAAAAAGCCCTGAACAAGCCACAGCGGTCTGACAACCTTCGCGTCAATGCCAAGCTCTTCTTTGAGTTCTCTCTTGATAGCGGTATCTGTATCCTCATGCATATTCACTCTGCCGCCGGGAAGAAAGTAGTAAGATGACTTATTATTCTTCATAGCGAGCAGTTTATTGTTGTGCTTTATGATAGCGCACACTCTGTAATTGAAAACTCCGGCGTCCGTTCTAAATGTAATATCCATAATTCCCAATCCCCTCTGAAATAAACAGACCTGCCACGGTGTGACAGGTCGATGTAACAGCATCTCTTATTGTTAAATTATCAAGTCTTAACGCTGTGTTCGGAATGGGTACAGGTGTCCTTGACTGTTTAATTATAGCAAAACGATATTGCTATGTCAAATACAGCTTATTCTCTCCGTTCCCTGCGCCGTTCAATAACGGCCGATTTCATTGCCAGCCGTTTTGCAACCAAAAAATCAGCCTCGGTGTTGCGGCCGAGGCTGTTGATTTTATTCTAAGTGAATATGCCCGTAATTGTCAAATGTGATGTTAACACTAGCACTTTCAATGCTTCCGTCATTGTTCTCAAAGGTAAAGGTGATCTTATCCTTAATATCGCTTGCTTTGAAATCGGCAGTAATATTATCCGGCGGGCAATCATATACCTCTGCGGTGGACAGCCATTCAAGCGTATATCCGTAATATCCCCATTCCTCCTGGCTTTTTCTAAGCTCATCGCCTGTTAAGGTGAATTTGTGATTGATGAAATCCTCATAGAGCATCTCTTCGTCAATGTTATCTTCTTCACTTTCCCATTTTTCATACAGTCCGGCGTGTTCAAACTGCAAAAGCGCATGTTCGCTTTCGTTTTCAACCGTAAAGCTTTTCACATTTGAATAATCCGTTTTGCTTGCAACGATATTACCTGCGGTTGAGGTGTAAAGCTCTGCAATAACCTCGCCGTTTTTATCATAAATGTCATAGGCGCCGACTCCACTCCACATAACCGGTCCGACTACTGCGTCTAAGTCTTCAAAATCCATGCTATATTCGTTATAGTCGTTTACGGCTTTTTCGTGTTGCTTTTTACACGCATTTTCGTCGTCAGCAGGCGCAAAATACAAGCCCTTGACAATTTTTTGACTTGAGGCGCTGCCAATTTTGATTTCACCGTCTTCAGCATACGCAACCATCACGGTTAGTTTATCGCTTTTGTTAGCGTAACGGTTTATACCGAATCCGCCGCCGATAAAAAGCACCAGCGCCAGCGCTGCTGCGGCAAGGCGTTTATATGTCAGCTTAAAGCTATTTTTTTTCTTATCTGTCGTCATATCAAAAATCCTTTCAATCGCTTCCTCCGAGTGACGGACTCCTGACATCGCAGTTTTGTAAATCTCTCTGTTATTCATTTATCCAATCATCTCCTAATATCTCTTTTAAATGTTTTCTTGCTCTGTGCAGTCTTGTTTTAACGGCAGACGGTTTGCATTTTAACATCGTTGCTATCTCATTGATGGGCATATCCTCGTAATAAAACAGGTGCACCGCAAGACGTTCGTTTTTAGGCAAGGACATTACCGCATTAAAGATGTCAAGGCTTTTGATACTGTCAAAGGTATAAAGCTCATTAATCTCGTCAACAGGAACGGTCTTTTTGGCAAACGGTGACTTAAAACGGTCTTTGCACTTGTGAATACAACTAATCGTAAGCCACTTGTCTATATGCTCTTCATCGTTAAATGCCTTTTTCGTTTTCCACAGCTTTAATAGTACCTCCTGCATAACGTCCTCGGCATCATAATGATTTTGCAAATAGGACAGTGCGATTAAATAGAGTCTGTTGCTGTTGCGCTTAACCGCTTTTATGTATTCATCCTTTGTCATTTTCTCACCTCTTTTTGAAAGGTCCTTTCACTTATATAGCGACTCAAGTATACGAAAGGTTACATTGAATCTCAACTTTTATAGCGAAAGCCTCGGCGTGTGCCGAGGCAGGTCTTTGTTTGAAGTACATATATTTCCATAGCGGTTTTTATTATTGCAGCTGTTTTATTTGTTCTTTTACATTATCATTAATAACACCGATGTTATCATATTCGCAAAAATACACGCGACTGCCTTTAACAAGAATCAGCGACAGTGAATTGTCGTCACTATTTAAACTATATTCACCCTTGGCAATACCAAGCTCTTTACATTCACCGTCTGAGAAATACTCAAATTTTCCGTCTGCATATTTCATCTCAAGCTCGAGGAAATATCGTGAGAGCTCGCTGTTTTTATCGTTATTATCGGTGAATTCTACACACTTTGTGTACATATAATTTTCTTTATACCACTGCGTTACGCTGTAATTTACGGGTATTTCCATATCCGTCCGTCCTTCAACATACTGCTCTGAAAATTCTGCAGTCGTGCCGATACTTTCAAATGCTTTTATGTCAAAATACGAAGTACCTTGCGGAATTATATCTTGCGCCTCTTTTTCTCTTGAATTATCTATTATGCCGCCTGCAAGATTTCCTGCAATAAACAGTGCAAGAGTAAGCATAATTATAACCGTTTTAATTATCTTAAATGACTTCCTTTTTACAAACGCGAGTATTGCCGTCGCTAACCACAGGGCAGACAGCACGACTATGATAACTGGTAAGCTTTCAATAAAAAATACTGCCGAACAGTTAAAGTGTAAATCAAGCACATTGAAAAAATTTGTACTGCCGCTTTTAAAAAACCAAATCATATATATTCCGAGTGCAAGCACCACCGCATCAAGTGCGGCAATAATATATATTTTTTTACTACCGTTATTATTTGAAACGGCAGGCTCATCACTCACATTTGCTTCTTCTGCTTTTGGCTCTAACGGTTCGTTTGATTTAAGTAGCTCATCAACTGAAACCGAGAATATATCGGACAACGTTATTATATTTTCTATCGTGGGTCGCGTTGAATCTTTTTCCCACAACGAAACGTTTTGCCTGCTGACGTCTAATTTTTCAGCAAGTTGTTCTTGCGACATATTATTTCGTTTTCTTAAATCCTTTATTGTCTCACCCAATGTCATAAATATCACCTCGCAAACAAAATACCTTAATTGCATATATAGTACAATAAACTCTGTTTTACAATTTGTCAAGAAATGCTTGCATTCGGTTATTTAGTGGCTTTTATACTCTTATTGCCCTGCGCCGGTCAACAAATGCGGATGTATATTATTTGAAAAAATTGTATATTTTTCTTTACAATAGCCTGCAGATACTTTATAATTTAATTGTTAATGATGCTTCGCCGGTGCGGAGCGGTTAATAATACTTTTTAAGGAGAATATCTATGGACAATCAAAACTATCAGCCGCAGACTGGCTACCAGCCGCAGCCGAATTATCAGCCGCAACCGCAACCGGAGTATCAACCACAGTCCCAGACGGGCTACCAGCCACAGCCGCAGCCTGGCTATCAGCCGCAGGCACAGCAGTATCCGATGCAGCAGCCGCAGGCAGCCATGCCGGTTGCCCAGCTGAAAACAAACAGAGGCTTGGTGAAGCTCATCTTACTGTCAATTATTACGCTTGGCATTTATGCCTTGGTTGTGATGAGCGGCGTCAGCGCTGACATCAACATCATTGCTTCCCGCTACGACGGCAAAAAAACGATGCATTTCTTGCTGATGGCGCTGGTTTTAGCACCGATCACCCTCTCTATTTATGCAATCGTTTGGTGGCATCAGCTTAGCGCCCGTATCGGCAACGAGCTGCAAAGAAGAGGCATTGATTACAAGTTCGGCGCGGCCGATTTCTGGCTTTGGAATGTGCTTGGCGCACTGATTATCGTCGGTCCGTTCATTTATATGGGCAAGCTGTTCAAGGCCATGAACCTGCTGTCTGCTGACTTTAACCAGCGCGGTTAATTTAATCCAAAAAAACAAAGGACTGCTTTGAGCAGTCCTTTTGTTATGTTAGCCTATAGGAATTGGTTATGTGCTTCGTCGTAGTGAAAACCTATGGCCGTCAGCCTTTGCGTCAGTGCGTTTTTGTCCTCGTCAAGGTCCTCGCACAGGGCGTCAAGACTCGGATAAGCGTCGCGCAGCTTCGTATTGATGACGCTGAGTAAAATGAAAGGATCGCGTGGTAATGCCATATTACTGCTTTGCTCCGTTATCAAATTTTTCCAGCGCCTTCACCGTGGCTGCAAAGCAGTTGGCAAGACCCTCGGCGTTCATGTTGTCATAAGTATCACGGCGCGTGTGATAATAATCCTCCAGCTTGTGGTTCAGGCCGGTGATACCGGTCGAGCGGAAGCCGCCTTGGTTAAAAGCTGCGTTGTCGGTTGCGCCGCCGAGCGGGGGAACCCAGCCCTTGACAACCGGTACCTTTACCTCCTTTGCCGCCTCCAGGAACAGGTCGGAAACGTCCTTATCGGATTTCACGGTGCCGTTCAGATCGCGGTAGTTGACCATCAGGTATTTCGGGTCATGAATGGTATCGTAGGAGATGAAGAAGGTCGGTACATCCTGCCATTCACCCTTGTGCGCCTCTGCCCAAGCCTTAGAGCCGCGCAGACCTGCCTCCTCTGAACCGCAGTTAACGACGGCAAGCTCCGTGTTTTCCAGCTCAATGCCCTCGTCCTGCAGCGCCTTCAGTACCGCAATGCCCATAAAGCAGCCGGTCAGGTTGTCGTTAGCGCCGTCAACAATGCGGTGTTCATTCCACATAAAATACAGACCGATTTCAAACGGCACAAACAGCAGTCCCCATAGCGCCGCCTTGATAAACCACATATCCCCGATCGCGACTCTTGGATTGACCGCGACGCCCATCCAGCCGAAATGGTGGATATAGATCGCAGAAACGACGATAAAATAGATGGCGCCGATCGCGCAGATAATGGCGTGTCCCTCAAAGCCGACACCGCCGAGCTTGTAGTTCACCGGCCATTCCCAGGCAGCGTCGCTGTGGCCGTTGAATACCATGCGGCGTTTTACCTCACCCTTCGGCGGCTTGACGGCGGTGACATTGTGGCCGGTTTTCTCAGGGAACGCCCAGTCAACAAATTTTTTGTACATACCGAATTCCATCAGCGCAATGAACAGTCCGGCGGCAATCAGTACGATCGAGATCACCGGGAAGAAAAAGTACAGCACGATCGCCAGCAGTACAAACGTGATGGTGAAGTAGATCCACCCGAAGAACGAGCCGGGATTCTCTTTAAACCCTTCGATTTTCGTTAAGCTCGGGTCACAGCCGCAGTCCTTTTCCAGCACCTCTGCCATGTATTCCGTGGCTTGCAGCTCGCCCTTGGAACCGGGCTCTCTTTTTTCAAAGGTTTTGATGACGTGGGTAATTTCGTCGATCATATACTGCGCAGCCCAGTCCTTTTTGTCAATAATCTTTTGAAGATTCATGTTGACCGCTCCTTTAATAGTGATTTCATACAGATTATACATCAAATACGGCGGGCTTGCAATAAAAATATTGTAATTTGGCTGCGACCGTGCTATAATCGGTGTGCAGATAAGCAGCTAACGGAATCGGGTGAGAGTCCCGAACAACCGCCATTACCGTAACTGATGAAGGCGCTCAGAGCCATTGGGCAGTATCTATGCCTGAGAAGGCGAGCGGCAAGCATGGCTATATCACAAGTCGGGAGACGAGCTGTTTGTTGGAATTCAGACCTTTGGGCAAGCGGAAGGGTTGAGAATTGACTGCGCTTTTTCAGCGCGCCTTTTTTCATGCTCTACTCTGCCCGAGGCAGAGCTTTTTCTTTATAGGAGGTTATGTATGAAAAAAGTATTATCCTTACTGCTCGCGGTACTGATGGCGAGCAGCTGCCTGCTGTTCGGTACAGCAGCAATGGCCGACACTGCCAAGAGCGTTACCGTTACCTTCGGCGCGTTCGACGGCGGCGTGTACATTATGAATCCGCAAAAAATTACTGTGCCGGCTGATCTGGACGACCGCTATGCAGACGCTGTCGGTTATGCCGATACGATCGAGGAACCGTCGATTCTGGACGCGATCCTGCAGGCGCACCTCGAGCTGTTCGGTGAGGACTTCATGGACTATGCACCGGTGCAGATCACGGATCAGTATGGCTATCCGATGTTCAAGTCAGTGTTTGGTGAAAGCACGAATGCGCTGGGTTACCGTGTGAACGGCGGTATGCCGAGCTCTCCGAACGAGGCGATCAGCAACGGCGACATTGTGGAGTTCTATTTCTATCAGGACGATTATTTTTACAGCGACAAGTATACCTTTTTTGATAAGCGCGAGGCAGGCACCGTTCCCGGCGGCACGGTAACGCTTACGCTGAATGTCGAGGATTACGACGAGGACTGGAATCCGGTCACGGTGCCGGTCGCTGATATGCTTGTGACAGACGAATGGGGCAACGAGCTTGGCGTTACAGACGAAAACGGTCAGGTTACGCTGTCGTATGACGCGGTAGGCACCTACGGCGTTACCGCTGTCGGTATGTATGAAAACGATTATGACGAATATGACATCTTTGCCCCATGGTGTACGGTGCAGGTGTATAACGACTACATCACCGAGGAAATTCAAAAGGGCGGCGATTATCTGGTCAGCGCTTACGAAAGCTTCAGCGCTGCTGACGCTGTGCGCTTTGCCGCTATGGTGATGACCGGCTACGACATGAGCGCTTACGGCGACGCCTTTGCTGACAGCGTAGCGGAGAATCTGGCGAAAAACGGCGGCCTACTGAAATCCCCCTATAGCGGTAAGGAGGACGTCGGCTTCTACGGCGCGGTGATCGTCTCCTTGAAAGCACTCGGTTATGACCCGTCTGATTTCAAGGGCTACGATATTGCTGCTGCTTATGCGGCCGCGGACATTACCGAAGCAAAAACACATCCCTATTACTACCGTTTTGCGATCGAAGCAGCGGACAGCGAAAAGGGCAAAGCGCTCTGTCAGGACCTGATCGATAACTACTATAAGATGGGCAAGGGCTTGTATAACGGCGTATTCTGCTGTGACAATACCTCTTATTTCCTGATGGCGATCGCCAAGTATGCTGACGATTTCAGCGATTACGTAGAGGATGCAAAGAACGTGATCCGTTCCTATACCCGTGAGAATGGCGCTTATAATGACGACGCCGGTATGGTAACGGAGGTCAATGCCAACTCTACGGCGCTGGCAATGGGTGCGTTTGCCGCTGTCGGAGACACGGCCGGCGCCTTCCGCTATTATAAGAACCTGGTGGAGGGCTTTGAAGGGAATACCGGCATCTTCCAGCTGGACGACGCAGGGGATTATTTTGCGACGGCAGACGCGGTCGTCGGCCTCGGCTATTTCAGAAAAGCAACAGACAGCAGCGACTTCGTTTATCCCGATCACGTTTGGAAAACAACTGTCCAGCCGGCGACCTATACGCAGGCAGGCAAGGAAACCAAGGAGTGTGTATTCTGCGGCGAAACGGAGGAAACGGTGCTGCCGAAGCTGGTCAAAAACGGCTGGCTCAAAGAAAACGGCAGTTGGTATTATTACAAAAAGGATGTTGCGCAGAAATACTGGCAGCAGGTGGACGGCAAGTGGTACTACCTGAACAGCAAGGGCGTTATGATCACCGGCTGGCTCAAAATTAAGGGTAGCTGGTACTACTTTGACAACAGCGGTGCGATGGCCACCGGTTGGAAAAAGGTGAACGGCAGCTGGTATTATATGGATGAAAACGGCGCGATGGTGACCGGCTGGAAGAAGCTCGGCGGCAAGTGGTACTATCTCAGCAGCAACGGCGCCATGGCAACAGGCTGGAAATATATTAACGGCAAGTGGTATTATTTCAATACGAACGGCGATATGAAAACCGGTTGGCTCAAGGAGAGCGGCAGCTGGTATTATCTGAACGCTAACGGCGATATGCGCACGGCGAACCTGACGCAGGGCGGCAAGACCTATCGCTTTAACAACAGCGGCGTCTGCTTAAATCCGTAAATATAGGGATCTGTGACAATATAAAAGGAAGCTGGCTCTCGGGAGAGAGCCAGCTTCCTTTTGCTTAGTATTGTGTCGTCGGTATTTTATTTAACAAACGCTTCTGCTACCTCGGCAACGTGCTCTGCGCACAGACCGAACTGTTTTAACAGGGCGTCTGCCGTACCGGAATGACCGAATTCGTCGTTCACGCCAATGCGCTTGACGGGTACAGGATAGTTTTCGCTCAGGCAGGCGCATACCGCCTCGCCAAGACCGCCGATGATGTTGTGTTCCTCCGCTGTGATCACCTTGCCGGTTTTCTTAGCGGAAGCCAGTACCAATGCCTCGTCAAGCGGCTTGATCGTCGGCATATTGATGATCTCAGCGTCAATGCCCTTTGCGGCCAACAGCTCGCCGGCGTCGATGGCTTCCTGTACCATCAGGCCGGTGGCGATGATCGTGACGTCCTTGCCCTCTCTGAGTATCTCTCCCTTGCCGATGGTAAAGGTGTAGTCCTCGTCGTGGAATACACGGACGGCGGAGCGACCAAAGCGCATATAAACGGGACCTTCGTAACGGTAAGCCGCTTTCACAACAGCCTTTGCTTCGATATCGTCGGACGGGCAGATCACGACCATGCCCGGGATAGAACGCATCAGTGCAAAGTCCTCGCAGCACTGGTGAGACGCACCGTCCTCACCGGCGGAAATGCCGGCGTGCGTGGCGCCGATCTTTACGTTAAGATGCGGATAACCGATGGAGTTGCGTACCTGTTCAAAGGCTCTGCCGGCAGCGAACATCGCAAAGCTGGAAGCAAACGGCACCAGCCCCATGGTCGCAAAGCCTGCTGCTGTGCCAATCAGGTTAGCTTCAGCAATACCGCAGTTAAAATGTCTGTCAGGATGAACCGCTTTAAAGATACCGGTTTTTGTGGCGGAGGCAAGATCGGCGTCGATCACGACCAGCTTGTCAGCGCCCTCGGCAGCCAGCTCGTTTAACGCGTTGCCATAGCTTTCACGGGTGGGAATATATTTTACGTCTGCCATACCTTACGCCTCCAGTTCTTGCAGTCTGGCTGTCAGCTCAGCCATTGCGGTTTCGTAGTCCTTGTCGCTCGGTGCTTTGCCGTGCCAGCCGCACTGATCCTCCATAAAGGAAACACCAAAGCCCTTGAGCGTTTTCATAATGATAGCAAACGGCTTGCCCTCGTTCGCGTGGAACTTTTCAAAGGCTTCGTCCAGCTCGTCGAGGTCATTACCGTTAACGGTGACGACTTCAAAGCCAAAGGCCTTGAGCTTTTCGTCGATCGGCTGCACGTTCATAACGTCAGTGGTGCGGCCGTCGATCTGCAGGTTGTTAAAGTCAATGATCACGCACAGGTTGTCGAGCCGATAATGCGCGGCGTACATAAACGCCTCCCATACTTGACCCTCCTGAATCTCGCCGTCACCGAGTACGGTATACACGTTAACGTCCTTCTTCAGATACTTGGCGGCGTTCGCCATACCGGCAGCCGCGCTGACGCCCTGACCGAGCGAGCCGGTGCTCATGTCGATGCCGGGAACGGTGTTCATGTTCGGATGGCCCTGCAGGTAGGAGTCGATCCTACGCAGGGTCTTTAAGTCCTCTACCGGGAAAAATCCTTTGTAAGCCAGCGCGCTGTATAAGCCCGGCGCACAGTGACCCTTGGACAGTACCATACGGTCTCTGTCCTCCCACTTCGGTTCGTCAGCTCTGTACCGCATTTCCTTGCCGTACAGGTAAGCGAACACATCCGCTGCCGACAGGGAACCGCCCGGGTGACCCGACTGGGCACGGTAGGTGCTCTCGATAATGCCCATTCTGATTTGCGTGGCAAAAATCTGAAGCTCTTTTTTCATATCCGCATTCATATCGAAATGCCTCCTTTATTTTTTCGTTCCTATTCTAGCAAAAAAACCGTATAAATGCAATTGTTCTTTCCCAGATTTTATGATTTCTTTACGCAAGACAGTAATTTTTTGCATAATGGCGCCGCAGCGTTGCACAATATTACTGAATTTATGGGAAAGGAAGATTTTTTATGCAGGAAACAGTTGGCAGAGACGGCGATACCGTCAAGCTTTTACGCGAGTGCGACGCCGGTATTAAAATGGGCATCGCTTCTATTAATGACGTGGTGGACGATGTGGCCGACAGGCGCTTTCGAGAGCTGCTGCGCGAATGCCGTACCGCGCACGAAAAGTTAAGCATTGAGGTGGGCGTGCTATTGGACGACCATAGCGACGCCGGCAAGGAGCCGAACCCCGTTGCCAAGGGCATGAGCTGGTTGAAGACCAATGCACGGCTGATGGCGGATCATTCTGATAAGACCGTGGCGGACCTGATGACAGACGGCTGTAATATGGGTGTGAAGTCGCTGAGCCGTTATCTGAATCAGTACCAAAGCGCTGACAGAAAGGCAAAGGATATTGCCGAGCGGCTGGTGGACCTGGAGCTGCAGCTTACAGAGGACCTCCGCGCGTATTTGTAAGTAAACGGAAACAAAACAAAAGCGGTTCCGTTCAATGACGAGGTGCAAAAACGAAGTTAAAAAAAGGTACAGCTTAGCAACTGTACCTTTTCTTCTTTTGCATTATTAACTTGTTTTTATGTATCTTAGAATCGGGTTCTCTCGCTTTTTTGGATTTTGCCATTAAAATCCGATGCTCGCTACGCTACGGTCTGTACTATCCTTTTTCAGCCGCACTTTTACCCTTTGGCAGATGGTTGTTTTGGGGAGTGTTTCGGATTATCTTTGAAAAATAATGATGTGTCCCATCATTCTGTACTGATTTCAAGCGGTTTTCCATATCATATTGACATTAAAGTGGAAAGAGTTTTTGCTCTCTCCACTTTAAAAATACCAAAATAGATTATAGTTTAGAAAGAATATGCCAATAAACATCCATATCTATATCTTCAAGATTGTCAATAGAATCTTCTCCGCCTAAAAATAGTGGCACTTTATAACCTACGCATCGATAATTGGATATAAACTTTTTTGAAACCATTAACCACTCACGATAGAAATTTAAAGCCAAACAGGCATCAGTATATTGAGGTATTTCTTGATTAAGAAAATTCAAAAAATCACATGGTATTTCTAAAACGTCTTTGGTTCCTATTTCAAACATCAAGATATTACCTTTTGTATTATTACGCAAATCAATAGCAAAACATCTACCAAGCCAATCATAGCCAAATAGATTGAACTGATTTTTGAAATGAGGATATGCAGTTGAAACAGTATTTTCCCAATAGGCTATTTTCTTCTTGTCAAAAGCTCTAAACAACCCTTCCCCAAATGACTGTCCTTCAAAATTGTCCAAAAATGTGTCATAAGAGCTACCAGTTATATTGATTTGTATATTACTCCCAAAAAACTCTAAAAACTCATTAAACATCATTATTTCTCCTATTCCTCTTATAGTGGAGTATTAAAAAGTTTTGACAAAAAACTTTCATACTCTGCTGTTTTAATAAATAAATCGGAATCAAATTCACAATATTGACTTTCAGTGCATAGCGCAACATATATATCAAATTGTTTTCCAACTATTTGTTTAGGTATACTATTATCATTTTTTATATTGTTCTGTATAGTCGATAATAATTCATTAAAATTTTCAAACGCCTGTTTATCAATATTTTGCTTGTTCGAGCTGGGATTAGTAAATCCGGTATAATTTTGTTCAATTCCTTTATATAATAGTCGCTTTTATCTTTTAGCATAACTCCTTCTATTTTACAAATCCAATAATCGCTGCTTATGGAATGTTTTGATGTATAAATACCTCTTGTTGCCAAACAGAATGGAGTGAGCCAGTTACTCCGCTGAAGGCTCCGCCAAATGATTATGTGTACATTTTACCATATACAACCGTATATTGCAAATTTCATTGTAAATATCTTTTAAGGATTTATCAGGAGATTTTGGCAAAAAAGTATTGGCCTGCTCATGAGATATTTGCGATTTATCCGTTTAGTCTTTCTTTGGTATATCCTATGTCACTATTGAAAAATCAAAGATGCATAATTTTTGGGCGAGATTTTACTCTCGCCCTTGTTCTTATATTGATATAAAACTTCGTTGTAGCATCTCGCCTAATGGAACCGCTTTTTTCACTGTTGTTATTCTTTTGTTGGGCAGCCCTCTTTGTCGTACATACAGAGCGTTTCGATCACGATCTCCAAACCGGCGGTAATGGCCTCAGGGCGCATATTTTCCGGTGTGTCAAGACGGGTGTGATAATATCTCGGCGGATCGGGATTCATGGCGGCCAGACAGGAGGCCGGGATCTTACGCTGCGTAAAGGCAGCTGCGTCGGAACCGCCGATGTAGATGGATTCAAACGGCAGGTCATAGCCGCAGTTAGCCGCTGCGTTTTTCAGCAGGTGCTTAACGCCCCAATCGTGCTGAACCGTGCCGGAAAGATCGCGGTCATAAATCGCCATGTCCTCCAAATCGCGGAAGGTGTCCAGCGCCACAACAGCGGTAGGAATTTCCTTCAGCTCCTTTTCATGCTTCTTGGAAAAGGCCTTTGCGCCGCGCAGGCCTGCCTCCTCTGAGCCGGAGCACACCACGACTACCTCGGTGTTTTCAAATTTTACGCCGGCCTCATCCAGCGCCTTGACAGCGCCGATCGCCGTGTAACAGCCGGACAGGTTATCCGAAGCGCCGGGTACGCTGTCGTGCCAGGACTGGAAGAAGATAAAGGAGATCTCAAACGGGATCATTACGATGCTGACGACGAAGAACAGAATGAAGAACCAGCGCGCGTTGTTTTGGATGGTGCGCGCCGCTCCACCGTGGGCAACGATCAGGCATACCAACGCATAGATCGTTTGGATCACCAAGCCAACTACGGCAGGAATTTCTACAAACAGCTTCGCCTGTAAGCCGCCCAGCAGGTAATTCAGCTTCCATTCAAACTGACTGTCGGAATGGCCTACCAGTACAATGCGCTTTTTTACCTCTCCTGTCGGCTTCCTGGTGGCGATCATATTATGGGAGGTCTGCTTCGGGAAAAGAAAATCGTCAAATTCCTTGTACATTAAGAATTCAAACAGCAACGGTACAAAGGCCAGCACGCAGAGAATGAAGGCCGCTACCGGGCTGACGAACCAGTTGAGGAATACCGAGATAACGCCGCAGGCGACCGTGAACGGGATAAAGCCCATAAAGCCCTGACGGTGCAGCGTAAAGGATTCAATTCTGGTTTCGTCGCTGTATTGCTCCATAACGTCTTGCATGTGCTGCTGCGCCTTCAGCTCTTCGGGCGAGCCGGGACGGCGCGGGCCGACATCGTTACAAAGTGCAGTGATCTCTTCTACGGCAAAGTCGGTATTGCCCTGCAAATCGAAGGTGCCGTATTCCTTAGCAATTTTCATGTCATCACTCCTGTCAAATATTTACATTACATCGTATATTTTACACTTTTGACAAATTGATTGCAATAGTCAATTACATTAAATATGGCGAAATCTGCCGGTATAACTAGTCCTGTGCCGCGCGCTGCAGCACAAATACCAGCCAGCCGTTGTTTTCGCGGCGCTCCAGCACCGTGAAGCCGTTGGCGTCAAAGGAGCGCAGCACATCGTCCTCGCGCGCTTCAATGATACCGCCGGTGATATACACGCCGCCGTCCTCTAAAAAAGCGCCGACCTGCGTATTGAACTGCATGATAATGTCGGCCACGATATTGGCTACCACGATCTTGAATTTGCCGCTGACCTTCTCGGAAAGGTCGCCCTGTACGACGGTGAACACCGGCGCGGTAAAGCCGTTTTCGCGGGCGTTGGCCGCCGCAGTCTTAACCGCCAGCGAGTCGATATCAACGCCAAAGGCACTTTTTGCGCCGAGCAGCAGCGACGCGATGGAAAGAATGCCGCTGCCACAGCCGATGTCCAGCACGGTGGAATCGGGACGGATATAATCCTCCAGCGTTTCCAAACACAGACGGGTGGTAGGGTGTGCGCCGGTGCCGAAGGCCAGCCCCGGCTCAATGTTCAGTACCTGTCGGCCGTCAGCCTCAAACTCAGTTTCCCACAGCGGCCGGATCAGCAGCCGCTTGCCGATCGGCATTGGCTTAAAGTATTGCTTCCAGTTGTTTTGCCAGTCCTCAACGCGGCAGTCAGCGACAGTGACGTCGTGCGCAATGCCGCAGCTGTTCAGCCGCTCCGTCAAAAAAGCGGTCGCTTCCAGCGGATTTTCCTCCGGATTCACATAGATATGGATAATACCCTTCGTACGGTCACGCTGTAGCAGTGTTTCTTCGATCAGGTCTATGTGCGCAATGGCCAGGGTTTCCTCCTCGAGCGCGGAATAATCCTCGATATAGATGCCGTACGGGACGACCATGTTGGCGATGCTGCCGGCCAGCTCGAGATCGGCGGTGGCAACGGTGACGGCAATTTCTGTCCAGCGATCCTGTGTGACGTCGTTCGTCATTCCCATTTCTTATTCCTCGCTCTCCGTGAAATTGACGCGGTGACCGGTCGCACCGAGCCCGTGGTTGTACAGCTTGCGGTTATCCAGCGCCCACTGCCTGTCGGTGAATTTGTGCGGCTCCACTTTATCGGTGGCCGCATTGACTTCATAGACGGTGGCGTCCAGGTTATCCAGCGCCGACAGGATAATCGCCTCCAAGAACATCGGACGCACTGCCGCACCGTATTCCGGTACCCCGTGGTGCGAAATCACGATATGCTCCAGCAGGGCGACGTATTCGCTGTCGATCCCCAGCTCGCGGGCGGCGTCGTTGATATAGATCGCACCCTTGACCAAGTGACCGATCAGCTCGCCCTCGACGGTATAGCCCTTCGCCATCCCCGTCTTGCCGGTTTCCAGCTCCCAGGTCTTTGCTACGTCGTGCAAAATCGCGCCGGCCAGCAGCAGCTCGCGGTTCACGTTCGGATAGATTTGACAGACAGACTCTGCCAGCAGCACGATGCTCATCGTGTGATACAGCAGGCCGCCCACCATCGCGTGATGCAGGCGCAGGGCTGCCGGGTAGGTGATCAGCTCGCTGCGG
Source organism: Eubacterium sp. (assembly GCA_017463985.1). GTDB lineage: Bacteria > Bacillota > Clostridia > Oscillospirales > Acutalibacteraceae > Eubacterium_R. Next base: position 75,375 of record JAFUEH010000008.1, on the reverse strand, counting down.
TGCTCGTCGATAATCTTCAGTACAATGGCCTTCAGATCGTTGTTTTCAAAGCGTTCCACCTTGCGGTGCAGCATCGCAAACAGCTGCTCGCCGCCGATCTCTGACGCCGGTACCAAGTCCGCCAGGTTGTATTCGTCGCCCTCGCGCGCCGGTCGGATCTGTGAAATACGGAACTGGTCTCTGCCGTTATACTGCTCTACCACGCCGCGAACGCGCACGATCATATCCTGTTCAAAGCTGCCGCCCTTAAAATCCCACATTTTTGCGCTCATTTCGCCGTCCTTGTCACCGATGACAAGATCCAGATAAGCAGAGCCGTTTTTAGCCTTTTTTTCTTCACATTTTTTGATGACGACAAAGCCGTCGGCCATGCCGTTTGGAAGGGTATGAAAATTCATGGTATCTCTCCGTGCTTCTAATATAATCTGTATGCCCATTATACTCCATTGCCCCCTTCATATCAAGAGCCGTTTTTGGAGAGGCACGATTTGCGGACAGCGGCTTTATTAAAAAAACAGCGCAGAGGGATTGACTTTTACATAGAATATGTTATAATAGTGATGAACAAATGAACAATTATTCATGTGTTTAAACGTGAATTTGACTGATAAGGAGTATGGTGATGAAAAAAACGTATCGTATTGAAGTCGACTGTGCCAACTGTGCCAATAAGGCGGAGGCTGCTGCCAATAAGGTGGACGGCGTGAAAGCAGCGGCGGTTAATTTTATGACGCTGAAGATGAATGTCGAGTTTGAGGACGGCGCGGACGAAAAGGCTGTGATGAAAAAAGTATTAAAGGCCTGCCGCAAGGTCGACAGTGATTTTGAGATAGAGGCGTAGGGACGCAATGAGCAGAAAACAAAAGAAAATGCTGTGCCGCATTATGATTGCCGGCGTGCTGCTGGCGGTGCTTTCCTTTGTTCCGCTGGATAACCGATGGCTGCGCGCAGCACTGTTTTTAGTGCCGTATTTTATCATCGGCTATGATGTGCTGAAAAAAGCGTTTAAAGGAATTTTAAACCGCCAGGTGTTTGATGAAAATTTCTTGATGGCAATCGCTACTGTCGGCGCCTTTGCCTTGGCGATCAAGGAGAACGGCAGCTACAGCGAGGCGATCGCCGTAATGCTGTTTTATCAGATCGGGGAGCTGTTCCAAAGCGCTGCTGTCGGCAAGAGCCGCCGCAGTATTACCGCGCTGATGGATCTGCGGCCGGATACCTGTGTTGTGGAAACCGAGGACGGTGAACAGGAAACGGAACCGGAAGCAGTACCGGTCGGCAGCGTACTGGTGGTTTCGACCGGTGAAAAAATAGCGATCGACGGCGTTGTGTTGGAGGGCAGCGCAACGTTGAATACTGTTGCCCTGACTGGTGAGAGCGTACCGCGCGAGGTCACTGTCGGGGACGAGGTAATCAGCGGCAGCGTCAATATGAACGGCGTGCTGCGGATCCGTACCACGAAGGCGTTTGGTGACTCTACGGTGTCCAAAATTCTGGAGCTGGTCGAAAATGCCACGATGAAAAAAGCGAAGCAGGAGCAGTTTATTTCAAAGTTCGCGCGCGTTTATACGCCTGCAGTCTGCGCCGCGGCGCTGGCGCTGGCAGTGCTGCCGCCGGCGATACGGCTGTTAGCGGGCAGCGACGCACTATGGAGCACGTGGCTGTACCGTGCGCTGACTTTTTTAGTTATCAGCTGTCCGTGCGCGCTGGTTATCAGTATTCCGCTTACCTTTTTTGCCGGAATCGGCGGCGCCGGAAAGCAGGGAATTTTAGTCAAGGGCGCGCGCTATCTGGAGGCGCTTTCCAAAACGAAATATGTCGTCATGGATAAAACCGGCACCGTTACGAAGGGCGTGTTTGCGGTGAGCGAGCTGTGTCCTGCCGACGGTGTGAGTACAGACCGACTGCTGACAACAGCCGCCATGGCGGAGGCGTATTCTAACCATCCTATTGCGCAAAGCATCAAGGCGGCTTGTCACGAACCGCCGGAGAGCCGGTGCGTGACGGACGTGCATGAGATCGGCGGTAACGGCGTTACGGCTACCGTGGACGGCAGGCAGGTAGCTGTCGGCAACCGTAAGCTGATGGAAAGCCTTTCGGTTGCCATTGTGCCGAACAGCGGCGTGGGAACCGTTGTATATGTGGCGGAGGAGGGTGTATTCCTCGGCTCACTGCTGATTGCCGACCAGATTAAGGAATCCGCACCGGCCGCGATGCAGGCGCTGCGGCAGTGCGGCGTGAAAAAGACGGTGTTGCTGACCGGCGATAATGCCGCTGTGGCGCAGCAGGTGGCCGATACGCTCGGGATCGACGAGGTGCACAGCGAGCTGCTGCCGGCGGACAAGGTGGCGCAGGTAGAGACGCTGCTGCAGCAAAAAGAACCCAAGGCGCTGTTGGCCTTTACCGGTGACGGCATCAATGATGCGCCGGTGCTGTCCCGTGCGGACATCGGCATTGCGATGGGCGCGCTCGGCGCTGACGCCGCGATCGAAGCTGCGGATGTGGTGCTGATGGACGATAATCCTGAAAAAATTGCCGTCGCTATTCGCATTTCGCGCAAATGCCTGCGCATTGTTTACGAAAACATTTACTTTGCGATCGGCGTCAAGCTGCTGTGCCTGGTGCTTGGCGCGCTGGGTATCGCGAATATGTGGTTGGCGATTTTTGCCGATGTAGGCGTGATGGTGATCGCGGTCCTGAATGCGATCCGCGCGCTGAGGGAATAAAAATGAACATCCTTCCATCAACAAATTCAAGGTTGTCGTGGGCAGCCTTGAATTTGTTTTTACAGTATGCTATAATAAAAACATATTGGAGAGAGAAGCTTATGGAAAAAATAAAAGCATTGATCGTGAAATATAAAGAGGTTATCAGTTACCTGTTTTTCGGTGTGGTGACTACCCTGGTGAACTGGGTCGTGTATGCCGTGATGGTGCGGCTGCTCCACGTTGATCTTTCGGCGGTCGAAAGCAGCGACAACGTTGTGTTTTCGCTGTTCAGCGGCAATTCCGGCAAGGCGCTGACGCTGCTGTTTGTGGCTAACCTGGTGGCTTGGATCGCCAGCGTGCTGGTCGCCTACGTTACCAATAAGCTGTGGGTGTTTGAATCGAAATCGTGGAAAGCAGGGACGGTGCTGCGCGAGCTGTGGGAATTTGTGGCGGCGCGGCTGTTTACCGGTCTGTTTGAATGGTTCGGTATTCCGGCGTTGGTGATGCTTGGCCTGCGCCAAAGCCTGCTCGGGATCGAGGGCTTTTGGGCCAAGGCGCTTGTCAGCGTGCTGGTAGTAGTGCTGAATTATATTTTCAGTAAATTTATCATTTTTAAAAACAAACATAAGCAAGAAAATGATGCGGAAGCAGAGGAGGAATCATAATGTCACACGTCATTGATTATGTCAGAAATTACGGCCATATTCCTTTTAGCGAAAAGCCGTTTTGCGACGAGGATAACGTGGCTATCAACATGAGCTTTTATATGCCGCTGGACAAGGCGGTTTCCCCCAGCTTTGACGATGAGCCGGTACCGTTCAGTGAGGCGTGTCAAAAGCTGTTTGCCCTGCGCGGTAATAAGCATCAGCCGGTCGGCTTGGTGCTGGTGAAGGGGATCAGTCAGCTGCTGATGGCCATGGCGGAGCAAAAGCGTTACAGTGAAATCAAGGTGGTTGCCTGTACCGATAATTACGGCAAGCGTCCGGCGGTGCAGTTTAACGCGGCAACCTATCTGCTCCCTACCGGCGAGGTGTTGGTGATGTTCCGCGGCACGGATGATACGCTGATCGGCTGGGAGGAGGACCTGAATATCCTTACCGCCGGCGGTACGCCGTCCGACGAGCTGTCGCTGGCCTATCTTGCCGAGGCGGCGAAACGCTTTGACGGCGACCTGATCGTTTGCGGCCACTCAAAGGGCGGCTATGTGGCGCAGTATGCCGTGATGAATTCTCCTAAGGAGATCCGTGATCGCGTGAAGTATCTTTATAATAACGACGGCCCCGGTCTTGCCAGCTATGATTACCTGCAGGGAGACAGAGCGGTGTATAACGAGCTGTTGCCGCGTTACCGTCACTTTGTGCCGCAGTCCTCGTTCATCGGTATGATGCTGGCGCATGATGACGATTATATCGCCGTGAAGAGCAGCAAGCTCACCGGTGCGATGCAGCATGATATGCTCACTTGGCTGTTTGACGGCGACAAGCTGCGTATTGCCAAAAAGGGTACGAATAAAAAGAGCAAGATTTCTGATTTGATGTTCCATGCCGTGCGCGATAATATTACACCGGCGCAGAGCGACGCGGTGGCGCTGGTGGTCGGTGAGGTGATTGAGGGAACCGGTCAGCGCGGCCTGCTGGATGTCAAGCGCCATGTCGGCGCTACGCTCAAGGGCGGTAAGGCTGCTTGGAAGGCCATCGATAAAGGGACGAAGAAGGAATTTAAGGGCAGCATGAAGCTGATGCGCAAATCCTTTGGCAAGGCCACACGGGCGGTGCTTGCCGGCCGTTATGAGGGCGTTAACGACAGACTTTCAAAGTAAATTATTTTCAGGAGGAAAAATAGATATGGATGCAAACAAAAGACCTGACACAATGGAAAGAATCACGACGCCGGCGCTGGCGAATGCGTTTATCGAAGAACAGCTGGCGGCGCTGAAGGCACAGATCGGTGATAAGAAGGTGCTGCTGGCCCTGTCCGGCGGTGTGGATTCCTCGGTCGTTGCCGCGCTGTTGATCAAGGCGATCGGCAAGCAGCTGGTGTGTGTACACGTTAATCACGGCCTGTTGCGCAAGGGCGAGCCGGAGCAGGTGGTCGAGGTGTTCCGTAATCAGATGGACGCGAACCTGATCTATGTGGACGCTGTAGACCGCTTCCTTGATAAGCTGGCAGGCGTTGCTGAGCCGGAGAAGAAAAGAAAGATCATCGGTGCGGAATTTATCCGCGTGTTTGAAGAGGAAGCCAGAAAGCTGGACGGCATTGAATTTTTGGCACAGGGTACCATTTATCCCGATATTCTGGAATCGGACGACGGTGTCAAGGCACACCATAATGTCGGCGGTCTGCCGAAGGATCTGCAGTTTGAGCTGGTAGAGCCGGTGAAGCTCCTCTTTAAGGATGAGGTCAGAGTCGTCGGTAAGGCGCTCGGCCTGCCGGATAGCATGGTTTATCGTCAGCCGTTCCCGGGCCCGGGCCTCGGCGTGCGCTGTCTCGGCGCTATTACCCGTGACAGACTGGAAGCCGTCAGAGAATCGGATGCCATCCTGCGGGAAGAATTTGCCAAGAACGGCTTGGAGGGCAAGGTTTGGCAGTATTTCACCGCTGTACCTGATTTTAAAGGCACCGGTATCAAGGACGGTAAGCGTACCTACGCCTATCCTGTGATCATCCGCGCGATCAATACAAAGGACGCCATGTCCGCCACGGTCGAGAACGTGCCGTTTGACCTCCTGCAGCACATTACCCAGCGCATCACAACAGAGGTGGAGAACGTTAACCGCGTCCTCTTCGATCTCACCCCAAAACCAAGCGCCACCATCGAGTGGGAATAAGAACCCAAAGTCCTGAAAGGCGCATAAACACTCACTTTATTGCAATTTGAAACGCCTTGTGGCAACAAAATGGCAACATTAGTGAAATCATCCTAACTAAACATAACAAAGGCTAATTGATTTTCTGTAATCAATTAGCCTTTTTGCTGTTATAAGATTTCAATTATTGTTTTTAATACTTGACCGGTTTCCGTTTTCCATTCGGTCAACCCGTTGGCGCTTCTGCCCATGACAATTTGTGCAGCGGAGGAAGGGCTGTTAAATACATAATCCTTTACAAAAACATAATCCGAATTAATAATGCCGCTTTCTATCAGATACTGACGTCTTTTGCTGCTGCCGGAGGGGTAGCTTTTTGTAACAGATGTGGCAATAGAGGTTCCTTTTAACACGGCAAATCCATCGGTAACTATTTTGCCGGCACCATTTGCACCTCTTGCTGCTTTTATGTAGAACAACGGTAATTTACTTTCAGTATCTTCGTCAACTAAATCAAAAACCTTGTAGCCTAATGTATTCACCAAAAGTTTTGTATCGTTAATAAATCTGTTAAGTGTCGCAGCATCATATTCTGAAACAGAGGATCTTGTTGGCGTATTTTTATTTGTTACAACTGCTCGTGCAGATTCAATAGCAAGAGAATAGAATTCGTTTTCAAGGTATTTAATATGCGCCTTGTTTAAAAAATTGTTATTACTTATAATGACAATTGCAACATTCCAATAGTCTTTTAAAAATAGCTGCTGTTTTAACCGAACTAATATGTCTTCCCCTTCGCCTATATAGACGGTTGTGTTATTGTAGTCGTCTTTGCCGAATAAAAAATATATACCGGTGTTATGAGCGTCCTCGCGTTTGCCGAATTCCTGCAGCTCGTTTCGGGAAACTCGATATGCCCGGACATTACTGGTTGTTAACTCGCACATAATCAGCTTGTTGGGATCCCCGCTGAATATTTTCATCTGTATTATTTTATCATCTTCCATATTGTTTTCCTCCAAAAAATTCTTCGGCAAGCCGTCATGAAGCTTATGAATTCTTTTTTGTTCTTGCCCTTATAAAAGTCAAGAGTAGCTTTTTGAATTTCAGGGCTTTTCCTTCTTGGCAATGCCTTTAGCCTTTATCTTTTGCAATCGGTAATCATCGAAAGATAACAGCTGCGTGTTATGAAAACAGGGCGGCGTAGCGCACGTCGTTCTTCATGGAGAGCGAGCCGTCGCTGCCGACGATGATATGGTCAGCCAGACGAATGTTCAGGGCGGCAAACAGACGGTACAGCTGTTGCGTTACTGTCATATCCTCCGGTGAGGGGATAAAGCTGCCGTTCGGGTGATTATGCGTCAGCATCACGGAAGCACATTTGTCGCGGAGCGCCAGCTCGATGAGCTTGCGCGGCTCGATCACGGCGGTGTTGACAGTGCCCTCTGCTACGGTATGTACTGCCAAGATGCGCATATTATTATCAAGTGTGATCAGCACCGTCTGCTCACAGGGCGACAGCCCCAACAGGTTTTGACAATATGCCTTGGCGTCGTGATAGCTGTCGAACCTTACCACAGCGCCGTTGCGCTGGGTGCTGATGCGGCTGCTCACGCGGTTAAACAGTGAAAGCAGGATCGCGGCGGAGTCACCGATGCCGTCCACGGCTGCTAGCTCCTCCGGCGTGGCGGACAGCACTGCTTCCAGGTTTCCGTTAAAGTGATTCAGCAGGCTGTATGCCAGTTCCTTAGTGTCACGGCGAGGGATGGCATAAAACAGGATCAGCTCCAGCACATTGGCGTCCGCCATGCCGGAAAGCCCGTTTTCAAGATAAGCGTCCTTTACACGCCGGCGATGACCTTCTCTGGAAAGCTCTGCCATGTTTCCCCCTCCTTCGCTTTATGATGTCTATATTTTATCACGCCGCGCGGCACTTTGCAATAGAAGGCTTTACATAAGCATAGGTGACTTGAACCCGACAGCCCAAAATCGCTGAAAATGGCGCATCTGTACATTTTTCTCCTTACCGTACGCGCAAATCAGCCTTTTTAAACCGTGGTTCAAATGCGAGTGCTATGGCTAAGGGGAAACGCATTAAAACAATCCGGTCTTTTCTATGCGCTTTTCAAAGAAGCGAATGGGCTTTTTCACCAGGAATTTCACGCCGATACCGACAACCAGTCCGACGCCGATGTAAGCGCAGAGCTTCAGCAGGTCGATCCAGTAGTCGTTCGCGTAGGTGCCGCAGACACATTCGCGCATCGCGTTGATCACGAAGGTGAAGGGCATATACGGATTCAGCGTCTGGAAGAAGTTCGGCGTGACGTCGATCGGGAACGTACCGCCGGAGCCGCCGATCTGGATAACGAGGCATATTATGACGATCGCCTTGCCGATGTCACCGAAGGTATAGGCGAGCGAATAGATGAATACCGTAAAGGCGATGGCGGCGACAATGCCGGCGAATATAAACTTAGCCGGATGCAGGCACTGTATCTTCAAAAAGTAAAGATCGCCTAAGCAGATGATTAACGCTTGCACCACTGAAAAGGCCAAAAACGTTAACATTCTGCCAAAATAGCCCTGGGTGGTGCCGACCCGTTCTCCGATCTCGCTCTTGCGTTTGATAGCCGTTTTCACCACGGCAATCAGGATGACCGAGCCGACCCAGATTGCCAGCGTGCTGTAGAACGGGGCCATGGCCGTGCCGTAATTTTCGATGCTGTAGACCTTGTCAGTCTCAATCAGAACAGGACAGGCGAGGAACGCGCCGAGCTGCTCGGAATTGGTAGCGGACATATTTTGCAGCGTGTTCAGGATTTCGCTTTCGCCCAGTCCCTCAATCTTATCAGAAAGGGAATCCAGCTGCTTTTTGATACCGGACAGCAGGCTGTCCACAGAGCTGATGATTTCCTCGCCGCTCTGTACGGAGCTGTCGATACCGGCTGTCAGCGCCTGCAGAGCCGGCATATCGCCGTTCAGATCGCTGACAAAATCGCCGGTCACGCGCAGAAGCTCCAGCAGCGCGCTCAGATTTTCGTTGATGACCGGCTGAATGTCGGTTTTATAATCATTGCGGATTGTTGTCAGATCGCCGCCGAGGTTGCTGATTGCGTCGGTGATCTTTTTGACCTCCGCCTGCGTTGCGCCGCTCGCCGCCTGATCCAGCATACCTACAACGGTATCGATTTCTGCCATTCGTTTGTCCAGCTTGGCGATGGCCTCGTCAATCGCCGGCAGCTCGATCGGCAGATAGGTCTTAACATTTTCCAGCGTGTCCTTGACGGTTGTCAGCCGTGCCTTCAGTTCCAGCAGCTTTGCCCGCGCCTCGGCGATCGGCTCTGCCGCATCGGCAGCGCTTTTATTACTGATCCCATCAATGAGTGCTGCTGTTTCGTCCAGCGTCACCGTGGTCTGGCTGAGCACGGTATCAACGGAGGTCGTGATGCCGTCAATGCTGCTCTGCAGCAGCTTTGTCATATCGGTGCCGCAGGCCAGCAGCTCGGTGGTGCTGTTCATCACCTCGTTCAGGTGATTGTCGTTTACCGCGTCGCTCAGCGTTTTGGACAGGGTGATGACGTCCTGAAAGCTGTCGACGGTTTTCTGTACGGAGGTGATGGTGTCGCTGGCGGCGTCAATCTTGGATTGCAGGTCGTTAAAGGTATCCATGGCGCCGCTTTGGGTGGCGTCTGCCACAACGTCGATCAGCGAGCCTACCACGTTGATGACGGTCGTGACAAAGGATTCGTTGACCTCCTGCTGTACGGTCTGTACCACCTTATCGGTGATTTTCGTGGCGATAGCATTCTTCTTTTCATTGGCGTAGTAGGTGATCTGCGGCTGCTTGAAATCACTGGTCGCGATGCTGGTCAGTGATTCTGAAAAGCCGGCCGGAATTTCGATACCGGCATAATACTTACCGGATTCGATGCCCTCCATGGCCTCTGTTTTAGATACAAATTGCCAGTCGATCGCGTCGTTTGCCTTGAGGTTCGCCTCAATCTGTGCGCCGACGTCAATGTCAATATCATGAAAGCGGAAACCCTCGTCCTCAATGACGACCGCTACCTGCATATTGCCGGTCGCGCCGTAAGGGTCCCAGTTGGCATATATGTTGAACCAGGCGTAAAGCGACGGCAGCACAGCAATGCCGACAGCCAGTATGATCGCCATGGAGTTGGTAAAAATATTTTTGATATCGCGTAAGAAGATTTTTCCGATGTTTTTCATGCTTCTTCTTCCTCGTCGTCTTCTTCCTCGTCGTCGTTGTCCTCAAGGAAGATGTCGTATTCTCCGAATTCCACCTGCTCGTCGTCCTCCAGATAGGGAATGACCTTGTCCTCGACCAGGTATTTGGCGTAATCGGCCAGTACAAATACGATCACATTGAAAAAGATCAGCAGTATCCACGCCTGCAGCCACTGTATCTCGTGACCGGTGCGGTGGCTGATCCCGATGCCGGCCAGTGTGAACAGCAAAAAAAATACTGTCGCTACGATCTTTGTGATCTTTAATATGCGGCTGCCGCGCTGAAAAGAGCTAATGATCTTTTCGCGCAGAAGGTCATATTTCAGGGCAATGCGCTCCTCGGCAGTATAGGTCCTATCCGGTGCAGGCTCGTTACCTCTTGACGGTTTCATTTTCTCACCCCTATTTATATATAATTAGTATATGAGCTATTTTATCCTAAGTATTATAGCACAATTATTTTAAAATGCAAGGAACAATCCTATACAAATGTATAAAAATAGTCAATAATGCTGCTTGGTTTTGATTTTTTTAAAATGAAAAAACAGTCGGCTCACTGCTGTTGTGAGTCAACTGCTGTTTCCTATTCCAGTGCGGTGGTAAAGGTATAGCCCTGCTGGCGAACATCGTCTATCACCCTGCCGAGTATGGCGGCGTTGGTGGCGCTGACGGCGTGCAGCAGCATGATCTCTCCGGGATGGGTGCTTTCACAGATCCTGGCGAAGGCCGCATCCTCCGCCGGCTGGTCGTTCGGATCCCAATCGGCGTAAGCGTAGGACCAAAAAATACTACGATACCCGAGCTCCTGCAAAATACCGAGCGTTTTTTCCGAAAATTCACCCTTCGGAAAGCGGAAGTACTGCATATCGTAGCCGAAATTCTCCTTGATATAATCATGCAGGAAGGTGACCTCCTCACGGGCGGTGTCGGTATCCAGCTCATCCATGGAATAGTGATGATAGGAATGATTGCCGACGGTGTGTCCTTCCTCGAGCATGCGCTGTACCAGCTCCGGATTGTCGCGCGCAAAATCGTAAGTGACGAAGAAAATGGCTTTGACGTCTTTTTCCTTCAGGGTATCGAGAATCGATGGCGTATAGCCGTTTTCATACCCCTCGTCGAAGGTCAGCGCAATCTTCTCCTGATCCTCCAGCAGCCATTCTGCGCTGAGCGCAGCGTATTGTTCCTGCAGCCGCAGCGGCTCCGACGGCTGCTCGTGCGCTTCGATCGTGCCGGGTCCCCATATAATTTTTTCGACGGACAGATCCTCCGTGCCGGCGACGGCCTTTGCGGACGGCGCTGCCGTCGTGCTGTCGTCTGTCGGCGCTTCGGTTGCTGTGCCGGAAACGCCCTGCTCCGGCACGGTCGGCTCCTCTACCTTAACGGTGCAGCCGCTGAACAGGCCGGTGATCACCGCCGCCGTCAGCAGCAAACAAGCAATTTTTTTCATGATAAAACCTCCCGTATCATTGTGCGATACGGGAGGCGGATTATGCTTGTTAAAAATTGTATCTGCCAGCCTTGTTAATCATGATCGATTTTCCAGCCTGCCGAGATAACGCCCTCGTTTTTGCTGACCTTTGTGATCATGCTTTCGATCAGCGAGTCATCGTTGGTGCGTGTGGTGATATACGCGCGGATCTTCTTGTTGTTTTCGTCAGAATGGCTGTTAACGGTTTCCAGCGTATGTAACAACGCATTGGGTTCATTTTTGATAACACTCATGATGTTTTTCCTGATTTCCAGCTCCTGCTCCTCGGGACAGACAACGGAGATACGGTACACGGCTTCCTCGTCCGGACTGGCTGTTTTGTCATATCTTCTGATTTTGTCCAGCTTTTGAGACAGGGGATGCAGCACTAAGTGCAGGAACACGATCGCGGCGGCTACCATGGCTGCGTACAGTAGGTTATTGATACAGCAGAGGATGCCGACGGCGGCGCTGGACCACACGGTTGCCGCAGTGTTCAGACCGCGGATATTGCCGCCATCGCGCAGGATCACGCCGGCACCGAGAAAACCGATACCGGATACAATACCGGCGGCCACACGGGTAAGGTCAACGCCCTGACGGAAGCATAAGTAGGAAAATGCCGTAAAGGCAAAGGAGCCTAAACAAACCAGCAGGTTCGTCAGGATGCCGGCAGGGTGGCGTGTATACTGACGCTCTAAGCCGATCAGCGCGCCTAATACAGCGGAGGCCAGCAGATGTACGGCAAAGCCGCTCAGGGTGGTTACGTCCATGTTGGTGATAATGTTAGTCATTGTTTTCACTACCTTCTATACTTTTCATTTTCAGATATGCATTAATAAAGCCGTCCAGATCGCCGTCCATGACAGCGGTAATATTACCCATTTCAAAATTCGTGCGGTGGTCCTTGACCATGGTGTAAGGCATGAATACATAAGAACGGATCTGTGAGCCCCAGGCGATCTCCTTTTGGTCGCCCTTGATGTCCTCGATTTTTTCCAAATTTTCGCGTTCCTTGATCTCCACCAGCTTGGATTTCAGCATACGCATTGCCACCTCGCGGTTCTGGTGCTGTGAGCGTTCGATCTGGCAGGATACGACAATGCCGGTCGGAATGTGGGTTAAACGCACGGCAGAGGAGGTCTTGTTGACCTTTTGGCCGCCGGCACCGGAGGCACGGTAAACATCCATCTTGATGTCCTCCTCACGGATCTCAACCTCGACATCGTCGTTGATCTCGGGCATGACCTCGAGCGAGGCGAACGACGTGTGCCGCCTGCCGGAGGAATCGAACGGCGATACGCGCACCAGCCGGTGAATACCCATTTCACCGTGCAGGTAACCGTAGGCGTTTTCGCCCTCGATCAGAATGGTAGCGCTTTTAATACCGGCTACATCGCCGTCAAGATAATCCAGCGTGGATACCTTGTAGCCGTGGCGCTCGCCCCAGCGGTTGTACATTCTGAACAGCATTTCAGCCCAGTCCTGAGCCTCTGTACCGCCGGCGCCGGCGTGGAAGGTCAGGATCGCATTGCTGTCGTCAAATTCGCCGCTCAGCAGGGTGGAAAGCGTCATCTGTTCTACGCGTTTTTCGATATTGTTCACGGAAGCAACGCAGTCGTCATAAAGACTTTCGTCCTCCTCGTCGTCCGCCAGCTCAATCATAACCAGCGCGTCCTCATAGTCGTTTTTCAGTCCTTCCCATGAGGCCACCTTGGTTTTCAGGCTGCCGATGCGCTGCATGGTCTTTTGGCTGTTTTCCATATCGTCCCAAAAATCAGGACGTGCGCTGTCCTCCTCCAGCGCGGCAATCTCTTTTGTCAGCGCGTCTATGTTCAGCGCTTCTTTTAAATTCTGAATCGGCTTTTCAAAAGCACTCAGCCTTTGCGTCAGCTCTTCGTAAATAATCATTACAGGTCTCCAAACATAAAATTATTCTAATATTATAATGCATTCGTCAGCATTTTGCAAGATTAATAAACTATTTACTCTATTTTAAACAAATAATTGATTTTTTATCCTATAAAGGATATAATTAATGTGACTATTTATATCTTGATATTCGGGAGAAGGCTATGCAATTAACGAAAAATCAAAAATGTCCCGTCTGCGGCAAAGCGTTCCGGGAGGACGACGATGTCGTCTTTTGCCCCGACTGCGGCACGCCGCATCACCGCGCCTGCTATCAGCAGCTGACGCATTGCGCTAACGAGGCGCGCCATGCCGAGGGCTTTAACTTCTACGAGGAAACCAAGGAGAAGCCGAGCGAAGACATTGTTGCCGAAGCAAAAGCGCTGCTGGCTGACCGCAATGCTGCCGCCGAGGCTGCCGACGCGTCACCGGAGGCGGCGCCGCGCCAGGGCTTTTCACCGTTTGCGATACCGCTGTCGCAGAATCCTTATGAAAGGGATACCGATACGATCGACGGCGAAAGCGTGGCGGATGTGGCAGCTACGGTGCGTACGAATGTACCGCGCTTTATCGGCAAATTTAAAAAGCAGGAAAAAACCGGCAAACGGCTCGGTTGGAACTGGGGCGCCTTTTTCTTCGGTGCGTATTACTTTTTCTACCGTAAGATGTACCGACAAGGCATTTTCCTGTTCGTGCTGGATTTTGTGCTTGGCTACGCGGAGGGTTTTGCGCTGACAAGGCTGGCGCCGCTCACTGCCGCCGCCTTTGAGCAATATGCCACGGCGCTTTCACAGGGCGATCGCGGTATCGGTGATATGACCGCTATGGTGACGGAGATGGCAGCGCTCAGCGATTATAAAACCTTTATGCTGATCCGTCTGGCGTATATTGCGGTGACGGTGCTGCTGTCGGTGGCTTTCGCCGCGTGTGCGGATTATCTGTATAAAAAATCCGCGGTAGAGCGTGTTAAAAAAATTAAGCAGCAGCTGGATGAGGATACGCTGTCGGTTTCGGTCGAGAAGGACGGCGTGCCGCTTGCCGGCGAGCAGCTGAAAAGAATGGTCCTGGCGCAGCGCGGCGGCACTGCTTATCTGCCGCCCCTGCTGGCAATGCTGGCATGGTATTTTATCAGTATGATGCTGTAAAGGAGAAGGATGAAGATGAAAATCAGAAAGGCGATTATCCCTGCTGCCGGACTGGGTACGCGCGTACTGCCGGCGTCGAAGGCAGTGCCCAAGGAGATGCTCAATATTGTTGACAAGCCGGCGATTCAGTATATCGTAGAGGAGGCGTTTGCCAGCGGTATTGAAGAGGTGCTGATCATTACCAACCGCGGCAAGGAAGCGATCGAGGATCATTTTGACCACGCCTTTGAGCTGGAGACGAAGCTGGCTGCCAATCCGGACAAGGCAGATATTTTAGCGGATGTGGAAGCGCCCGCTAAGCTCGGCAACATCTACTTCCTGCGCCAAAAGGAAACGGGCGGCCTCGGCCACGCGGTGCTGTGCGCTAAGAGCTTTGTCGGTGACGAGCCGTTTGCCGTGCTGTACGGCGACGATGTGATCATTTCGGACAATCCGGTGACGAAGCAGCTGATCGAAGCTTATGAAAAATACGGCAAGGGCGCGGTCGGCGTTAAGGCGGTTGACGCAGAGGCAATCACGCGGTACTGCTCGCTGAAAACAGAACCGCTGGAGGGCAGGAATCATCTGTGTACCGATATGATCGAAAAGCCGAAGCCGGAGGAGATTATGGGCTATTTCTCCATCCTCGGCCGGGTGGTTATGCCGCCGGAGATCTTTGAGATCCTGGAGCATACGCCTAAGGGAGCCGGCAATGAGCTGCAGCTGACGGACGCTATGAAAACGCTGGCGCAGCGCGACGGTGTGATCGCCGTTGATTACGAGGGCGTTCGGTACGATATGGGCAACAAGCTCGGTATCCTGCAGGCGAATATTGAGGTCGGACTGCAGCATCCGGAGGTCAGTGAAGGTCTGAAGGCCTATTTGAAAGAATTAGCAACAACTCTTTAGATAAAGGAAATTAAGACATGAACCAATATCCAGAAAATTATCCCCAGCAAACCAATCAGCCGCCGCAACAGCAGAACGGCTATTACCAAGCACCGCCGTATTATCAGGCGCCGCCGATGTATTACCGGCCGCAGCCTGTCTTTATAGCGCCGGCAGCGAATAATCCTGAATGGCAAAAAATGATGTATTACAAGGATAAGCGCAAAAAGGAGCGCAATGAGATCATTCTCAAGGGCATTGTCATCGGCGCGACAATTATTGCTATGATCATTGTCAGCGTACTGTTTGTGAGGGCGCTGGACAGTGCAGGGAAGTATTATCTGATCGAAACGGACGCTACCTTTGCGAACTGCTTTAACATTATCGCCACGCACGTCTGCTCGCTCGCCGTGCCGTTTACGCTGATGTGGCTGATCATGAAGAAAAAATCGGTACAGCCGCTGATCCCTGTTCAAAAGCTTGGTGCCAAAAAGATGGCCTTGTGGGTTTGCTTTGGCATGGGCTGCTGCATGGCTGCCAACTATATTACCGATTTTGTAATATGGATCTATGATCTGTTTGGCTATGAGCTTTCCCAACCGGAATTTCCGGTCGCAAACAGTGTTATTTCCAGTATTGCTGTAATCTTCTCCACCTCTATCGTCCCCGGCCTGTTCGAGGAGTATGCCTTCCGTTGCTGCACGCTCAGCGTGCTGCGCAAGCACGGTAAGGCCTTTGGCGTGATCGCTGTCAGCATTGTGTTTGGCTTGATTCACGGTAATATGATCCAATTTGTGTTCGCGATGCTGGTCGGCTTGGCGCTCGGCTATATTACCGTCAGAACGGACAGCGTGATTCCGGCAATGCTGGTTCATGCGCTCAATAACGGCATTTCTGTTACGCAAGAGGTATTGGATTACGCAGCCGGTGAAACGGTGGCGGAAAATGTGGCCACTGGTATCGTGATCGCCTGGATCGTGCTAGGCGTTGCGGCGCTGATCTATATGCTGGTGAAAAAAGAATTGCTTCCGCCCAAAACAGAAAAGGAACCTAAGGAGCCCTATGCGCTGAATTTAGCGGAAAAGCTGCTCTGCCTTGTGCCGGGCTTCTTTATCCCGTTCTGTATTCTGATCTGGGAGACCTCTCAGTACATTACGAAGGTATAACGGATGGAAAACGTATTTATGCGCGCCGCGCTGCAGGAGGCGCAGCAGTGCGCCGCTGAGGGCGAGGTGCCGGTTGGCGCGGTGATTGTCCGTGACGGAAAGATCCTCGCCACGGGCCGTAACCGCCGCGAGACGAGCAATAATGCGCTTTGCCATGCGGAGCTGGAGGCCATTGACGCGGCTTGTAAGCTGCTCGGCGGCTGGCGTCTGCAGGGCTGCGATCTGTACGTTACACTGGAGCCGTGCCCGATGTGCGCCGGCGCAGTGATCAATTCGCGGATCAGAACCGTCTATTTCGGTGCTTATGACAGCAAGGCCGGTTCGTTCGGCTCGGTGGCTGATTTCAGCGTCTTGCCCTATAACCACCATCCCGAGATCATCGGCGGCGTGATGGAACAGGAATGTGCCGACCTGCTCAGCACCTTCTTTAAAAATTTGAGAAATAAAAAATAACCGTGCCTAGCACAGTTATATCGCTAAGCCATTGTATACACGCGGATACAATGGCTTTTTGTGATAGTAATACGATTTATTCAGCGCAAAATGCTATAAGAGCATAGTAAATTACCCTTTATTTGTCCATCTATTGTGATATAATGCGTATGAGGTGAGAAAATGGATTTTTTAGATTTTAGTGCCAACAAGGGCTTTCGCCTGCTCAGTATGTACGAACGGCTGAACAAGGGCGAGGAGTTGAATAAAGAACAGTTAGCAAACGAATTTGCCATATCCAAGAAAACGGTGCAGCGCGATTTTGAGGATCTGCGCGCCTATCTTGCGGAAACGCATTTTGACGAGTTTGAAACCGCTATCAAGTACAGTAAGGCGCGGGATGCATATTACCTTGTGCGCTTGGAGCGGGAGTGGCTGACGAATAAGGAGGCGCTTGCCGTGTGTAAAATTTTGCTCGAAAGCCGTGCCTTCAATAAGGAAGAAATGACGGAGCTGCTGCAAAAGCTGATGATGCAGATCAGTCCGCAGGACAGAGCCACGGCGGAGAAAATCATCCGCAGCGAGTTTTTCAACTATCTGCCCCTGCAGCACGGTAAGGATCTGCTGGAGGTGATTTGGCAGCTGTCGGAATATATCGTGGGTCAAAAGGTGATTGAATTTTACTATTCCCGTCAGGACGGCAGACGCAGTAAGCGCAGGGTAAAGCCGGTTTCCATTCTGTTTAACGAGTTCTATTTCTATTTGATCACCTTCGGCTTTGAGGTGGATTATCCGATTATTTTCCGCATTGACCGTATGGAAAAAATCAAGGAAACAGGCGAGAAATTCGATATCCCGTACAAGGATAAATTCAGCGACGGCGAGTTCCGTCAGCGCGTGCTGTATATGTACGGCGGCGAGCTGAAGCGTGTCAAATTTGAGTACAGCGGCGTGCTGGAAGCCATGCTCGATAAGGTCCCTACCGCCAAGGTGTTAAGCGAGCAAAACGGCGTTTACACCATGACCGCCGAAGCCTTCGGCCAAGGGCTGGATATGTGGCTTATGCTGCAAGGAGATAAGGTTAAAATTATTGACTAAACTAAACAATAATAGTAAAATAATGTATACTAATTTTTAAGGAGGCATCTATATGTTTGATGGAAACAGTAAAAAGCTGATTCTCGTAGGCGACGAAAAAACAGATGTATATTGTGAGCTTATGTCTATGCTTATCAGTTCTAAGGATGACGAAATTGATGAAGAAGGGAATGTCAAGAAGATCATCGGCATAATGGACGGTTCCGTGGATTCGGCTATCTGGACAAGCGATATTTATAAGGATAACCGTGCGCACACTTCATCAAAACAAAAATTATTATTTATTGGTGAAACACAGGCGTCAAAAAATATTATACCTAATCTTATTATTAAAGACAATGATGCTGAAAGTTATGGTGTAAATATTGGTTGGCTCGGAAACAAAGCCGTTATTACCGTTGATCCTCAATCAATCACTAAGAGCGGAGATCACGAGCATCTTTATAATCATTTCTTTAAAAATTATCAAACGCTTAGCAGAAAATTTAAAAATCATATAAATAACCACGCAAAGGCAATTGAAGCGCTGCAAAAGAAACAATCAGACAGTTTGAATAAAGCCGGCAATACTGCTTCTGCCGTGTTTGCAACAACGGGTGCTGCTACGGGCATTGGTACAGCAGTTGGTGGTGCTTCTGCTGCTTCTGCTGCTGCAAGCGGGATCGCCGGAGTAGTTATGTCTGAAGGCGTTTTTTTGGCATCTGCAAGTCTATTGACTGCAGCAGTTCCTCCGCTGATGTTACTTTCTGCTGTGGCATTTATAGTGCCAAAGGCGATTAACTTTAAAAAAGGAAAAGATGTTGAGAAGGAATTGACAAAGCAGATGTATGAATACGCTGTATTAAAGTTTTATTTTGATTATTTGGCTTCTTTTATGGAGATGTAGTTAATGAAAAGCTCATTCAGTGATGGATATAAATATGTTGCCGACAATATCTCCGGAGCTCTTGGAAAAGAAATGAGTGATTTTTGGATTGGTGAAATCAACAACCAAATCAATACACTGGGAGAAAAGATGACACAGAAGGCTCAGTCCGGAAGTCTTGACATTTCTAAAATGCAGGGATTTATTGCAGAAATATGGCATTCCGACACATTGAATTTAAACCGTGTCATAAGAGGGAAAGACCCCTCCGCTTATGCTCCCGATGTTAATACTTACGCATCGCCCGATATTGTTGCAAACGGTGGAGAAGCAAGTTTAAAATACTACAAAAACGCTTCTGCTTCATTGTCACAACAATCCAAAAGTCATTTCCAAAACTATATGGAACTAAGAAGCAAAGCTATCCGCGAAGGAAAAAGTTATGATGACTTTGAAACTTATCTGAAAAAAAGAGGAATTCCGCTTGAAGACGGATATAAATCTTTGTATAGCAATCAGACAAAGGTGATTCCTTCCGATCAACTTGACAAAGCCGTAGAGCTTTGTCAAAGGCGCATTGCAAAAGCAATAGCAACAGGAGATTTGGAGAAAGCGGAGCGGTTAAAAGAAGTATTGGCAACACTTAGCGATACGGTATCCGACGGAGAAGGAAACTCTTCCCTTCAGCTCACGCGTGAACAAGCACAAAAGCTTGCTATGGCGGCAAGAGACGGCGAAATCGACAAAGAACTACTTAAAGAATGTGGAATAGATTTAAGCGAGCTTGTTAAACAACAAGATATTTTCAGAGAGGCAATGCGTGCAGGGGTTTCAGCAGCGGCTATATCGCTGATGATTTCTCTTGCACCAATCGTTGTTAATGGTATATCAAAGTTAGTTGCAGATGGAGAAATCAGCGCAGAAGAATTGAAGCAAAACGGGATAGCGGCATTAAGCGCAACTGCAAAAGGCTTCATTAATGGCTCAGTTACTGCCGCATTAGTCGCAGCTTTCAGAACAGAAAAATTCGGTTTGGAACTGCTGCAATTCGCTGAAAGTGCTAACGGGACTTCAATTATTGCAGCGGCGGTTGTATTAACTGTCGGAACGATAGAGAGCGGAATATATTTTGCTGCTGGAAAAATCAATAAAACCGAATTTGCTACACAGGTAACACAAAACATATTTACTACCGTCGCTTCCGTTGTTGGCGGTATCGCTTTTAGTGCTATTTTGCCAGAGGGCTTTGCTTTCTCATATATGCTTGGAAGCTTTATTGGAAGTGTTATTGGCGGATTTATATATAAAGGAACAGAAAAGTTACTCCTTTCGTACTGTGTACATTCTGGATTTACTTTTTTTGGGTTAGTGAATCAAAACTACGAAATACCTGAGGAAATCCTTGCAGAGTCGGGAATTGAAATATTTGAGCCTACATCATTCCATAGCATTACACTTGATATTGCTGAGTTTCAACCTAACACTTTTTCTCCTGAATATTTTTCTTATGAGAAAATAGAATGCCGTATTCTTCGCAGAGGTATTATAAGCGCTTATAGCATTGGCTATATCTAACAGAAAACATTCAAAATATGAATGAAATAATTAAATCTTAAATACCCCCATACTGTCCATCGCCTTTGGTACAATGCGTATAAAAGGTGATGGATTTGTTATATGTCATCCGGTGAGCTCTCAGTGGTACAGTACGCCTGACTCGATTAAGAAAGAACGAGATCTATTATTGCACCGCCGATGACGTGATAAGATATATTGATTTATAAAAAGCAGGGGACTGTAAAAACACCGAAATCCGCTTTGCAGCGGATTCCGGTGTTTTTGTTTGTCTGTTTTAAGATGGTTTGGTTGATGGAGAATATTTTGTTGTTGTCTGTTTACGCCTGTTATGCCAGATGATACATCAGCTTGAGCTTGTCTGCGATCATTGCGATGAATTCGCTGTTCGTCGGCTTGCCGCGCTCCGCTTGGATCGTGTAGCCAAAAAACGAGGACAGAACGTCCACATCGCCGCGGCTCCATGCCACCTCGATCGCGTGGCGGATCGCCCGTTCTACGCGGCTGGCGGTGGTATTATATTGCTTGGCGACTGTCGGATACAATATCTTCGTGACAGAGCTCAGCATTTCTGCATCCTCCACGCAAAGGCGGATCGACGTGCGCAGGTATTTATAGCCTTTGATATGTGCCGGAACGCCGATCTGGCGCATAATGTCCGAAATCACCACGTCCACGTCCGCAATGCCGGGGCCGGACTCCTTCGCGCCTTTCCACTTCCAAAGACCTTCGATCCGTTTCGCCGCTTGCGCCACATTGATCGGCTTAATGAAATAGTAATCTGCGCCGGCGTGGAGAATCTGCTGCTCAAACAGGGCGGTGTCTACACCGGACACGATCACGCAAAGCGGCTTCTTGACGAGCTGCTTTTTGGCTTTCTCCAAAACCTCCAGTCCGTCTGCCGTTGGCATAAATACGTCAAACACGGCCAGTTCATATTCATCCTTCTCTAAACAGGCAAACACCTTTTCTCCATCACGCGGGCACAGCGTTACAGACGCGCCGAGCTCTTCCAGTGCTTTTTTCAAAGCTGTTCCGATTTCGTCGCCTTCATAGGCGATCAAGACATTAAAGCGATTGCTCAATGCCATACCTCCTTTGATTTAGTAATTGGAAGGAATTTCCAATTCGTTCCTTATGATAGCATACCCTTTGGCAAAATGCAATAAAAATTCACTTAAAAAAGTGAAAAAACATCACATTCTACACAAAATAGCAGGCTTTGACAAAAATCAACACTGTATATTGTGGTCAGCCGAAATCTTATCATGACGCTCTTTGCTGCAAATTGTTGAAGTAAATATCATCAAAAAACAGACAATACATATTGTGTGTGTCAATTTGTGGACAGCCTTGTTATAAAAAGCAGTGACGGGAAAGATGAGTCAACAAGAAATTTCGTTATAATTGACCAAATAACAATGAATTGTCCGTGTTTGAGTACTGTGGTTAAGCAACCATAACAACCTTAACCTGCATTGCCTGATTATTTACTGTATTTAAGCCATAATTTTTCACCGTCTTGCAAAATCGTACGCGTTGTGGTACGATTTAGGAAATAAATTTTATGTGTGAATAATTATGATATTAACCTATTTAACCTCAAACTTTTTGACCATTATGATTATCATTGCTTTGATTATTATGATGATTGTCAACAGAAAACTGAAAATACCGGCAACGCAATATTTTTATGCGCTGATTGTTGTTGTGATGCTGCTGTCGGTGCTGGACTTTGTCAACGCATTTCTTGCAAGAGAGCTTGAACAAAAGCCGGATTTTGACCCCATATTTATACGAACGGTGGTTGACGCAATAAGTTATATGATTAGACCGATTGTCATCATGATTGAAGTATTAGTTATCCAGCCTAAACAAAAAGCCAAACTGTTTTGTGTTATCCCTGCTGTTATTAATTCCGTTTGGTATTCAACCGCCCTATTTGGAAGCAAAATTGCATTTTATATCGACTCCGACGGCTGGCAAGGCGGTGTATTCCATATACAGTTAGTTTATGTAGTGCAATTTTTATATGTTATTCTGCTTGTGGTTTATTCCATTCGCTATTTCGGACGGGGTAATACTAAGACAGGAACGATTATTATGATAATCGTTTTAGCGGCGCTGCTGACAGCTTTTTTAGAGAACCGAAATATTTTAACAGGTTATGCAACAACTGTCGCTGCGTTTTGCGTTTTGCTTTACTATATTTATCTTGCTACTGTTTATCAGGAAGAAATGAGCGAGCTTTTTGAGGAAAAGGAACTGCATATTGCGCAGCAGGAGCTTTTGCTCTTGAGAGGTCAGCTTCATTCGGAATTTATTTTTGATACGCTGAGCGTGATCCGTTCGCTTGCCAAAACGGATAAAACCGCCTCTGCGGCGGCGATAGACAGTTTTTCATCCTATCTGCGTGCTCATCTTAACGCCATCCGCGATGATAAGCCGATTGCTTTTCAATGGGAGATTGACTGCGTTAAGGCGTATTTGGAACTGCTCAAGATAGAGAAAAACCGAACGGTTGAACTGATTAGCGATTTGGAAACCTCTGATTTTGAATTGCCGCCTTTGCTGCTGGAAACAGTTGCTTCTTACTGTATCGGCGAAAAAGCAGGAAACGACGAGGCGTTGGTTATCCAGACATTCAAGGAAAACGAACAGGTCAGGGTGTGTTTAACTGCAAATGCTGACAAAACAGAACGCGCTGAGAACGCAAGCGGACTTGAAACCGCACGCAGTAGGCTTGAGATGCAATGCGACGGAACGCTGGAAACTGACGGTCCTACAGTCACGATGATAATTCCCCAAAAACCCGTAATGGCATAATAAAAGTCCGCCTGAAATTCAGGCGGACTCAGACAGTCGACAAAGCACCCATAACCACGCCAAGAAGGAAGAGTGTAAAATATAAATGCTTGTAGGGGACGACGCCCTCGGCGTCCCGTTTACTCAGCAACCCAACTGTTTAAAAGGCTTGGAAACATCGAATTTCCAAGCCTTTTGGCGTTTTCCGTTTTTTGCGAACAAGCGGTACCATCGCACAGCAATGTTCACAAGAAAACGGAATTCTGTGCACTTTGTCAACGTCTGCCAGAGTGTTGAATTTTATACATTTGTAGTTTTTCAACACTCTGAGTCCACCTGAAATTCAGGCGGACTTTTTTATCTTGTGAGCTCATCAAGGCTTACGCCGAGAACCTGTGCGATTTTCATTAGCGTAGGAATATCCGGTAGGCGCGTGCCGCTTTCCCAACGGTAAACCGTCTGCAGCGCACAGCCAAGTTGCTCCGCAAGTTGGGTTGTTGTAATGCCACGCTCCTCACGGATCTTGTGTATTTTTAGACCGAGCTTTACGCCGCCTTGTGACATCTGTGCAATTTCCTCGTTCTTGATTTCGGAAACGGGATAGCGCAGATTTTGCAAGGCGTTTTTCAGCATTTCCGTGCTGACGGGTTTCATCAGAAAAGTGCTCGCCTTTGTACGGTAACTGTCCAACGCATACTGTGAATAAGAGGTAACGTAAATAATATTCGTGTGCGGATATTTCGCCAAAATCTGTTCGGCAAGGTCAATGCCGTTGGTATAGTCAAGGTCAATATCCATAAAAATGACGTCAAAGTGATGCTTGTCAACAAGTCCGAGAATGGCGCTCGGGTCGTTCGTGCCGATACATTTTGCATCGGGCACAATTTTGCTCAGTTCGTCAAGAATATCGTCAACAATCAACTGGTGGTCGTCTGCAACCAATATTTTCATAGGCTCACCTCCGCTTGCGTTAGTTTTCTTGGAATTGTCATTGTAACCGTCATTCCGTTTTCCGTCTGTTCTGTATCAAGAGTGCCCTCGCACTGAAGGGCAAGGCGCTGGCGTGTGTTGGCAATGCCGATACCGGTGCCTTTTATCTGTGCGTTCTGCTCGGGATTGCCCGTGCCGTTATCGGCAACGGTAATTTGTATGTTATCGTCCGTTTCCTGCGTGGAAATGACAATCACGCCGTTATCCTTTCCTGTGCCGTATTTAACGGCGTTTTCAATAATCGGCTCTAAGGAGAGCGGCGGCAGACGAAAATCCTTTACCTGCAGATGATACTGAATATCAATTGTGCGGGAACGATCCGCCTGAACGAGCGAAAGATAGGCGTTCACATGGCGAAGCTCCTGCTCAAAATCAATAAGCTCGTCGGTTTCAATAGCGCGGATATGCACCTTAAGATAATCGGCAAAGGCGTCGATGCACTGCACGGCTCTCGGCGTATCTCTTCTGACTAATGAACGAATAATGCTCAGCGCATTGATAATAAAATGCGGGTGCATTTGTGTGCGCAGTAAGGAGGTTTTGTGCTTAGTGATCGTCAGCTCCTTTTGCATAATCGCGTCATTCATTTCGTGCTGGTGAATAACGGACAGATAGAAGTAATATTCAAGTATGCCCATAGCGAGAATGGCATTCGTATAACCCCGTACTATGTTAAAGCCTTCAAGAACGATGACAAGCACAATCTGTAAAACGATTAAAAGCACGATACCGCTTCGTTTGAATTCGTCCCACTTAAAGTAAATAACGGAAAACAGCATCAGCAAAAACAGATAGAATATGATTGTATAATTCACCGTCATACCGATAAAGCTCGTATGCCAGCGGCTGCTTATGTCAATCAGGTCATACGCCGTGCTACCAAAGCAGGCCGAAACATATACAGCGATATTGATAGCGGCAGGGACGGCAAAAAGCACAAGATATTTCTTATTCGGAAGAACGATGAAGGCTAAAATCATAATCACAATAGGTTGCAGGATATTATCAAGCGCAGCAATAATTACTCTGAGATGAAACTGCAATTCCTCATTTTCGGCAAACATACTGCCTCGCTCCGTAAAAAATCGAACGCCGTCCGCTATGATAATTATCAGTAGCGTGAGAATACCTGCGGCAAAATAACCTGTGGCAGGCACGGCCAGCTGCTTATTGACTACAATTGTTACCGAAAGCGATAACAAAATTATCAGCGCAATAAAATTACCTGCTAAAAAATTCGTCAGCATTGCTGTATTCTCACCTCTTTCTGTATATCATTACCTATAATTAAATTAATTATAACACTGTATATTTTCTTTGTCATTCACCACTCCGGTTAATTATTATATATAATTTTAACCGTTTCGGTGAATGACAAGCTTTTGAGAATCTGTTATAGTTGATGATAGAAGGCGGTTTTGGGCTGTCGGGTTCGTGTCTCCTATGCTTATGGAATCTGCTTGATTTTCTGTATATAGCCGTCATCTCAAAAGGAAAATGAATAAAGCCAAACAAGAAATAAAGGAGTTGAAAAACAAATGAAAAGCAAATTGTTTAAAGGAGTTGCGTTGGCAGTCAGCGTCATAATGATCGTTCTATGTTTTACTGCCTGCGGCAATAAGACAAGCAATGAAGTCGGCGAAACCGCCTCACCACTGGTTGGAACATGGACTGCTAACGAAGCAGAAGGCTCTTCCTACATCTTTAACGATGACGGCAGCGGTGCATGGGACATGGGCGAAGGAGCAACAATGAACTTCTCCTATGCCGATAAAGGCACCACTGTCGAGATTACCTACGAAGGCACATCTTCGGCGCAGACATGGGAATACACCATCGACGGCAGCTCCCTCACGATGAAGGATACCGACACGGGTACTGTTATGACCTACACAAAGGTAGGCGCCGACACAGCTTCGGATGCAGCCAAGACCACCGGCATTGACTATATGGCGCTTGTCAATAAGACACACAAGCTCCCCGACGATTGGGAAGACAAACTTGAGATTGTACACATGACCAACTCTGTCGGCGATGATGTCGAGGTGGAAAAGAAGGCCTATGACGCATATCTGAAGCTCAAGGAAGCGCTTGAAAAAGAGGATATCTTTGTTGATCTTGATTCCGCTCGCAGAAGCGTTGCAGAGCAGCAGGACATTATGGATCGCTTTACCGAGAAGTACGGCAAGGATTATGCGCTGAAAACCGTTGCGACCCCCGGCTATTCTGAGCATCACACGGGACTTGCTCTTGATTTGTATCTAATCATTGATGGTGAGGATGTGACTGCTAATGAGGATATGATTAAGTACACCGATGTGTGGGCAAAAATCCATGAGCGCCTTGCCGATTACGGCTTTATTCTCCGCTATCTCGACGGTAGTGAGCATATCACAGGCTACGGTTATGAGCCATGGCACATCCGCTATATTGACAGCACAGACACCGCAAAAGAGATTATGGATAAGGGCATCACCTTTGAAGAATATCTCGGTACGGCGAGCGGCGCGAAGGTCGATATTAATTACGGCACTTCAAAAATCTACACAGAAGAAGAACTGAAGGCTGCTGTCATCCAGATTAAATGCAAATTCGCATTTTGGCCCGGCTGTGAGCTACAAAGCATTCGCTATGCCGGTGATGAGGCGGCAAACGACGAAAATCTTGCGCGGATGAATAAAAAGGAGCCTGATGCGAAGTATACGCAGGTCGCAGAATTTTTGATGGATTTCCACACCTCTGACAATACTGAAGATAGCGGACTTAACCCGAATTTCGACTACGCAGACTATCAGTGGTGGCTGGCTCGCACCGCGGACGGCGGCTGGGAAATTGTTGATTTCGGTTATTAATCAATCCTTCCGCAGAAACCGCAATAAAAGATAAAGAATTCGCTTTGCCGAGAAATCGGCAGGGCGATTTTTTGATTTTATCTATTATTTTAACCATTCCGGTGAATGACAAGCTTTTGAGAATGTGTTATAGTTGATGATAGAAGGCGGTCTTTATGGAATCTGCTTAATTTTCTGTATAGCCGTCATCTCAAAAGGAAAATGAACAAAGCCAAACAAGAAACAAAGGAGTTGAAAAACAAATGAAAAGCAAATTATTTAAAGGAATTGCGTTGGCCGTCAGCGTCATAATGATCGTTCTATGTTTTACTGCCTGCGGCAATAAGACAAGCAAGGAAGTCGGCGAAACCGCCTCACCACTGGTTGGAACATGGGCTGCTAACGAAGCAGAAGGCTCTTCCTACATCTTTAACGATGACGGCAGCGGTGCATGGGACATGGGCGGAGGAGCAACAATGAACTTCTCCTATGCCGATAAAGGCACCACTGTCGAGATTACCTACGAAGGTTCGTCCTCCACACAGACTTGGGAGTACACTATCAACGGCAGTACCCTCACGATGAAGGATACCGACACGGGTACTGTTATGACCTACACAAGGGTAGCCGACTAACCTGCCCGCAGAAACCGCAATAAAAGATAAAGAATTCGCTTTGCCGAGAAATCGGCAGGGCGATTTTTTGATTTTATCTATTATTTTAACCATTCCGGTGAATGACATGGCGCGTTTTTCAATTTATAATGATAATTGTAAAAAAGCATAAGGAGGAATTTTACGTATGTATGTAGCTTTATCATTTGCATTGGCAGCGTGTGCTGAAGTCGGATTTAACTACGGCTTGTTCAGATTACTAAAAAAGAATGATGCGCTGTATATCCGAATGATTGTTTTTAGTGTTGGATGTGCAATGCTGGGAAGGGTTTTTGAAGCGTTGCAGTTGCTTGTGAACGGGCAAATCAGAAGCGGTTTTCACGTTGGCTTGCTTGGCATTATCGGAAGTTTTATGTTCCTGTTCAGCGCCAATTTCGGTCAAATGGATTCCCTTGTCGACGACGGTTCAAAGGCGTTCAAAAAAACGAGAATTATCGCCTTGGCAGCGCCTGCTGTTGTAATTGCCATCTGGTGCGTTATTCCGGCTACTAACGGCTTTTCGGGAACAACGATTCCCTACGCCGTGGTATCGCTCTTTATTGCACAGGCGGCATATTTCCATTTAAAGCATATTATTATTAAGGATGTGGATTTTGGCTTAATTCGTGCTATCCGCCCATATAATATTGTTGCGCTGATTTATGCATTTCTTTGTATGGTGGAGATGACGGTAAAAACCTTCAATCTTCCCGCCGTATGCATCATTAT
The DNA here is from genome assembly GCA_017463985.1 of Eubacterium sp. GTDB lineage: Bacteria > Bacillota > Clostridia > Oscillospirales > Acutalibacteraceae > Eubacterium_R. The sequence continues at coordinate 47,074 of JAFUEH010000008.1, read as the reverse complement.
TGTATATATTTTGCAGTGCGCTGTTATGCTTGCACTGATGCCTGTATTGGAAAGGGGTGTAAATAAATGGACAATTTAAGTTATATTGCATTTATCTGTTTAACCATATCCATCGGCTTAATGCTTCCTTTGCTTGAAAAGAAAGCACGCCGGATTATGAGCTTTATGCTCGCGGGTATTTTTGCCTGTTTGTTTGTATCCGAACTCAACGGCATCTTGCTCAGAGCCTTTCACAACAATTCATTTTATGTTACGACCACGATTACGCCGCTTACGGAAGAAATTGTTAAGGCCCTGCCGATACTTTACTATGCTATCGTCATTTCGGATGACCGCAGAGAGCTTGTAACAAACGCTTATGCGGTCGGCGTAGGCTTCGCGGTACTGGAAAATATCGTTATTCTCACGCAGAATATTGAAAACGTAACAATTTTCTGGGCGCTGGCAAGAGGCTTCGGCGCAGGTTTGGTACACGGTATGTGCACCGTTGCGGTCGGTATGGGTATTTCCTATATCAAAAAACGCCGCAAGCTTTTCTATAGCGGAACCTTCGCTTTGCTTTCAGCGGCAATTATTTATCATGCTATTTTCAATTTGCTGGTACAGTCGCAATATCAGTATATAGGCATTCTGATGCCGATTGTCACCTACATTCCCATTGTTATTCTGAACAGAGGAAAGGTAGCGAAAAATTCTCACTCAGAGGGGTAAACACTTATGAATATAAAAACTATAACGAGGCGAATCCTTTCAGTGCTGACGGCAGCGATGCTTGCGGCAACTATGCTGCTGCCGTTTGCAACGACTGCCCTTGCCGCCAACACACGCTTTATCACTGATATAAAGCTTGAAGCGGGCACAGGTGCCGTTGATAAACTGGAGGCAGACGGCTATTCGGTAATGCTGACAGGGTTGAATATGACATCCAATTCAGATAAGCAGGTATATTTGGGCTACAAAATGAATGAGGGAAAGCCGATTACCAATATTGTGATTTCAACGGACGGCGGCAACGCTGTTAAAGATAATAACGGTATTGAATATACTCTTTCAAGCAAGGTTGATGTTGATGAGGGCATCGGCGGCGGTTCGGGCTACCTGTATTTCACTAATGACGAGAATGCAGGCGCTCCGCTCGTTGGGCTTGACGTTTTGCGCAGCAACGAAAATCAAATTTATCCGATTACGAATGACGGCGCGGAAATCGTGCGTATGGCAAACGGCACGCCTGCCGATATAGAAAGTGCGAGCGACAGCGCTATGGTCTATCTGGCGCAAATCCGTGACGGACTCGTTAGCCCTTATATCAGCGAGGTTGGCGTTGTTACCGACACGGATAAATGGAACGCTGTTTATACCGCCTGCGAGCGCGGCTACAATTATTACGTTGAGGGCGATATTGACAATTCAGACGAAACCTATACCATCCTTGTCTATAAGCGCACGGCGGATAAGGAAAGTGCCATCACGAGCCTTACCGCTGTTTCTGCCGAAGCCGTTGACGCTATGGTAGAGGCGCAGACTGCCGATGCGTCGGCGACACCAAGCGCCAACCTTACCGGCGAAGCAATCAGCATTTCAGGCGTGGAATATGTAAGAGTTTCAAGCAATCCGATTGAAGCACAAACGCCTTACTATTTATACCAAACAAAGAATACAAAAGCAGGAAATCCCGTAGCTATGCTTTATGCAGAAAAGATAGAGGACGAGCAAAATTCCCTCTTCGGAACATGGGTGAACGGATATTTCTTCTCGCAGGGCGCGACCACCGCGTATACCTACAGAATGAATGAGGATCTTTATTCTGCGATTTGGGACGATCACACCGTTATGACAAAACTCCCCGTGCAGCTGTTTGATAATGCGCCGTCGGCAGCGGAAGAAACCACGACGGAGACGACTACCGAAGCGACTACTGAGGCGACGACCGAAGCAACAACAGAAGCTATGGCCGAAGAAGTTACCGAGGCTGAAGAGCAGGAAAGCGAGGAAGTCACGGAAGAAGTAACCGAGGAAACTACGGAAGAAGCTACAACCGAAACGACCACGGAAAAAGTAACGGAAGCGACCACCGAAGCAGAACAGGAAGCAAAGTTCGTTAAAATTGCAATGCTGACAGCGCGTGAGGGCTTACCTCAAAATGCGGCACAGCTGATGGGGCTTCGTGATAATTTAGTGGAAACACCTATCGTAGAACACACCGAGCGTACAGAACGTAAAAGTAAATTACCTGCTTCCATCTTCGGCAAGCATAGCTGGGTGGCTCTCCTTCTCGGCGGTGTTGCCATCGTAGGAACGGGTGTAGCAACGGTTATTATTCGTAAAAAGAAATCTAAGAAAACAGAGGAAGCGAGGTGAACGGCATGAGAAAAAGAATAGCGGCGTTTCTTATTGCGCTGGTGATGATTGTGTCCGTGCCGTTTAACGCTTTTGCGTTGGGCTTCGACTTCGACTCCGTTGATGAATTTACCGACCCTGATGCAGAAGTTGTGTATATGGATGACAGTGACGTCTATGCATCATCATTGCAGGAAATTGCCGATTCGGGCAACAGTTTTTATATCGTTCCCAAGATTTCACGGGAAATGGCGGTAGTCACAGGCTCGGACGGTTTGACTGAGCTTAAAAGCTGGTTCGAGGACTCTGCCGGCACACAATCGTGGGTTGTGCACGGCAGCGGCGACTATTATTACTTTGAAGATACTGCTACCCATAAGGTGCTTCAGCTTGCCGGCGGCAACGCAGAAGCACGCACACGTATGGAGCTTGGAAATTATGATGGCTCGGATAAGCAGCTTTTTCAGCTTGTAAAAAAGCAAGACGGTTTTGCCATTCGCCCGAAGCTCAATACACGCTTTTCCTTTAATTTAGCAGGCAATAAGGAAACGGCGGGCACAAACGTTCAGCTTTGGAAAAATAACGTTACCGAGCATGAGTTCTTTTTCAAATTTGAAAGTTTTGGTTTATCAAGATTAGCTGCCGACGTTTCAAAGAGTTATTACATTAGCCCTCAGACGATTACGAGCTCGGCTGTTGAGCTTTCTTCAAAAGGCACGACACAGATCTGGACTATTAAGCCTAAAAAGACCAATACCTTTATTATCCGCGAGTTAGAGGGCTACTTCTATTTTGAGGACTACGAATCAGGCAATGTGCTCGAGGTTGACGGTGGTGTGGCAAAGAATGGCGCTGCGCTGAAGCTTGCTGATTTTGACCACTCGGATAAGCAGCTATGGGTAGTCAATAACGAGGGCAAGGGCTTTTATCAGATTTGCAGCAAGCTGAATCAGAATTTTGTTATTGATAACAATGGTAACCTCGCGAATAACGGCAACGCTGTCACACTGTGGAACGCTAATCACAGTGCGGCTCAGAGATTTCAGTTCACTCTCAATGCGGATGTATCCGGCGAGGCGACGGATTTGGACCGCTACGGTCTTGACGAGGAATATGCGATTGTACCCTGTCATGCAGGCTGGGCGGCCGTTGATGAAACAAGCGATGGATGGCTTTGCTTGTGGAAGGAACACCGCGGCGAGAATCAGACCTGGATCGTCGGCAAAAGTGGCGACTATTACTATTTCAAGAGCAAAAATGATAATAAGGTTATTCAGGTGGATAAAGGCACTGCAGTCGAACAGCAGTACCTTGCTATGGGAGAATATGACGGCTCTGACAAGCAACTGTGGAGCCTTGAAAACACAAACGACGGCGCCTATATTTTCCACAGTAAACTCAATTACGCGCTTGTGTGGAATGCAAAGGGCGGCAGTCTCGGCAGCGGCACATGGCTTTGGCTTTACAGTAATCATAGAGGAAATGACGAACGCTTCCGCTTTGTGCATACCTCTACGGTGGAAACGATGGACGAGTGGGGCTCCAGAATTCACGACTGTGAGGTAACCGACGCTGACCTTTGGGATGGCAGCGTAACCACGGAGTGGTATGAAGACCATAAGTATGACTACGATTTATATATCAACTCCGCTTCCGACCTTGCGGGGCTCAGTTACCTTGTAAGTCGCGGGACCAGTATGCAGTTCAAGACGATTCACCTGATGCGCGACATTAACCTTGCGGGTAACGGATGGAGCCGTATCGGTAGTTCGCCGGACTATCCCTTTAAGGGAAGCTTTAACGGTCACGGTCACGCCATTATCGGTCTGTCTGTTACATCTAAGGAAACCTACAACGGTCTTTTCGGCGTTGTTAACGGAAGTGTTATCAGTAACCTTGCAGTAAAGGGCGCCGTATATGGCGATTATCACGTCGGCGGAGTCGTCGGCTGGCTTGCATGCGGGCACCTTGTCAATATTTACAGCGAGGTCAGAATTACAAACGCTGCCGACGATAACGAGGGCGGCATTGTAGGCGTCTGTGTGAGGGGTGGTATGATTGAGCACTGCACGCAAAACGCAACGGTCAACAATGACGACGACGACCCGAACCGCGGCGGAATCGTAGGTTATTCAATGGGCGTGGTCCGTTACTGCGTTAATAATGGTATGGTGAACCATAACTGGGATTACGGCGGCGGCATTTGCGGCTTTTTGGACGGCGGCAGAATTGAATTCTGCGCTAACCACGGCACGATTGGCGGCGGCGGAAAATCCGAGCGTATCGGCGGCATCTGCGGCCAAATGGCGAATGACGGAATCATTTTCGCCTGCTTTAACGACGGCGAAGTGAAATCCACGGGTGACGACTATATCGGCGGTATTATCGGCATAACGCAGGGCAGACGCGTCGTATGTTGCATTAATCTCGGTAGCGTAAGCGGCGACTGCCAGGTCGGCGGCATCTCCGGCCAAGGAAGAGTCTATCATTGTTTCAACGCCGGTCCCGTCCGCGGCAACAAAGACGTCGGCGCGATTGAGGGCAAAAATGAAGATGCATCCATGGGCTGCGTTGCGATGAACGCGACGGGTCCGCATGTCATCGGGAACGGCGACGCGGGCTCCGACCAATGGGATACGGCTGAAGAGGTCATAAACGGTCATTCCTGTTGGGCGCTGAACTATGAAGACGGCGATCTGAGCCGTGCTATACCGGATAGTTACGGCGGAAATATTAAGGAAGTTTTCACCCAGAATATCGGTTCCGACCCGTACCCGACCTTCGGATCTTCCAAGGTAACAAAAAAGGGCAGTTCCTATGTAAACGAAGAATATCAGGTACGTGCGGAGTATAACCGCGAATACGGCACCGTAAGCGGCGTGGGTGATTATGCCTCAGGCAAGGTAACGCTGAAAGCAACGCCGGCTGCAGGCTGTGTGTTTGAAGGCTTTGAGGTCAAAAGCTGTAAAGTCGGAAAAATAAAAGGCGAGAGCGGTAGCGAGTACGACTGGCCGGAAGAAGTTGTTACCACCTATACAGAGGACAAACTTACCCTTACTGATAATATCAATCAAAGTTACACCGTCAAGGCAAAATTTGGCGTCTATGATGAAGTACCCGAGGATATGCGTGTAACGGTAAAAGTGGAATTGGAATGTACCGATGACGCAGGCGGTTGGAACAGCGATAACCTGCCGATTGAGCTCATTGACTCCGCAGGTGAGTTGCATCTCTGGGTGGTTAACCGAAATAACCTTGACGACAAGGGCGAAAAGCAGTCGCACACCTTCTATCTCGGCGCAGCAACCCCCGTAGCCGTTTTCGCAACGCCCGATTTCGGCGGCGGTTTCACGTTCCGTTCCTACGGCTTGAAAGCCAAAATGTGGGTAAACGGCAGCGGCGAAGCAATGGAAAGTAAGGAAGTAATCATCCGCTCATGGCCCTTCATGTCTTCAAAATGGGGCAGCGACTATATGAGCATTACCTTTGAAAACTACGGCAATTCAAAGGTCGGCAACGCGGATAAAAACGAATGGGAGGATTATACCAGGGTTAAGGACGCATGGAACAAGGCAAGAAACGGCGAAGACCTTACTATCCGTCTTGAAAGCGCATGGCTGCTGGAAAACGTGCTTGAACTTACCCACGGTCAAGATGTAACGCTTGACCTTAACGGTTACCCGATTATCCGCACGATTAAAAAGACGCAGGATAACGGCGAATGTATTAAAGTCGGCAGCGGCTCAAAGCTGACAATCATAGATTCTAACCCGAATCGTGCAAGCTGCGGCAACTTTACGGGCGGCTGCATTATGGGCGGACGAAGCGATAACACCGCAGGACTGATTGAATGTAACGGCACGCTTGTTATGACGGGCGGCACGCTCTATAACGGCGGTACTACCGATAAGGGCGGCGCAATCAAGCTGAACGATAACGGCTCGGCAGAGCTTACCAATGTTCTGATTACAAACTGCTGGACGAGTATGGCAGTCTTTTATCAAAACGAGGGCGGTGCTATCTATATGAGAGATAACGCCAAGGTAACGATGAAAAACTGCACAATCAGACAGTGCAAAGCGCTTGACTACGGCGGCGGCATTTATCTTGAGGACGATGATAACAAGCTTAATTGCGAGAACGTAAACCTCATTTCCTGTACCGCTATTGAAAATTTCGGTGGTGGCGTACATCAGGACCGTGGCGAAACCGAATGGATAGGCGGCACGATTAAAAACTGTAGTGCAGATGATGACGACGGTGGCGCATTTTATCAGGACGACGGTGAGGTTTACTTTGAAAACGTACGCTTCGAGTCCAATAAATCAAGCGATAACGGCGGCGCATTCTACTGCAATACGGACGATAAAACATGGTTTATCGGCTGCACCTTTATAAAAAATACTGCAGGCGATAACGGCGGCGCACTGTATTTTGATAATAACTACTTATATATGCAGGACTGCTCGGTAACTGCTAACTCATCAGGTGATGAAGGCGGCGGACTGTATATTGACTCTGCAGGCTCGATAGACGTGGCAGGCGTCACAGTGATTAAGAATAATGACGGCACGGGCTCGTTTGATAACCTTGTGCTGGAGGACGGCGCATATATATTCGACCACGGTCTTGAACCGGATTCCGAGATCCACCTGCGCAGTGAATCAGGCGGCAATGTAAGGCTCGGCAACAACCTGACGAGTATATATCAGCTTGAGGAGTATTTCATCGCCGATTACGGCAGGCTGGAGCTGACGGATACGGAAGATCAGGATACACAGCTCAGAGCCTCCGTTTTCTCAGACGGAAAAGCAGTCTTTATTATAGGTACAATAATGATAATTTTAATAACAGCAGGAACGCTGTTCTATTTCAAAAAGCGGAAAGGAGGAGAAAAGGCAGATGCAGAATAAATTAATTTCACGAATGATTGCGGCATTTATGGTAGTTTGCTTACTGTTCAGCGCGCAGCCTTGGACGGTTGCGCTTGCTGAAACGAAACAGGATACTGAGCTCGCTAAAACTTATATGAGCGAAGTGAAGATGTTTTACGGCGAAACCGAGGAGCAGGCGCGCAGCTACTGCGAGGCAGAGGGCTATATCTTCTCCTCCGCCAACCTCAATGAGGGCGCGTCCTCTTACAGCGGAATGTTGGAACCGATGGGCATTTATATGGGCTATAAGACCACGGAGGATCCCGGCGACGCGATCACGGATCTGACGCTGCTGGATATGAAATATACGCATTTTGAAAAAATGACGTATGAGGAATTTCTGGACGAGCACGTGACCGAATTCAAGAACGAAGCCGGGCAGATCATGGCGCTGGTGAGCGATTTCCGCCAGAAGGTGGAGGCGGGCAGCCCCAACGCGCTGCTGGCGTACGATTCGCTGAACCTCTTCTATGTGGACGAGACGAAGTCGCATAACGCCGAGGACAATCTTTTCGGAAACTTCCTGCTGAATGAGGCGGATATCACGTTTTTTGAAAAATTTATCCAGCGGGGCAGCGTGATGGTGCTCAGCCGGATCACCGAGCTGCTCTGCAGCGCCGTTTCCGACTATAATGAGGACGGTTCCACCTGGGTGGACCGCGCCAGAGAGAGCGAGCTTACAAAGGCGTACGAGGACGCGAACTCCGCCGAGCGCAATGAGTATGACGAGCGTTATCAGGACCCCGCAAAGGCGTTTATCAGGGAGATCCGCGCTTTCAGCGAGAATTACACAGAGGCAAAACGCCTCCTGGACGAATACGGCGAAACGCTGGGGTATCCGGAGCTGGAAGGAATGACGGACGAAAACGCCTATGAAAAGCTCACTGAAGCCGGCGATAACTGCCGTTTCCCGGAATATAGCGAGGCGCTGAAAACGTATCAGCTGCTGGAATCCCTGCCGTATCAGAAGAAGGGAGAACAGATCGTTTCCAACGCCGATCTGCTTGAGACAGGAACAGAAGATACGGCGCGGCAGACCGAGACCTATACGGTGGATATGACCCTCGCCGAATATATAATGGAACTGGCGCAGGACGAGACGCTTGAGGACCATCCCGCCACAGTATATCCGATCGTCGCGGCGCTGACAGGCGCGCAGACCGTGGCCTTGACGCTTGGCGGCTTTGCGCGGCTTGTGGATGGGCTGTTCCAGGCGGAGGATTACGCCACAAAACGCGACAAGGCGGTCAAAGAGGCGATGCAGAAGCTGAAAGCTCTTGGTTGTGAGGACGGCAGGGCGTACCTGTGGATGGATTCAGATACCGGGTTGTTTGGTAAGACGATCGTACAGACCGATGCGTCGCGCGAGGCGGAGCTTTCCGGTGTGGACCTGCGCGAATCCAGAAACGCGAAAGCTCGCGAGGAGGGCAGCGATAAAGTTCAGATCCTGTCCGTGATCGATATCGCGACACTCGGCTACGGCGGCGCGATCATGCTCGTTACTTTGTTTGCCAGCCAGTCTCTCTGGACGTTGGGCACAAACTGCCTTGCCGTCGTTGGCATGAATCTGGCGGCGGGCGCTCTCGGTTCCGCGGTCGGCTTCGCGGTCTTCGGCGCACTGTTCTGCGCCATGCAGGTGCTAAGCTACGTCGCGATGGTGGTGGGGCTTGTCATGCTGGTCTGGACCATTCTTGAGCTCACCGGTGCGCTGGAATCCAGAGAGGAGATCAGCTATGAGGGCATTCCGGATATCGTCTCCGACGTGCGCACGAACGCTGACGGCAAGTACAGGGTGCGCTATGACGCGGTTACGAGCAACGCAACGGAAGACGTGTTCAACCACGCCCTGACGGCTTATAGCAAAACGCTGAAATCCAAAAACTGGGCGACGTGGCAGCTGCTCAATATGGAGCACCTTTCCGCTGACCACGCGGAACTGAACGCCTATCAGAGCAACTACGACCGCTGGATCACAATGTATTATTCCAAAGCGCCCGCCTGCGGCGATCCCATCGAAGTGGTCCCGGGCGAGGATCCTTTCGTGACAGGAAGCGATCCTCAGCCGCCGGAGGGCTATCGCCCGCTGTCGCTGATTATCAACAGCACGGCTGTCAACGTCAACGACGTGGAGGTAAACGACACGAAAGGCTCGCCCCTGTATGTGTTCATTCCCGGCAAGGGGGAGTCGATCAGTATTGGCGTGGAGGGCGACAACAAGACCTTCATTTCCTCCGTGCATCTATCCTGGGCAGAAAAGAAAGAGGACGCTGTCAATTACCTGAAAGATAACCACTATGAGTATTTTGACGTGAACCTGACGCCCTACGACGGCTACACCATTCTCGGCTATCAGCTCACGCCCGACGAGAACAGCGCCATCCGGGACATCCGCGTGTGCAACACCGTAACAAATCCGAATTTCGCCTATACGTTTGGCGACGCCTCCTACGCCAAGGCAGGCGAGGAAAAGGGCGGCGCCACGCCGGACGGCATGAGCCTGTATATCACGAGCAGCCCCTCGGCGGGCTCGCCGATCACAGGGCTTGAGATTCTCGACCACCGTCTGGAGCTTGGCTGCGGTATGGAGCCGGTCTGCCTCTTCAGCGGCGGCAACGCGGTAGATTTCAGTCACAGATGGAGCGACAATATCCTTAAGATCGACGACGAGGACTGGGAGGACGACGTCAAGGGCTACTTTTCCGCCACCATCGGCGGCTACAACTACGTGTCCAGCTCCAAGGACTACGCGCGGTATTATCTGGACGAGGAGGACCCGGAAAACGGCCTTTATATCTACTTCACGCCGAAGACGCAGTATAAGGCTGAGAATGAAAACGGCGAACCGCAGCCGCAGTACGTGGGCGGCTTCTCCTACTTTCTTGCGGGCGACAATAAAACTGAGTTTAGCAAATACGGCTCCAACGAAGAATTCATGCAGTCCTATGCCGCCAACAACGGCTTTGAGCTGCTGGAGGAGGACGGCGAGCCCCTGCGCGTCATGTCCGATTCCGCCGGAGAAATGACCCTCGGCACCGTATGGTATGACAGAGGCGGCGGCGTGCTCAACACCTATACCTACGAGCAGTTCCACACCGTCTTCGACGGGAAGATCATGGCATGTAACGACGGCGGCTGGTCGATGTATATGGAAACCAACCGCGTCATGTACGAGCTGTGGGATAACGTGAGCCGGGATGAAAACGACCACATGATCTATCACACGGCGATGTATTTCGGCGTTTCCTACACCTACAACCCCTATCGCGCTATTACCGGGATCGCGGGACTCGTCGCGCCGTATACGGAAACGACCTCACAGCTCAAATATACCGGGCTTACAACCCCTGCCGGCGCATTCCTTCCGTGCAGCGTCAGCATACAGGGCTGCCCGATCATGCACGCGGGGATCAGCGCGAGCTATTATAACGTAAACACGATGCACTTCCCGCTGTATACCAATTATGAGGCGAAGCAGCAATCGGATCTGTCGTGGATGGCAAAGGACGGCGACGGAAACGCCTATGAAACGGAGATCCTGACCCGTTATCTGCTGACCGCCGGGCCGCGCGACGGCGTCAGCCCCCTCCGACGCGAGGATATTACGTTCTGTGCGCAGGAAAATCCCGAAACGCCCGGCGGCTTTGTGCCGCTGTGCGATTTGCGTACCCCCGGCGATTACGAACACCCGATGAACCTTGCGCTGGAGACCACCAACAAGGGCTCAAAATACCTGTATCTCTATCTGAAAACCGACGCGGGCGGCAGAGGGATCGACCGCGAGGAAGTCAGGAACGACAACAACAAGGTGACGCAGAAGGCAAAGATTCTGCCGGTCAACAATGAATACGCGGCAAAGGAATACGTGACCGCGATCTTTTGCGGCGTTGGCAAAACGCCGGAATCAGCCATTGCGGACCTTTATTCCAATATGTCAAAGCAGTGGCCCTCGATTGCCGAAGCCTGCGACGATATTTCCAGCTACCCCATGATCACGGAGATGGCGGAGATCATGCCCGTGGATCTGTCCAACACCCACCCGTGGTACGATCTGCACCTGAATAATACCAACGTAAGCTCCCTGGATAACGGCAAATGGGTGCGAGGGAACGAGGCGGCGTACTATCGCTGGGACGGACACGCTACCTCGCAAGAGGACGAATCGGCGGACGATTATGAGAAAACCGGAAACTGCGCCTATATCGGCGTCGTGCGTACCGGCGTAAAGAAAAACGCCGCCTATGGTCTTCTGAAGCTGTATTCCGACGATGAAATTGCCTCCTCCACGCTGAACGCGGGTTCTACCAAGTGTTATCTTGCCGGCGGCCCGGTGAAATCGTCGGAAGGATCCTATTTCCTCTACTATACCCCCAACACCGGCGCGAGCGGCTACACAGCCCCCATCACGAAGCTGGCGGTGAACGACGAGATCTTCATCAACGGCTATAACTCCACCTATACGGTTTCCGACGCTGATCGCGTCGATCTGGAGCTGCCCTCCTTCAGCCAGCTGCGCAAGCGTCCGGACGAGCAAAAGTACATCCACCTGGGCTACAACCGTGCGGATCTGCCCTATTACGAGGGGATCTATATCGGCGTGGGCGACTCGAAGCGGGACGCGTACATCGATATGATCAGCACGTCGGGCGCGTTCGGCGCGACGGACGTGAACTGTAATTACAATTCCTTCTCGGACAAATGGATTGCCATCGGCTACCGGCGCACGGCCACGGCGAAGAACGGCATTACGGATATCTTCCTTTATCAGGGCGACGACCCGCCGGAGAAGATCAATGTCAATGGCGCATACGCCGCAAAGACAGTGAACAAGGCGCTCACGTTCAACGATTACGCGGCTGCGAACGGCGCGGGCGTTGAATATAAGCTCTTAAAGCACAATCTCAAGGTCGGCTCGGAGGTCGTCTCGCTCAACGAGGGGAACGGCGGTGAGGGATTGTATCTGTATTACACCACAAAGAGCTTCTATTACGCGCCGAAGGCGGAGGCCCTGATCGCGCCGATCACGAATATGAGCTTTACCTACGGCGATATTTCCCCGCGGATGGCGACGGCGGAGGATCTGGCGGCTGTGTATGAGAACACCTATTACGCCTACGGCAAAAAAGATTTTTCGTCCGCCTACTATCAGAACCCCATCTGGGAGTGCGTGCTGGGCGTATCCGGCTCGCCGTTGAATTACAATCCCTCAGGCGAGGGGGCAACGCGTTTTTCGCTGAACGAGGGCGTTTTACCCGGAATCGGCAATTCCGGCTGGCACACTGCCGACCGCCGCGTGTATATGTACGTGGACCGGCAGATCGCCAATGGCAACGGCACGTTCCAAATTCGCGAAAACGCCCGGCTGCCGGAATTCGGCTACTACAGCGCAAAGACGACCTTCGGCGAACTCAAACAGGTGAGTTAAAATTCACCATTCCGGTGAATGACAAACGGGAAACGAAATGATATGATAGAAATATCAGATGAAGAAAGGATCATTCGTATGAACAGAAAACTTTTAACCAAACTCCTTGCCTGCCTGTTGGCGGCGCTCACAGCCTTTATCGCGCCGGTGAGCGTGGTGCAGGCGGCGGCCGACTCTACGGGAAACGGCAAATACATCAGCGACGTGTACGTCGCTACCGGCACGGACCGCGATAAGGCGCGGCAGTGGCTCATCGACAACGGCTGGGAGCCGGTCGCGGACCTCAACGAGGACAAAACCTCCGAGGCCCCGGGCTTTACCACATCCGTCGCTTACCTCGGCATAAAACGCACGAACGACCCGAATGGCGCCATCACCGATATGGCGACCATGAACCAATTGGGCGGCGGCTACAGCTTCGACGATTACGAGGCCCTTGTGAAACAGAAAAAGGCCGACATCAACGAGTTTATCATGACCTTCGTTCCCGCTCTGGAGGAATACCGCGCCAATTACAACGGCGAGGGAAGCGAAGGCGGGCAGAAGCGCGCGCAGTACGCCCACGATCTGCTGAATAAATTCTATGACGGTAACGATGACGAATACGCTGTCAACGACACCGGCAAGCCTTTGGGCGACCTGTTCCTGAACAAGACGAAGACCGAAATCGGCGACGAGGCGTATAACAAGCTCTCCAAGGAAGAGAAAATGAACGTGGCGGACCTGCAGCAGATCATTCTGGAAAGCACCGGCTTTGCGGTGATCGCCATCGAGCAGATATTGGCGCTGGCAACCGACGCGAATGAGGATTCCTGGCTTGACCGGCTCGACTCCTTCACCGGCACGGATCTGACCGACAGGATCGGGGAGCTTGTGCCCGCTGTCGCCGGTCAGGATCTGGCGCCCTCCGCGGCGCTCGGCGTGCTGGCGGAACATTACGAGGACTCCGCAAAGATTCTTGCAGAGCGATGGACGGATGTCCATGAGGATATCCTCTGGTTTGAAGAGTATTGCCAAGAGAACGGATTCCTGGACAGCGAAAATGAGCCTGTCGACGATTACGGCGAAGTCGTGGAGGCGTATTTCACAGACCTGCAGGAAACGGACGCTGCCCGGTATGATACAGAATACGACCGCTACTGCAGCGTGGAGGATTATTATTTCCTTCTGAAAACGGTGGATTATTCCGGCGACTGGGGCAGTACGCTTTACGATCTGTTCCGTCCCGAGGATGAGGACGACGATTACAGCGAGGAGCTGGAATACTTCGCGCCCATCGCGGTGGCGCTCTCCAAGGGGCAGCGGGCGGCGCTGGAGCTGCTGCCGCTGACCAAGCTGTTCACGCTTGGTATGAACAGCGACGACGCGATGGAAGCAGAGTTTCCCTCGCTTGATGAGATCTTCAAGGATGAAGAAAAAGACATCATCTCTATTTACAGTGGCATGAATCGCGCCATCTTCCGCAACGGCGTGGCAATCACCAGCAAGGCGCGGATGCAGAAAAATCTCGGCAGAGACCCCTACGACGAATGGTGGGATGAAGGCGGCATCGCAAATATCATTTTCTACTCGGCGGCCAGCGTCGGCTTGGTAACGTTCGTTACCGGAGCGGTCGTGGCGTACAGAGCGGCGAAGGATGTAGCTGAATTCACTGCAGATGTTAATCTCTTTAATAATGAGCTAAAATTGATAGAAGAAGCGGGAGGCGTAATTCACGAATCAACGCAAAATGTTACATTAGTAAATGGATGGACTGAAACGTGGCAAACATGCGACTTTATAAATGGCTCACAGTTCTATTCTAAATGCCTTGGTGATGCGCAAAGGAACCTTGCCGGTGCGAAGAGTATGAGCGCTGCCGGCAAAATCGTGATGGGCGTCGGCGCAGTGCTGATGATCGCGGCGGCCGCGGTGGAGGCGGCGCAGCTCGTCAAGTTCTATAACCGTGATTTCACCCAGATTCCGCTCATGATCGTGGACGAGGCGGATATCGTAAGTTATTATACCGATGAAAACGGCAAACAGCAGCAGCTCATCACCTTCGACCAGTTCGCCTATTACGAGGTCGTCAAGTGCAACCGGCAAACGGTCGGTATTCATAAAAACGCGCAGTCCGGCGTTTCCGATTATCAAAAGTGGGGCTGCGGCGATGCGGCGGATCTCAACGGCGACGTGGGCAAGGAATGGCTTGCGCTTTACGTGAACAGATCTTCCGCCAAGGGCGACCCGATCCTTGCGGATTCCCTGACGAGAGTTTACGGCGACACCAAAAAGCCCGCGAACAGCAACGGATTTTTGCACATGTTCTGCTCCTCCGCGCCCACCCTTTTGGACGACACCGCATACTGCTACCGCAACGACAGCAAGAAGGGCGGCATGTACCTCTACTGGCAGACGGATGAAGGCGCATTTACGGCTACGGCGTCCGCCTTCAACTACGGCTACCTTGCTCTTGCCGCAATCGGCGGTCTTGCACTCGGTATCGTAGGTACAACGGGCGTTATCCTTCCTAAACGTAAAAAGAACAAGGCTGACGCAACGGCATAATTAAAATCATACTAAAAAAGAGAACTTCTTCGGAGGTTCTCTTTTTTTAACCATTCCGGTGAATGACAAACGGAATTCATTGTGGTATAGTTATAATGTAAGATTATATTTAAAAGGAGGTTTCAATATGAAAAAAATCTTACCAATCATTATGTCCATTGCAGCCGTTGTGGTCGGCATCATCTTTGTTGTTGTCGGGATAAAGACGATCTCGGAAAAAGATTTGTACGACACGCAAATCACAGCAACCGTTGTTGACATTCAGCAGGAGTGGGAAGAGTCAGCAGACCCTGATGAGCCTGATCACCTTGTCAATACTGCCTATATCGACTATGAGTTTGACGGCGAACCGTATGAACATGTGCTTGCACCCGAACAGGACGACAATTTGCAGGTCGGTGACACGGTAGAAATTCTTGTTCAGTCCAAAAATCCTGATAAGTATTCCTCTCTCAGCCCGACGAAGGGCGGCGTTATCTTTATCGTCCTCGGTGCGTTAGTTGCCGTTGCAGGCTTGGTTACTTTAATCAGAAAATTCATTACCGGAAGGTAAAGGAGGACCATTTATGAATTACAAAATTGAAGGCGGCAACCTTCCCGTATTACTTTGTCAGCTCGAAGCAGGCGAAGAAATGAAGTGCGAAGGCGGCTCAATGAGCTGGATGGACGACGAAATTGAAATGAAAACACAGGGCGGCGGCATCGGCAAGATGTTCGGCAAAATGTTCACGGGCGAAAAAATGTTCAGCAACATTTACCATGCGAACAAAGCAGGCGAAATTGCGTTTGCTTCCTCTTTCCCGGGCTCTATCAGAGCAATCGAGGTGACTCCCGATAAACCCGTTATTGCTCAAAAGAGCGCTTTCCTTGCGAGCTACGGCAACATTGATGTTTCCGTATTTTTCCAGAAGAAGCTCAAGGCAGGTCTGTTTGGCGGAGAGGGCTTCATTATGCAGAAGTTCAGCGGCAACGGTATTGTTTTCATTGAGATCGACGGCTCCGCTGTTGAGTATGACATTCCTGCCGGCGACTGCAAAATTATTGATACAGGCTATCTTGCGGCAATGGACGCTTCCTGTTCTATGGACACAAGAACGGTTAAGGGCGTAAAGAATGTTCTCTTTGGCGGCGAAGGATTGTTCAACACGGTTGTCAAAGGCCCCGGCCATGTCATTCTGCAGACCATGCCGATTCAAAAAACCGCGATGGCGATTGATCCGTTCATTACCAAAACAACGGTTTCAAATGATTAATTAAAAATAAAAAGAGAGGTTATTATGAAAAAGGTTTTATCTATTATTGCGGCTACAGCAATGCTTCTTAGTTGCCTTGTTTTGAATTTAACTGCTTTTGCAGAAGACGTGCCTGAACTTTCCGTTGGCGCAAGCGTTACTATCACGATGCCGAAAAACGGTAGTGATGAGGATGAAAACAAGTTTGCTAAGTTCGTACCGACAGAGGACGGCTGGTACACATTTACATGCGATAAAGAATACACGAATATGAACGCTTCCGATGAAGACGTTGCGAGCGGTGTTATCGCGGTAGATTTGTATGCAGAGGACTATACTGCTACACAAAGTATGGTATTCTTTATGGATTTAAGCAGCCTGAGCGATGAAGAAAAAAGTGAACTCGCGGAAAGTGGCATGGATGTTGAACATATCGGCACGTTGAAATTCACAGCTAAACTGGAAGCCGGTGAAACCTACTATGTGGTTGGCTATCAGGACAGCGCAGACGACTTTACGACCGCTATTACCGTAGAAAAGCATGAGCACACGGTAAAGCAGGTAGAGCGCACAGCAGATTCCGAATATCCGGCTGGAATCTATGAGGTTTGTGATGAGTGGTACTGTTACTATGATGAACTGGTAACGCCTTATACCATTGATTATGAGGTTATCGAGGGCGCTAATCAAACCATCAAGAGGGGCGAAACTTTAACGGTAACAGCTAACGGCTCTTACGACAAGTTCCAAAGCCTGTCTGTTGACGGCGAAGAGCTTAGCAACACTGACTATACCGTTGAAGAAGGTAGCACCATTGTTAAGTTAAATGCCGAATATCTCGATACCCTTGCGGCAGGTAAGCATACGCTGACCTTTGAATATCTTGACGGTACAGCACAAACCGATTTCACGATTGAGGAAACGGCAACTGAAACAACGAATAATACACAAACAAGTAAAAAAGACGACAAGAAAAGCACATCAAAGACCTCGCCCAAAACCGGCGCTAAAGCACCTATCGCTGCCTTTTCCGCTATGCTTGTCGGCGGTGCAGGACTTCTTGTGTGCGGCAGGAAAAAGAGAATACAAAATAATTAGCAACATCATTGAAATTCTAATTAGCACGGGTTACATAAGCCCGTGCTGATGTTTTAAGAAGTAGGCGAATGGTGGCACTTCACATTAAGCATAGGGGCTGTCGGGTTCGCATCTCCTATGCTTAAAGGATGAACCGTTCCCCGATACCTACTTCGATTTTCCCTGTATCGTCAGAATATTTAAGAAAATAATAAAGGAGTCAATCAAATGAGCAAACACAAAATAATCTCCATTATTACGGCATTGACTTTGCTTGTTCAGCTGCTTATTCCTGCGATGACAGCCTCGGCGACAACCTCTTTGTCAAAGGAGGCTGTTATTGCCGATATGACAACCGAGGACAAAATTGCGCAAATGCTGATGCCCACCTTCCGTTACTATGACGGTACAGGCGTTACAGAGCTTAACGAAAAGCAAAAAAGCATGATTGCCAAATATGACTTTGCAGGCGTCATTTTATTTGCGCAGAATAACACATCAACCGAACAGGCACTGAAACTGATTGATGAAATGCAGACGGCGAATATTGCAAATGAAAAAAGACCGCAGCTGCTTATTTCCGTTGATCAGGAGGGCGCAGGCGTTACAAGGCTTTCACACGGAACGCAAGGTCCCGGTAATATGGCGCTTGGCGCAACGGGTGACAGTCAAAATGCCTATGACATTGGTAAAATCATCGGCCAGGAATTAAACGCTATTGGATATAATGTTGATTTTGCGCCCGTAGTGGATGTCAACAGCAATCCTTCCAACCCTGTTATCGGCGTGCGTTCCTTTTCTGACGATGCCGATACAGCCGCCACCTTCGGCAATGCCTTTATGCACGGCTTAAAAAGCGAAAGCGTTATCACTGCCTTAAAGCATTTTCCCGGTCACGGCGATGCTTCAACGGACAGCCACACGGGCTTGCCGAGAATTGAAAAGACCTACGACGAACTGAAAAATAACGAACTTGTTCCGTTTGCTTTTTGTATTGAAAACGGTGCGCAGATCATTATGACGGCGCATATTCAGTATCCGAAAATAGAAAAGGAAACCTATATCTCTATCAAGGACGGCAGTGAAATTGAACTGCCTGCCACGCTTTCCAAAACCATTATCACGGATGTTTTAAGAAAGGATATGGGGTATAACGGCGTTGTCGTAACCGATGCGATGAATATGGCGGCGATTGCAGAGCATTTTAATCCTTTAGATTCTGCAAGGCTTGCCATTAACGCCGGCGTGGATATTATTCTTATGCCCGTTGACACAGGCACTGCAGACGGAATTGACGCTCTTGAACAGTATATCAAGGATGTTGCCGCTCTTGCTGATGCAGGCGAAATATCCATGGACAATATCAACAAGGCTGTTGAGAGAATATTGACCTTAAAAGAAAAGAATGGGCTGATGTCTGTTTATGACGGCTCAGACCTTTCGGGAAAAAATAAAAACGCAAACAGCATTGTCGGCTCAGAAGCGAACCACAATAAGGAATGGGATATTGCCAAAAAATCCATTACGCTGGTGAAAAATGATGATCATTACCTCCCGATTAATCATAGCGAAAAGACGGTTATTTTTGTGCCTTATGCCAATGAGGTGTTAGCCGGCGAATATGCGATTGACCGTCTGAAAGAGGACGGATTGATTGAAAAGGATATGGATGTATCCGTATTCCTCACAAGAAATGCTACGCTTGACGAAATGAAGGAAGCCGTCAGCGGTGCAAAAAATGTGATAGCCGTTACGGAGCAGTATAGCGAGGCGGGATTAGCAGCGGCGCAATACAGTAACCTTGATGCTGTTGCGGATTATGTTCACGAAAACGGCGGCAAAATTGCCTTCGTCAGCTGTAACCTTCCTTATGATGCGGCAAGGCTTCAAAAGGGCGACGCCATTTTGCTTGCTTATTCCTGCAAGGGAATGAATGAAAAGCCCGATTTTTCAAAAGGCTCTGTTCCGACCTACGGCGTTAGCATCCCTGCAGGTATTTACACAGCGTTTGATATAGATGCAAGGCTCGGTACGCTCCCCGTCAATATTCCTGAGCTTGACGGTGAATATCATTATACCTCTGATTATATCTATGAAAGAGGCTATGGCTTGCAGTATGAAAAGGAATATCACTTTATTAAGGGTGAAAAGCAAACCTTTGATATAACGACGGACAAAAACCTTACCTTTGAATTTGATATGGATTACGACCTCTTTGTTGCCGAAGGTCAGGTGTTCGTGGATGATATCGTAGTAGATAATGACCAATACACACTCTCAAAGGGAAGCACAATCTTGACCTTCAAGGACGCATTTACAAAATCACTTTCCGCAGGAGAGCATACACTGAAGGTGGCTGTCTATAACGGCGAACTGACAACGACCTTCACGCTGACTAAGAGTGAGAACACCTCCGAAGAAACAACGGAAAAAACAACGGAGAAGATAACAGAAACTACAACAAAAGGCGAAAATAAAGACAGCAACACCGTTAAAAGTAATTCTAAAATCTCGCCCAAAACAGGGGCTGAGATTTGGAACGGTCTTTTTATAAGCGCTATGATGATAGCATTAGGTTTTGCTACCCTTATCATAGTTAAGAAAACAAAGAAGCAGATAAAATAATTAGGGGGTATAGATTTGAAAAAGAAGTTTATAGCAGCTATCGGTATTGCTTTAGTGACAGTAAGCGCCATATTTGTCGCTTGCTCAAAAGGAGAGTCAAAAACCGCTGAAACGAAAGAGGTTATCGGTATTATCGGTGCAATGGATGTTGAGGTAACCTCCTTAAAAGAGGCTGCAAATATTACGAACACTACCAAAATTGCCGAAATGGAGTTTTGCGAGGGAACGCTTGGTGAAAAGAGCGTTGTTATCGTAAAATGCGGTATGGGCAAGGTAAATGCCGGTATTTGTGCGCATACGCTGATTAACGAATTCGGTTGTATAAAAATCATTAATACGGGCGTTGCAGGTTCACTGGATAATCAAATTGACATTGGTGACATTGTTGTATCCGTAGATGCCGTGCAGCACGATTACGACGTGGAGGCTATCGGCTTTCAAAAAGGCGAAATCCCATATACGGGACTTTACGCTTTTCCCGCCGATGAAACGCTCCGTGCAGCAGCGGTGAAGGCTGTGCAGGAAGCCGCTCCCGATATTCATGTTTTTGAAGGCAGAGTTTGCTCAGGCGACCAATTTATTTCCACCAAAGAGCAAAAGGATAAAATCATCAATAATTTCGGCGGTATGTGTTGCGAAATGGAGGGCGCTGCCATTGCGCAGACCTGTTATCTGAATAACACACCCTATGTCGTTATTCGTGCCATTTCCGACAAGTCCGATGAAAGCGAAATTGTGGAATACCAAGAGTTTGAAGCAAAGGCAGCCGCCAACTGTGCTAAAATCGTTCAATATATGGTAGAACATTTATAATGTGAAAAAATGCTTTGCGGGTTTTCGTTGAAAGTTCACTCCTTTTTACTTGTTTAATTCTTGAAACTGTGATAGAATATACTATATTAATCAGGAGGCAAAATACTTATGCAAACTTCAATGGATAGAGATAGTAGTAAACTTACAGTATTTGTTTCAGGCAGAGTGGACACAGCCGCTGCTCCCGAATTTGAAAAGACAGTGCTTGATGATCTTGACGGTATCACGGATTTGGTGCTGGATATAGACGGGGTGGAATATGTTTCCTCCGCAGGTCTGCGTGCCTTTTTACAGATAAAAAAGACTATGAGCAAGCAGGGCACTGTTAAAATCCTTAATATGCACGAAAGCGTAAAAGAAATTTTTGATATGATTGGCTTTACACGCCTTTTTACCATTGAATAATATGAAACCCAAAAGTTTTTCAAAAAACAACCTTGCCTTCAAAATCATCAGCGCCGCTACGCTGTTAATTTTGATATACAGCATTATAGCCGGCACTATCGGTTTTTCTTCCTTTACCGATAATATGAGAAGGCAAAACGGTGAGAAGGCGGTTGAAATTGGGCGCACAGTACAAACATATATCAACTCAAACCATATTGAGCAGTATCTGAAAAACGGCGGTAATGATGAGGAATGGAAGCACAGCGCAGAACAGATACAGTCCCTGTGCAACACAATGTACGCCACGATGATTTATGTAATCTGCGCAGATGCAGCTGATTACGGGCAATATACCACCGTTTTTCATACAGTTTCCGATATGGATGATGCCTATACGCCTTTATCCGTAGGCGAACAGGTAAAGACAGAGGGCGAAATCTTTAGCCGTAACCTTAATGAGATATATGCGGGAGATGTAGACACCGCATTTGTTATCGGGAAAGACACTCTTCAAGGCGAAAAGAAACCGAATATTACTGCGCTGATTCCTGATAGAGATGAAGATGGTAAGGTGAACTATGTTATCTGTGTTCAGCTTCCGTTAACAGATACGGAGAACAGAAACGAATATCTCGTTAAGGTTGCCGTTTCTGCGATAATACTTATCGTACTAATTGTTATCTTTTACGCTCGGTATATGCGCAAGCATTTTGTTACTCCGCTCAGAAGGGTGTCAGAGGAAACAACCCGTTTCGCAAAGGAGAACACAAAAGGAAATACTCTCGGCGAATTAAGCACCGTTACCGAGATTAGCAGCATTGCTCACGCTGTTGACGAAATGGAAACTGAGATGCTGGAATATATTGACAATCTGACTGCTGTTACTGCTGAAAAGGAGCGTATCGGCACTGAGCTTTCCATTGCTAAAAAGATTCAGAAAAGCGCCGTTCCTAATGTGTTTCCTGCTTTTCCTGATCACAAGGAGTTTGATATTTACGCTTCAATGACTCCTGCTAAAGAGGTTGGCGGCGATTTCTATAATTTCTTCCTTGTGGATGATGACCACTTAGCGCTCGTAATTGCCGATGTTTCAGGCAAGGGCGTCCCTGCAGCACTGTTTATGATGGTAACCAATATTCTGATTGCTGACAGAATCAGAATAGGCGGCACACCTGCCGAGGTGCTTGAATATGTGAATAATGTTGTGTGCGCACGTAACGATGCAGGGATGTTTGTAACGGTATGGCTCGGTGTTTTGGAACTGTCAACGGGCAAGGTGATTGCCTGTAACGCAGGTCACGATGATCCAGCACTGTATCATAAAGGCGAAGACTTTGAACTATTCAAAACGAATCACGATATTGCTATCGGCGTTATGGAGGAATTTCCTTATCATAACTACGAGCTTCAGATGAACAAGGGCGATAAGCTGTTCCTTTATACCGACGGTGTTCCGGAGGCAACGGACAAGGACGAAAAGATGTTCACACTTAACGGAATGGTTGATGCGCTCAACAGATACAAGGAAAAAACGCCGGAGGATATTTTGCAGGGCGTTAATGCGTCTGTCGGTGCATTCGTTGGCGATGCACCGCAGTTTGATGACTTAACGATGCTTTGCGTAGAACTGAAAGATTTAACAGAAAGCGACCGCTTCGCAATATAAAACCAAGACCTGCTCACCGCAATATGCCGAAAGCAGGTCTTATTTTAATTGGAATTATCAAACAAATTATTATAAATTTCAATGAAGCCAGTTTTGGCGGTTTCATATTTTTTTGGATTTTGAAAAGTGAGCGTTTACAAGGGCTTCGGGACTTCGATTTTGTCGATTTTCGCTATCATCCGATAGAAATTACCGCCCTCGAACAAGGGGGCATGAGGCTATATTTTAAAACGATAAAAGCAAAATTTTACAGATCTTGAGCAGTGAAAATTTACAAAAAACAGGCAAGCGATGGGCTTGCCTGTTCATTTATGCCTTATGAGGAATGAAAACCGTTACTTTTGTTCCGCCGTTTTCACGAGGAAATATTGTCAGTGTGCTGCCGCACATCATTTAAAAGTGAATGCCATATTCGTTATTTCTATCCATCTTGAATTTGCCACAATATCTTGATATTGTCACATTTTTATGATACAATGACGCTTGTGACAATCCCATTAGGAGGGACGACAAATGAAATCCAATAAAATATATCAGGTTTCCACCTTGCAGGCGTTAGCACTTGGTTATACAAGACCGGTTGTTACCGTGCAAGAGTTGTTGGCGCAAGGCGATACAGGGCTCGGCACTTTTGAAAATGTTGACGGTGAAATGATTCTGCTAGACGGCGTGTGCTATCGGGCTAAGCCTGACGGAAGTGTAGCTAACTCAGAAGGCTCGGCAGGGGTGCCCTTTGCGGTTGCAGGCTTTGTAAAAGACGGCAGAAAATTCAAAATAGAAGAAAAGCAGAATATTGAAGCCATAAAGCAGGAACTCACCTTAAAAGTAGATGAAGATTTTGGGCTGAACAGCATACATATCGCAAGGATAGACGGGTACTTTAACACAATACAGGCTCGCGCAGGCGCGCCTTATCGCTCACAGCACGTTACATTAAAAGAGATTCTTTCAAAAACGCAGAAAGACTTTCGTTTTGAAAAACTGTACGGAACGCTGGTATGCGTATATTATCCCGATTATATGGACGGCATAAACGCCTCGGGATGGCACATGCACTTTTTGTCAGAGGACAGAAAGCTCGGCGGTCACGTATTTGATGTCTCTATGCGCTCAGGAGAATGCCTGTTGCAGAAAATGGACAGAATTGAAATACAGTTACCAAGAGAAGCGGCATTTGATACGTACTCTCTTAAAGAAGCGTCGCAGGACGAGATCGAGGAAGTTGAGCAAGGAAACAGATAAAAATGCAAAGGAGCAGATGATGCGGCAAACAACGATATACGTCGGCTTGAACGACGCCGAGAGCCACGTGCAAGAGCACAATACGGAAAAATATCTTTCGGTTTTGAAAACCGTTTGCCACGCTTATCGGGTAGCGTTTTCCGTGCACGTCATCGATGGCGGATATTTTCATGAGGACGGCAGTTATGTAGAAGAAAAAACACTTGCACTGACGCTGATGGACATTCCCAAAGATACAGTGGCCGAGATTGCGAAGGATCTTTGCTCGTTCTTTCACCAGGAGAGCGTTATGGTGACTGACTCCGCAGCTGAAGTATATTTTATCAAGGAAAACTTTAGTTGACATCAATGAACATAGGAGAAAAAGAAAGTGTTTGAGTTAAAATCACAAATAGACGGAAACGTATGCACGCTGTTTCTCGGCGGACGCATTGATTCGACCAACGCCGCTATGGCGGAGGCGGAAATCCTTTCCGTTGTTGAGGGCTTTGAGGGTGAGCTTGTATTAGACGCCACAGAGCTGCAATATATTTCCAGTGCCGGACTGCGTGTGATTCTTCGTCTGAAAAAAGCGCATAAGACAATGAAGATTATCAACGCGTCATCGGATGTTTATGAAATATTTGATATGACAGGCTTTACCGAAATGATGGAGATTTCCAAAGCGTACCGAAAAATATCCGTAGAGGGCTGTGAGGTCATCGGTGAGGGCTCTAACGGTAAGGTTTACCGTACCGACCCCGATACCATCGTTAAGGTCTATAAGCTGCCCGATTCTCTTGAAGAAATTCACAACGAGCGCGAGCTGGCAAGAAAAGCGTTTATTATGGGCATCCCGACCGCCATTCCCTATGATGTCGTTCAGGTGGGTGATTTATACGGTTCCGTTTTTGAGCTGCTTAATGCAAAGTCCTTTTCACAGCTTATTAATGAGGGGGAGGACGTTGAGGAGCTGGCAAGACAGAGCGTGGAAATACTGAAAACCATTCATTCCACCGAATTGAAGGACGGTGAACTGCCGAGCAAAAGACAGGAGACAATCGGCTGGGCAGAATATGTTATGCCATCTCTTCCCGAGGAAATCGGCAGCAAGCTTCTGCGCCTTTTTGAGGAAATTCCCGAAACCAATACGATGCTGCACGGCGATTATCATATAAAAAATATTATGCGCCAGGGGGATGAAAATTTGCTGATTGATATGGATACGCTGTCTGTCGGGCATCCAATTTTTGAGCTTGGACAGATGTATCTTGCCTATCAGGGCTTTAGCGAGCTTGATCATGAGGTAATCAAGCACTTTTTAGGCATTGACCGCGATACCGCAACAAGGTTCTGGATGAGCTCACTAAAATATTATTTTGAAGGCAAGGACGATGCGTTCATCGGCGATATTGTTAAAAAATCGAGTATTATTTCCTATACAAGATTGCTTAGAAGAACCCTTAAACGGGAGCCGGATAATCAGGATGTGATTGATAATTGTAAAAAGCAGCTGTGCAGGCTTGTTCCCGAAATGGACAGTCTCAGCTTTTAGTAAAAAACGGGCTTGCCCGTGAAAATAATAGATTAAAGGAGATATCAGATGAAAGTTGATGTGATTAAGGACGGCTCGTTGCTCACCCTGAAAATAGAGGGTCGTGTGGATACTACGACTGCGCCCGAACTTGAAAAGGCAGTTTTTGATAATTTGGACGGTGTGACGGAGCTGATTTTAGATTTGGAAAATATGCCTTACACTTCGTCGGCAGGACTTCGCGTTTTACTGAAAGCGAAAAAGGCTGCTAAAAACATGAAACTCATCCATGTATGCGATGACGTGATGGAAGTGCTTGAAATGACGGGCTTTACCGACATTATGAATATAGAATGATGATAGCAGCCGAAGCAAAGAGGGAACCAACAGCCATGAAAAAAGGACTGAGTATTTCAGCGAAAACCGTGATGATGACAATCGGTTTTATGGCGATTCTCACGGTAATGATTGCCTTGATCGGTTACAAGCTGTATTACAACAGTGTGATGGACAGCTATTCTTCCTATGCCGAAACCGTTCTGGAATACGCTTACCGTGCCGCTGAGGAATATGGTTTCGGAGAGATGATTGCCGAGCGTGATATGCCGAAAGGGTATGAGGAATTTCGCTCCGAGCTCAATGTGATTAAAGACAGTTCCGACATTGAATACCTCTATGCCATCTATTTTGAGGATGTTGACGATATTCACAGCCTGCACTACGCCATCAATGCGAAAAACAGTGAGGAGCTATCCTCAGGAAAGCCCCTTTCGGAGATTTATACCTATATGGGAAAGCCCTGTGAGGAGGGCGGTTTTGCAGACGATACGCTGCTAATCCTGCAACAGGCGATACAAAACAGCAAACGCGAAAGCGGCACGCTTGAGGGATATTCGGACGAATACGGGCATATGCTCAATGGCTACCGCGTGCTGTTCGACAGTGACGGTAACGCAGCAGGGCTACTCTGCGTTGAGATTGATATCAACCGCATCAATGTCGGCATGCATCGCTACATTGCCACGGTCATTCTGACTGCCGTTATCTTCATGGCAATCATTGTTGCGGCATATATACTCAATATTCGCCGCTATCTTACCGGTCCTATCATAAGAATTGCAAAGAGCAGCGATAATTTTGTTAAAAAAATGCAAAGCGGTGTAAACCCCGAGGAGCTGTTTTTTGAAGATGCGGACGTTAATACGGGCGGAGAGCTGCAAGGGCTTTCCAAAAATGTAGAGAGCCTTGCAAACGGCGTTGCGACCTATATGACGAATCTGCAGACAGCTATGTCGGAAAAAGAGCGCATCGGTACGGAGCTCGGTATTGCAAGCCAGATTCAGGAGGCTTCAATTCCTTCGTTATTCCCTGCTTATCCAAACCGTACGGAGTTTGACATCTACGCTTCTATGACCCCTGCCAAGGAGGTCGGAGGAGATTTTTACGATTTCTTTTTGATTGACGACGATCATTTAGCGCTGGTGATGGCTGACGTTTCCGGCAAGGGTGTGCCGGCGGCGCTGTTTATGATGGTTACGAAAATTCTTATTAACGACCGCACGCTGATGGGCGGTACACCGGGCGAAATTCTCACCTTTGTGAATGACCGCATTTGCGAAAATAATAGCGCGGATATGTTTGTTACGGTATGGATGGGAATTCTTGAAATCTCCACGGGCATCATTACCGCCGCCAATGCAGGACATGACGACCCTGCTGTTTACCGAGCAGACGGCAGCTTTGAGATTGTTAAAAACCGCCACGGCCCTGTGATTGGCGCCATGGAGGGACTGAAATACAAAAATTTTGAAATCAGGCTCGGCAAGGGCGATAAGATTTTCCTTTATACCGACGGTGTGCCTGAGGCGACTGACTCGCAAAACAGGATGTTTACAACGGACGGTATGCTGAATGCACTGAATGCCGGACGAAACTGCTCTCCGCAGGAGATACTAAACACCGTTTGGGATCACGTCAATGCCTTTGTTGGCGATGCACCGCAATTTGACGACCTTACCATGCTTTGCCTTGAAATGAAGGATGATTTGCTAATGAAAACGCTGACTGTTGATGCGAAACTCGAAAACCTTTCACATATCACAGATTTTCTTGACGCGTATTTGGAAGAGATTGACTGCCCGATGAAAACACAAACGCAGCTCGACCTTTGCGTTGAAGAAATTTTTGTCAATATTGCGAGTTACGCCTACCCCGACGAGGCGGGAACTGCAACGGTTGATTTGAGCCTCTCCGACGGTATGCTGACTTTGGTGTTTAAGGACAGCGGTTTCCCCTATGATCCTCTTCAAAAGGCGGACCCGGACATAACGCTTTCGGCAGATGAACGTGAAATCGGAGGGCTTGGCGTCTTTCTCGTCAAGAAAACGATGGACGATGTTTCCTATCAACGCGAAAACGGCGAAAACATCCTGACGATCAGAAAAAAGATTCAGTAGCACTAACGATACAGAAAACCTCCCATGGTAGCTTTTTCCAATCTACCATAGGAGGCTTTTTTTATTTTCTTAAAACATCAAAATTTAACATTTTATTTTCATCTGCTTGTCTGATAAGCTCAAGCTGTAAAAATGAACTGTCAAAAGCGGTTGCTATCAAATCAAAAACGATATCCATTGTAACGACTATTGCAAGCGCATCGCTCGGTATGCCGAGCTGTGCAAAAATAACGGTATAGGCTGCGATGGCGCCGCCCGGAACGGGAGGAGTGGCGACGGCAACAAAGGTGCAGATAATAATAGCAACAATAAACCAAAGAACCGAAACATTCACCTTGTAATATGACGCCATATATAAAGCGCATACCATAAAGTTAATAGCTGTTGACGGCATAAATATCACGCCGCCGACAGGCTGACCGAATTCAACAAAGCGCTTGTTGACACCAAGCCTTCTGTAAAGAGCGTCGGAGCACTCACCGTTTGCCGCAATAGAGGAGGCTGTTCCCAAGCTGATTAAGAAGGTTGGCAGCATCTTTTTTATCAGCACCGACAGTTTAACGTTTTTCTTTGCCGAAACGGTTATCAGCATTAATGCTGTAATAAGCACAAGTACAGCAACGAAGGCAACAATCGGCTTCCACATATTAATAAACATATGCAGCTTTTTGCTCCACATCATATCCAGCAGGACAATAAAGATAAACACAGGCATCAATTTCGATATCAGACTCGTTACATAAACGATAATGCTGTTGCTCTCGTTGATTAAACGGGAAACTGTTTTCGCCTTGCTTCCAAGCACGACTACCGCAATACCGATAAACGTCGCCATCAGCACAACCTGCATCGTGTTGCCGCTTGTAATAGGCTCAATCAGGTTTTTGGGAATTAAATCGAGCAGCATATCAATGCCTACCTTGAGCGAAACCTCACCGCTGCTTTTATCGGTAAAGTTAGTGAACAGCATAGAAAAAATGATACCGGCGATGGTGGTAAAAAACAGAATAACGGTAATAAAACGCTTTACCATTTTTCTGCCGATTTTGCCGAACACCGTACTGTCGCCTATTCCTATAATACCGCACGCAACCGAAAGAAACACAAGCGGAATTTCTATCGTTGTCATCAGTCCTAAAAAGGCATTATAAAACGAATCAAGTAAATTGTCCTTAATAAACTCAATGCTTTCTGCCGGAATAACGAATTTCAGAAGTGAAACAAGAAGCGCCGCAGCAATGGTAATTGCCAATTTAATGATCGGATTAATTTCCTTTTTTGAAAAGCGGAAGGTTACTGCGTTAACGCCCCTGTCAAAGGAATAGGACGGGGTGAAATTAGCGCTTTGTAACAGCGCGCTTGACCAATTACCGAATTCGTCATCGTTTTCCTTTTCAAGCGGATTAAACGGCTCGCCTTCAAGTGTAATCGTTATGTAAGGCTTGCCAAGAAAGTTGTTTTTGATATAGGTAAACTCCTGCTCCTCCCCATATTTGTCCATAAGGTCGAGCAAAATTTCCTCAATGGAAAGCCTTGTTGCAATAATGTTTTTCTTCGGCGCTTTCAGTATGGTAAGAAAGCTCTGAACATCCTCGCTGACAAGGTCAACCGATTGAGGTTCTAATTTGTATTTCGTTTTAACAGGTGTAATTTTCATCATTAAATCAGTCTTTTTTAGTAAATTTATTGTTTGTTAGTCATCCCTCAGGTGAACATTCCAACCGGTGTCGATCTTCGCTTTCACCTTTTCCTTGGTATCTTGGTCGAGGTCCGGCCAGTCAATCACCGTCGTTGCTTTGTTCGTTACAAGATGAGCTTTTTCTGCGCACAGAGCAAGGGGCGTATCCGCCAGCGAATCGGAATAAAAATTATCAATCACCGGAAAACCGTGATCAAAGATATACCTTGCTTTTTCTTTCGCATACATCAGATTGTTGGTAAACACCCCGAATTCTCGGTCATATTCCGATGCCATATAATTTACGCCGAGACGCCTTGCAATCGGACCGATAATACAATCGGGAGAAGCGCTGATTATCATATCGTCCGGCTTTTTCTGCGCCAAATACCAATCGGAGATTCGGCTCTCATATTTGTCCCAGTACCGCTCGATCTGCACATCAAAATCATCCACCATAGTCAGATAACTGAACATTTTCCGTTGCATCACATGGTTGGGAATCTTGCCCGTTTTGTAAAGGAACAAATACTTCGCAATGCGCGGAAGATATGTTACTAAAAGCTTCGGGTGGCGCTTCATACACCAAACGGCGAAACCAATGGAGCAATCCGAATAAAAGATAGTCCCGTCAAAATCATATACATTCATCTCATTTTCTCCTTTTGTCACGTTTTATTTCATAAGAAGCGCCGCATGCTTCGCTCCATTATATTGTAATATATCAAACGGTTGTTTTCAAGAAGTTCTCTAAAAACATCTGCAGAAAAGTGTGACGTTACAATAGATGTAACGGTTTTAGACATTTTAAAGCCAGTGATAGCAACGGTTTCAAAAGGCAAACTTGACAAAGCAAGGATAAACCCTTGCTCCCCTCGATTTTGGGGATAAAAAGCGTTACATCGTCCGTTTTGTACGCTATACATTAAATGGTCACGAACGACTTAAAATGCCAAAATAAAAATTTCGCCCACAATTATCTCGCATATCCCAAAAGCCGAGTTGTTACTTGATTTTGGCGTTCTATGTATATAGTTCCATGACAATAAATAACAAGAAGATCGTTGGAAAAAGTGTATAATATTCTCCCCAAAAGTTGATAAAAGAGCGGCAGAATTCACAAAAAACAATTTACGTATTGACAATTTTGCTAAACGGGTGTAACCTTTAGTTGTAAGGCAACGGGGTCTTTGAGGTAACTCAAGGACTCCTTACTTTTATGGTATTATTTGCTGAAAGACAATGGGGTCTTTGGGTTTTCTCAAAGGCTCCTTTTTTAGTTGGTAATGCTTTTCGTTCAAGGCAAAGGCGTCTTTTGTTGATACAAAAGGCGCCTTTCTCTATATCACAAACATTAGGAGGAAAAACAATGAGCAAAATGACAAAAGAGGCAATCTTACAGAGTGCAAAGGAAAATAATGTGGAATTTGTAAGGCTACAGTTCACGGATTTATTCGGCATTATGAAGAATGTGGCGATTACCGTATCGCAGCTGGAAAAGGCGCTGGATAACGAGTGTATGTTCGACGGCTCGTCCATCGATGGCTTTGTGAGAATTGATGAGAGTGATATGTACCTGCACCCCGATTACGATACCTGGGCGATCGTGCCTTGGAGAAAGCATGAGAATATTCAGACAGGCAGATTGATTTGCTCGGTATATAAAGCGGACAATGTTACGCCGTTTGAGGGCGATCCGCGTAACGTGTTAAAGCGTGTAATGGATGAAGCCAAGGCAATGGGCTACGGCTTTAACGTCGGCCCCGAATGTGAATTTTTCCTCTTTAAACTGGATGAGGACGGGAAGCCGACCTTGGAAACCGGCGACGAAGCAGGCTACTTTGACCTCAACCCGATTGACCACGGGGAAAACTGCCGCCGTGATATATGTCTTGCGCTGGAGGATATGGGCTATACGATTGAGGCTTCACATCACGAGGTTGCGGAAGGTCAGCACGAAATTGACTTCCAGTTTGGCGACGGACTTCTTACGGCTGACAGAGTTATGACCTTTAAGCACGTGGTGAAAACCTATGCCACCAAACACGGACTTCACGCAACGTTTATGCCAAAACCGATTCACGGTATTAATGGCAGCGGTATGCATACAAATATGAGCCTTTACGATATTGCAACGGGCAAAAATGTATTTGACGACCCCGACGGCGAACTCGGTCTTTCAAAAGAGGCGTATTCCTTTATCGCCGGCATTATGGAACATATCAAGGGTATCGCCGTGTTCTCCAACCCGACGGTTAACTCCTACAAAAGACTGGTGCCCGGCTATGAAGCGCCGAGCTATCTTGTATGGTCAACGTCAAACCGTTCCTGCCTTGTAAGAATACCTGCCAGCAGAGGCAAAGGAACAAGAGTAGAACTGAGATGTCCTGACCCGACCTGTAACCCGTATTTGGAAATGGCGCTTTGCTTGGCAGCAGGGCTTGACGGAATTAAGCGAGGACTTGTGCCGAAGCCGTCCTACGACGAAAACGTATTTGTTCTTTCCGACGATGAGCTGCGCGAGGAGGGTATTGACTGCCTTCCCGGTTCACTGGAGGAAGCAATTAAAGAAGCCGAAAAGGACAGCTTCATTCAAGAAACGCTCGGTGAACACGTGTTCGGCAACTATATTGCCGGCAAAAAAGCAGAATGGGATGATTACAAAACCCGTGTAAGCCAGTGGGAAATCGATAAATATATGATTAACTATTAAAGAGAAAAAATATTCTTTTACTTACTGACAACAAAGCAAGTGGGACAGCTTGCGGCTATAATGACTGCTTGTTTTGTTCTCTCTTCCTAAAGGGGTGCTCTCCCTGCCTTTACACCGCATGATGCCGATAGGTTTTCAGCGGAGGGAGAGCATTTCCGGGAAGGAAATACAAATGAAAACATAGGAGGAAAACCATGAGTGATTCAATTTTATCGGCTGTTTCGGACAGCGTGTTCGGCGTTTGGTTTTTAATCGGTGCAGCGCTGGTATTCTTTATGCAGTGCGGCTTTGCGATGGTAGAAAGCGGCTTCACCAGAGCAAAAAACGCCGGCAACATTATTATGAAAAACCTGATGGACTTTTGCATCGGTGCCGTGATGTTTATTCTGCTAGGCTTCGGGCTGATGATGGGCGAGGAGGCACTCGGCGGTCTGATCGGTATTCCGACACTTGGTGTGTTTACCGATTATGCAAACTTCGACTGGTCAAACTTCGTATTTAACCTTGTATTCTGTGCAACCGCTGCAACGATTGTATCTGGCGCGATGGCGGAAAGAACAAAATTTTCTGCTTACTGCATTTACTCAGCCGTAATTTCTGCCGTGGTTTATCCCGTTGAGGCGGGATGGATTTGGAACAGCGAAGGCTGGCTCAATAAACTCGGCTTCCACGATTTTGCAGGCTCTACGGCTATCCACATGGTGGGCGGCATTGCGGCATTTATCGGCGCGGCGATGCTCGGTCCCCGTATCGGTAAGTATAAGGTGGATAAGAAAACGGGCAAGAAAATCGCAAGGGCTATCCCCGGTCACAACCTGACAATCGGTGCGCTCGGCGTATTTATTCTCTGGTTCGGTTGGTACGGCTTTAACGGTGCGGCTGCTACAAGCGTTGATTCTCTGGCATCCATCTTTGTGACCACCACGTTGGCACCTGCCGTTGCAACGGTTGTTACGATGATATTTACGTGGGTGAAGGACGGCAAGCCCGATGTTTCAATGAGCCTGAACGCTTCGCTGGCTGGCTTGGTTGCCATCACTGCACCCTGCGACTGCACGGACGCACTCGGTTCCATCATCATAGGTGCTGTTTCGGGTATTTTGGTTGTAGTTGCGGTAGAGGTCATTGACAAAAAATTACATATTGACGACCCTGTAGGCGCTTGCGCCGTGCACCTTGCTAACGGTATTTGGGGTACCTTTGCCGTCGGTCTTTTTTCAACAGGTGCTGACGGCGTCGGCAAAGGCTTGTTCTACGGAGGAGGTTTCAAGCAGCTCGGTATTCAAGCACTTGGTTTCGTTTGTGTTGCGGCTTGGACAGTATGCACAATGCTTATCGTGTTTACGGCGATTAAAAAATTCCACGGACTTCGTGTTACCGAGGAAGAAGAAATCAAGGGTCTTGACGCAACGGAACATAATCTGCCGTCAGCCTATGCTGACTTTATGCCTGCTATGGCAGTGGCAACCTCAGCTTCTATGAAGGCTGTGTTGCCTGAGGCAAAGGAGGTAGGTGCTCCGATAGAGCCTGTTGAGAGAGCGGTTCCTGTAGAATCCTATTTGACGAAAAACAAGCCAAGGCTTACCAAAATTGTTATGGTATTTAATCCTGCGCGTTTTGAGGACGTCAAGGACGCGATGAACGAGATCGGCGTAACCGGTATGACAGTTACCAACGTGATGGGTTGCGGCGTACAGAAGGGACACAACATTAAAAAATACCGTGGTGTTGAGATTGAAGAAATGAATCTCAATCCGAAAATGAAGCTTGAAATGGTGGTTTCCGCAGTTCCTGTTTCGGATGTTGTGGAAGCTGCGCGCAGAGTGCTTTATACAGGCAATATCGGTGATGGCAAGATCTTTATCTATGAGGTTGACGATGTTGTTAAGGTTCGCACTGGTGAACACGGTTATGACGCACTTCAAGGAGAAGATGACATTTAATAAATAATACAAGGGCGGAGTTCCTCCGCCCAAAAGGTATATAAAAGGGAGAGAGAAAAATGTGTTCAATTATGGGCTATTGCAGCCCCGAGGCGGATTTAAAAATATTTAAAAAGGGCTTTGGCCGCACAAAATCGCGCGGACCTGACGACAGCAGAATTATTGATACGGGAAAAGGACTTCTCGGCTTTCACCGCCTTTCAATTATGGGACTGACTTCATCGGGTATGCAGCCATTTTTGCTTGACGGCAGCTATGTTGTCTGTAACGGCGAGCTTTACGGCTTTGAAAAGGAACGCGAGCTGCTCAGGCAAAAGGGCTATACCTTTCAGTCCGACAGCGACTGCGAGATTATTTTGCCTATGTATTTTGAATACGGTACAGAGATGTTTGCGAGGCTTGACGCGGAATTTGCCTGTATTATTTATGACGGCAAATCCGGTGAATTTATTGCCGCACGTGACCCCATCGGTATTCGTCCGCTGTATTACGGTTATGATGAGTTTGATAAAGTCGTCTTTGCAAGTGAGGCGAAAAACCTTGTCGGTCTTGTGAAAAAGATTATGCCGTTTCCTCCGGGACATTATTACAAAAACGGCGAATTTATTTGCTATTGCGATATTGCTAAAGTGCAAACGGTCATTGATGATGACGTGGAAACCGCTTGTAAGAACATTAGGGAAAAATTAACTATCGGCGTAAAAAAGCGTCTTGTGTCCGATGCAAAGGTAGGCTTTTTGCTTTCGGGCGGGCTTGATTCCTCGCTTGTTTGCGCTATCGCGGCAAAGGAAAGCAATAAACCCATTGAAACCTTCGCGATCGGTATGAGCGAGGACGCGATTGATTTGAAATACGCACGTCAGGTGGCGGAGTTTATCGGCAGTCATCACACCGAAATTTATATGACTCCTGAGGAAGTTATTTCTTCACTTGAAGAACTGATTAAACTGCTCGGCACCTACGATATTACCACAATCCGTGCAAGTATGGGAATGTATCTTATCTGCAAGGCAATTCACGAAAAAACGGACCTTCGCGTACTGCTGACCGGTGAGATCTCCGACGAACTGTTCGGATATAAATATACGGATTTTGCGCCGTCTGCACAGGCGTTTCAAAAGGAAGCGGAAAAGCGCATCAGGGAGCTGCATATTTATGATGTTCTGCGTGCGGATCGCTGCATTTCCGTCAACTCCTTAGAGGCAAGAGTGCCCTTTGGCGATTTGGATTTTGTGCGCTATGTGATGAGCCTTGACCCTGAAATGAAAATGAACAAATATGGCAAGGGCAAATACCTGTTGCGCCATGCTTTTGACGGTGTGCAACTTCTGCCCGAGTCAATTTTATGGCGTGAAAAGGCGGCCTTTTCCGATGCGGTAGGTCATTCAATGGTGGATTATCTTAAGGAATATGCTGAGGAGCAGTATATGGATTCGGAATTCGATACCTTAAGGATGAAATACACCCACGCAAGACCCTTTACAAAGGAATCGCTATTATACCGTGAAATATTTGAAAAATACTATCCGAATCAAGCGGAAATGATTACGGATTTCTGGATGCCGAACAAGGAGTGGGAGGGCTGTGACGTTAACGACCCCTCTGCCCGTGTTCTCTCCAACTATGGAGAAAGCGGCAAATAATTTTGGGAAAGAGAGAAAAGTATGTTAAAGGAAGGACAGGTGAGAATTCCGTCAGGTTGTGCGATTGCGGCGATTATTGACAGAAAGGGCGGTTTGATTAACGGCTCTGAAATCATAAAATCCATTTCATTGATGCACGACCGCTCCAACGGGCTTGGCGGCGGATTTGCGGCTTACGGAATTTATCCCGAGCATAAGAACGATTATGCTTTTCATATTTTTTACGAAAATAAGGAGGCACACCAAAAATGCGAGGAGTTTTTATTCAAGCATTTCAACATTGATGTTGCCGAAAGAATACCCACCAAAAAGGTGGATTCCATTGAAAACGGACCGGACATCTGGCGCTACTTTGGCAGGGTAAACAGAGTCCGTATGAAAAATTCAAGGCTTGATGAGGGTGAATATGTGGTGCAGTGTGTGACGAAGGTCAACGCAGTGTTTGACGGCGCCTATATCTTTTCGTCAGGCAAAAATATGGGTTGTTTTAAAGCAGTCGGCTATCCCGAGGATGTGGGCGAATTCTATATGCTGGATCAATATAACGCCTATCTTTGGACAGCGCACGGCAGATTCCCTACAAACACGCCCGGTTGGTGGGGCGGTGCGCACCCGTTTAATATCCTTGACTGGTCTATCGTCCATAACGGCGAGATTTCGAGTTATGACGCCAACCGCCGTTATATTGAGCAGTTCGGCTATAAATGTACGATGCAGACGGATACCGAAGTCATTACCTATCTGTTTGATCACTTAATCCGTCATCACGGTCTGCCGACGAATGTGGCGGCGGATGTTTTAACCGCTCCCGAATGGGACGAAATAGAGCGGATGGATGCGGAGAAAAAGGAATATTTTACCAACCTCCGTGCGATATACAGCGGTGCGCTCGTCAACGGACCGTTTTCGGTCATTTTAGGCTCAAACAAGGGCTTGCTTGCGATTAATGATCGTCTTAAATTGCGTTCGCTAACCGCTGCAACAAAGGGTGACAGAGCCTATTTTGCCAGTGAGGAAAGCGCAATCCGTATTATTTGCCCTGAACCGGATAAGGTTTGGTCGGTTAGCGGTGCGGACCCTGTGTTTGTTCCGCTTGAAATTGATGATAAGGAGGATGAATAATTATGGTGAATTACATCCCCCGAAGGTTTACCGTTGTGCGTGACAAGGAACTTTGTATCAACTGCGGCTGCTGCGTTCGTCAGTGCTCCAATGAATGTCACTATTTTGCGGATGATAATAAAACGGTTTTGGCGAATTCTAACGCCTGCGTTGCCTGCCACCGCTGCGTGGATTTGTGCCCGACAGGTGCTTTGAGAATCGAAAAATATGTTTGCGATTACCGAGATAACGCCAACTGGACGCCGCAGTATCAGCAGGAAATCTGCCGTCAGGCAGAAACAGGCGGCGTGCTGCTTTCTGCGATGGGAACGCCGAAGCCGTATCCGATTTATTGGGATAAAATACTGCTCAACGCTTCGCAGGTAACAAATCCGTCCATTGACCCCCTCCGTGAGCCGATGGAAATTCGCACGATTTTAGGCAGAAAGCCCGAAAAAATCACCGTGGAGAAAAAAGGAAAATCTACCGTGGCGATGCCGCCGCAGGTGATTTTGGAAACGCCGATTATGTTTTCGGCAATGTCCTTTGGCTCTATCAGCCTCAATGCGCAAAAAAGCCTTGCCATGGCGGCGAAAAATCTTGGCACGCTGTTTAATACCGGCGAGGGCGGACTGCATCCTGATTTGAAGGAATATACCGATTGCGCGATTGTTCAGGTAGCGTCAGGTCGTTTCGGCGTCCATAAGGACTATTTGAATCATTCACGCTTTATTGAAAATAAAATCGGTCAGGGCGCAAAGCCCGGTATCGGCGGACATCTCCCCGGAGAAAAGGTGAACGTTGAGGTTTCTAACGCCCGTATGATTCCCGAAGGAAGCGACGCTATTTCGCCTGCGCCGCACCACGATATTTATTCGATTGAGGATTTGCGCCAGCTGATTTGGTCGCTCAAGCAGGCAACGGATAATCAAAAGCCCGTTTCCGTTAAAATTGCTGCCGTGCATAACGTAGCGGCGATTGCTTCGGGCTGTGCCAGAGCCGGTGCGGATATTATTGTCATTGACGGCTTCAGAGGCGGCACGGGTGCAGCGCCTACAAGAATAAGGGACAATGTCGGAATCCCGATTGAACTTGCTCTTGCTGCTGCTGACCAAAGGCTGCGTGACGAGGGTATTCGTTCAAGCATTTCACTTGTTGCGGCAGGCTCTTTTCGCTGCTCAGCGGATATTGTTAAGGCAATCGCGCTTGGCGCCGACGCGTGCTACTGCGCCTCTGCACCGCTGATTGCGATGGGCTGTCATCTGTGCCAAACCTGCAATACGGGCAAGTGTAACTGGGGCATTGCTACCCAGCGCCCCGAACTGACGAAGCGCCTCAATCCCGATATTATGCACGTGCGTGTGGAAAATCTCATCAACGCATGGAATCACGAAATTAAAGAAATTATGGGCGGAATGGGTATCAACTCGGTTGACTCATTAAGAGGGAACCGCTTAATGCTCAGAGGTATCGGCTTAACCGAAAAAGAGCTTGAAATCCTCGGCATCAAGCACGCCGGCGAATGAGTCAAAACAGGTTGGAGATTAACTATGAAAAAAGTAATTGCAAAAGAAGAATTATGCCTGAACTGCCGCCTTTGTGAGGTCTACTGCAAAACCGCTCATTCAAAGTCAAAGGACGTGCTGAAGGCGAATAAATATGAGGAGCCTGCGCCACTTTCAAGAGTAACGGTTTATGGGGATAAATGGCACTCGGCGGCGGTCAACTGCCGTCATTGTGATAACCCGAAGTGCGTGCAGGCGTGTATCACGGGCGCGATGACAAAGGATAAAAGGACAGGTGTTGTCACGGTTAATGAGGAGAAGTGCATCGGCTGTATGACCTGCCTTGCGGTCTGCCCGTTCGGTTGTATTAAAACGGGTAAGTTCGCAGTAAAGTGCGATTTGTGTCAGGGTGAGGATACGCCTGCGTGCATGAAAAATTGCCCGAACCGAGCGCTTGTCTATGCTGATTTAGGAGGTACAAAATGAAATATATTATTATAGGTGCCTCTGCGGCAGGGCTTGCCTGTGCCGAGCAAATCAGAAAAGAGGATAAAAGCGGAGAAATTACGGTTTTCACAAAGGAACATTTTCTTCCTTACAGCAGACCGTCCATCAGTTATTATCTCAAGGGTGCGGTGAAGGAAAGCAGTATGGCGCTGCGCAAGCCCACCTACTATCAGCGAAATAAAATTAACATCGTTACCGATGCTGAGGTAAAAGGTATTAACAGAGAAAAGAAAACGGTTAGGGTCGGCAGAAAAGATGTGCCCTACGACAAACTCTGTATCTGTACAGGCTCAAAGCCGTTTGTTCCGCCGATGAAAAATGTGCTCGGCAAAAGTAACGCCTTCACCTTCCTTGATTTAGCCGCAACAAAGGCAATAAAAAACGCAGCGAATCAAAGTACAAGAGCGGTTGTGATCGGCGCAGGCCTTATCGGTATGAAGGCGGCGGAAGGACTTTCCAAAATCTGCAAAAGCGTAGATGTCGTGGAACTTTCACCGCGCATTTTACCCTCTATTCTTGACGAAAAATCTTCTAAACGCGTGAAGAAATACGTTGAAGAAAACGGACATATTCGCTTTCATCTGGGCGATACGGTTGCCGCGGCGAAAAGCAAGGGCAAAACAATTACCTCCGTTATCCTGAAAAGCGGAAAGGAATTAAAATGCGATTTGCTCATCCTTGCTGTAGGCGTGCGTCCCGAAACCGAGCTTGCCGAAAAGGCTGGACTGGAGGTAAACCGAGGCATTATCACGAATCCTGCTACCTTGCAGACGAGCGATGAAAGCATTTACGCAGCGGGCGATTGCACCGTTTCGGTAGATATGCTTGACGGCACCAAAAAGATGATTGCGCTGTGGCCCAACGCCGTATATCAGGGAATGGCAGCAGGTGCGCAAATGTCAGGCGGCAGCCTTGCGCTTGACGGCACGTATTCCGTCAACGCGATTGATTTTTACGGACTGCGCATTTGTACCTGCGGTCTGATTAACGCCGAGGGTGAGCAATATAGCGATAGAATCATTCAAAACGATGAGCAGTATAAAAGGCTGATATTAGAGGGCGACCGCCTTGTCGGTTTCGTGCTGATTAATGCAAGCGAAAATGCCGGCATTTATACAAGACTGATTGAAAACAGGGTGGCGCTTTCCTCGCTTGAAGGCGATATTGCTGATACGCCGTCGCTGTTACTGTTTGATAAGGAAAGCAGAAAGGAGTGGTTTCAATGATTAATGCAGGACTTCGCAGATATGCGGAGGTGAATGAGGAAATAAAAAAAGAACTCCTTTCCAAAAAGAAAGCAGTTGTTACTGACGTTAACGGTCAGCGCTATATCGGATGCGCGCTGGAAGCAGGAAAAACGGTCGAAATTCACGGCACGGCAGGGAATGACCTTGCCTGTTACCTGAACGGCGGCAGAATTATTCTTTACGGTCATGGTCAGGACGCTGTCGGCAATACGATGGGCGGCGGTGAAATTGTGATTCACGGCCACAGCGGCGATGCGCTCGGTTACGGTATGCGCGACGGACAAATTTATATCCGCGATAATGTTTCCTGTCGCGGTGGGATTCATATGAAAGAGTTTCGCGCGATGAAGCCCGTGCTTGTCATCGGTGAAAACGCAGGCTCCTTCCTCGGCGAATATATGGCAGGCGGCACGATTGTACTGCTTGGTCTAAACCTAAAACGGGGCGATAAGCTGTTCGGCACGCACTGCGCTTCGGGTATGCACGGCGGAAAAATTTTTGTCCGAGGTGTGTTCCCAAAGGAAAATCTTTCTCCGAATATCAAGGTGATGAGTTTGACAGCGGAGGACAGGACGGAACTTGAAGGCTATGTGAAAAACTACTGCAAATATTTCGGCACGGATTTTGACGAGGTAATGCGCAAGCCGTTTAAAAAATTAGTGCCTGCTACCTCCCGTCCCTATGCCAATTTATATACCCCAAATTAAGGAGAATCCTATGTTTCATTCATTACACGAGGAATGCGGCGTGTTTGGCATTTTTGAAAACAAAACCACTACGGTTGCACAGTCAGTTTATCTTGCCCTGTTTGCCCTCCAGCATAGAGGGCAGGAGGCGTGCGGAATTGCCGTGAATGATGACGGCGTATTCAGTCATTACAAGGGCAGCGGACTCGTTCCGGACGTGTTTACTCCCGAAAAATTGAATTCGCTCGGTGAAGGAAATATGGCAATCGGGCACGTGCGCTATTCCACCATGGGCGGCAAGGATATGAGCAATATTCAGCCGCTTGTTATCCGGCATATCAAAGGTAATCTTGCCCTTTGCCATAACGGAAATTTGGTGAATGCCGATGAAATCCGCAAGGACTTTGAGCTTTCGGGCGGCATTTTTCACGGCACATCCGATACGGAAGCAATTGCGTATTCTATCGTTTCCAATCGCCTCAAATGCAAAACCACAGAGGAAGCGATTGAACAAACGATGCGCACCGTGAAGGGCGCATATTCCTGTATTGTGATGACGGCGACAAAACTAATTGCTTTTCGTGACCCGAACGGCTTTCGTCCGCTCTGCCTTGGCAAAACAGCGGACGGTGCGTGGTGCGTGAGCAGTGAATCCTGCGCGCTCGATACAATAGGCGCAACGCTTGTTCGGGATATTTTACCGGGCGAAATTCTGGTGATTTCCGAGGGCGGACTTCGGTCTAACACTACTCACTGCCGTGATAAATCAAAAAGCAGTATCTGTGTTTTTGAATATATTTACTTTGCCCGTCCGGATTCCGTGATTGACGGTGCTTCCGTTCATCAGGCACGCAGGAGAGCAGGCAAATATCTTGCTAAGGAACATCCGGTGGAGGCGGATATTGTTATCGGCGTGCCCGATTCCGGGCTTGACGCGGCGCTCGGTTATGCCGAGGAGAGCGGAATACCTTACGGTATCGGTTTTATCAAAAACCGTTATATCGGCAGAAGTTTTATTCAGCCCTCCCAGTCGGAACGGGAGGATGCTGTTAAAATTAAACTGAATGTGATGCAGGAAAATATTAAGGGCAAGCGTGTGATTATGATTGATGATTCTATTGTACGCGGTACTACCTGCGCCAGAATTGTAAGGCTGCTCCGTGAAGCAGGCGCCAAGG
Source organism: Eubacterium sp. (assembly GCA_017463985.1). Classification (GTDB taxonomy): domain Bacteria; phylum Bacillota; class Clostridia; order Oscillospirales; family Acutalibacteraceae; genus Eubacterium_R. The sequence goes on along the minus strand of JAFUEH010000008.1, from coordinate 4,622 downwards.
AAGTGTATATGCGTGTGTCTGCTCCGCCGTTTCGCCACGCCTGCTATTTCGGTACGGATGTCGATAGCAGCGATAAACTCATCGCCTGCAAATATGAAACCGTGGCGGAAATTGCGAACGAAATCGGCGTTGATTCGCTCGGTTATCTTTCCGTGGAAGCCCTGCACAAAATCGCAAAGGGTGCCAACGTATGCTTTTGCGACGGCTGCTTTACAGGCAACTATCCCATCGCCGTTCCAACCCAAATTGCGAAAAACAAATTTGATCAAAAGCTCGGTCACTTTTCCGATTACTATCAAGTGTTAGATTAAATCTATTTCTAACAATAACCAACACCGTCGAGCAATCGACGGTGTACTTTTTGTATGCAGTATGGTATAATGAAGACGACATATCGGGATTTATCAAACAGACCATAACAAAACGGTCCTAGCTATGTGTGTCAAACATAGTCAAGGATCGTTTTCTGCTTAATAATTCTGTTGATATTTAAGAAGCCCTTGTTGTTGGCATTGGCTGATCCCATTACGTAATTCTTGCAAAAGTCTCTCTTTGTCATTCGGAAGAGCGCCGACAAGGGGGATCGGATTGAGCATGTGCGCGGCATAGTAGGTGCAGTTATCCAAATCCAACCGCTGCAAAAACGCCAATTCTTCTGTGAGATATTCTCCAAGGTTGGCTTTCCGGAATTCACCAGCATGGATTCTGCGTTCCAGTTCGGTTCCCGCGTTGACTTGAAGCCCCATGAAGTAAATCAAGGCGGGTTTGACCTCATTACAGAGTTCCGCACTTGCAAGAGCGTTTTCGTGAATACGCTCTACGCCTACAGCACCACCGATAATGTTCATTGAAAATGGAATATCTGCCTTTCTCAACCGAAGAAGCTGCCGCCTCGCATCGGAAAGCGTAAACCCCTTGTTCATGAAAGTCAGTACATCATCCAACCCCGATTCCACACCAATATTGATTTCACCGATCCCCGCCTGTGCCAGCGCATGCAATTCGTCATCCGTTTTTGTTTTGATGTTCTTGACGGATGCGTAGGAACTAATAACCCTGACTTTTGGGAGATAGTGATGGATTAATTCTGCAATTTCGAGGAGGCGGCTTGCAGGAAGCACGAACGCATCCCCACCGTCCATAAAAACACGGTCAATGGAATCGGGACCAACAGACGCCTCTTGCAATTCGCTCTCGATCTCGTCCATAGGGACAGCACGAAACGGGATGCCTTGAAACATATTGCAGAAAGTGCATTTGTTATGACTGCAGCCTTGCGTAACGGAGAGTTGGAAAGAAGGAATATCCATCGGCGGTGCGTAAATGATGTTACCACTCATTTTGGAATTTCACCTCAGAATTTGATTTCCTCGGGAGCGTCGGTGAAAGAACAGATTTGAGCAGCGCCCTCCGTCAATGTGATTATAGCAAAAATGCCGTCGTCAAACTTATACATACCGCTGAGCTCAGGGTGTGCCTCCAGCATCGCCTTGCGAGCGTCATCCGTATCGATTTCTTCGACCTTAGCGGAAAGACGAATCCACTTTCCGCCTGTCATGCCGCTGATCTCAATTTTTGGATTTTTCTGCATCTGCTGATATACAGCCTTTTGATTGTTTGTAGCGATACACAGCTTGCCGTCAATAATTGCGGCAGCGCCGAACGGTCGAACACGCGGCTGACCGTTTTCCTCTGCGGTAGCGATATAAAATGTTTTCGCTTCGTTTAAGAATTTAAGAACCTTTTCCATGATGATACCTCCAAAGTTTTAAAAGTGATTGACTTTTTGTAAGTCTGAAATTATAATAGCAATGAACAAACTAAAATACAAGTACTATCTTTTTTGATACTGCTATCATAAAAGACACTTAGGAGGGTGAATCATGGCGACAGATAAAGAGTTATTCGGGCAATGTCCCTATTACACATCGCAAAAGGTGCTGTCCGGGAAATGGTCGCTGTATATTTTATTTCTTTTGAAAGAAAACGGTACAATACGATTTAATGAGCTACAAAGAATGATGCCAAACGACATGACCGCAACAACTCTGTCCCGACAACTCAAGCAACTTGAAGAAGCGGGATTGATTCTCCGAAAGGAGTACAGCCAAATACCGCCAAAAGTCGAATACTCCCTCAGCAAGATCGGTATGGAATTTGGCACAGTCACAGAAGTTCTTGGCGAATGGGGTCTGAAATATAACGCTTATTTAGAAAACCCCACAAAATAATAAATTTCAGTTTGTCAAACTTCATTAAGTCACTGAATTCTGATATGTTGGAATACGGGTGATGATTCCGGTGAATTGTGGTCTGTGATGCTGCAAACCAATCGAAAAAGCAGGCAAAGCCGAATTTTCGATTGAAAAGGAAGAATCATTGGAGTGATTATTAATACATTGCTTTAGCAATGTATTTCAATCATGAAATTTATTCTGACGCGCGTTGTGGTCAAATTGTGGTCAAAACGGGATTTTGAGGATAATTTGGTGCGACAACCTCGACCAACGGTGCCCAAAATTTTTAGCGCTCGCCCGATACGGCGGCGCAAAATTTTGACCGTTCGGCAGTTCTTATTGCTCGCTTCATCTGCCACCGGCAGCGCTCGCAAACGAACCAGTTAACAGCCTTCGGCTGTTTTCAAGATGCTGTTGGTGAGAGAACGGAAAGGAAAAAGAGCCAAATGAAAAGGGTACGCTTTTGCGTACCCTTCATTTGGCTCCCCCTTACAGTTCACCAACGGACCAAGGTCCGAACTTTCGATTTCTTCGTATGGTATTATTGCTGTGCCATTCTCGTAATTCAGCGTTATAACTACCTTATCGTCAAACAGGTAGATTGCATTTACGAAACTGTCAATAAGCCTTCGGCGGTTCTCGATTTTGCTCAAATCAAGACCTCTGAAACGCTCAAACCACATTCGCAGTTTTTCTTCGGTCAGCGTACTGTGTGTCATCTCTTCTTTTGCAATAGCAAGCTCAAGGTTTCGCTTTTCGCTTTCAAGTTCATTCAGGCGTTTGGTTGCCGTTGGACTGTTTACACCTTGCTGAATAGCACAGATTATATTATCAATGCCTTTCTCAACCTCCCTCAGTTGTTTTTGAAGAACGGGCAGAACCGTGTTGAGCTTATCCTTATCAGCTAATACCTGCTTTATAAGTTTTTCAATTGCTGAATCATCCAGTAGTTTGTCACGCACCTTTGTTATAACTGCGTTTTCTAAATATTCTTTTTTAACGGGCATTCTGTTGCAGTCCTTGTGATATTTATGCCCGTTACAGCTATAATACTGATATTTTACGCCGTAACGATTTCGGCAGCTATCTCCCGTCATCATACGCTTGCAGGTTCCGCAAAATAGTTTTGTAGTCAAAAGGTATTCTTCTTCTGCAGTATGTCTCCCTGGTGATTTCGCATTAAGCGCCATTCTTTCCTGAACGCGGTTAAAGAGTTCTTCGGGAACGATTGTTGGAATTCCGTTTGGAATAACAATATCCTTAAAACTGTATTCGCCGATATATTTTCTGTTGTGTAGCATAGCGGCTATGATGTTTAACGAGATAGGTCTGCCCTTTTTATTTCTGATTCCCCGTGCGTTGAAACTACGCATTATATCTTTCATAGTTGCTCCGTCTGCATACATATTAAATGCTTCAAGAACAATCGGAGCATACTGCTCGTCAATCAGAATATTCCTGTTTTCATCCGCTTTAAATCCAAGCGGCAGTTGTCCGTTGCACTTGCAGGCAAGTGCATTTTCGGTCATACCGCGCAAGGTTTTTTCTGCAAGCTCCTTTGAATAGTATTCCGCCATACCTTCCAAAACGGATTCAAGCAAAACGCCCTCAGCACCTTCACTGATAGCTTCAGTAGCAGAAATAACTCTCACACCGTTTTTTCGAAGCTGTGCCTTGTAATGAGCAGAGTCATAACGGTTACGGGCAAAGCGGTCTAATTTCCATACGATAATAACGTCGAAACCGTGTTTAGCGCTGTCAGCAACCATACGCTGAAAGTCAGGGCGCCTGTCGGTTGTAGCCGATTTTGCACGGTCAATGTATTCGCCGACTATATCAATATCATTACGCTTTGCGAATTCCTTACACTCACGAAGCTGACCTTCAATGGACTCTTCGCGCTGATTATCAGACGAGTATCGTGCATAGATTACACCTTTCAAGGTAATCACCTCCAAGTGCATATTAGCGCTTATAAAATCAATAATCAAGTCGTTTTTCAAAATACTGTTTTACTGTCCAAAAAATGTCTCTCAAATGCATATTTTGGCTCCGTTAATTGTAAAAGTAAATGCAACTTTAAGGAGAAAGATTGGGGGTAAAAGTTGCAATAAGAAATACAAAAAGATAGAATTTAAGTGCTGTCTGACAGAAAGAGAAAGAAATGAGTCAGCATTTAAGTTATCCCGAAAGATGTATCATTGAAAGATTGCTGAACAGTGGCAAGAATTATGCAGAGATAGCAAGACAGATTGAAAGATCTAAAAGCACGGTAATGCGTGAGGTAAAGAAAAATGTTGTTGTGTTCGGGGTTAACCCCGAACACAACAACATTTTTCTTTACCTCACGCATTACCGTGCTTTTAGATCTTTCAATCTGTCTTG
>JAFUEH010000031.1 GCA_017463985.1 Eubacterium sp. | reverse complement strand
GTGAAGAAATGAAGGATTCGAAGAATCCTTATTACGAGGCGCAGCCGAGTAACAAGGTTCTCGGAACCCGCACAAAATTTGCGATTTTGCAAGCGGGTGAGGTTCTTATACCTCTGCCAAGAGGAAAGAGAGCACGATTTGGTGCTCTCTTTTTTCTTCGTGAAGAAATGAAGGATTCGAAGAATCCTTATTACGAGGCGCAGCCGAGTAACAAGGTTCTCGGAACCCGCACAAAATTTGCGATTTTGCAAGCGGGTGAGGTTCTTATACCTCTGCCACCATCAAACGACCACTTTGATACAAGTGGTCGTTTTGCTTTGCTTTTTGGCTATATTACTGCGTTTTAGGCGTTTGCCATTTGTGAACACACTGTTAAAAAGTGTACTTTTGCGAGGGTTCTGCACCTTTTTTTGCTATTTTTAATCTAAAAACCACACTCCGTGAAAATTCAACTTGTCCTGATTTTTGGACATAATTTATTTTTTATTTGTAATTATCAAGAGTTTATGATAGAATTATAAAGAAAACAGCTATTTAATATTTATAACGGAGTATTGGTATGCCGAAGAAAATGACTGATGTAGAAAAAAGCATATATGAGGTTTCTTCAGAAATTAATCATGCGAAACAAATTGCCAAGCAACGATCATCAGAACTAAAAGATGTTTATTTAGAAGAGGAGCAACTTTCAACTGAAAACTGGAAAGACAAAGAACTTTCATATCCCGAAAATGAAGTAAGATTGGGCACAGTATTTAGTGGCATAGGCGCAATTGAACACGCATTTGAAAGGCTTAAAATAAAGCACAAAATTATATTTGCTGGTGATATTGATAAAAACTGCAAAAAAAGTTATATGGCTAACTATGAAGTCGATGAAGAAGATTGGTTTGATGATGTTAGAACTTTTGATGCCACTAGATATAAAAACAAGGTGGATATCATAGTTGGAGGGGCTCCGTGCCAAGCCTTTTCTATGGTTGGGAAACGGTTGGGATTTGAAGATGCTCGTGGAACATTGTTTTATGAGTTTGCTAGAATAATTAAGGAAACAAATCCAAAAGTTTTTATTTTTGAAAATGTAAAAGGTCTTACAAATCATGACGGTGGAAGAACATGGAGAGTTATACACGATATATCATCCGTTATTTCTTCACCGTCTTTATAATAAGATATGGTTATTTCAACATTATCATAAGTATATCTTTGAACTCCGGTTATTTCTCCTTTTATATCATACCCATCATAGATTCCACTCATAGAGGGAAGCAAACTACCCCAATCACCTGATGGTTTTGTGCTTATATTAACAGTTCAGTACTGTGCATAATTATCCGGTGTTAACACAACACTTTTATTTGCACAACCAGCAAAAGAAAAAGCAACAACTAACGCAATTAAAACTATTGAAAATACTTTTTTCATAAAAATCCCCTCATCATAATAATTTCATTTTTCTATCATCTGTAGCCAACAGCTTTGCACCTATATAGGTGCAAAGTTACTATAACATATTGATAAAATAATGTCAAGATAATTTGCACCGAATTAAGTGCAAGGAAGGTTGATATTATGAATGCAGATTTTGAAAAGAGGTTTGGGCAAAATATACGGATTCATAGGGAAAAAACAGGAATGACACAGGAATTACTGTCAGCAAAATTACAGTTAAACGGTTGCGATATTACCCGTTCTGCCGTTGCGAAAATTGAAGTGGGTCAACGACACGTTTATCCCGATGAAATCAAATTAATAAAAGAAATACTGAATATTAATTACGACGAATTGTTCAATATTTAATACGGGGATTGTTCAAATAATACGGGGATTGTTCAAAAAGTAGGGGCGAAACAGATCGTATTGCCGACGGGGGATCGCATAGTATCATTTTATTCACACAGGGCAAAGATTCAAAGGCTCGAGGATGCGGTCTTTGCCGGAATCAATTTGACAAAGAGGCGGAAAAAGGCCTTGCAGAATTACTTCTGCAAGGCCTCGGTTTTATATTTGGTTTTGCCTTAGTGGCTAAAGGGTTGACCCGTTAACAATGTATGGCTTATGCGTTCTTTTCAGCGATCGCAGCCTGTGCAGCAGCAAGGCGGGCAATCGGAACACGGAACGGTGAGCAGGATACATAGTCAAGACCGATCTTGTGGCAGAACTCTACGGAGCTCGGGTCGCCGCCGTGCTCGCCGCAGATACCGCAGTGGAGCGAAGGTCTGGTAGCCTTACCGTTCTTAACCGCCATTTCCATCAGCTGGCCAACACCGGTCTGGTCAAGCTTAGCAAACGGATCGTTCTCAAAGATCTTAGCGTCATAGTAAGCGTCAAGGAACTTGCCGGCGTCGTCACGGCTGAAGCCGAAGGTCATCTGCGTAAGGTCGTTCGTACCGAAGCAGAAGAATTCAGCCTCCTTCGCGATGTCAGCAGCGGTAAGCGCCGCACGCGGGATCTCGATCATTGTGCCGACTTCGTACTTCATGTCAACGCCTGCGTCAGCGATTTCTGCGTCAGCAGTAGCAACAACGATGTCCTTTACGTACTTTAATTCCTTCGTATCGCAAGCAAGCGGGATCATGATCTCCGGAACGATGTTCCAGTCAGCGTGCGCCTTCTTAACGTTGATCGCAGCACGGATAACAGCCTTTGTCTGCATCTTAGCGATCTCAGGATAGGTAACAGCCAAACGAAGGCCGCGGTGACCCATCATCGGGTTGAACTCGTGGAGACCCTGGATAATGCCCTTGATGGTCTCAACGCTCTTGCCCTGTGCGGCAGCAAGCTTCTCAATGTCAGCCTCTTCGGTAGGAACGAACTCGTGGGGCGGCGGATCCAAGAAACGGATGGTAACCGGGCAGCCTTCCAGTGCTTCATAAAGCTTTTCGAAGTCGCTCTGCTGATAAGGCAGGATCTTTTCAAGCGCTGCTTCTCTCTCCTCAACGGTGTCGGAGCAGATCATTTCACGGAAAGCAGCAATTCTGTCCTCTTCAAAGAACATGTGCTCAGTACGGCAGAGACCGATACCCTCTGCGCCAAGCTCTCTTGCCTTCTTTGCATCAGCCGGCGTGTCAGCGTTTGTACGAACCTTCAGGGTTCTGTACTTGTCAGCCCAAGCCATGATTCTGCCGAAGGTACCGGCGATCTCAGCGTCCTTCGTAGCGATGATGCCGTCGTAGATGTTACCGGTAGAACCGTCGATGGAAATATAATCGCCCTCGTGGAACTGCTTGCCGGCAAGGGTAAATACTTTGTTGTCCTCATCCATCACGATGTCAGAGCAGCCGGATACGCAGCAGGTGCCCATACCGCGTGCTACAACAGCAGCGTGAGAGGTCATACCGCCGCGGACGGTCAGGATGCCCTGTGAAGCCTTCATGCCGGTGATGTCCTCAGGAGAAGTCTCCAGACGAACCAGCACGACCTTTTCGCCTCTGGCATTCCAAGCCTCTGCGTCCTCAGCCGTAAAGACGACCTTACCGCAGGCAGCACCCGGAGAAGCGCCAAGACCCTTACCCATCGGCGTAGCAGCCTTCAGAGCCGCTGCGTCAAACTGCGGGTGAAGCAGGGTGTCAAGGTTACGCGGATCGATCATAGCAACGGCCTCTTCCTCCGTTCTCATGCCTTCGTCAACGAGGTCGCAAGCGATCTGCAGCGCAGCCTGAGCGGTTCTCTTGCCGTTACGGGTCTGCAGCATATAAAGCTTACCGTGCTCGACGGTGAATTCCATATCCTGCATATCTCTGTAGTGATTTTCAAGAATGGAGCAAACCTTGGTGAAGTCAGCAAAAGCCTCGGGGAACTTCTGCTCCATCTCGCTGATTTCCATCGGTGTACGTACGCCTGCAACAACGTCCTCGCCCTGTGCATTGGTCAGGAATTCACCGAACAGACCCTTTGCACCGGTAGCCGGGTCACGGGTGAAAGCAACGCCGGTACCGCAATCGTCGCCCATGTTACCGAACGCCATTGCCTGTACGTTAACGGCAGTACCCCATGAATACGGGATATCGTTGTCACGACGGTATACGTTAGCTCTCGGGTTGTCCCATGAACGGAACACGGCCTTAACGGCGCCCATGAGCTGTTCTTTAGGATCGGTCGGGAAGTCCACACCGATCTTCTCTTTATATTCAGCCTTGAACTGCTCAGCCAGCTCTTTCAGATCCTCTGCGGTCAGCTCAACGTCCTGGGTAACGCCTCTGTCAGCCTTCATCTCATCAATGAGCTGCTCAAAGTACTTCTTACCGACTTCCATAACTACGTCAGAGTACATCTGGATGAATCTTCTGTAGCAGTCATAAGCCCAGCGCGGGTTGCCGGACTTCTCAGCCATAACCTCAACGACCTCTTCGTTCAGACCGAGGTTGAGGATCGTGTCCATCATGCCGGGCATGGAGGCACGGGCACCGGAACGTACAGAAACAAGCAGCGGATTTTCCTTATCACCGAACTTCTTGCCGTTGATCTCTTCCATCTTAACGATGTACTCTTCGATCTCCGCCATGATCTCGGGATTGATCTGTCTGCCGTCCTCGTAGTACTGTGTGCAAGCCTCTGTGGTGATGGTGAAGCCCTGCGGTACAGGAAGACCGATGTTTGTCATCTCAGCGAGGTTAGCGCCCTTACCGCCGAGAAGCTCTCTCATGTTCGCGTTACCTTCTGAAAAAAGGTAACAATACTTCTTTGCCATCTGAAGATTTACCTCCTAAAAATAATTTACAAAATTAATTTTTTTCAACACATTAATTTAATGCGACTATATAATAACACCGCCGTGTTCAAATTGCAAACTATTTTTCACTTTTTTATCAATTTCGTGAATGTTTATTAAAATGTATTGAATTATTTATTTTTTTGGTGCATAATTATATAAATTAATTCGGAATTCGCAGACGGAAATCGAAACAGAAATCCGCCTCAGCGTATGCCGATATGCCTTACAATGGAGGAAAGCTTATGAGTAAGTGTGCAATTATATTAGCCGGCGGCAAGGGAACAAGAATGAAAAGCGAAAAGCCGAAGGTGATGTGCGAGGTTCTGTTTGAGCCGATGCTGTATTATGTGGTGTCTGCCGTAAAGGAGGCAGGCGCAGAGGATGTTTGCGTGATCACCGGTTACGAGCATCAGGTAGTAGAGGATTACTTAGCAAAGCTGGACAGCCGCATCGTGACGGCGCTCCAGTCGCCGCAGCTGGGTACCGGCCACGCTGTGATGCAGGCGCGCAGCTTTATTGAAGCGCACCTGAACGACGATATTATTGTGCTCAACGGCGACGGGCCGCTGATGGACGAGGCGACGATCAACCGTTCCTTTGCGTATCATAAAGAGAACAACAACGCGGTCACGCTGCTGTCCGCGATTGTGGAAAATCCGACCGGTATCGGTCATATCAAGCGTGATGAAAACGGAACGCTGCTGCGGATCGTGGAGCATCAGGACGCGACCGAGGAGGAAAAGCTGATCAAGGAGAGCAATGCCGGCGTCTACTGGTTCAAGGGCGACAGCCTGCTCTATGCGATCGATCACCTGACGAACGACAACGTCCAGCACGAATACTATCTGACCGACAGCGTAGAGATTTTGCTCAACAAGGGCGAAAATGCCGGCGCGTTCGTCTGTGAAAACAGTGAGGCGATCCTTGGCGCAAACGACCGCCGTCAGCTGTGTGATCTCAATACGATCATGCGCCGCAATATTAATGACGCCCTGATGCTCAGCGGCGTGGATATTCCGTGTACGGACGGTGTGATGATCGGCAAGGATGTGAAGATCGGCAACGGTACGCAGATCCTGCCGAACACGATCATCCGCGGTCATGTCACGATTGGTGAAAACTGCGTGATCGGTCCAAACAGCTATCTGCAGGACAGCACGGTCGGTAACGGCGTGGTGCTGGATAACTGCAAGGTGCTCGATTCTACGATCGAGGACGGCGTAGACTGCGGTCCGTTCGTCAAGGTGAGAGCACATTCCGTGCTGAAGAAGGGCGTACACATCGGTAATTTTGTCGAGGTGAAAAACTCGGTTGTCGGTGAGGGCACAAAGTCTGCGCACCTGACCTATATCGGTGACAGCGATGTCGGCGCAGACGTGAATTTCGGCTGCGGCACAGTGACCTGTAACTATGACGGTAAAAAGAAATGGCGCTGCAAGATCGGCAACGGTGCGTTCATCGGCTGTAATACGAACCTGATCGCGCCGGTCGAGGTCGGTGACAGAGCGTATATTGCCGCCGGCTCTACCATCTACGAGGATATCCCGGCGGACGCGCTTTCGGTCGCCCGTGCGTACCAGCACAATAAAGAGGGCTGGGTCATTGAAAAGAAGCCCTATAAAGAGAAAAAATAAGTAACGGAAGATAAAACAATGCAGATGAAAAGAAGAACGAGGGTGCTGCTGTGCTTTTCGCTTGCCGTACTGCTGCTGGCAGCGATGCTGGGCGGCTGTGCGGAAAAGAGCGACGCTGACGCGACGGAAACAACGGTAGCTACGACGACAACCACTACTACGACAGAAACCACAACAGAAACCACGACGGAGGACCTTTCCACTACCTTCCCGAACAATAACCGCGCTTATGTTTATACGGCGCTGGAGAAGGACGAGGACGGCGACTATCCGGTCAAGGTGGCCGAATATGCAACGCATTATAACCCGAATAACGAGGCGCGTACGAATAACGTAAAAACCGCCGCACAGAAGGTCAACAATATCGTTGTGCCGGACGGTTATGTGTTCAGCTTTAACCAGGTGGTGGGCAAGCGTACGGTGATCGCCGGCTACGACGAGGCGTCTGTTATTAAGGACGGCGAGTTTGTTGACGGACTCGGCGGCGGCGTGTGCCAGACCAGCTCCACGATATTTGAAGCGGTGCTGCGCGCCAACTGCAAAATCGTAGAACGCCATCCCCATTCGCTGAAGGTGAGCTATGTGCCGCTCGGCGGCGACGCCACCGTGAGCTGGGGCAGTCAGGATTTTCAGTTTAAAAATACGACCGGCACCGACCTCCGGCTGGAGCTGCACTGCAGCGACGGTACGCTGACCTGCTCTGTGTGGGCAAAGGAGGATCCGGCGCTGGGCGAGATCGCGATCGATATTGAGGAAAGCGGCGAAAATTATATCCTCACCCGTACGGTTGACGGCGAAAAGAATTATGAAACCAAAAGCAAATACGGCGAACCTAAGACAACGGGATGAGCGGCGAGCGGTATGAAAATCAAACACAGAAAATTTCTGCATAAGAAGATAGGGCGGTTATTGCCGCCCTTTTTTGCAAAGGAATTTGGTAGAGGATACTTATGAAAAATCAGCTGTTTTATACAAAAAAAGCAAAGGCGTTTGAGGAGGCGCTGCCGGTCGGTAACGGCCGCCTCGGTGCGATGGTGTTCGGCAATTTGAAAAACGAGCGCATCGCCCTTAACGAGGACACGCTTTGGTCGGGCTATCCGCACGACCAAAATAAAAAGGACGCTTACCGGTTTTTACCGGCCCTGCGCGAGGCGATTTTGAGCGGCGACCATGCAGCGGCGGCGCGGATCTCTAACGAGGATATGCACGGCGCCTGGAGCGAATGTTATCTGCCGTTCGGTGACCTGATCATTGCCTATAAGGGGACGACCGGCCACGGCTACCGCCGTACGCTCGATCTGGAAAAGGGCGTGGCAACGGCGCAGAATACGGCCGTGACCGAAACGGTATTTGTCAGTCATCCGGCGCAGCTGATCGCGGTCAATATCCGCAGCGTGGAAGGCGTGAGCTTTACGGTGCGGCTGGACAGTCAGTTACAGCACCGTACGTATACCGAGGAGGATTGCCTGCTGATGGAAGGGCGCGCGCCGGAGGTGTGTTATCCCGTCTATTACCATGCGCCGGAGCCGGTGCGCTACGGCGATAAGGGTATGCCGTTCTGCGGCGCGGTCAAGGTGCTGGGGGACGCTGTGTTTGAAAAGGACTGTATCACGGTCAAAAACGCTACGGACACGACGCTGCTGATCTCGCTCGCTACCGGTTTTATGGATTTTCAGTCTATGCCGAACGCGAACGCAAAGCAGCGCGCGCTGCAGTATTTTGAAAACAGCCGCTTTTATCCTGCGCTATATAAAGCACACACCGCGGACGTGGCGGCGCTGTTTGACCGGGTGACGGTCGATTTCGGTACCGAACGCGCCGACCTGCCGACCGATAAGCGCCTGAAGCGTTTTCAGACGCACAGCGCAGAGGATGCGAACCTGGCGGCGCTGCTGTTCCAGTACGGCCGCTACCTGACGATTGCCTGCTCGCGCCCCGGTACGCAGGCGATGAACCTACAGGGCATTTTCAACGAGCACCTGCGCGCGCCGTGGTCGTCGAACTATACCACGAATATCAACACACAGATGAATTACTGGTGCACCGATATTTGTAACCTGTCCGAATGCTTTGCACCGCTGGAGGCGCTGGTGACGGATATCGTTGCCAACGGCCGTCAGGCGGCACAGGATTATTACGGCTGCCGCGGCAGCTGTGCGCACCACAATAGCGATATCTGGGCGATGGCGCGACCGGCCGGCGATCCGCTCGGCAAGGCGGAGGCGGACGGCTATGCCCCGTGGCCCAGCGCGCTGCCCTGGCTGCTGAACCAGGTAGCGGAGCATTACCGATACACGGAGGAAGCGATGTCGGAGACGACGGTGCGCTGCTTTGCAGAAGTGCTGGCATTTTATCAGGATTTCCTGACGGCGCATGACGGACGGCTCGTCACGTGTCCGAGCCTTTCGCCGGAAAATACGTATCTCGACGGCGGCGTGAAGGCGCACCTGACGGCGTTGCCGACGATGGACATTGGTCTGCTGCAGGAGTTTTTTGCCAACTGTGCCGCGCTGGGCATGACGCCGCCTGACTTTGACGATACGATTCCGATCGGCGCGGACGGCCGTATTCAGGAATGGGCGGCCGCGTACGAGGAGGCGGAGCCGGAGCATCGCCACGTCAGCCATCTCTACTGCGTGTATCCGTCCGCCGTGCCGCAAAGCGAGGCGATAAAAAAGGCCTGCGCGCGGTCGCTGTATGCCCGCGGCTTTGGCGGTACGGGCTGGTCGCTCGGGTGGAAGGTCTGTCTGTGGGCGCGCCTTGGTCATGCGGAGAATGCGTTCCGGCTGATCAAAAATCAGCTGGTGCCGATCAACCCGAACCGACTGACGGATTACAGCCACGGCGGCAGCTATCCTAACCTGTTTGACGCGCATCCGCCGTTCCAGATCGACGGCAACTTCGGCGTGGCGGCCGGTATTGCCGAGCTGTTCAAAAACAAAACCGTTCCCAAGGAATGGAACGGTTACGTCAAGGGCTTGCGCCTGCACGGCGGCAAAACGCTGAACCTGCGCTTTGAGAACGGCGTAGCAGAAGAATTTTAAGGATAAAAAGAAACGGCTTGGAACCTTTGTGAACCGCCCCAGATTGTGAAGACAGCACAAAAAGGGCCACCAAGATAGAATATTAAGATTTAAGCAACGAACTGACATCTTTGTTCAAGAGGTGTCAGTTTTGTTTTGTATTGAATACGGTAATTGTTGTAGAAATTGAT
>JAFUEH010000007.1 GCA_017463985.1 Eubacterium sp. | reverse complement strand
CGCTGGTACTTTATGAACGGTTCCGGCGCGATGCAGACCGGCTGGCAGTGGGTTAACGGTCGCTGGTACTTTATGAACGGTTCCGGCGCGATGCAGACCGGCTGGCAGTGGGTTAACGGTCGCTGGTACTTTATGAACGGTTCCGGCGCGATGCAGACCGGCTGGCAGTGGGTTAATGGTCGCTGGTACTTTATGAATAGTTCAGGCGCAATGCAAACCGGCTGGCAGAAGATTAACGGTAAGTGGTACTACTTTTATTCAAGTGGTGCTATGAGATAAATTTAAAAGGCTTACAAAAGGCCGACTTATCAGAAATGGTAAGTCGGCTTTTTTTATTGCTATAAACTATCCCGCCTATGCCGCTGACGGGATGTTTATATATATCAAACATTATTCAGTAAAGGAGGTGAAAAATGAGAGTTTTCAAAAGAGTAACTGCGATACTTTCAGCTGTGCTTATGTTTGTCGCGATGTTAGTTCCTGTCTCTGCGTTTGCACTCTCAGGCAATATTAGTCCTGGAAATAGAGTGTACTTTTACAACATGAGCGGAAATGGCGCGGCAAGTTCCGATTTTATCATCGTTGAATCAAGAGGTCATTGGGGATTGATTGATACCGGTCACCGATATAAAAACAGCATTTCTGATTCAGACGGAAGAAATTATCCCGCTTATCAAGCGAACGGTTTGTCCAGTCAAGTAAAAGATAAATATGGACTTGCAGCAGTTCAGTATATGGTAAGTACGCTTGGTGTTAATCATCTTGACTTTGTTATTGGAACGCATTCGCATTCCGACCACATCGGAGGTGTTCCTGAAATTGCCGCTTATGCTTTTAAGGGTTCCGATGGAAAAGCAAAGCATTTGGTTGATAACAACACGGTATATTTTTATAAGCAATACCACCATGTTAACAATGAGCAGGATGACATTGTGATGCCGTCTGCTGGTTCTTGGCACAATCAGGCATTTGCATATCAGGCTAACCTTGCAATGCAACAGCAAGGCTGCGTAATGGTTGATGTTTCCAACGGCTTGTTTGTCAATGGTTCTTCGCAAAAGAACAATAATTATGTTGAAGTCACCGAAGCGATAAATCACGTGAACGGATTGAGCTCGGCTGTGTATTCCGAAGGCGCTTTCAACAACTACTATGACGACAATATCACATTTGCTTTTGGAGATATGACTATCTCGCTTTACAATCTGTTTAAACATCGCACAAGTATAGATGAGAATGTCAACTCCATAGTTGCTACCATTCTGTATAACAATCATACGCTTGTTTCTTTGAGCGATATCAACGTTGAAAACCGTGCAGAACAGTGCGTTTCAAAAGCAATCCGTTCCCGATACGGTACGGTTGATGTTATGAAGGCTGCACATCACGGCGTTACACGTGGCTCAAATTCAAAAGAAACCATTGACTTGCTTCAACCTAAGACGGTTATTGCTACACGTGGTATTGATGATGTATACAGTAGCCAGGCACCCGGCGCATATGCGAATGTTTTGAGTTATGCGAAACCAAAATACGGAACCGTATTCTATGAGGTCGGTGCTTCAGATAGAGCTTTAGTTGTGGATATGACCGATATAAAGCTATATTCTCTTGGTGGTGTTGGCTCAAGCGTAAGATTAAACGGCGCTTTGCAATGTATCAACCATATGACTATTGCTAATGGCTGGAGTAACTGGGACAGATGTTGGGACAACAGTCTGTTTCAACGCGATATCTTTTATTTCCAAGACGAATCTTATCGTACTGGCTGGATAAAATGGCAAGGTCAGTGGTATCTCCTGGCTTATGCTGATGGAGTAATGCTGACTGGCTGGCAGTGGGTAGGAAATAATTGGTACTATCTCATCGAAAGTCAAGAAATCGCTGATGATTATGGCGCAGCAGTGGTCGGTTGGAAATATATCAACGGTTATTGGTACTATTTCGACGAACAAAATGCTATGAGAGTTGGTTGGATAAAAACCGGTGGCTATTGGTATTATCTTAACTATTCCGGCGCGATGCAGACCGGCTGGCAGTGGATTAACGGTCGCTGGTATTATATGAACAGTTCCGGCGCAATGCAGACCGGCTGGCAACTAATCGGTGGTAAGTGGTACTACTTTAATTCAAGCGGCAGAATGTTAACGGGCTCTCAACGGATTAATGGTAGACGCTATTATTTTAATTCGAGCGGAGCTTTATCAAAATAAAGGAGATGATGAAATAAATGAAAAAAATCAAGAAGGTTATCGCTTTATTATTGTCGGCGATAATCGTTTTGTCCGTGATGACCGCATCGCTACCTTCAACAGTTGGTCGTTATGCTCCGTTCTCGTCAGTTGACACGATAACGGCTTATGCTGCTTCCGGCACTTGGAAGCAGCAGAATGGTAACTGGTACTATGTGCTTAGTTCAGGCAGTAACGCGACTTACTGGAATGAAATTGATGGGTATTGGTATTATTTCAACGGAGACGGTGTAATGATGACAGGCTGGCTCAAAGATGACGGCGATTATTATTATTTACGCCCCGCGAAATCCGGCAGTTATCCAATGGGCTCCATGGCTACTGGTTGGCTGGAGGTTGATTCTGTGTGGTATTACTTTAATACAAGTGGTAAGATGCAGACCGGCTGGCAGGAAATCGGTGGTAATTGGTATTGCTTTAATGGCTCCGGCGCGATGCAGACCGGTTGGTATCAATCGAGTGCCGGAAATTGGTACTATTTCACCCCTGCGACTATAAGCGGCAATCCAAAAGGTGCGGCTTTAAAAGGGTGGCAAATGATAGGTGGTAAATGGTACTATTTCGCGAAAACGGCGAGTTCTGAACACGCAATTTGTTCTATGTACAAAGGCTGGCAGGAAATCAATGGCAGTTGGTATTGCTTTGATGATTCTGGTGCTATGTCAACCGGTTGGATTGGTTCAAATGAAAACGGTTGGTTTTATGCTGACGAAAACGGTGTTATGCAGACCGGCTGGCAAAAGATTGACGGATATTGGTATTATTTTGTTCCTGCCGCTGATGGCACTTATAAGCTGGGACAGATGGTAAAGGGTTCTTACACCATTAACGGCAAAACTTATGTTTTCAACAGCAACGGCACCGCGTTTTCGGGTGTGTGGAATGGCGTCTATTACAATAACGGGTCCCCAATTGAGAATGGCTGGACAACCATTAACGGTCATTATGTATACCTCAAAAACGGCTCTCTTTTGAAAAACACATGGCTTTATGATGATGGCAAATGGTATTACCTGAACGCAGATGGTTCCATGAAGCAAAATGAGTGGTTCCAATATACGGATAAGGATGGAGATACCGGCTGGTATTATCTGCAAGATAACGGTAGTGCTGCAACGGGTGAACATCGTATCGGCGGAAAGAACTATCGCTTCAATTTTAACGGCTTTATGTTAAAAGAAGAAGCACCAGCTGCAAGCAGTTCGACGTATGTTAATTATTATGATACCTCGTACACGTATTGGAGTCCTTTCCATAATGCTTACCAAAAATATCGTTTGCATCGTATCGGTAATCAGTATGCATACTGTTTGCAGTTCAATAGACCGTCGAGAACGGGCAGCAAAACGGCGACCAGTTTGGAGGATTCTGATGCGTGGAAGAGCTTATCCTATTCTGCTAAGATTGGCATTACCCGAGCCACACTTGTCGGCTATCCTAACTATGATTTAGGAGTAAGCAACGCAGAAGCTGCCGCTGCTGCTACGGCAATGGTGATTCACGAGTATCAGATGAATTATAGAACATACTGTGGAACCGATAGTCCGAGGACAGGCTTAGACTCATCAGTAAGTAATTCTGATGTTCTTTGCAATATGGCAGCTCGAGAAGATGGCGACCTATGGATTGCGTATCGTAATATTACTCGAAATATTGCTAATTTTAATGTGAAGCCTTCGTTTGCAGGACACACGTATACGGTTAAAGAGAATAGTAACGGTACATACAGCTATACTTTAACTGATACAAAAGGTGTTTTAAAAGACTATGTTGTGGCTTACACCACTAACGACAACCTGACGGCTGAAATAAGCGGTAATCAGCTTACTGTTACCTCTGCATCCAAGCTTAATGCTGTAAATGTGGTTTTGAGCAAGAAAGGCACAACTGCAAGCACTCAGAAATATGGTTCTGCTGTAGCACTTTTTGATAACAGTAATTATCAAACATTAGTGTTCGGTTCGGTTCATGAAGCATCTGATGCCTCAATATGGTTCAGTTTCGAGGAAGACGTTGTTTATGGTTCTCTTGAAATTACGAAAATCAACGAATCAAAAGAACCGCTTGCAGGGGCAAAGTTCTCTTTGGTTAACAATGCTACCGGCAATGTGTATGCTACACTGACGACTAATGCCAGCGGTAAAGCGACCTTGAACAATATACCGGTTGGCAAGTACACTCTTAAGGAAACGCAGGCTCCTTCAGAATACTATTTGACTTCAGAAAAAAGAGAGTTTGAAGTAAAAAAGAACTCAAATAATAGTTTCAAATATACTATTATAAACCGGAAGGTTGAAGAAAAACCAAAAGGTGACCTGTATATTTTTAAACGAGACCAATTGTCAAATAAGGTTATGGGCGGAGCTAAGTTTAACATCTATGCAAACGAGACTATATACAGTGATGTAAACAATACAGTCATTGAATATCAGAAGGGTGACTTAATCGAGAATAAATCGCCTGTTGTGTTAAACGATGATGGCTTTGCCATTGTTAACCGCTTGTACGTAGGTAAATATTATGCAGTTGAGATTGAAGCACCACAAGGTTTCAAAATCAACCCGGAAAAGCAGTATTTTGAAATTAAAGAGAATACACGTGAGTTTACAGCCATTCCCTTTGTCACGCTCGATGCGGCGAATACATACGACGACGTTGCCGGTGTTTACGAATACGGCAGCGTAACCGTTAACGTAGAAAATGCAGCATCGGCTTCAGACAAGGTTGCAGGCGCTATCATCAATGCTTATTTCTTAAACGGCGATGGTGAAGATATTCTTGTTGGTACTGCTGTTACTGATGAAAACGGCTCAGCTGTGTTTAATAATATTGCCTACGGCTTGGAGTATACTTTCGTTCAGGCGAAGAATATGAACACATCCTATCTTGCGAGTGCAGAGGAATACGCCATAACACTTGATGATGAAAAGACATCTGATACGGTGACCTTCAAAAACGCTTTAAGTCCCGATGCATCGGTTATTGAAGCGGTTACAATGCTTTCCGTGTTTGACGAACCGTTTAGTGTCACTCTTTTCAAAAAAGATAAAGAGACTTTGCAGGGACTGTCGGGTGCTATCATCAATGTGTATAACGCAGATGGTGATACCGTATACAGTGGCAAGACCGATGAAAACGGTGCGTTCACTATTAAAGGTATTCCTGCAGGCGAATATTCCTTTGAAGAAATTCAGGCGCCGGATGGCTACGTTCTCAATACACTTGTTCAATCCTTTACGGTTGCCGAGGACGGCACCGTATCAGGCGATGATACTGTTCTGAACGAAAAGACTGTGGTAACGCTGCATAAAACCGATTTGACAACCGCAGAAGGTGTCCCGGGTGCAACGATTGTTATTACGGATACTGACGGCGAAGCTGTGTTTGAAGATATAACAGATGCTGACGGTGACATCACCGTAACCGGTTTGAATCCCGGTACTTATTACTTCAAAGAAACGGTTGCTCCTTCAGGGTATATCAAGAACACGACTGTTTTTGAATTTACCTTAAACCGCGATGGTACCATCGAAGGGGATGACACTATTACAAATCAGCCTACTGCCGTTGTTATTCAGAAATTTGCCGAGGATACAAATTTGCCGCAACCTAATGCCGAATTTGAATTCTTTAATTCTGATGGTGAAAGCATCGGCAAATTCCTTACGAATGAGGATGGTGAGATTGCATTCAGCAAGCTTCCTATCGGTTCATATACCTATAAGGAAACAAGGGCTCCGGAAGGCTATGCGCTGAACACAACCGTTTTTGCTTTCACAATCAACGAGGATGGTTCTGTAACCGGTGACACCACAGTTGTTGATGTGCCGATAACCGTTATCATTCAAAAGGTGGAGAAAGGTACAGATAAGCCGCTGAAAGATGCTGAATTTGAATTCTTTAATTCAGAGGGCGAAAGCATCGGTAAGTTCGTTACGAATGATGACGGCGAGATTATCCTTACGAAACTCCCAGTTGGCGCATATACCTATAAGGAAACAAAGGCTCCCGAAGGTTACGTGCTCGATGACAAAACAGTTTATTCTTTTGAGATTGCCGAGGATGGTACTGTAACAGGTACGCTCAAGGTTGAAAACGAGGAAGAACCGAAATTCAAGATGCCCAAGACCGGTGCACAAGGCTTGCTTCTGATGGGAGGTCTTGCGATTGGCTGCTTCCTTGTAAGCATTTTTATTTCAAAAAAGAAAAAGAATACCGCCGGTGAAACCGACGAATAAAAAATGAAAGGAACTAATTATTTATGAAAAATTCTTCAAAAAGACTCATTAGCATTTTATTGGCTGTGATGCTTGTTATTACGGCTTGTGTTCCTGCGTTCGCAGCGTTCGGCGCGGACGAAAAGGGAAAGATTACCGTTGCCAATCCTCATGCCGGCATTGCTTATGATTTTTATAAGGTGCTGGACCTGAATTGGAAACCCGGCGCTGATAATCAGGAAGGCACCGCGGACGACATTTACAACTATACGGTCGTATCTGCATACGATAACTTCTTTAAAGACGTAATTAAGATTTCCGGCTGGGGAACAACCGTGAAAACTGCATCAGATAAGGCTAAGGCTGTTGCGGCATATTTTGACGGCGTTGATGATAATGCTTCCAAACTCTATGACTTCGCTCGCGAAGTGAAGAAGTATGCTGATGCTCATAACATTGATGCCGATTACAATATCTCTGCTGCCGATACTCAGACAGGCGCTGTTACGCTTGATAATGTTGATTACGGTTATTATGTGATGGTTCCGACAGATGAAAACGGCGCACTTGACAGAGGCTCGATTTTCTCACTTGACACCGTTACCAAGAATACGGTTATCCAGGATAAGACCTACAATCCGACTATTGAAAAGAAAATCAAAGAAGGCTCCAACCTTGTTGACGCCAACTCTGCCGCAATCGGTGATGTCGTCAATTACAGACTGACTTCCGAAGTGCCGAAGATGAACGGCTATACCAAGTATGTTTTCAAAATGACTGATACGCTCTCTGCTGGTCTCAAATTTGCCAGCGGTTTTGCTAAGAAGGATGTAACTGTTACAATTGGCGGCACCGCATTCAGCGCGTATACCGTCGATGTTAAAACAAATAACGACGGTACTTCCACTCTTACGATTGACTTTACCGATTTTATCAGTTCTGCCAGCAAGGCAGGTCAGACGATTCTTGTCGATTACAGCGCCATCGTTGATGAAGATGCTGTTATCGGCACCTCCGGTAACCCGAACGATGTTTACCTTACCTATTCCAACAATCCGGCCGTTGTTACCGATACTGACGACACTATCAACGACGAGGTTAAGACCTATGTAGCAGGCTTCCAGTTTACTAAGGTTGATGATAACAACAGACCGCTTGCCGGTGCGACCTTTAAGCTGACTGGCGCAAATCTCGATAAGGTAAAGGTTACAAAGGGCACAGCGGCCGCAACTACTGTTGACCTTAGTTCTACCAAAGAGTATTCAGTAACGACGGATGATACCGGCAAAATCCTCCTGGAAGGTTTAAAGGAAGGTACATACACTCTTACAGAAACCGGCGCTCCTTATGGCTATCTCGCTCTTAATGAGCCGATTACCGTAACCATTACGTGTAATGAACCGGCAGAGGTCGTTTATGGTGAAAACACACAGTGCACGTTTACGGTTAATGGTAATAAGGCTGTTTCTGTTGAGAATGGCGTCGTTTCAGGCCTGACAGACCAAACGACCGGTGTTATGAAATTTAACATTATTAACCGCACTCAGAGTGGATTACCAGCTACGGGTGCTGTCAGCTTTCTGACATTCCTTGGAATCGGTGTCCTCGTGATTGCAGCCGGCGTTGTTCTTGCTTCCAAAAAGAACAAGAAGGCGGCAAACAATGCTTAATTACTGAAATGCTCCGCACTCATTCATTTGAGTGCGGACGTTTTTATGAGATTATGAAAGCACGAAGAATAATAAGTTTTCTCCTTGTCCTTATTGGTATTGGGTGTTTGTTGTATCCCTTGGTTAGCAATTATATCAACGGGTTACAGCACACCTATACTTTTAACATCTATGAAAAGGTGGTTGCAGAGCAAGAAGATTATTCAAAAGAATTCGCTGCGTGTTATGAATACAACCGACAACTGAGACGTCAAAGCGATCGTTTCGTTGAAACAGAGGAGCGAATGGATGAATATCAATCCCTTTTGAATATATCACAAGGGATGATGGGATATATTGAAATTCCCAAAATCAATGTACATTTGCCAATCTTTCACGGCTCGAGCAAAGCTGAATTGTCACAAGGCGTAGGTCACTTGTTCGGTAGCAGCCTTCCGGTGGGAGGTATAGGAACTCATAGTGTTCTTGCCGGACACACCGGTTTGGCAAACCAAATCTTATTCAACGACCTTGTTGAATTGGAAGAAGGGGATTGCTTTTATATCCGCGTCTATGATAAGACCTTGACCTATGAGGTTGACCAAATCGAAGTCGTAGAACCAACAGATAGTTCGCTGCTTGGTATTGATAAAAGTTGCGACTATGTAACCCTCCTGACCTGTTATCCAATGGCGACAGGTAGTCATCGTCTATTGGTAAGAGGTCACAATATCGGAGAAAGCAGTGAGAAGCCGGAAGAACAAATTATAACAACGCAGCGTGTTGTAACGACAACGGATAAAATCAATTGGGCTTTTATTGCTGCAGGCACGATTTTGGTGTTGTATTTTCTTTATTCAACCTTTGTGCTTGGCGGACTAATAAAAGCAAAGCGTAAACGCGATACAAACGAAAAGGAGTAAGATTGACTATGAAAAAAACTAAAGGTTTAATTGCTTTATTATTGGCACTAATCGCTCTGTTTTCAGCCTTTGGTTCAACAACAGCGTATGCCGTTAGTAATGGCTGGGTTGAGAACGGTCAGCAATGGCAGTACGTTGAATACGGCAGAAAAGTAACAGGTTGGAAGTGGGTTAACGGTCATTGGTACCACTTTAATAACAACGCAATTATGGATACCGGCTGGTATTGGGAAGGAAATAATACGTATTATTACTTAGAAGCGTCTAATCCCAACACCAAAGGACAAATGTATGTCGGCTGGAATTTAATTAAAAACCGTTGGTGTTATTTCAATAACAGTGGCGTATATCAAATCGGCTTATTCAGTGACGGCAAAGATACATACTATGCCAGAGCGCCGTACAGTAACGATGGCGCAGGTATTGTCTACAACACGTGGCAGCACTATGGAAGCGGCAAGTGGAGATACTTCGGTAATGACGGCAAAATGTATAAATATGGTCCGCACAAGATTGGCGGTAAATATTATGCATTTAATAATGACGGCTTTACTGTGAGTGGCTTTAGCCATAGTGTTGTTCAGGATTACATTTATTATTTTTCTACTGATGCTTATGACCCTGCGGCTTTGTCAGAAGGCTGGCACAAAATCGATGGAAAATGGTATTATATGGAAGCAAACGGACACGTGTTTGACGGCTGGAAGTATATCAACGGTCACTGGTACTATTTCGAGTACACACAGTATGGCGCAATGTTCACAGGCTGGCATCGTGTTGAAGGTATTCAATACTATTTTGATGCCTCCGGAGCTATGCACACCGGTTGGTTGAAAATCGCCGACAACTGGTATTATATGAATAGTGCTGGTGCAATGCAGACCGGCTGGCAGAAGATTAACGGTAAGTGGTACTTCTTTAATCCAAACGGAAAAATGTTGACGAAGTGGCAAAAAATTGGCGGTAAATGGTACTTCTTTGAGAGTTCAGGCGCAATGCGTACAGCTTCCCTGAAACAAGGCAATAAGACGTATTATTTCAACAGCTCCGGCGCCTGCACAAATCCGTAACAAATATGGGCTGCTCTTCTCTAAGAGGGGCAGCCTCTTTATCAATTATTTGAAAGGACTACACTATGAATCCAATACAGATTGCATTTTGTGATAAGGTCAATAAAGAATACTTTTCCAGACGTCAAGAATTTTGTAGGCAGATAATATCTCTTAACTCCCTAACAGGCGGTATCTCGGAAAAGGACGAAATCAATATTGTAACACTGTCACAACAACTTGTTGCAGAACGTATTATTCGAAAAGCACTTGTCGATGCCTGCATCGGAAATAGACTTACGGCAAATCAGATGAACCATCTTATTGGTGTCAATGGTCTGATAGATAAGGTGAACCTAAAATGTCGTATCCCGTATGATAGTTTTGACAAAGAAGTGATGGCTGCGACAAAAGAGGTTCAATTAGAAGAAGAGGAAAGCCGGAAAGCACAAAACAGGCAACAGAGCGAAAGGACACCGCTGATATGAGCAAACGATTATACTCTATGCTCTGCGACATTATTGACCACACTTACGCTGCAAGTTCATCAGAGCAGATGCTCAAAAAGTATAAAAGCTTCTATCTTGAATATGCCAATAAGATTGCATCTTCGGACAGCAGTTACTCTTGGAAAACCAAGAAAATTATTGTTCGCAATTTGTTTCAGGATGACAGTTATCTTTTGTTCACCACGATACGAAGTCTTGCACATCATGTTGATTTCGTAAACAGAGGCAATACGAATAATGACTGGCAATATCAGGCTGAATTTGAACGGTTGTTGCGCAGCACAATCGAAATGGGATTGATTTCATTCCTTCAGATTAAAGATATTGATTTATCCGAAAAAGAGGAAAAAATCATTTATAAACTTGAACAGGAAGGTATCAAAGCATCCTCTTACAAAGAAAATGCTGTCATTATCCGCGTCCATAATTCTTACAATGTGCGTGGTAAGTTGCGCGAGCGTGGGTACCACTGGCTGACGAATGAGAAAGTTTGGGAAAAGGAAGTTGATGATACCAACGAGCAGGGTATTTCTGACGAGTTATCTTTTCTTGAACAGATTATCGACCTCCGAAATGTCACTACGCATTCCGCAGCCGACTTGCTTTTGACAGCGTATATGTATATTCTTGTATACGAAAGTTACGACCGAAAAGATGAGCTGAAAGCAGCCGGCTATTCTTTTGACAGTAAAGAACGCGCTTGGAAAAAGAAATTTCCCGTTGAAGAAGTAAAATATGAGATGGGAAGGCTTTCAAACGCCGGATTTAGAACCATCAGAACAAAGAGTGCTTGATTTCAAAAAAGGAGATGATGCACTATGGATAAAGACAACTTTCAAGCGGCAGTAAGTGCGTATAATGCTGCCCTTGATAAAATCCTTGAAAACGGTGATAACTGGTATAGTTTCTTAATAACAATGGGCAATAACAGCCGTCTGCCGAGAGCAGCGCAGGTAGCCATTTGGAACAAGAGCCCTAATGCTTACTGGACAATGAATGAAAAACAGTGGGCAAAGGCTGGCTATGCTTGTAATAAAGCGCTGGCGCTTACCGTTCCGAGTGGAAACGGTACCATTGAATTGTTTACCAGCGACAGTGTGTATCCGCTGAATGATAGTCGTCCTGTGCCGGTATGGTATTTTGAGGATGATATTACGACAGAAACAGCCAATGCCATTTCTGAACAGTTTGATTTAAACATTGATAACAAAAACGACATATTAAGTGTTATCAATGCTTATGTCACAAGTTTAGAATCAGAGACAGATAGCGATAAAGGTTTGTTTGGATTAAGTCTTCGTGATATTCTTTTGAGCCGACTTGGAAAAGACACCACACCTTCATACGGCTATTCTTATGATGTTTCCTCTCTCAATCGCGAATCTGCGCAGATTTTGATAGACCGTTTAACTCTTGCTGCAAGGCCTTTTATTGATGTTGTGAGAGCAATCTCTGAAATACATCAAAAAAGTGTAAATTATACATTTGACAGAGGGAATGCGGTAAGATATAATTATGTTGAAACAAAAAAACAGGAGGTAACAAGTAATGGAAAATATCTGGGACAAAATAATGACGGACATCGAATTCGGGTGCATAGTTCAGATGTTACCTCGGAAAGTAGAGGACAGTTACGTTCAAATTCCCAGCACGAAGGATTGGGTGACGAAACCATGGGAGTGGGAGACACCGGAAGGGGACTTCAACAGGAAGTATTTCAATCTGAGGTGGGATTATCTGATGGAAAACGACCCCCAACAGCTGATAGAGCTGATGAAGAAGGAGCCGGAGCACGGAAGAGTGCTGATGGAGGACTTCAGCAACCGGTGCGAGAGAATGTTCGACCGCTTCGACCTGGCACGTCAAATTCAAGCGCGCGAAGGAACGCTGGAGTTACAAGTAACCGATTATTGGAGATATGTGCAAGAAAATACCAACGCCATCAAGAGAGCGGAGGAAATTCTGATGCAAGAAGTAATCTTCAGTTAAATCTCTTTGAAACTGAATATCGCATTAACGAAACGGCAAGGTTAGATGAAAGCGACCCTGCCGTTTTTTATTATGATAACTTTGAAAGGCAAATTCTTTCCGGTAGCGGCTTTACGGGTGGCAAGTTCAGAATATATAAGTATTTCACAGAACACACCAACAAAAAAGAGCGCGTATCCTTTCTGAAAAGTGAATATGGTATCGGAGGCTCCACTTTTACCTTTTCCGACGGAGAGAGGGGATGGAGTGCTCACGATGGCAAGGGTCTTGAGGTAAGGCACGAAGCTAATAATGTGTCGCTGCAACTTTCATATAACGATGTGGCTTATATTATAGACGTTCTGATTCAGTCGGATGTATACCTTTCCGATAAAGAAAAAGAAGCTTATGAGCCATATTGGGAAGAACAGCGTGACAGAGGACAGCGAACCGACTTGGTAAACCGCGTTTTTGAATTGTTTCGTTCTGACGCGCTCAGTGAAGTTGAACTACCGCAATCAGTATTAGAACTTTTCAGTAAGTTCCGTGACACTCAAAATAAACTGATTACAGATGGTTTTGATGCAGTACAGTATCGTGATACCATTACAGTAGGACAGCATCTCTATAATTGCCTTGTGGAATGTAAAAAGGTTCCGCAATTACAAGAAGGCGCTGAAGAATTGCTGCAAGAGCTACGCGCTATTGAACCAAGCCTTTTTGAACGCGATACGGTTGCAGATTATTTCAAACTCAAAGAGGAATACTCTGATAGCCTTCTTCTGTTTCCGGTTGGGGATTTTTACGAAGCAATGGGTGATGACGCCGTTTCATTAGCCAAAGAACTGGATTTGGTACAAAC
This sequence comes from Eubacterium sp., assembly GCA_017463985.1. GTDB lineage: Bacteria > Bacillota > Clostridia > Oscillospirales > Acutalibacteraceae > Eubacterium_R. Next base: position 111,815 of record JAFUEH010000007.1, on the reverse strand, counting down.
ATCACGTGATACCAAAAACGGTGAACGTGTACCAATGACCGGCTTTCCGGTGCACAAGCTGGAGGATTATACCAATGCACTGGTACATAAAGGCTTTACGGTTGCCATTGCCACCGTAACGGAAGAGCAAATACCGGATAAAACCTATACGATTGTACCGGCACAGGATAAGCCTGTTGTGGTGAGCGATGATGTGGAAACAATGACAGCAGAAGAAATCCTCGATGCTCCATTGCCGGAAACTCAAAAGAAAGAACTGCTTGATTTGAGAGCGTTTGAGGAAAGGTTGCCGCGTTCCGAACAAATCGGTACCTATACTCATCGGAATTTCAGAACGCTGGCGCGGTTTGTCCCTGCATTGCTTAATAAAAAAGTGACCTATATTCGTCTTGAAGCTGGTGATGGAATGGAACCGCTTGTCATTGAACGTATTGGCGGCGGTAGGATTTCTATGGCACATTACTACGAACAGATGGGTGACTTAATGGCAGACCCTGATATGGAATTTGTTTTTGATGTTGGCAAACAAGAACTCCGTCCAAGGACATTCCAACAAGACAATATGGGTGTTTACCGAACTGTTGAACGTGAAGACGGTTCGGTTAATTTTTTACAAGAAAACGAGTTTTCCCGCTTCACCGAAACGTGGTTGAAGAATCTTCACGACCAAGAGTATTTGGTAAGTCAGCTCATGTTCGATTACAACGGAACCGACATTCGTGTATTTTTTGACGAGGACGGTAACGCTTATCGAATTACGCCGGAAGAAGAAGGACAGCGTTTTTGTGATGAGTTTAACTATATCCTTGCCGAGCCGCCAAAGGCTATTGAGGAACATAATGAATTTGAAGATGTTGATGCCGATGAGGTTCGGAGAGAGCTTGCCGAATCAGGAATTGTAAATGGTCACGTTGTTGATGAAGAAAAGCTTAACAACGACCCGTTTATCAGAGAGATTACTTCTGTCGTTGAGAATGAGCAGTTGCAGTACGATAATACTGAGGCGCTGCCCTCAGAGGAGCGGATAGAAATCGTCGGTCAGAACGATGAACTGTTAAGCAAATCAAACAACTATCAAATCACTGACGATGGTATCGGAGTAGGAACTCCGAGTGAGCGATATAATGCAAATGTAGAAGCTGTTAAAACGCTGAAAATGATTGAAAGTGAAGGCAGAAGCGCTACACCCGAGGAACAAGCTATAATGGCTAAATATGTTGGCTGGGGCGGTTTGGCAAACGCTTTTGATGAAAGAAGCGAACATTATAACGAACTTCGTTCTCTTTTGAATGAACAGGAATATACTGCGGCGCGTTCATCCACTCTAACGGCATTTTATACGCCGCCCGTTGTTATTCGCTCTATTTATACTGCTCTTCAGAATATGGGTTTTGACGGCGGAGAGGTGCTGGAGCCAAGCTGTGGTATTGGCAATTTCTTCGGTTTGTTGCCGGAAAACATGCAAAAAAACGTAAACCTTACCGGCGTTGAGCTGGACAGCATATCGGGACGCATAGCAAAACTGCTTTATCCTGATGCTGATATTCACATTAAGGGTTTTGAAGAGACGGATTTCAGAGATGGGCAATTCGATGTGGTAATCGGCAATGTTCCTTTCGGTCAGTTTTCAGTAAATGACCGACCGTATAATAAGTTCCGATTTCTTATTCACGATTATTTCTTCGCAAAGGCGCTTGATAAAGTGCGTGCTGGCGGTGTGGTTGCTTTTATTACTTCAAAAGGAACACTCGATAAAGAAACGCCTACAGTAAGAAAGTACCTTGCCAGGCGCGCCGAACTGCTGGGAGCCATCAGACTGCCCAACAATGCCTTTAAACGCGCTGCGGGCACAGAGGTGACAACGGACATTATCTTTTTGAAAAAACGCGAAATACCGCTCGACATCGAGCCTGAATGGGTGCATCTCAACACTGATACAAACGGTCTTGAGATGAACGACTATTTTGTGCAGCACCCTGATATGATTCTCGGCAAGATGCAGCGTGTTTCAACTGCCTATGGATATGATACTGCTTGTTTGGATAACGGAACGGATTTGTCAATACAGCTTACGGATGCTATCCAAAATATTGTCGGTTCAATTGATACTGCCCAACGCCACATAACGCAACAATCATCTGATGATGAGATATCTGCGGTTGATGGCGTCAGAGACAACGCTTACACTATTGTTAATAACAAAGTGTATAAGCGAGAAGGCGCGGTGATGAAATATGACGACAAGGCTCAAAAGAAGATTGAGCGTGTGCGCGGTTTGATAGCCGTTCGTGAGCAGGTTTATAGTCTCATAGACATTCAGCTTGACGGTGCGTCAGATGAGGTCGTAGCGCTTCATCAGGAGCGTTTAACAGCTGTGTATACAGACTTTGTGAATAAGTTCGGCAGGATAGCAGAAAGAGCCAATAAGGTGTTTGAAGGTGACCCCGCATATTCTCTTATATGCTCTTTAGAGCATTACAACGCTGACAAGGAGTTTATCGGTTTATCGGATATGTTTACCAAACGAACTGTACGACCGAACCGAGTGATTACCTCGGCAAAATCTGCCAATGATGCTTTAATGGCATCGCTTAATGTTCACGGTAAGGTGGATGTTGACTATATGGCAGAGCTGACAGGCTTTTCAAAAGAAAGGGTAGTTTCCGATTTAACGAACACTATATACAGAGTTCCAAAGATGACTTCAGCCGATACGGAAGAATATGTTACTGCTGATGAATACCTTTCCGGCAATGTCAGAGAAAAGCTGGAATTGGCTCGGGTATACCGCGATGTCAAAAAAGAACCATGGGTCGATGTCAATATTGCGGCGCTGGAAGGTATACAGCCTGAACCGTTGCGGGCAACACAGATTCAAGTGCGTCTCGGTTCGACCTGGGTACCGACAGATATTGTGGATGCTTTTATGTATCAGTTGTTGAATACCAATTCGCGCGATTACATCAAATCCGAGTATTCTGATTTAACCGGCGTTTGGGGAATTGCGAACAAAAACTGGGAAAGCTGGTCTGTTGCTGCCACCTCAACGTATGGTACCAAACGTGCCAATGCTTATGACCTTTTAGAGGATGCATTGAATTTGCGTGATACGGTTGTCCGTGACAGGGTGACTGAAAACGGTAAGGATAAATACGTCATCAACGAAAAAGAAACACGACTTGCGCAGGGCAAGCAGAAGTTAATTCGTCAAGCATTTAATGATTGGATATGGCGCGAACCGGAACGCAGACAGCGTTTGGAACGCATCTACAATCAAAAATTTAATTCAACTGTGCAGCGCAAATATGACGGTAGCCATTTGCAGTTTGACGGAATGAACTGTAACATTACCTTGCGGCCGCATCAGAAGGATGCAATCGCAAGGTGCTTGTACGGCAAAAATGCGCTTCTTGCACACTGTGTTGGCGCAGGCAAGACTTTTGAAATGTGCGCTGCTTCGATGGAAGGAAAGCGCGTAGGATTATGGCATAAATCGCTGATTGTTGTGCCCAACAATATTGTGGCTCAATTCGGCGCTGAGTTTATGGAACTGTATCCAAGCGCCAATATACTTGTAGCAACAGAAAAGGATTTTTCAAAAGAAAACCGGCGCCGTTTTTGTTCGCGTATTGCAACTAACAACTATGATGCTGTCATCATTGGACATTCTCAATTTGAAAGAATACCGCTCAGCATAGCCACTGAAGAACAGATGCTTCAAGCACAAATTGATGAGATTGAAAACGGATTAAGAAGTTCAAAGGATGCTAACCAGCGTATAACTGTTAAACAGTTGCAGGCGAGCTTAAAAAGCGCGGAAACCCGATTGAAAAGGCTGCAAGATATAGAACAGGACGATGTGGTTACTTTTGAAGAACTCGGTGTGGACAAACTATTTGTTGACGAGGCGCATAATTACAAAAACCTGTTCCTCTATACGAAAATGTCAAATGTTTCAGGAATCAGTACAACGGAAGCGAAGAAGTCAACGGATATGTTTAACAAGGTTCGCTGGCTGGATGAGCAGACCGGCGGCAGGGGAACCGTGTTCGCAACCGGCACTCCGGTATCAAACTCAATGACTGAATTGTACACGATGCAGCGTTACTTAATGCACGATGAATTGAAGGCATCCGGTTTGCTGCATTTTGACGCCTGGGCTTCTACTTTTGGTGAAACTACGACAGAGTTAGAGCTTAAACCGGAGGGAACAGGGTTCAGGCTCAAAAAGAGATTTGCCAAATTCTTTAATGTGCCGGAACTGATGGCTTCCTTCAGGCGCGTTGCAGATATTATCACAAAAGATATGATTCAGCTTCCAACGCCGGAAATAGAAACGGTCAACAGAGTTGTTGAAGCGAGCGATGTTCAAAAAAGAGCAGTCAAGTCATTTGCCGAACGAGCCGACCGAGTTCGTGATGGCGGTGTTACGCCTGATGTTGACAATATGCTGAAAATAACCTCTGATGGCAGAAAACTTGCTCTCGACCAACGCTTGATGGATGATGCACTACCGGATTATCCTGACAGCAAGGTAAATGACTGTGTAGACAATGTTTTCCAAATTTGGACGGATACAGCCGACCAACGAAGTACGCAATTGGTTTTCTGCGACTTGTCCACCCCGAACGGCAAGGGCTTTAATGTGTATGATGATATTAAAGCCAAATTGATTGCTAAGGGTGTGCCTGAGGCTGAAATAGCCTTTGCCCATGACGCGAATACCAATGCGCAAAAAGAAGCGTTATCCAGGAAAGTGCGTTCCGGCTCCGTACGAATTCTGATTGGTTCAACTCAGAAATGCGGCACCGGAACCAATGTGCAAGACCGATTGATTGCTATTCATAATCTTGATGTTCCTTGGCGACCGGCAGATATTGAGCAAAGGCAGGGTCGTATTGAGCGACAAGGCAATATGAACGATAAAGCATACTGCTACTTCTATGTTACGGAAGGAACCTTCGATGCGTATATGTATCAGATTGTTGAGAAAAAGCAGAGGTTTATTTCTCAAATAATGCAGGGAGATACCACCATACGCGAATTAGAGGATTTAGATGAAAGTAGTCTTAACTATGCGAAGTTAAAGGCACTTGCAACCGGTAATCCGCTGATTCAGGAAAAGATGGAGCTTGACCTGCAAGTGCGTGATTTGATGCTTCAAAAGAGTAATCATCAAAATCAGATTTTTGAATTACAAGACCGTATTGCCGTTGATTATCCAAGAGAAATACGTATTTTGCGGACGAAGGTTGCCTCCTTAAAGGACGAAATACAAACTGTTACTGAGCACAGTAATGAAGAGTATATTGTCTATGATGGCAGCGTTGTTGCCGACCCGAAAAGCATCGGTGCATTGGTCAATTCGTTCTATGACGGATTGATGAGAGGTGACGTTGACGAGGTGCCATTTGGTACTTACAAAGGACTGCCAATGACGGCTACTCTTGACGGCTTTACCAAAAAAATGTTAGTGAATGTCGGTGCGCATACTCATATTGAGATGCGTATTGATGCAACTACAAACGGCAAGAAAATCTTGGGTTCGCTCGATACGCTTAACGAGAAATTGTCAGATGCAGAGCAACATCTTGAAGAAACGCTGAATGACTTTGAAGAAGCAAAAGTGGCTGTTAATCGTGACTTCCCGCTTCAGATGGAACTGGATAAAAAACAGGCACGTTTGGAAGAACTGAATGCTATCTTTGAACAAGATAAAGGCAACCAGGACAGAAGCCAGCAGCGCAATGATTATATACAATAATAAAGAGAAACTACGGTGTGGTAATGTAACTGCACCGTAGTTTTTTAGCGAGGTGATTGAAATGCGACGTGCTCCAAGAGGGTTAATTCCTCAGGAGTTGATTGATGAGGCGATGAAGTGGTCGGTATTAGATTACTTTAACAAATTTGAGCCTTCGGTTTTAATGCGAAGCGGTTCTGAATATCGTCGGCGTGACCATCCGAGTTGTTGCATCAGCGGTGATGGTTGGCTCTTTGATTGGAAATCTCGAGGCTTATCCGGTAAAGGTGCTGTCAGCTATCTGCGGCAATGTGAAGGTATCAGTTTCCCCGATGCCGTTAAGTTACTGACGGGTGAAGATATTGACCGTGTTCGGCAGGAATATACACGCAGAGAAATCAACAAGGTTGATATGCCTTTTGTGCTGCCGGAAGCTAACTATACCAACAGGCAGCTTGTGGATTATCTTTACGGACGCGGGATATCAAAGAAAGTCATTAACTACTGTATTCAACAAGGTTCTATATATCAATCAAAGGAATATGCCGGTGCCGTTCTTATCGGTTATGATAGCAATAATAAGCCGTTGTATATTACAAGAGAGGTGTACAAAAAGTTACTGGATACACCCGATGTCGGTAATGTTGTAACTTATTGTGAGCAGCACTCACTAATACTTCCACAGGAAGCATTAGTAGGAATGAAGCGAATTACTAACGCTGTATTTGTTGGCTATGACAGTAACCACAATCCCGCTTACGCAATGAAGCGAGGCTTCTACGATAGGGTAGTCATAGAGGCTGGAAAAGAGGTTAAGAAGAGTTACAGAGGGGAGGTGACAAGCTCTTCAAAAAGCCACCCGTTTTGTATGTTTGACCAAACAGGCAAAAGTACCTCTGTGCATTTGTTTGAAGCTGCTATTGACACAATGAGTTATGCTACTTTGATTGACTTGTATTCAAGCGATTTTCGTAGAATGAACTTGATGAGCCTCGGCGGTGCACAGTCCGGTAAGGATAATAAGTTTGCCACAGATGAAGTTACTTTACCACTGGCGTTAGAGCAGCTTATTAAGGACGGCAAGAGTAATATCAGCAAGGTGTATATCCACTTTGACAATGATACGGCTGGAGTTACTCACGCAAAAGCGTTAAGTGATAAACTGAACAAACTTGGTATAGCCTGCGAGATTAAGTTGCCGCCGAGCGGGAAAGACTTCAACGACTTCCTTAAGAACACGCTGGCAAAACTCGAACAAGACCGTTCACTGACACCGAGAGAGGTGCTGGCGCAGCGGTAATTTTTTTGAATTTTCAAAAAAATCAGTGAGTGGGCTTTGCCCCACTCCATAATCAGTTGCAAGCATCGGATTTGGGCGCCCAAATCCACTTGTTAGGGGCAAACCCCTAAAACCCCGAATACAACTAATGAATAAAGAAGGAGGATGAGTATGTGTATGAAAAGGTACCGATAATTGTGAGATTTGAAAGGGATGATTTGAGAATACTTGACAGTTATGTTGCCAAAGCTGGATTGAGCAGAGAAGAATATATCCGGCAGTTGTGCGGTATTGTTACACGGCTTGACTGCAAGCCGTCAGATGTAGAAAAACTCAAAAGAGCGTATGAAGGAACGATATGATGTCTGAGGAAAAGCGAACAAGAAATAATCGAATACACTTTCGTCTTAGTGATGAAGAGTATGAGCGCTTTATGGCTATGAAGGAAAAGTCAGGCTTGTCTACTTCAGAATTTTTTCGGCAGCTCCTTAATGGCTGTCAGATTAACGAGGCACCGCCCGTTGACTACTGGGATATGGTAAAGCAAATTCGTCACTACGGATACACGATGAACCAAATTGCAAAACGCATAAACCTGTTCGGTATCCCTGATGTGGAAGCCTATCAGAGAAACGCAGATGCGGTGTTTGCTATTTTGGAAACAATCGAGACTGCTGTCTTGAGTAGAGGAAAACGATAATGGCTGTAACCAAATTATGGAGCCGTCGCTCCGATAGTGGTGGCGGTACGCACAGTTCCGGCAGTATTGTTGCTGAAACGATTGACTATGCTTGTAATCCCGATAAAACAAAGAACATCACCTACACGATGATTGATAGCGATTTTATCGAAGATGAAGATACGATTGAGAGTGTTCTCAAATATGTAGTCAATGAGAACAAGACAACGCTGAAGGAAGGCGAGTTCGCCGAATTGGAGGAAGTGCTGGTGTCAGGTATTAACTGTCAGCCTCAAACAGCAGATAAGGAATTTATGCGTGTGAAAGAGTATTGGGACAAAACGGATAAGACTTTGCTTTGGCACGGTGTTCAAAGTTTTGAACCAGACGAGGTTGACCCGGCGACCGCACACGAAATCGGGATGAAGCTGGCTCAGCGAATGTGGGGTGACAAGTTCCAGGTGGTTATCACTACACACTGCGACCGTCGCCATATTCATAATCACTTCGTTGTTAATTCCGTTGGATTTGCAGACGGTAAAAAATACAATTACAGTAACGCCGAAATATATCGCCTACGTTCAGAGTCTGACAGACTGTGTCGAGAATATGGTTTATCTGTGATTGAGAATCCTAAAGGAAAAGGCAGAAATTATTATGACTATGCTGATGGCAATGGTCGGAAAACGGTGAGAGCGCTTATCAGAGAAGATATTGATTTGGCAATAGCAAATAGTAGCACCCTGCGTGAAGTGCTTGACTATTTGCAAAGTAAGCTTGGCTATGAAATCAATACACAGCGCAAACATAGCATACTGCGCCCTCCCGGCAGCACTAAGAATTTCCGCTTTGACAATCTTGACAAAGAAGGTCGTTATACCGAAGAGGGCATTGTGGAACGACTGCTGCACAAGGAAAGAGAACGCGTTACACATCTGAACAAACCTTCATATAAGCGTTATCATACAACTGTTAAGAATAACTGTACCGATTACAGTGATATTGTAGAACGGCTTTTCAAGGGAACAGCGGCAAGAGGAATATACTGGCATTACTATTATATGTTAAAAGAATTATCCGGCGCTGCTGACCGGACGCAATATCCGAAAACGCATTTTGCGGTCCGAAAAGAAGCAACAAAGAAAATCCGTTCTTATTCAAAGCATATTCAATTCTTTGCGCGTACTGGCATCAATACAACGGATGAGCTACAACAGTATCAAGCTGATGCGGCAGAAAGTATTGCAATACTGGAAGGCAAGCGCTCAGAATTGCGTGGCGAATTACAATATGCAAGCGAAGCACAGCAATCGGTTATTCTCAAGGAAATTACAAATCTTAATAAGGATATTGCGAAGCTCCGACAGGAGAAAGCGATGTGTAAACAAATTCTGTCAAATCTTCCGCATATTGAAGAGGAAACAGAAAAAATGAACAATGATAATAATAGTAATAAACGACAAGAAAGGAACGAGGATAAATGGCAATCGAAGACGAGGTTGTAGGTGCTGTTTTCAGACTTGGCACAACCGTTATGGTTGATGGAGCAAAACTGGCTTTGCAAATCGCAGGCTATGGTGCAAAGGCTCTCGGCGTAACTTATTATGTACTTGCTAAAAAGATTGCGCAGAAAAGAGAACGCAAGGAGAAATTGACTGGCGGCGAGGAAACCTTTGAAAAGATAATGAAAAGCGGGGAAGAGATACACGCTGTTTGGTTGAACAAATCAGACCTCAACAATTTTTCAACAATTGCAAAGCAACTCGGCGTTTCATTTTTCTCCGTACAGAACGGCGATGAATTACGCAAAAGCAAGAAGTTTTTTACAAGCAAGGATAAAGACCTCGACCAAATAATTAACTTCTCTGATGATTACAGTGAAATGGTGTCGATTTCGTATCGTGCTTCTGATGAGGTGCGTATGGCGCACATTCTTGAAATGTTTGATACATATAACCCGGCACAGGTCCGGCAGCAGCCGGTTCCTGAACAGACTGTCGGAACCGAACAAGAAGCGACGCCACTTGATGAAGTGGAAAAATTCCTGCAGGAAAACGGCGTAGAGGTTGAGCGCCCCCCAGAGGTAATCGCTTACGAGGAGGTGAAAAGCAAGCAAGAGCGAGCATCCGAGAAAAACTTGCAGGGCTCCGACAAAGAGAGCAGCAAGGAGCATTTGGAAATTGGTGACAATGAGCTAATGTGCTTTGAACAATTCGGATTTACCGAAATGCCAACACAAGCAGAGTATGAGGCTGCATATAAAGATTTCGTTGAGAAGAATAACATCGATATCAGTGAACCGAATTACTATACATCTCTTTATGAGCAGGGAAGTAAAATTATCGACGGTAAAATACAGCCTCATAAACCTGAATTCACAACCATTTCACCGGACAATGCTCTCCCTGAGTGTTATCAGGTTCTCGGTATAACAGAAGCGCCAAAAAGCCTTGATGATATTAAGAATGCGTTTAAGAACTTTAAAGGAAAAAATGGCAGCATTATTGATGTTGACAAGGTTGGTTCCGTTGCTTACGAAGCTGCTGTTTCGTTTTTTAATAAGAATAAAGAGAAACAGCAGAGCACAACACCCCTGGGAAAGCGGTTATCAACAGTTCCTTGGGGAACGTCAAAACAGCCTTCACAAAAACCTGCTGAGCTTCCCGAATGTTTTCAGACACTCGGCATAACTGAAATGCCGCAGACGGTTCAGGAACTGAAAGATAAATATTTTCAGTTTATCGAGAAGAACGCCGAAGGGATGCCGGAGCCGGAAAAAGTTGCAACCCGAGCGTATGAAGCGTGTTTGAAGCACATGGAAAAAGGTGACAGTGTAAGAACAAAGCTGGAGGCTAAACGGGAACGCAATGCCATTACCAGTGCGGCTGAACAACCGGTGGAACAGGTTGCTGCTAAGACTGCTGAAAAGGCTAAACAGCAATTTGTCCAGTGAGGTGCTGTGTATGGTTGATATAATCTATACAAAAGGCAATAATCCTTCAGGCTTCTGCGCAGCGAATAGTGAAGCAGAGGATATTGCAGGGTATATTACAGCAAAGCTAATTGATATTGGTGTGGCGCAGGAAGCAGCAGAGTACCTTACAGAAGACGTTGTTTCCTGGTGTCAGACAGCTAATAACGGGGATGAATACACAGAACTTGCAGAATATGGTTTTGAGATTTATTCCTATGATGAAAGTCTCAGTGCTCAAAAGACAGAAACCCTTATCCGCAACTCAAAATCCATTGCGAATGCCCCTGTACAAGAAAGAAGCACAACACCATTAAGCATCCGTGATAAATTGCAATCATTCAAGAATCACCATAGTGCTCTTGAACCGAATGAATATGGTCGCGGAAATACAGATATGGAGGTGGAACTTTGAGAATATTTGTTGATATGGATGGCACTTTGGCGAAGTGGAATAATGTTGAATTCGAGCAACTGTTTGAGAAAGGATATTATCGAAATCTTGAACCAAATGCAAATCTTGTGGGCGAGGTAAGAGAGCTGATCCGAAACGGTGAAGATGTTTATATCCTTTCTGCCTATCTTACTGAAAGCGACTATGCTTATCAGGAAAAGCTCGATTGGCTGAATGAGTATATTCCGGAACTGACCGCCGAAAAGACAATACTGCTGCCATACGGCGAAAATAAGGCTGCTTATCTGAAAGAGCATTACTCTCCCATCGAGCACGATGATGTTCTGATTGATGATTACACGCAGAACCTTCTTGAATGGAAGGCATACGGTGGCGAAGGTATTAAGTTCCTTAACGGCATCAATCATACGCGCGGCACCTGGAAGGGGTTGACCACGGATGGTCAGACATTCCATTTAAGGGACACCATTCAGGCGTTTGGTAACGACGCCGAAAGAATGCAAGGATTGCTATCTTCCGGGGATATGTCATTTCGTTATCAGTTGCTCGACCGGTTGCGTTCTGATTGTGATTATTATCTTGGAAACGGAGGCGCACAGGATAAGTTCTTGTGGGCCGGCAATATACATAGCCACATATATTTTATGCGTGGCTTATGGAATAGTTTGCCGGAAGGCGAGAAGCCGGAATGGCTGTCACTATCAGATATTGATAATTACGAGCATCGAATGCTTGGCGCCCGTTCCGACAGAACTTTTGATACAGTCTTATCGTCTGCAATAAAAGAAGCAGCCGCGCACGATATGGAAACATCCGGCGCTGTAATGTCACCGGAGACGCGTGAAAAAATGTTGAGTTCGATTGTTGGTGGGCAGAATGAAAGCCGTCAGAGTGTTCGTGAGCGCCTGGAGGAAAAGAGTGAACCACACAATGACACCGAGGATAAAACCATTTTTGGCGCTCCGGGGACGATGACAAAGCATAGAGGAAATAGATAAGCAAATAAGGAGAGATACTATGGCAGATTATATATTCAAACCTTTAACGGGTGCCGAAGTGCTTTATGCATACCGACAACCGCAGGACATCGCCTCCAGGACAATGTTCTATGGTTATTATCACGGCGATTTTGGTCGCAGCGGTAACGAGTATCACTCAATGTGGGAGGGGAATTCTTCAGAACGGATGAGTGATACTGTTCGCGCTGATGTTGAGGCGCTTATGGATGCTTTGGAATCCGATACTTCTTTACGGAGACCGTTCCATAGCCGTAATGCTATGCGGAACTTCTGTTCCTACTGGAGACACGCGCAGATTGAGGGAAACTTCGGCTCAGAATATGCCTTCCGTGTGGATACGGATAAGAATACTTACATTATCCGTATGGAGCCGTACCTTCAGGGTGACTACGACTACTATGTGTTTGCGTATGACAGAGAATGTTTTAACCGTCATCTTCATAACGCGGAAAAAGGTATTCGTTTTATTGATTCGCGTTATACGCCGTTGTTTGAGATAGCGGATGGGGATAGTATAAGAATTACATATTCGACAGGCGAACACAATCCGCTGGTGTGTAGATTTATTGATGAGTACCACACATATATCGGAAACAGAGTTTACCATATATGCCAGTTTGCAGAGAATATGGAGCGAAACGGCAATACGGTGATACCGTTCCGTGATTCATTGCCGGATATCGCGTATTACTATTCCGAGAGCGATAACACAATTTATATTGCCGAACACGGTAATAGCGAATTTGTAAAAGCCGATGTAGAGGATTGCCCTGCTTTTTACAGACAGTTTAAAACCAAAGAATTAAATAATGAACTTGGCTTAACCAATCAACAGGTTGCGGCAATGGAGGCTGGTGTTAAGAAAGGATGGGACAGTCCAGAGGCTGACCCACGGAATTACACTGAGCAGGGCGAGTTTTCCAAGAACGCATCCCGAAATCCGAACAAGCAACGCTTGAGTGGTGCTGCTGAACAAAGTACCGATGATGGCGGTGCTACCGGCACCGGCCGTAGCCAGACAAATCCTTATATCAGATAGGAGGGTGTATATGAGTTATCCTGATACTATGAAAGCTCTTCGTAAAATACAAAATGACTATGGCGATTTTACTTTCAAGAGTGCGATTTCATATTTATATGAAGCCGGAAGTGAGAACTTTTCGGATGAGAGCGTTGAGAAAATGAAAGCGGACATTATGAAAGAAGATGCGGCGATACGCGAGACCGGAGGCACTCCGTTCATATCAGGGGCTTATCAATGCCAAATTGTAGATGTGGCATTTGAAATTTCAAAGCTCCCGACTTTTGATGTCCTGGCATATTTACAGGATTCTGTGCCAATTCAGGTTATCGGTCGTGAAATCAGTAATGCTCCTGAGCGTTCAGCGGCAATTTTAGATGCTGCGCTTGGGTACATTGATGAACACACAGACCCGGGTGATTTGTACAAGGTTTTGACAGAACATTTGGGTATGACACTTGATGAAATTGCTGGTCTCGGTTTTGATGTTGATGAACTTATAACCAACGAAGAACAAAAAGAATCGGTCTTATCAAGTGACAGAGAATCTGGAAGCGTGCGCGGACGCCTTGAAAGTAAAAAAGCTGCCCATAATGTTTCATCAGAGCAGCCTTCCATCAGAAAAGTCGGTGAACCGGCGCCGAAGAAGGACAACCTTGACGGTATGATTGCACCGCCAAGCACCGATAATTATTCAAGATAGCGGAGGTGATTTTTTGAAATTAAAAGATGTGAATTTTAAGTCGCTGTTTCAGGCAATGCCGGATACATCATATTTCGTTATATGCGGCGAGGACCGTATTGAGGTTGCAAAGAAATCCGAGCAGTACGGAATGCTTCTGAATAACAATTCCGTATATGCAATGAGCGATTCTTCTTTGCAAAGTATTCTGAATTTCCTTTCGGCGTATCTTGCAGAACGAGACTTTGAACTCGACCTCGGCAATACCAGAGTGGTTGAACCCGTTAAAAACGAAACACTCTCAACACCAAAAGTCTCGGAAGAAACGGACGGAAAAAAGTCGTATGCCGAGAAGAAAAAAGCAGAGCTGAACGCCACATACAAACTGCTTGATGAAACAGCGGAAAAGGTGTTCACACGTTCAAGCTCATCTGCGGAGTTATTCAAGGTGTTGGATGTGTATTCCCGTTTTAAGGAACTCGGTGTCACCAATGCGCTGCTGATTTATGCCCAACAGCCTAATGCGACGGACATTCAGCCGGTTGCGGATTGGAGCAAGCAGGGATTTCAGTTTAAACGGGGACAGCATGGCTTTTATATTATCAAGCGTGGCAAGGAATATACAAAAGCAGATGGAAAGAAAGGCTATTATCGAAACGCTGTAAAATACTTCGATGTGGCGCAGACGACAGCGCCGGCAAGAGAACGCAAAATTACAACGTATGCTTCACACGCTTTGGTGGCTGCGCTTACGATGACCTCGCCGGTAAAATATGAAAACTATATCCCTGAAAACAATGACGGCGACTGGCCGCCCTTCATTAAAGCAAAGTATTTTCCCGACCAAAAGAAGATTGCTGTTCGGAAGGGACTGTCCGCAGCAGAATACTTTATCCATTTCAGTACAGCTGTCGCAATGGCAATGCTCGACAGAGGTGTTGATTTTAAAAACAACTTAACGGCATATCAATTTGATGCGAAGTGTATTGCGTATTTACTATCTAAACGCTATAACATTGACTGTTCCACATTCGATTTTGACGATATACCGTCTGACTATATGAATTACGACACTACGCGCATCAAAAAGAAGTTTTATGAGATAACTGAAATTGAAAAAGTTATTCATGAAAAGATGTACAAGAACCTTGAGGCTGTTCTGAAGAACTATCAGAAAACGGTTGACGATACAACAAAGTCAATAGGCGTATATCAAGATACGGTGAGGTGATTATGACAGGTAAAAAACGAATATTAAGGACATATTTGACATATGCTGCCATCATTACAGTAATGTCATTCTATCTTGCATTAAAACTGGCGCCGCTTGCAGATGCGGGAGGCTTCCTTGATGTTTTAACTGCCTTGAGCAATGATATAAAATCAGCGCCGTTGAAGTTTGTGTGGAATCCGCAGCATTCGCCTACATATCTTTTGTATGCTTTCGGCATTTCGGCTGTCGCCTTGATTGTCCTTGTGGCATCTGTTCGTAATTACCGCTTTGGAGAAGAACACGGCTCCGCAGAGTGGGGCAGTTGTCGTTACCTGACAAAGGAATACGCAGAAAAACCGCCATTAAACAATCATCTGTTGACAAAGAATGTTCGTATCAGTTTTGACGACAGAAAAACAGGTCTGAACGAGAATATGATACTTGTAGGTGGTCCCGGTACTGGTAAGACTTTCCGCTATGTATTAGCGAATGTTATTAACGGTATCGGGAGCTTTGTCGTTTGTGACCCAAAAGGTTCAACGCTTCGGACGTCCGGGAAACTGTTAAAGAAACTCGGCTATACGGTACGTGTTCTTGATTTAAAAGACCCGGAGTATTCGTGGGGATATAATCCGTTTGAGTATATCCGTAATGAGGATGATATATTTAAGATGGTCGAATTGATTTTCGCGGCAAACACGCCAAAGAACAGTACCACGCAGGAGCCGTTCTTCGATGACAATGCCAAATTTTTATTTTTGGCTTGTTGTTATTACCTCTATTATAGGGCACCGAAGAATGAGCAGAATTTGCCTTTCGTTCTTGAAATGATAAACTTCCTCGAGATACGGGACGATGATTTGAATTATATCAGTCCTTTCGATGAAATCTTTTTAGAATTACAGGCGGAGGAACCGCATAATATTGCCGTTGACTACTATCTGAAATTTCGCCAGGCAAAAGGAAGAACGGCAATGAGCGTTGTATCAACGCTGGTTGCGAAAATTGGTAAGTATTCTCTGAGTTCTATCAAGCAAATGTCAGAGTTCGATGAACTGCATCTACGCGAACTTGCAGATAAAAAGACAGCGCTGTTTTTGTTGTTGCCGGATGATGATAAATCCAAAAACTTTATTTGCTCGGTTTTATATATGCAGTTATTTCAACAGCTGTATGACCGTGCAGAGGAATTTGACGGAGACAGGCTGCCTCACCATGTTCAGATTTATATGGATGAGTTTGCAAATATTGCGCTGCCGGATGACTTTGACCAAATAATTGCGACTTGCCGTAGCCGTAATATCGGTATCAGCGTTATCCTTCAGGGCTTTGCACAAATTAAGAAGGACTACAAGGAAGCGTGGGAAGCAATCACCGCCCAATGTTCGATATTCCTATATATGGGAGGTATGGAGCAGAGCACACACGAATATGTGAGCAAAATGCTCGGTAAAGAAACCATTTACACCAACTCCTTCGGACGAAGCAGAGGACGGAATGGTAATTATACTAAAAATGACCAGTTGTCCGGTCGTGAACTGATGACGCCGGAAGAAGTCAGATTGCTCAAAAAGAAGCACGCAATACTTGTTGTTCAAGGTGAAAAGCCAATTATGGATTCTATGATTGATACAGCAAAAATGAAAGCGTTTTTAATGGCTGTTGCCCTGGGCAAATTCGACCATTCAAAACTTGAACACGAATACGCAAAAGCTACAGTTAAGCCACTGTATTTCGATGACGGTACTTATGGCGACCTCGATGGGTTTGAAGAAGGTGCTGTTACCGGTGCAGATATTATAGCCGCTTATGCAAAATCAGAAGAATAGGAAAGGAGGGACATTGTATGTCTGACGAGAGCAATATGAATCGTGATGTGCTTGCCCAGCGCGCAGCCAATTTGAAGCAGCGCGACAAGTTGAAGATTTTTAATTTGCTTATCGAGGCGTATCAGAATCACTTGCCGCTTGAAGAACGGTTAGAGGATGCGCTGAAATGGAGCGCACTGCTTTGTGACCCGGTTAAGCCGGTTAAAAAATAATCAGTCAATTCAATGCCGCTTATCAGATGATAGGCGGCTCATTTAATTAAACGGAGGAATAATTATTATGTCAAAAAAGAATAATTCATCATTAGTTGTTGAGCAGAAAAGACAAAGAACTCAGAAAAGGCTTTCCAAAGCTGCAATGTTTGTGTCAACGCTGTTGGTTGCTTGCCTTACGGTGACAATGTTTGCCTTTGCAGACTTTGACCCGGAAACCGGTATCAATACGCTTGTGGATATTGTCAAAGGTGTGGTTACCGGTGTTGGAATTATCATTACCATTTTCGGCGCCGTTCAGTTTGGCACCAGCTTCCCGTCTCATGATGCCTCACAGCGCGCAATGGGCGGCTTGGCTATGGCTGGCGGACTGATTGTTGCCGGCGCACCACACATTGTTGACAAGATTGTTAATGGATAAGGTGTGATGATATGAATATGTCAATAATAGTTGCTAAATCATTCGCAGAATGGGGCATTGATATTTTAAGTGCTGCGTTGGAATGGTGGAACGACAAATTTAAAACAGCGTTTGATGTTTTAACAACCTCGCCTGACGTGAAATTTCCTAACACATGGGCATCAATCACCTCAGTGAATGGCTACATCGCTGCCATTAGTGTTCCAGTTGCCGTTATTTTTTTCTATATCGGTTTAACAAGAACAGCAATCCATTTTGAAGACCTAAGACGACCGGAGCGCTTTTTCGGTATATTTATCCGATTGATTGTTTCGGTTTTCCTTGTTACAAAATGTCAATCATTGTTGTTTAATATTATGAAAATATTTCAAGCGGCAATGATAAAAATAATGGCTCTTCCCGGTATTTCTATAAGTGCAGATACAGGGTTACAAGAGGGTGTTCCGAATGAAATAGTCACAATGGCGCGTAGTGCCTCACTAATAGCTGACGGAGGTATATTGGTAGCTTACTTGTGTATGTTGCTTGGAGCATTAATATTTGTTCTGAGCTTGGTTTTGGTGCTTACAATATATTTGCGAATATTCAGAATCTACATCTATATTGCGATAAGCCCATTTCCGCTTGCATCGTATGGTGGGGAAAGCACTTCTCGTATTGGAAGAACATTCATTTTGAACTATTTGGCGGTTTGCCTTCAGGGGATTGTTATTGTTATTGCCTTTATTATTTATGCAAACTATATTCAGAATGATGTCACCATCGACCCTAACAATATATTTAAGAGTTTAATGCTATATGTTGGTCAGGTTGCGTTGGGGCAGCTTGTTCTAATATCTACTATCCGCGCTTCGGACCGTATGACCAAAGAAATGATAGGAGGCTAATATGGATAACGGAAACTGGAATGGTGAAGTTAAAATCAACAAAGATATTCTCAAATACAATGAACAGGTGGTTATGGGATTATCACTAAAACAGACTGTGAGCGGAGCGGCGGCAATGATAGCAGCCGCTCTTGTTTTTTTCTTGACACATAAATCACTCGGTAATGATATTTCCGTTATTCTTTGTGCAGTTGCGGCCGCACCAATTGCGGCAATTGGCTTTGTAACATTTAACGGAATGACTTTTGTTGAATTATGCGTAGCAGTTTTTCAGCACTATATGCTACCAAACAGGCTGTTTTTCCATTCAAAGAGTTTTTATAAGGAACTCATCAAATTAAATGCGTACATTACTTCAAAGGAGGAAAAAAAGAAAAATGCTAAAAACATATCGACAAGTGCGAAGGATGGAAAAGAGCTCCTTCAAAATGCCGAGAAGCGTCCAGGAAACAATTCCGATTAAGCGCATTTGGGAGGATGGTATTTTCCAACTTTCCGAGCAGTACGGAGGATTAAAGCAGTATTCTGTAACCTATCGTGTAAGCGATATAAATTACTCTATATCCAGTCCGGAAGAAAAGGAGTATAAGTTCTTACAATGGGAACAGGTGCTGAATTCCTTTGATACTGATGCTCGATATAAAATTTCAATTTTCAAAAGGAAAATAAATACCAAGTCTCTGCTGAATACCGTTGCGCTGCCGATGAAGGACGACGACTACGATGAATACCGCGAAGCGTTCAATGAGGTTGTTATTAAAAAGGCACTGCAAGCAAACGGTATTACGCAGGAAATCTATTTGACCGTTACAGCGTGGAAAGCGGATATTTCTGCAGCAATTTCGTTTTTTAATCGGCAATTTACCCAGATTTCACAATCTTTTTCCAACCTCGGCGCACGTTTAGCACAAGTCGATGCAGTAGAGCGCTTACGAATCTTTCACGACTTTTACAGACAAGGGGAAGAAGTAAACTATAACCTTGATTTAAAAGATATGATGAAGCAGGGTAATGACATCAGGGATTATATCTGCCCGGATGTATATGATACTAACAATCACAGCGCAGACCATTTCAAAATCGGTGACACTTGGGGCAGGGCACTTGAACTTAGAAATTATGCAACCTTCATCAAGGATGATATTGTTTCTAAACTCTGTGCTATCTCTCGCCCATGCTGCTTTTCTATTGACCTCGTTTCTATTCCAACTGACGAGAGTATAAAAGCAGCGCAGGCGATTAAGATGCGTGTGGAAGGTAACAAGGTTAAGTATTTACAAAAAGCAGCTCAGAAAGGCTTATACGGCGCGACAATCACCTATGATATGCAACAGCAACTTGATGAAGCTGATGAGTATCTGAATGATTTAACAGAACGTGACCAGCGTATGTTTGTCGCTAATATTTCTATGGTTCACTTGGCAAGTACAAAAGAAGAATTAGATGAAGATACAGAAGAAATATTCTCTGCGGCAAGAACGAAAATGTGTCAGATGGCTAAATTGTTTTTCAATCAGTTGAAGGGTCTTGTTACCGCATTGCCGTATGGTGTTAATTGGCTCTATAACGAAAGAACGCTGACCACAGAAGGCGTGGGTGTGTTCCTGCCTTTCAGAGCTCAGGAGGTGACCGATAAAGGCGGTTTGTATTTTGGCAATAATGTCATTACCGGTAATCTAATTACTGTCGATTTGTCAAAATTAAGCAACCTTAACCGCTTTGTTATCGGTATCCCCGGCGGTGGTAAGTCGTTCGGTGTTAAACTGAATATTCTTCAATTGTTTCTGAATACAAAGGATTATATCATTATCCTTGACCCTGAAAATGAGTATTCAGAACTGGTGGAACTCCTCGGCGGTCAGGTTATTCGATTATCGGCTCGTTCTGAAACACATATCAATCCTTTCGATATGGTTACCGGTTACGCTGAAAACGAAAGAGCGTCCTATTATGAGAAATCCAATTTCATTGTCTCTCTTTTTGAGCTTATTGATAAACGGGATAAAATCGGTGCGGACGATAAGTCAATTATCGACCGTTGTGTAACAAATATTTACCGTAATGCTACCGGCGGAACGCCCACGCTTAAAGACCTCCGAGCAGAGCTTAACAACCAGCCGGAGGACAGAGCGAAAGTACTGGCGCTCAAACTGGAACTGTTTACGGAAGGTTCTCTGAATGTCTTTTCCAATCAGACAAATATCAGTTTCGATAAGAGAATTATCAGTTTTGATACCAGCGACCTTGAAGGAGATTTGAAAACCATCGGCAATCTTATTGTTACAGACTGTTTGGTTAATCGTGTTACAGAAAACTGCTCGCAAGGGCGGTTTACCGACCTGTTCCTTGATGAGTTTCAGACAATGCTTCGTGAACAATACTCCGCACAGTATTTCAATTCCGCATGGCGCAGATACAGAAAGAGATCCGCGTCACCTTGCGGTATCACACAGAACATCGAATACCTTCGTTCTGATGTGGAATTCAATACAATGTTTGGTAACTCGCCTTGTGTTACGTTATATCAGTTAACTCCGGATGATGTTGCTATCGTTGCAGATACCTATAATTTGTCAGAAAAACAACTGGAATTTGTTTCTGCAAATGCGCAGCCCGGAACCGGTCTTGTCAAGGTCGGTGCCAATATGGTGCCGTTTGATAGCAGAATACCAAAAACCAACATTTTGTACTCGCTTTTGACAACAAGTGCCGGAGAGTGGAAAGTCAAGAAAAATTAAACAAGAGGCTGCCTTCGTTGACGGAGGCAGCCGTATTAAAGGATGTGAATGTATGAGCGATATAAAATCACATAATGTTAATACAGATATTAAATCTTTCAGAGATATAAAAAGTGCCGGAGATAAGATTAAGGATACTTATGATAAGACTATCAAAGATAGTTCTGACGATAATACTCTTGAGCAGAATACAGAGAATGCAACTGTTGCCGTTGGTGCAGGCGTTGCAAAAGGGACTTATGCAGGAGCAAAATTCGGATATAAACTTGCAACAAAAAGAAACCGTCAAGCACTGCATCAGGCACAAGTGCGGTACCAGGCATCGCGGATGCAGTACAGAAAGCAAGTTAGAGATGGCAGAGCAAGAGTACGGTCTGCGCGAAAAGACTATCGTCAGGAAAAGTCCTCTATTAAGAAAATGGGAAAGAGTAACAACATAAAGTCGTCCTCTACTGCACAGACTATAAGCGTTACGAATCCATATTATACAGGAAACTGGAATCAATCAGGTCAGATTAAATCTTCAAAGAATGCGTATAATTCAACAAAGAAAACTGAGAAAATGGTGCGTAAAACAGCAAGAAAGGAAGTGCGCTCAAATTGGTTTGAATTGTTTAAAGTGGCAGCGGCCGGTTCCGCTAAGTCAGGACTATATACGGCGCTTGCAGTTGTGCTTGCAGTAGTTGTAGGTGGGAGTGTAATCGTTTTAATGCTTTCACCGTCAGGCGTATTGTTTTCTGATGCAGACGAGAAAAACGGTGCATACTCGCTTAACTCTGCTATGGAATCTATCAACCAAGAATTCGCTGAAAAGCTAAAGGCCATTGAGTCGGCAAACACCTATGATGAAGAAATTATTAATAATTATGGACGTCAGTATGAAATTGCTAATTGGGCAGATATAGTTGCAGTGTGGAGTGTTAAGAACACAAGTGAAGAAAATGCATCTTTTTATATAGATGAAGCAGCTTTTCAAAGCCTTAGAACGGTTGCTTTCGATATGACTACTATTTCGGGAAAGCTGGAAACGCGAACAGAAGATGGCGATGATGGAACAAGAACAGTTACAACGTTGATACTTGATGTTTCATATACTTCATCAGACACAATGAAGGAAACATATAATTTCTCTGACGAACAAAAGGCTTCTGTGTTAGATTTGTTTGCGGACAGCGATTATTTATCTCTTTTTGAAAAAGTAAACGCGACTGGTGTGCCGGGAGGTGATTACAGTAGTGATTTCGCTGCAAAATCAGAGGATGGTAAGTTTATTTACCCAACAAGCTATCATACGGTTTCCGGCGGTTATCCAAACTATGCCAGCGGTAAATATCATGGTGCACTTGACTTCCCTTGCCCTGTCGGTACCAGCGTGTACGCAGTAGGCGATGGCGTAGTCGAAATGGCAGGGTGGCATTATAGTTATGGCTATTTTGTCAAGATTAACCACGGTAACGGAATTACGACCATTGTTGCTCACAATTCACAGTTGGTCGTTTCTGTAGGGCAGACTGTAACTCAGGGACAACTTGTTGCGTATAGCGGCAGCACCGGCAATTCTACTGGTCCGCACTGTCACTTTGAAGTTCGAGTAAATAACCAGCGAGTTAACCCAAATAATTATTTGTGATATTATTGACATTTAATATTGTGGAGAGTGAGATTAGAGATGTCGTATAACGATGATATGGTTAAGGAATAACAGAAAGCAGCGGCAATGCGTCGCTGCTTTATAACTATATATGAGTGATAGTCCGTGAACAATAAACCTGTTTTTAAAAATACTGTATCAGTTTTAGTGTTTTTGTGTTATAATGCAACTAACAACATTAAAGGAGAGATAGCATTGACCAGTTATGAGAAGGCGGTTGCTCTTTGGCAAGGCAAAATAATAAATACAGATGCCGAGCTTGCTGAAGCATTAAATGGACATAGTATCGCTTTTGCTTATCATTCCGGTAAAATTGAAAATGAACAGATTACATATAATGACACAAGGGAAATCTTTGAGCACGATGGTGTATCTTCGTATACGGGTGATTTGAGAACGCTCTTTGAAATCCGAAACGCTAAAGATGCGAATGAACTGTTGCTTACTGCTTTTAATGAGAAGCGTCCGTTAGATGAATCCCTTTTAAAAGAATTTCAGTTCCGGTTAACTCAAAACACATATGACACGCGCCGCTGGCAGCTTGGTGAGCGACCGGGCGAATACAAAAAGCATGATTATGTAACAGGGAAAGCAGAGATAGGCGCCTCCCCTGAAGACGTGCAGGAAGAGGTGGTGGAGTTACTATCTGAAATGAAAGATATTCCGAACGAAAAGGCTCTGATTGCAGCCGCATATTTCCACGCAAAGCTGGAGAATATTCATCCTTTTGCCGATGGCAACGGAAGAACCGGAAGGCTGGCAATGAATTACTTTTTGCTTTTGAATAATCATCCACCGATTATTATTCACGAAGAGGATAGAAAGGAATATTATTCAGCTCTGGAAGCGTGGGACGAAAAACAAGACCTTGACGCTTTGGTTAATTATCTCAAAGAACAAACTGTTAAGACTTGGGAGAAACAGTTGCAGCGGGCTGAACGAAAAGAAAAAACCGATTTCGACTGTCAATAAAAGAAATATTGTTCAAGAATAATAAAAGCAGTAGTCTCTGATGGGGGACAACTGTTTTTTTATGAATAATCGGACGATTCAATTTTAGAGCATATATAACGTGCTTTAATCTAATAGACTGTTTGTAATTTTATTAAGAATATGATATAATAAAATGTACAAAAAATCTTCTATGTAATTGGGGTGATATTGATGAACAATATTCCGCTCGAATTTAAACCATACTTTTGGGATACACAATTTGAGGTGCTTGATATACGAGCAAATATGTCATATATTATTGTCCGCCTTTATAATGAAGGAGATTTCCAGCAGATTGAATGGCTGGAGAAAACCTATTCGGTAGATGACATTAAATCAGTTGCCAGGACAGCAAGAGGCTTTATCCCGATTGTAGCAAATTATCTTCGTCTTAAGTACAAATTAAATAAAGAGGATATGGCGTATTACAGAAATATACACTCAATGAATTATGTTTATGAGGGCTAATATGCACTGGGAAGTAATTGACAACAATAGGTTTGAAGTATTAGGCAAGATTTCAAAAAATATTTCGGTTACGGATTATTATATGGCTGGAGGGACGGCACTCTCGCTTCAAACTGGTTACCGAGAATCATTCGATTTTGACTTTTTTACCCCTTCTGAATTTAACACAGATTTGCTGATTGAAGAATTAAGCAAAATTGGTGAATTGAAAGTCACGAACTATATGCACGATGGAACTCTTCATTGTTTGTTAGATGGGGTTCAGGTGATTGTATGAATAGAACTTATATTGAATACCTTGGAGAACTAATAAGGAATTATAAATACTGCGTACCAATTTATTCAAAAAAACTAACAGCTGATTTTGCACTTCATTATGATATCAGCCGTCAGCAGGCTGCTGGCGCTGTTTCTGTGGCTTTAAAACGAATCATCGAAAGAGGTCTCATTCCGAACTTGCGATTACACAAGAAAGGAGTTTATTATTTAACGCAGATTACTCCTTTTGGTGAATTGTCGATTGACAAGCATAGGCTGGTTTATGATAAATATATTTCTCACGATAACGGTTATGTGTCGGGGTTGTCTTTACTGCATCAAATGGGATTGACCTCTCAAATGCCTAATAATGAGTTGATTGTTTCTAACGTTGCCGGAAGCGCAGCACGAAAGGATATCGAACTTGATGTGGTTGTTAAGCCTCCAAAAACACAAGTTACAAAGGATAATAAGGTGTATCTTCAGACTCTCGATGCTTTAGAACTATTAAACAAAGCGCCAATTGATGTAGATAACCCGTTTTATATCATTGGGAAATATATTGATGACCGTGGACTGGATTATAGGCATCTGTTGATGTTCGCCAATAATATGTATAATAAAAACACTGTATTAAATATAGCAAAAGTTGCAGGAGAGGGGATAGTGTATCCATAATATTGACATTCGGTCGGTATACCGGTATAATAGGTGCCGAGGTGATTATATGACTTTACAGCAGTTTTTAACTAATAATCATATCAGTATGTACCAGTTATCCAAGAAAAGCGGTGTGCCAAAATCGACTGTGATGGATTTGTGCTCAGGCAAAAGCGATATAGAAAAATGTAACGCTAAAACAGTACAACTTTTAGCAAAGACGCTCAACATCACAATGGAAGAGTTGATGGAGTTGGCTACTTTTACCGACCCTGTAACGGGTTTGCCACGCGACCTTTCTTATTTAGAAAAAGGACTCCCTTTGTTTTTGCAGGAATCCTTAGATAAAATGAAGGACACTTTACTAAGGCTGGAACGCGGAGAGGAATATCTCCAATGGGATTGCGATTATTGCGACTTGCAATCGAGCATCAATGTAGCAGAAGTTGAACAACTGATAACATCTACACAAGCGAATTATTTGCGAAATAAATATCTTTGAATTGAGTCTTCATAAATGGAGGTGAGACTATGACAGATACAAGTGCGCTGGTGCAGAATGATACTTCCGAGAATTATTCGTTTGAGGAGTTTAAGAGCAATGTGTGCCATCAGTTGAAGTCAATGGGCGATATTGACTTTATGCTAAGTTTATTAGACAACCATAATATCCGCAACTACTTCAACAAAGGCCTGTACAGAGAGAGCCTGTATCTGTTGGCGATGTTGGATTATTTGTGCAGAATTCACGATTTACCTCGTTGCAATGAATACGATGATTTACGGGCATACCGTTTTGAAAAGCCGATTTTCCCTTTGAGTATAATACTGATAAGCAATTATACAAATGACAGCGATTTACGGGCGGAAGCTATAAAGGATGCTATTCCGGAGTTTTTGCAGTTTAATATTGTAGAAGGTGATGTGCGCGATGTCTGTTAATAATGCCGGCGACAATAAGGTGTTTAATAAATCAAATCTTGACCATTACCTTTTTGAGTTTGCAAAAGCATATCGTAAACTTGCTGGAAGAAAGGCGCCAAAAATAGAGATTATCTTGATTGGCGGCGCTGCCATTGTTGAAAACTATAGTTTCCGTAACGAGACTTTAGATGTGGATGCGTTGCTGCCGCCTTCGTCAATCATTAACGAAGCAATTATAAATGTTGCAGAAATGAATGATTTGCCACGCGATTGGCTTAATAGCGATTTTATCAATACGGCTTCATATTCTCCAAAGCTGGTGCAGTATTCAGAATATTACAAGACCTTTTGTGGGGTTCTGGATGTAAGAACCGTAAAAGCGGAATACCTTGTTGCAATGAAACTATGTTCCGGCAGAAGATATAAACACGACCTGTCCGATGTGATTGGTGTTTTGCTGGAACACAGGAGAAATCATAATGATATAACTTACACAATGGTGGATAGAGCCGTAACCGATTTATATAATGGCTGGGGCGATTTTCCACAGGGAATTCAAGAACAGTTTAAACAGATTGTTGAAAATGATGACTTGTTCGTATTGTTTGATAAAACCAAGTCCGGCGAAGCCTCAACAAAAGAGTTTCTGCTTGCTTTTGAGCAAAAATACCCGGGAGTGCTCAAATCAGAAAATGTTAATGATGTGATAAGTGCCGCCGATAACACCCCATCCGTTCGTGAGAAATTGGAAGCATTGCGGGCAAAGAATAGCGCAGATGGTTCTGATAAAAAGCCTCCAACGGTCAAGAAGTCAGAAATTGTTCAAGAATAATAGAAAGCAGCAGGCTCGATGAGCCTGCTGCTTATATTTTTGCAGAGTTGACAACTTTTTGAATAAAGAATATAATTGAATTACACTAATAGTTGAAAGGAGTTATGGTTATGAAATTCTTGCTGATGAACAGAAATAAAAGAGTGGCTGCCATTGATTATGATACAGAATTGAATGTCATTACAAGAATCTATGAATTGTATAACCTTGACTATGCTCCTTTATCAATACAGAACGCCGTTAATAATCGCGCAGAAAGCGAATTAAGGGTATTGAATAACTGGTTTAAAGGGCGAGGCATTCCTTCGTGGCGTAAAGACCTTGAAAAAATGCTTGATAAGCTTGGCGTAGAGAGTACCGATGAACTTCTCAATAAAGCGTATGCGCTTTCTCTTTCTGACCAATACTGGATTAAGGAATTTGATAGTCCGGTAGAATGGAAAGATATTAACTTTTTTGACAATGATTTTAATTATGAAGGCTACCTTCAGGTATCTTTGAGCAGTTCGGAAGAAGGCAGCACAGAAAGACCGGATTTGCATTCACCAAATAATACTACTGACGGTATGTTACAAAAAGGTTGGATTATCGAAGATGGCAAGAGAGTGTTGGTTAAAGGCTCTTATGAAGCGAGCCGTGAGGAACCAATTAACGAGTGGCTTGCATCTGAGTTTTGCCGGCGCATGGGCTTTGAATACTGTCCTTATCGTATTGATATATCCGGGGGACGGCTTGTATCAAAATGCGATTTATTTGTTGCTTCTGATGAAGAGATTATTACGGCAAATGATATATTTGCTTCTGAAAAGAAAAGAGGCAATATAAGCGATATACAACACTATATCAATATTTTAGAAAAGCACAGTGTTCCTAACGCAAGAGAAAACACTGAAAACATGATATTGCTTGATGGTGTTTTGATGAATACTGACCGCCATTTGCGTAATTTCGGCGTTATCAGAAATGTTGAGACTCTTCAGTGGGTCAGAACTGCGCCGATATTCGATACCGGCGAAGCAATGAATTGTGGGCAACTCACAAAGGACATTCATTTCTCCGACGGTAAAGGAAAACTGTTTAGCAACACAAGTAAGTCTTTTTCTTCCTACTTATCTGTAATATCTGATTTGTCGCGCTTCGATACAACGGCACTTGAAGGATTGGTTGAAGAATATCGCAGCGTGTTATTGAAATATCAGCCGTATACGGAATCTTCTTTAGAACGAATTGAAAAACTGGCAAGAGGATTGTCGGTAAGGCTGACCTATCTTAATAATGAAGTCCGCAAGAGCGTTCAAAAGAATCAACGTCCTTCTGTGCGCGATAAACTCGAAACTTTGCAGGCACAGAAAAAGGCTGATACTTCCGAAAAAACGGTTACGACGGTCAAGAAATCAGATGTGGTTCAAGAATAACAGAAAGCAGTAGGCTCATCGAGCCTACTGCTTTTATCGTGGATAGTCATGATTGCATTATGTGTATCGTTCCGGGTTGGTTTCTTTGAAGAATGGATTGTTGCTACGCTGACGGAGATGTATGTAATTGCCGTCTTTTTCTTCGTAGAGATGAAATTTACCATCAAGTACATTTTGGGTGTTTATGTATACCTTACCGTTCTCGGTATCGTTATACCGTATGCCGATTTCCTCATTCTTCGGTAAGCTGCTTGTTACCATCGTCTTGCGCCTCCTGTAATTGATTGTATAGCCGTTTCCACTTAACGGCAGCATCGTGGTAATGTGTAACCTTAATCGACGAAATAGTGGCTGTCAGAAACACGCCAAAGCCGAAACAAAGGAAGCCGCATAAAAACAATTTGAAAATCAAGTGAATACCTCCTTACATAAAGCTGAATAAACTGTAATTGTAATCGAAATTGAACCATATTTTTTCAGTTCTGCTTTTACCAAATTGAGCGGTCGTGTCTTTGACAGCGCATTCCCATCCGCTCAATTCTTTGTTGTATAGTTCGTTGTCGTAGCCGCTCAATATGATTTTTGAGTGGTTTGTCTTAATCAGGCGCAGCATATTGAGGTGCTGCGCTGTTGTCATTTCAAAAGAATAAAGGTTCCTTTTGCGGAGTTCCGGAAGATAAGGTGGATCAAGATAGAGAAGCGTGTTCTTGTCATCATACCGTTGAATGAGCTCCAGCGCGTCTGTATTTTCGATTTGTGCGTCTTTTAGACGGCGGCAACATTCAATCACGGCTTCCGGCAAATAGTTCCACATCGTCGCTGTGCGCGGTCCGTTGTGCTGCTGCACATTACGCCAAGACTTTTGTGAACAATTGCTTGTCCCGAAACTCTGATGGTATCTAACAAGCGTTCGTCTTGCTTGTTCCAGCGGATTATCTGACCGCTCATAGCATTTGAGAAACTCGTCGCGTGAGAACGGGGTGAGGTTTATTGCTGCAGCGAGTTCTTCCGGCTGGGAACGGCAGACTTCAAAAAGATTAACAATATTTCCGTCAATGTCATTGATTGTTTCGATGTAAGACGGCTGCTTCTTGAAGAATAGTGCTCCGCTTCCAAAGAACGGCTCGCAGTAAACCTTGTGTTCCGGGAAGAACGACAGAATCCAATCGGCTATGCGCCACTTACCACCCGGGTATTTAAGTAGTGTCTGAATAGTTTTCACCACCCTTTTCAAAACGAAGTTTCATTTGTGCCGGATATAAATCTACTTCCGGCTTTCTTTTGCCTGTCCACCTTAATCCGCCGCATTTACCAACACAAGTATATCCACTTGCTTTGAGAGAAGCACCGTTTTCACTTTCAAGAATATATGTCACGATTCTTTTGTAACCCATCGCCCTTGCGGCTCTCCAAGCAGCACCATAAAGGATGGAGCAGGCATTATAAGTGCCATCTGTAGCACACCTTGTTATTTCAAGTGTCAGTCCATCATCAAGATATCTTGATACTGGGCGTCCTACAATACATACGCCAACTATCTTTTTACCATCCGTTGCGCCGATAGAGAACTTGTGACCTACAACCGGCTTGTGGTGACGATGATGTTCTAAGACAAATTGATTTGCTTCAGCTAATGATACTGGAACTATATCAAGCATGGGGGTTCACCTTCTTTTTGAATTCTCTGCATAATGTTGTTAAACATTCTTTCAGAAGTTTCCTCATCCAGCTTGAAGCCGCTCTCTATCATTTCGTCCTCAATCATATCTGCTGCTAATGCCGGGCGCTCTTCGCAAAGCGCAATAAAAACTTCGTTACTCATGATTCCTCCTTTGTGTAACAGTTTTCCAAATTGCCCGTCTTTTTAATTCGGTCAATTATCAATACAAAGTATTCTAAACCTGGTTCAGCACCCCAATCCTCATAACCTTCATCGACAGTCAGTCTCACCTCGGCAATAATGTATGGTCTATTGTTGCCGTATCCGTTAATAAATTTAACTGTGAAGGGAAGCGAGATTGTAAAAGTCAAGACTTTAATGAATTGTTCATCAGATAACAACAGGCGGCGTTTAAAACTGTCTTTAAGTATGTTTTTAAATCTTGTTATGTAATATGGTTTTATTTCCCGATATTCTTCCGTTTTTTTCTTGGAAAGTATCATATCAAACCATTTCTTCTTTATATGAAGAACAAGCATAAATTACCTCCTTAGAACGGCAAATCATCGTCGAGGATTTCTTCATATTCCTCGTCGGGGGCAGCATAACTTGGAGACGGTTGTTGCGTAGCGGCCGCTTCCGGTGCTCCATTCGCCGGCTTGGAGCCACAGAAGGATACGTTTTGCGCTTCGATTTCCATACGCTTTCTCTTGTTACCGTTTTTATCAGTATAGTTTCGAGTTCTGATGCAGCCTTCAACTGCAATCATCGAACCTTTATGAAAGTAACGGCTTATGAATTCTGCCGTGTGGCGCCAGGCAATGCAATCAATGTAATCAGCCTCACGCTCTTTTCCCGGCGACTGATAATTTCGGTCACACGCGACCTGAAATCTTAATACGGATACGCCGTTCGGTGTGGAACGGAGTTCCGGCTCAAAAGTAAGTCGTCCCATCAGTGTTGAATTGTTAATCATTATTGTCCTCCTTATTGATAAAGTGTTTTAATTCTGATTTCGATTTTGAGTAGTCTTTGAGTTCTATCGATTTGCCGTTTTTCCAATTACAGTAATACCAAAGCCGGCGCTGACAGCGCCTTGCTTGCTTGGCGCTTATCTCGGTCATTGAGTCTTTGATAAGGGGAATCATAGGGCATTTTTTTATGACAAGGGTATCTTGCAATGCGGTAGCGGTTTTGCCGGAAGCATCCTCCAGTGTAATGCGATACCTTTGCTTGTCGTTCGTTTGTTTAATATCAACGAGCCGAACGATGCTGCCGGCAGGAATAATGGAAATATTGGAATAGGAATCATCGCCATAATTTAACGTGCGCTTCACTAAGAGCCCGCTGTATCTGATTAAGCAGATATGGTTCGTTTTCAATACTTGCTGTTCCTTCATTATTTTCACCTCCTTTATTCGACAGCATTTTTAATGTTTTCTATGACCTCATCTATTGAATCGAGAGCGTAAGAGAGCGCATCACAGGCTTCATCGGATTTTTCAAATCTTTCTGAACCCTGGAGGTTTTCAGGAATATTGTCCCTGTATGCTTCTTCCTCTTCCATCATCGCTTCTAAGTACTCTTTAAGCTCATTCAGCGCTGCAATGATGTCATTCAACTTTTTTCTTCGCGGATTGTTCATAATATACCTCTAATAATGAAGGAGCGCCGCCTCGCCCCTTGTCAGCTTGTATAAGTAAGAATAAGACTTTATTAAATTGTGTATCCTAAAGCCTAAGGCGGTAGGCTTTTCGGCAGTTATTCGGCTCAGCACTGCACTGCCAAGCCGAATTTTACATTTTAGTTCAGAGGTGTATGTATACAAATGATTTATGATAACCGGGTGCAGCCGATTATTGCTCTGTGATGTGCTCAGATAAGAATAGCAATAAAATGGAAAATAATAATATAATTATGAAGGCGATTATCATTTCCTTTACGCCCGATAGCATTTTAAAGGGTATCATGAGGTACTTCTTTTTCTGTGATAAAGTCGGTATTCTCATTTCTGCCAATCCGTTTTATGCTGGATATGAAATGATTGCTGTCGCCGTTAAACATAAAAATTCTTTTTCCTGATAACATATAGTGGATTTTTAAATTCTTGTCATAGCACACAATCGCACGAACTGTATTTCTTCCATTAAAAGTGGCTTCATTTTTGTTATAGTAGTCAATTTCCACAGTATCACCGGCATAAATCGTTTCACCGTTGACATCCTTGCTGACAGCCCAACCAATCGATTTTGGATATACACGATAAGATGACAGTGCCTTTTTGTTGAGCGGTAACTCATCTTTACTGAACAGGTTGGGTATTAAATAGGTTTCGTTGGCTTTCTTGTCGTAGAGCACATTGTCCGATGTAATCCACTGCCAAGTTCTGATGTTTTGTCCGATATACTTTTTCATATCAACGCTCCTTTGTTTTGAATTTACAATTTGAGAATAGTAATTGAGCGCAATAAAAGCAAATGTGTGATTTACACATTTGCTTTTCTTAAAATAACTCATATATTATTAAAACGAGTTAGAAATAACTTAATTCTTCTTTTGTACCTTGACAAGTGAATACCATAGTGAAAAAAGTACGTTTCGGCTTGGCTACTGTATCCGGTGCGCCACGACTTCCTGCTGGTAATTTTTACCAGTTCCGGAATATGATTGCAGTTGAAAGAATGCTGCACATACCACATTTATAAGGAAAGAGCGAACAACATCAGATGATACGAGAAAAGGTGATTCTTTGAGTGCATAACAAGCTGATGGGGTGCAACTCCCCAACATAATGATACTCTGACCGTATGGGATAGTGCCATAAGGTTACCGGCGACAATAAAGAGGCGGGGATGTCAGAAATTGACATTCGTGAACGGTTGTCTAATCAACAATCTGCTTTTTTTGCTATTTTTGATACACATTTTTGCGCTGCTATTTTTACAATGGAAAGTTCCTTTGGATTTGTATATTATGTGAATACATTTTAATTCAAGGAGGAATGACATGTGAAAAAAACTTGGAAAGCAGCGCTCTATGCACGGTTGTCACGCGACGATGACAATTACGGCTCAACTTCAATGTCAATCACTAACCAGATTGATTATATGAAGGATTGGTTGGAAGCGCATCCCGAGGTCGAGGTGGTAGATGTTTACACCGATGACGGCTACACGGGAACCAATTTTGAACGACCAGGGTACAAAAAAATGATGACCGACATATCATTTA
Organism: Eubacterium sp.; assembly: GCA_017463985.1. GTDB lineage: Bacteria > Bacillota > Clostridia > Oscillospirales > Acutalibacteraceae > Eubacterium_R. Next base: position 78,614 of record JAFUEH010000007.1, on the reverse strand, counting down.
ATCTGATTGACTGCATCATCGTTAAAGACTTGAGCAGGCTTGGCAGAAACACATCAAGAGTCGGTCAGTTGAAAGACGAGTTTTTTCCAAAGCATGGTATCCGATTTATCGCAATAAACGATATGGTGGATACTAAAGGGGGAATAGATAACAACGATGTTACCGATTTTAAACTGGTCTTTAACGAATACTATGTGAAAGATATTTCAAAGAAAACCAAGTCGGCGTTCCGAACGCTGGCGCGAAAAGGGGAGTACATCGGTGCTTATGCTCCGTATGGCTACCAAAAATCAAACGAAGATTACCACAAGTTGGTAATAGATGAATATGCGGCCGATATAGTAAGGCGCGTGTTCCAGGAATACGCTAACTATAAAAGCGGTCGAGAGATTGCAGATGGGTTGAACAGAGAGGGCGTCTTAACGCCGACAAATTACCGCTATCATCTGCTGGGAAAAGAGTTAAAACCATATGTATGGACTTCTAATACCGTACATCAGATATTATCTAACGAGGTTTACCTCGGACATATGATTCAGCATAAACGCGAGAAGATTTCGTTTAAGTTGAAGCAACGGCGGACGACAGAACCGGAGGAGAGAATTGCTGTGTATAATACACACGAAGCAATTGTTGACGGCGATTTGTATGCTGCCGTTATGAAACGGAAACTTGAAAACAAACAATCACGAAGTCGGAAAACAAAAAACGGTAATAAACTGCCAATTCTTTTTTCCGGGTTGCTTGTATGTAGTGATTGTAACAATAAATTGGCTGCCACCACTAAAAACGGCAGACGCTGCTATCGGTGCAGCAGATATAATAATTCAGGACAGCACGCTTGCTCTTCGCACTTTATATATGAGGACACACTTCTTGAGTATGTGATGTTCGATATACGGCGATTGGTATGTGACTACAACAAGAACCACAGCGATTTTATAAGGCGAGTGCTGGCAAGGATGAATTGGGAACAACAACAAAGGTCTACCGAAGCAAAGCTCAGGTTTGCCGAAACAAACGAGAAGATAGCAAGTCTGGAATTAAACATAATACAATCTTATAACGACAAGACCGCCGGCATTATTTCATCCAAAATGTATGCGGTTATCTCAAAGTCGCAGAATGATGAGTTGAACGAACTATTGAAAATCAAAAATGAGTGTGATATTATTATAAAAAAAGCAAAGGCTGATGCAGATTATGTTATCAGTTGGATAAATGCTCTTACCGAGATTAGTCATTGCGAAAGGATAGATAGGAAACATCTTGCGAGCATTATTGATGCGGTTTATATCGGGAATGTACACGATGCTGACCGTATCAGGATAATGTATAAGGTGGGCTTCCTGAAAGAAACAGACTTTGCACAGCGCGCGGCTGCATAGCCAGCGTGCAGTACAGAGGGGTATAATGGAGTGCCAACGCTCTCCGCCAAACCTTAAGCCCCTCTGATTAAGCAGAGGGGCTTTTTTCGTACCATTACTATTGTGAATACGTCCGTAAAAACGGGGAGCATTGTTTTTAACAGTGTTCCCCTTTTTATATTTTACTTTAGGGAGGTATTCAGGATGAATACGAAGAAAACAAATGGTTGTAAGGTAGTTGCGCTGGCAATTCAGAAAGGCGGCGTAGCCAAAACGACGAGTTCCGTCGCCATGAGCGCGGTGCTGGCATCAGAGGGTTACAGGGTACTGCTGATTGATAATGATCCGCAGCATAACTCCACACGTGCGCTGTTGAAAGGTTCCATCGAATTATCCGTTGCAGATATTCTTGATGACCTTATCAATTTTAATTCCTTTAGGAATACGCATATAAATTGTATAATAATAAGACTATCTTAAATATAGCGCAAACGGTGTGCGGTTAAGATTGACAAGTCTTTTGTGAAATACTATAATTAAGATAGCAGAGTGGCGTATTGATATTTCTCAGCGGAGGTGAGACGATGACAGATACAAGCGTGCTGGTGCAGAACAACACTAACGATAAGCCTTCTTTTGAAGAATTTAAAAGCAATGTGTGCCATCAGTTGAAGTCGATGGGCGATATTGACTTTATGCTTAGTTTATTAGACAACCATAATATTCGCAACTATTTCAACAAAGGCTGGTATAGAGAAAGTCTGTATCTATTGGCGCTGTTGGATTATTTGTGCAGAATTCATGATTTACCTCGATGCAATGAATATGATAATTTACGGGAATATCGTTTTGAAGAGCCGGTTTACCCTCTGAGTATATTACTTTTAAGTGATTTTACTGATTGCGGCGATTTTCGCGCCGAAGCTATAAAAAACGCCATTCCGGAGTTTTTGCATTTTAATATTGTGGAAGGTGATGTACGAGATGTCTGTTAATAACGCTGGCGACATCAAGGTGTTTAATAAATCAAATCTTGATCACTACCTTTATGAGTTTGCAAAAACATATCGTAAACTGGCTGGAAGAAAGGCACCAGGAATCGAAATTATTCTTATAGGTGGCGCAGCGATTATTGAGAATTATAGTTTCCGAAACGAAACTTTGGATGTAGACGCGCTAATGACGCCATCGTCAATCATTAAGGAAGCAATCTTAAAAGTTGCAGAAATGAATAATTTGCCTGCTGACTGGCTAAATAGTGATTTTGTAAACACAGCCTCGTACTCTCCCAAACTGATTCAGTATTCGGAGTATTACAAAACATTTTATGGCGTGCTGGATGTGAGGAGCATCAGGGCGGAATATCTTATCGCTATGAAACTTTGTTCCGGCAGGCGATATAAACACGACTTATCCGATGTGATAGGTATATTGCTTGAACATCGTCGTAATCATAATGATATTACTTATGATATGGTCGATAAAGCTGTAAATGATTTGTATAATAGCTGGGATAAGTTTCCGAATGGAATTCAAGAACAGTTTAGACAAATTGTTGAAAGCAAAGAATTGTTCTCATTGTTTGACCAAACTAAGTCCGGCGAAGCCTCAACAAAAGCATTTTTGCTTGCCTTTGAGGAAAAATATCCGGGTGTCCTTAAATCAGAAAATGTGAATGAGGTAATAAGAGACGCTAACAATACTTCATCCCTCCGTAAGAAGCTTGAAGCATTGCAAGCAAAGCAAGATGCAAAGCCGGCCGGGCAAACGGCTCAGACGGTTAATAAAAACGATAAAGTACAGGAATAACAAAGCAGTAGGCTGGTTGAGCCTACTGCTTTTCCTTTTCCGTAGTTGACAACCTTTTACATAAATAATATTATTGAAGTACAGTATTACGGAAAGGAGTACGGTCATGCAATTTTTACTGATGAACAGAACTACACCGGTGGCTGCGATTGATTATGATACAGAACTGAATGTGATGACAAAATTTCATGAGTGGTACAACCTCGACTATGCTCCTTTGGCCGTAAAAATAGCGGCAGAGGACGGTACGGCGAGTGAATTAAGAGTGCTGAACAACTGGTTTAAAGGACGCGGTATTCCTTCGCATCGTAAAGGGCTTACAAAGCTGTTGGAGCAGCTTGGCGTGGAAAGCACCGATGAACTGCTAAACAAGGCGTATGCACTTTCATTTTCTGATCAATATTGGATAAAAGAATATGATAGTCCGGTGGCATGGAAAGATATTAACTTTTTTGATAACGACTTTCAGTATGAAGGATACCTTCAGGCGTCTTTAAGCAGTTCAAAAGAAAGCAGCACGGAAAGACCGGATTTGCATTCGCCTAACAACACGATTGACGGTATGCTGCCAAAAGGCTGGATAATTGAAAACGGTAAGAGAGTGCTGGTTAAGGGTTCTTATGAAGCCAGTCGAGAGGAACCAATCAACGAGTGGCTGGCTTCTGCGTTTTGCCGGCGAATGGGCTTTGAATATTGTCCTTATCGTATTGCTATTTCGGGAGGACGCTTGGTGTCAAAATGTGACCTTTTTGTTGCTGCTGATGAAGAAATGATTACTGCCAATGATATATTCGTTTCCGAAAAGAAAAAAGGCAATATAAGCGATATACAACACTATATCAATATATTAGAAAAGCACAACGTTCCAAATGCGCGCCGGAATGTAGAAAACATGATTTTGCTGGATGCCGTTTTAATGAATACGGACCGTCATTTACGTAATTTCGGTGTTATCAGAAATGTTGAAACGCTGGAATGGAAACGGACGGCGCCGATATTCGATACCGGCGAAGCGATGAATTGCGGACAGCTCACAAAGGATATTCATTTTTCTGACGGTAAAGGAAAACTGTTTCGTAATACTAACAAGTCTTTTTCGACTTATTTGGCAGCCATTCCTGACCTGTCCCGCTTTGATACAACGGCGTTGAACGGCTTGGTTGAAGAATATCATCGTATTCTCGTAAAATATCAGCCATATACAGAATCTTCTTCCGAACGAATTGAAAAATTGGTAAGAGGATTGTCGGTAAGACTTGCCTATCTCGAAAGTGAAATCCGCAAGAGCGTTCAAAAGAATCAGCGTCCGTCGGTGCGTCATAAACTTGAAGCATTACAAGCAAAGCAAGATGCAAAGCCGACCGGGCAAACGGCTCAGACGGTTAATAAAAACGATAAAGTACAGGAATAACAAAGCAGTAGGCTGGTTGAGCCTACTGCTTTTTGTTATCTTGTGTATTCTATATCTCCTTTAGCATAGTGTTCAGGGCTTGTTTCTTTGAAGAACGGATCGGAACTGCGCTGTCGAAGGTGAATGTATGCGTCGTCTTTTTCTTCATAAAGATGAAATTTTCCGTCGAGGTTATGGCGCGTAATGACGTAATTCTTCTTTTGTACCTTTACAAGTGAATACCATAGTGAAGAAGTACGTTTCCGTGTGGCTACCGTATCCGGTGCGTCAAGACTTCCTGCTGCGAATTTTTTCCAGTTCATTGACTTTTGCTGCGTAAAGGTTTAAAATGAAATAAAGAAATAATAAAGGAGTATTTTTTATGAAATCTGATGTTATTCATATTGCAAACGACGGAACCGGTATTGCCGAAGCGTTAAAGCAGACGGAAGCTGTTGCGGTTTTCAAGTCTCTTTCCCCAAAGGATTCCATCCATCTGATGCTTCTGGCTGAGGAGATGACCGGTATGGTGAAGGCGCTGACAGGCGAATTGACAGCGCAGTACTGGATTGAAACAGAGGGCAATGTTTTTCAGCTGCATCTGTGCACCAATACCGCAATGAATTCTGATAAAAGGGAAAAACTGCTGGCTGTTTCCACCAGCGGAAAGAACAGCACCAAAGGCTTTATGGCGAAGGTAAAATCCGCTTTTGAAGCGGCAATCGGTTCTATGGAAAAAGGCTATGCTGACGCTGTGGGCTTAGGCGTTGTGGAATCCGGCGGCAACATCGGTTTTTCTGAATGGACGCTCACGCAGTATAAGCAGAACGCCAAAGACGAGGATTGGGACGAGCTGGAACGCTCCATCGTTGCCAAGCTTGCCGACGAAGTGAAGGTTAGCATCAACGGCTCCAATGTGGAAATGATTATTGAAAAGAGAATTTAACGGCAGCATATATCCTGATAACCCGGTTTTGCCGTGAACATAATTATATTTAAGTAAATGGAGAAAGTGACTATGACAATTAATAAAAGCAGAAACGACAACGAACTGATCCTTGCTGTGGAAGGCAGACTTGAAACCACTACCGCTCCGGAGCTGGAAGCGGTGGTGAAAACAGAACTCGAAGGCGTTACCGAGCTTGTTTTTGATTTGACAAAGCTGGAATATATTTCCTCTGCCGGCTTAAGAGTTCTGCTGATGGCGCAGAAGACGATGAACGGACAGGGCGCTATGAAGGTGAGAGGCGCCAATGAAATCGTTACGGAAATTTTTGAAGTGACCGGCTTTACAGATATCCTCACCCTCGAATAATGCTGCATCTGCCAAAAGCAATGCACGTAATGGATAAAAAGTTTATCGGATGAGTCCGGTTAAGGCTCAAGCAAAATCCCGAAATGCCGATATTTCGGGATTTTTTGTGATACGAACGGACGCAGGGGAGTTACCGATGGTAAATAGGGGATAAGCGTTCTTGCTTATCCCTTTTCTTTATGGTAAAATGCATATTGAGTAACTATATTTAATGAGGTGAAGGTAATGCTGCTGATGTATCAAACCCTTGCTGCGAATTCATCTAAAATGCAGCGAAACAGAAACTAACCATAAAAGGAACAGCTATGAAATTTTTGCATCTCGCCGATTTGCATCTCATAAAATATCAGCCATATACAGAATCTTCTTCTGAACGAATTGAAAAATTGGTAAGAGGCTTGTCGGCAAGACTTACCTATCTCGAAAGTGAAATCCGCAAGAGTGTAAACCGGAAAGATTATTTGTAGTTGAGAAAGTTATTAAATAGTGATATTATAATTGCATAATTCTGTATCAATTTATGTTAATTAAATATCAGGTGATAATATGCATCTTACGTATATCGACTTTATTTGTGACGCCATTCGTAACACGGAATGTTGTATACCGATTTATTCAAAAGATTTGACGACGGCTTTGGCTGTTGAATATAACATTAGCCGTTCACAAGCCGCCGGCGCTGTTTCTGTGGCTTTAAGACGTATCCTTGAAAGAGGTATCATTCCAAACCTACGTTTCTATAAGAAGGGGATTTATTATTTAACGCAGATGACACCGTTTGGTGAATTATCGATTGATAAGCAAAGACTCGTTTACGATAAATATGTTTCAGATGATAATGGTTATGTTTCAGGGATGTTCTTATTACATCAGTTGGGATTGACCTCTCAAATGCCAAACAATGCGGTGATTGTTTCTAATGCTGCCGGTAATGCCGCGCGTAAGGACATTGAGCTTGACGTGATTGTGAAACCTCCAAAAACAAAAATTACAAAGGATAATCAGGCATACCTTCAGATGCTGGATGTTTTGGAGCTATTAGATAAAGCACCGATAGATGTAGATAATCCGTATTCTATTATAGAAAGTTATATCGATGCACGTGGACTGGATTATAAGCGCTTATTGGAATACGCATATAAGCTGTATAATAATAGAACGATATTGAATATTGCAAAGACGGCGAACTGCGCAGAACAAGTCTGCTGAGCCTTCTGCTTCAAACGGATGGAGCTTGCGGACTAAAAAATTTGTTTATTTTCTTAAATTCTATGGTATAATGAAACCGGTAATTACGAAGGGGGAGCGAGGATGTCAAAATATGATGAGGTGGTTGCTTACTGGCAAACGAAGGATATTAAGACAGATGCGGCTCTTGCCGAAGCACTGAATGGACATAGTATCGCTTTTGCTTATCATTCCGGAAAAATTGAAAATCCGCACATTACCTTTAATGATACCAGAGAAATATTTGAACACGACGGGGTGTCTTCCTATACGGGAGATTTAAGAACGCTCTTTGAAATCCGAAACGCTAAAGATGCCAATGAACTGTTATTGTGCGCTTTTAATGAAAAACGTCCGTTAGATGAGGCATTATTAAAAGAGTTTCAGCTTTGCTTAACACAGAACACTTACGATGCAAGATGGTGGCAGCTTGGTGAGCGACCGGGCGAATACAAAAAGCATGATTATGTAACAGGAAAAGCAGAGATAGGTGCCTCGCCTGAAGATGTGCATGAAGAGGTTGAGGAGTTACTATCTGAAATGGAGGATGTTCCGAAAGAAAAGGTGCTGATTGCCGCCGCATATTTCCACGCAAAACTGGAGAATATTCATCCTTTTGCCGATGGCAACGGAAGAGCCGGAAGGCTGACAATGAATTACTTTTTACTTTTGAATAATCATCCGCCGATAATTATTCATGAAGAGGATAGAAACGAATATTATTCAGCGCTGGAAGCGTGGGATGAAACACAAGACCTGAACCCTTTGGTGGATTATCTCAAACGACAATGTGTTAAGACGTGGGAGAAGCAGTTGCAACGCGCTGAACGCAAAGGGAAAGTCGACTTCAAGTTTCAATAAAACAAAATTCTGCTTGGGAGGTGTGCTTTATGTACACAGCTGATGAAGGAAGATATGAAAACAGGGAATACAACTACCTGCCTGACAGCGGGTTGGCGCTGCCGCGGATTTCGCTCGGATTGTGGCAGAATTTCGGTGATGAGGCGGATTTTGAAACGATTAAGGAAATTGTTTACACGGCCTTTGATCACGGTGTAACCCATTTTGATTTGGCGAATAATTACGGTCCTGCGCCCGGCGCGGCAGAGCGTAATTTCGGCAGGATTTTGTACGACGGGCTGATGCCGTACCGCGACGAGCTGATTATTTCTACCAAAGCGGGTTATGAGATGTGGGACGGCCCTTACGGCGGCCGCGGCGGCTCGCGCAAGTATCTGACCGCTTCGCTGGATCAGTCCCTGGATCGGTTGGGACTGGACTATGTAGATTTATTCTATCATCATTGTATGACGCCGGAAACACCTTTGCATGAAACGGCGCTGTGCCTGAGCGACCTGGTGCGGCAGGGCAAGACGCTGTATGTCGGTATGAGCAATTATGACGGTAAAACCATGCACCGTATGCATCATCGGTGTGAGGATTATCAGGTTCCCTTTGTGGTGAACCAAAACCGCTATTCCATCTTAGACAGAACGATCGAGGAAAACGGACTAAAAAATCAGAGCGCCAAAAAGCAAAAGGGCATTGTTGCTTTTTCGCCGCTGGCGCAGGGGCGCCTTTCCGATAAATTCCGCAACGGTATACCGGAGGATTCACGCCTGTACGGCAGGGAGGAATACTGTCAGCGCATCGGGCTGGACGCACAGCAGCTGGCGCAGATTGCGGCGTTGGGCGAGCTGGCGGAAGCGCGCGGAGAAACACTGTCGCAGCTGGCGATCCAGTGGCTGCTGCAAAACGGCGTGACCTCCGTGTTGATCGGCGTCAGAACTAAGGCGCAGCTGCTCGAAAACCTGGCGGCACTGGAACAGCCGCCGATCACTGCAGAGGAGCTGGCACAGATCGACAGGATCGTATTAAGCACAGGAGCTAACGGCTAAAAGATGTTGGCAAAGGTGATTTTCTGATCCTCGTACAGAACATCATTATAGGCCTTCACGTTCTCCAGCTCCTCAGTAATGGTACTGTTTTCCGGCCGCATGGCACGAATACGTGCGCCGAGCTCGTCAGGCACAGTGTGGTTAGAAAGCGTGAACAGCAGGTCATTTTTTTCTGACCAATAATGCTGAACAGATGCAATATCCGCTTCTAAAGCAGGCATATCCTGCTTTTCGGCAGCCGACATGGCTGCCGTTATTTTTTTGTCCATTTCGCTGTGAAAGGTGCGAATATACCATTGATCACCGATGCACAGCGCCGCCGCCAGCAACAGAAAGGCAGCGGCAAACCATACGCGTTTCATGCTTCCTCCTTGTTGATCACATAAACCTTACCGTGCTCGTCGATGGTGAGCAGCATTACCTTTTTGATTTTTTTATCCGCCTTGGCGGCAATGAGCTCGATTGCTGACAGCTCAGTAACGGTGTCGCCAAAGTACTCCGTGACTGCTTTGCCGTCTACGATGACGGCGATGGGCAAGCCGCTCTCTGCGGCGGCAATGCCGGCACTTTTTGGTGTGAGCGGCGTGTTTTCTGCTTTGAGCTGTACGGAAAGCTTGCCGTTCGTTTCTACAATCGCATTCTCCACCTCGCTGATGTCAAAAACACTTTGCTGGCGTAAGCTGTCCAGCAGGTCGGTTACCGTAAAGCGCAGGCGGCGAAGCTGTTTTTGCTGCAAAATACCGTTCCTTATGACGAAGATCGGCTTGCCGTCAAATAGGGAACGGAAGAACGGTATTTTCATCGACAGCGCTGATTCGATGATCTCCAGCGAAATGAAGATCATGATCGGTATTAAGGAATTGGTCAGCGGAATCGCATTGTCCTCCAGCGGTACCGTAGCAACGGCGCTGATCAGGATCGCAATGACGAATTCGTGAGTGGACAGCTCACCGATCTGACGCTTGCCCATTACCCGTACTGCTACTATCACCGCCAAGTAGATAATAGCGGCCCGAATGATCGTAATTGTCATGTTATCACCGGTAATATTGTGGCGTTTTCGGTCAATAATATTCACAGGAAATGACGAGAGGACGGGTGTGAATGCAATATCTTTCAAGGGATTATACCATTAATTTAAATGTGTTTCGATCCGACTTTCAGGATTGCTCTGATTTCCTGCTGCAGGAGATCACGGTGTCCGGCGGTCGGGCGTTTCTCTGCGTGATGGACGGACTGGTGGATTCTCTGCAGCTGGCTAAGGCAGTTACCGTGCCGTTACAGCACTGTGTGCTGGAGGAGGACGACGGTGACGCGCGGCTTGACGCGCTTCGCCAGACCGTGATCGCAGCACCGGAAATGAATACTGCCAATACCTTTGACGATTGCTATTTCTTTTTGATGAGCGGCTTTGCGGTGTTGGTAACGGAGGACTGTGCTACGGCGCTGGCGGTCGGCGTGCAGGGCTGGAACAGCCGCATGACAGAGGAACCGAGCAACGAATCCAATGTAAAAGGTGCGAAGGAGTGCTTTGTCGAGTCGCTGAACGACAATAAAGCCCTGCTGCGCAAGCGACTGAAAACACCGCGGCTGAAATTTCGTCAGCTCCAGCTCGGTACAGCCATGCAAACACCGGTGGTATTGGCCTATCTTGAAGGAACGGCTGACAGTCGGACGGTGCAGATGACGGAAGAACGGCTAAAGAGCTTTTCCTTACCGACCGTGCAGGATTACGGCTGTTTGGAACCGTATCTGAACGTCGGCGTTTACTCGCTATTTTCGCGCGTCGGCAATACCGAACGGCCGGATGTGTTTGCCTCCAAGCTGTTGGAAGGACGTATCGGCGTGATGGTGGAGGGCACACCGTTTGTGCTCTATACGCCCTATCTGTTTACCGATAATTTCTCCTCGCTGGATGACTACGATAATCCGCCGTTCTATGCGTCCTTTATTCGCCTGTTGAAATATTTTTCTTTTGCGATTTCCGTCTTACTGCCGGCGTTGTATGTGGCGATCGGTGCCTTTCATCAGGAGGTGATTCCGACAGCGCTGCTCTATATCATTGCCTCCAGTGAGGCGACAACACCTTTTTCGCTGATGACGGAGGCGATACTGATCCACCTGCTGTACGAAATCATGCGCGAGGGCGGCCTGCGCTTGCCAAAAAGCATCGGTCACGCTGTCTCGATCATCGGAGCGATCGTCATTGGCGAAGCGATGGTATCCGCCGGTCTGATCGGTGAGCCGATGCTGGTCGTTGTAGCGTTGACGGCGCTGGCGTCTTATGTGGTGTATCCGCTGTATGAAACGGTGGCGGTGATCCGACTGGGTCTGATCGTGATCGCCGGTATGACAGGTATTTACGGTCTGTCGCTGGCGGTGATCGCACTGACAGTCAATATCTGTGCGCTGGGAACAGGCGGTGTGCCGTATATGATACCGCTCTCGCCTTTCCGTGCAGAGAACGCCGGTGATACCCTGCTGCGCAAAAGCTGGCTTGCCGGCAAACAGCGCGTAACCATGAAAAGCTTTGAGGTGGACGACAGTGAATAAAGCAAAAAATCGGTTGATTTCAAACAGTCAGCTGTTTTGCCTCCTGACGGTGTCTGCGCTGACGCACCTGTTTTTTCTTCGCTCCCTGCAGGTGACGGCGTGGCTCACGGAGTCGATTGTTTCTGTATTGCTTTGCTTCATCGCTTACGGATTACAAAAGGCTATGCAGAAAAAACGGCTGACGGTGTTGCGCCGCTTGGCAGCTTTACTGCTGCCGATCCTGGCCGCCGACACTGTCAGAGAGCTGCTGCTGTTTGCTGAACGGGCAGCCTATCACGAAGCGTCGCTGGCGGCGGTACTGCTGTTGAGTGCGGCAACAGCCGTCTATGCCGCTTCGCTGCGGCTGGAGGCGATCGCGCGTTTTTCGTTTTTGTGCGCGGTGTATACGGCGCTGGTATTGACCGTTGCCGTTTGGATCACCATCGGTAAAACAACGCCGCGTCTGCCTGCCTTAGACGCAGCATGGCGTCCGGACGGCTACCGTTTGCTGGAGTGCTGCAGTATGCCGGCAACGTGGCTGCTGTGTGCAGAAAACAGCGGCAGCCCTCGCGGAAGAACGCTGGCTGCCTCCGTGCTTGTCCCACCGGCCGTTACCGCTGTGTTTTTGGTGCTGTGTACCGGTCTGCTCGGCGCGGCGGCAGCGGTCTATCCCTATCCGGTATTTGTGCTGTATCAGCTGTGCGTCGGAAAAACCTTTTCCGGTATGGATATGCTGTATATTTCGTCAGCGCTGGGCTGTGTGACGGTGAAGTGCGCGGTGCTGCTGTACCTGTTCCGGCGTGAACTACTGCGGAGGTAATGGGATGAAAAAGAAAAGAAAATGGTTGCCGGCAGCCTTGTTTGCCGTAGCGCTGCTCAGTCTGTGGACGCCGGGCGATAAGCTCAGTCGACTCACGGTCGTGCAAGGCGTCGGTTTTGATTACAGCACGGAGGGGGTCACTGTTACGGTACAGTATCTTGACTTGAGCAAGGGTACGGGCAAGAGCGACGGCATTGACGGCAACATTACTGCCGCTGTGAGCGCCCACGGGGCGGATGCTGAACAGGCAGTGAAGGCAGTGCAGGCAAAGCTGCCGGAGGCGCTGTATTGGTCGCAGTGTAAGCTTGTCGTCGTTGGCGGCAGCTATCAAAAAACGGACCTTGACAGCCTTTGCCGTCTGATGCAGGCACAGGTAAAGGTGCGTCTGAATACAGCGGTGATGGCGGCGGAAAGTGCGGCCGCAGTGCTGACAGAGGAGCAGCAGGAGACGGTCGTTCCGGCAGAAGCTGTCTATTCGCTGCTTGAGCGAGAGGGGCGCGTTCGGACGGTCAACGAGCTGATGGCAATGTACTGTCAGGGAGGCTATTCATTGATAAAGTGGAAAGACTGACGGCAGCGTCAGAGGAAAACAGCGTTACCAGCTCTTCGGTAGTGCTGTTTTTTTGATGCTCTGCGACGGCACAAAGCGGTACTAGCAGCGTTAACAATAGCAGTACGGTAAAAATGATGACGGCTCTTTTCATAAGTGACGCTCCTGTTCTTGACTTTAGATATATTTTTTAGTATAATATAAGACTAATATGGGATACTTTATTGTCTGTTATAAATTTACTGTAAAGGAGGGACACTTATGCCATCGAATTATATTTCGCCCATTTCCATGGAGGCGCTTTCCACCCTGTGCGACGAGCTGGGGAAGAACAATCAGATCAAGCCTGCGGATTTTGAGCGATATGAGGTGAAACGCGGCTTAAGAAACAGTGACGGCACAGGTGTTATGGCAGGACTGACGAGGATCTGCTCGGTTGAGGGCTATTATATCCTTGACGGCGAAAAGCTGCCGCAGGAGGGCAAGCTTTCTTACCGCGGGTATGACATTAAGGAGCTGGTGAGCAGTTGTATTGCGGACAACCGCTTCGGCTTTGAGGAGGTTGCCTGGCTGCTGATTTTCGGCTCACTGCCGACGCAAAGCCAGCTGTATGCCTTTCAGGAGGTCATCGGTGCGTGCCGTCAGCTGCCGGACGAGTTTGTGGAAGACCTGATCATGAAGCACCCGTCCAAGGATATTATGAATAAAATGGTGCGCTGCGTCATGGCGCTGTATTCTTTTGATGAAAATCCGGACGATATTTCCGTACCGAATGTACTGCGCCAGTCGCTGCAGCTGCTCGCACAGTTCCCCAGCATTATGAATACAGCTTATCAGGTGAAGCGGCGTGCGTTTTACAATAAATCCATGTATCTGCATCCGATTCGCAAGGAGATCTCCACGGCGGAATACATTCTCCGACAGCTGCGTCCGAACAAGGAATACACGCCGGAGGAGGCGCATCTGCTCGACATCTGTCTGATGCTGCACGCCGATCACGGCGGCGGTAATAACTCGACCTTCTCTACCAGAGTGCTGACCTCCAGCGGTACGGACACCTATTCCGCGATCGCGGCCGGTATCGGCTCGCTGAAGGGACCGCGGCACGGCGGTGCCAATATCAAGGTGGCGCAGCAGCTGGATTACATTATGCAGCACGTGGCTGACCCGACGGACGAGGCGCAGCTGAAGGAAATGCTGGTCAAGATCCTCAACAAGGAAGCCAACGACGGCTCCGGCCTGATCTACGGCATGGGTCACGCCGTCTATACCCTGAGCGATCCGCGTGCGATGATCCTGCGTGAAAATGCCCGACAGCTGGCGATTGCGCACGGCTATGAAAAGGAATTCTACACCCTTGAAGGCATTGAACGCCTGACGCCGTCTGTTTTTGCGGAGGTGAAGGGCGACGACAAGGCTATGTGCGCGAACGTCGATCTGTATTCCGGTCTGGTATACCGTGTGCTCGGCATTCCGCAGGACCTCTTTACGCCGCTGTTTGCGACGGCGCGTATCGCCGGCTGGAGCGCGCACCGTCTGGAGGAGATCACCTCCGGCGGCAGGATCATGCGTCCGGCGTACAAGAGCGTTTCCAAATCCAGAAAATATATTCCGATCAACCAACGTGCTGACTGAGCCTGTGCGGCTTTGTAAGGGAGGCGTGTATGACCAAAAATCCTTCCGCGCTGCGCACGAGCGGCGTGATCGGCTGTGCGGCTGCGGCGCTGGCGCTTCGTGCGTATATGCTGTTTACGGCGGCCGGCACGGCGGCGGAGGCGGCGCTGTATGCCTTGATCGGTGCGGCGGTGCTGCTGCAGCTGTGGGACAGCCTGCGTACACCGTATCAGACGGCGGCCTTTTCGCCCGATAACCGGTGGCGGCTGCACTGGTTTGCCTATACGGCGGCAGTCGGCTTTTTTGCGGATTTTGTGTTGCACTGCCATCTGATCTATCAAAGCGTTGCGTCCGGTGCCTACCATATCTTTGCCGGCTTTGCGCCGCTGTGTATCACGGCTGCCGGTGCGCTACTGTCCAGCTTTTACTACTGCTTAGTGGGGCTGAGCTATGCTTCGCAGCGCTATGATTTTCGCACGGTGCGGTGGATGCACCTCGTGCCGGTGCTGTGGGCGATCGGTCGGATGCTGGCGCTGATCAGCGCGACCGACGCGGTGCGCAGAACGCCGCACACGGTGCTGCAGTACGCCTTGACGGCGGCGGCGCTGTTATGGAGCTTCTTCTTACTGCTGGAGCTGGCGCGCGGCGGCAGTGTGATGCGCATGACCGTGTTTTTTAACAGATTGCTGGTGCTGCTGGCGGAGCTGTTCTTTTTTGACACGCTGATGCTGCTCCTTGACGGGGCGCTGCAGCTTGGGGAACCGGATACCGTGACAGCGGCGGCGGTGCTGCTTATCGGCAGCTTTGCCTTTGCGCTCGAAAAAAATATTATGTTAAATGCAAGCATGGAGAATAACTGACCTTGTTGAATAACTTCTTTAGTAACCTGACAACGGTGGCCATGCAGGTTGGTGTGCTGTATCTGATTGCGGCCGTCGGCTTTGCAGCGGATAAAACCAAAATATTTACCCAAGCGGACGGTAAGCGGCTGGTAGATCTGTTATTTAACATGATCCTGCCGGTGGCGATCATCAACACCTTCCTCAACATGGAGCGCACGCCGGAGCATATCCGCGGGCTGGCGATCGCCTTCGGTCTGGCGGTGCTGACGCACCTGCTGGGCGTCGGTATCTCCGCGCTGTCCTTCCGGCGGACGGACAGGATGATCCGCGGCATCTACCACTATGCCATTACCTTTTCCAATGCGGCGTTCTTAGCGCTGCCGCTGGCGGAGAGCGTTGTCGGCAAAGAGGGCGTGTTCTATTCCTCCTGCTATGTGGCTGTGTTTAACGTGTTTGCCTTTACCTACGGTATTCATGAAATTTCCGGCGGAAAGGCGAAGATCAATCTGAAAAACCTGATTTTTAACCCCGGCTCGATCAGCGTGATCATCGGTATTCCGCTGTTTTTGCTGCAGGTGCATCTGCCGGGCTTTCTGTCGGATGCCATGACGCGTGTGGCGGCCTGTAATTCACCGATGGCGATGATCGTGTTCGGCACCTTCTTCGCGAACTGCGACTTTAAAAATATTTTTGTCAAAAAAGAAATCTATCTGGTCTCCTTTTTAAGACTGATAGTGATTCCCGTGACGATGCTCCTGGTGTTTAAGCTGCTGGGCGTGGAGGGCGGCATGCGTACAGCGCTGACCGTATCCGCCTCGGCGCCGATCGCTACGAATACGGCAATGTATGCGGCGAAATATGATAACGATACGAAGCTGCCCAGTGAGCTGGTAGGACAGACCAGCGTGTTCGGCATTATTACCATGCCGGTGATCGTAGCGCTGTCCTCCGTGATTTAAGTGTCAGCGTATGGAAGTGCCTTTTTGGCTTGTATGAAAGAAAGAGTGATAACATGAAACTGGTTATGACGATCATATCTAATAAAGATACCGAGCGTGTCATGACAGCCGTTGCGGATAACGGTTATTTTGCCACGCGTATTTCCACCACCGGCCAGTTCTTAGTGGACGGCCATACCGCTATTTTAATTGCTTGTGACGAGGAACGGGTGGAAAAGCTGTACGATATTCTGAAGCAGCACGTCACCAAGCGAATGGTTAAAACACAGGGCGTTACCAGCACGCTCCACGGCTCGCTGCTCAAGCAGGCTGTCGACGTGGAAGAGGGCGGTGCCGTAGCGTTTACGATGGATATCGAAAATTTCCAAAAATTCTAAAAAGCATGGAATTTCATCATTTTATCGGTAATGAAAAATTGAAGGAGCAGCTGCGCTACATGATGGCGACGGGGCATTTTCCGCATGCGGTTTTGCTGGAGGGCGAGACCGGTATCGGTAAGCGCACCCTGGCGCACGACATCGCGCTGAACCTTTTCTGCAGAGGCGAAGGCGAAAAGCCGTGCGGTCACTGCGCCCAGTGCTCGAAGGTCGAAAAGGGAATCCATCCCGATATTTATGAATATACGGCGCCCGACAGGGTGAAGGCGTTTCATATCGACCGCGTGCGCGAGGTGAAGCGAGACGCCTTTATGCGGCCGAACGAGGCGGATTGGCGTATTTTTATCCTCGGCAACTGCCAAAGTATGTCGGCGGAGGCGCAGAATGCGCTCCTGAAAATATTAGAGGAGCCGCCGACGTACGCACTGTTTTTGCTGACGGCAACAAATAAATCCGCCATGCTGGAAACGGTCCTGTCGCGCTGCGTGGTGCTGTCGCTGGAGGGCGTGCCGGCTGCACAGGGCGCGGATTATGTCTGCGCGCAGATGCCGTCGGTCAGCCACGAGGAGGCGCTGCACGCCTGCGAGGTCTGGGGCGGTAATCTCGGCAAGGCAATGGAGAGCCTGTCCGACGGTCGGCTGTCAAAGGTCAATCAGCTGGCGAACGGGATGGCCGAAGCCTTACTGTCCGGCAGTGAATACCGGCTGCTGAAAACGTGCAGTGAGTTCCGCTGGGACCGTGAGCTGCTGGCGCAGACGCTGACGCTGTTCAAAACGGTTTTGCGCGACGCGCTGGTTTACGGCAGCAGTGAGCCGCTCAGCGGCAACGCAGCGATGGCGGAGCAGCTGGCCGCCACTTACAGCCGCGCCAAGCTGATGAGAATGGTGGAGGCGATGGATCGGCTGCAGCAGCTGACGCTCGTGAACGCCAATATGCAGCTGATGATGACGAGAGTATGCACGGAGCTGATGAATGCCCGCGGATAACATAATAAACGGAGAGTAGTTATGATAAAAGTAGTTGGTGTCCGTTTTAAGGACACAGGAAAAGTGTATTATTTTGACCCCAAGGGGATGGACGTTAAGAAAGGGGAGCTGGTCGTTGTTGAAACGGCACGCGGCGTGGAATGCGGCGTGGCGTCCAGCGGCGTAAAAGAGGTGCCGGACGACGAGGTGGTGACGCCCTTGAAGCCGATGCTGCGTGTGGCGACCGAGAAGGATAAACGTCAGCTCCAGCTGAATAAGGAAAAGGAAAAGGAAGCGTACGCCGTTTGCCGCCGGAAGATCGAAAACCACGGCCTGGCAATGGATCTGACAGAGGTGGAATACACCTTTGACGGCTCTAAGATCGTTTTCTATTTTACGGCTGACGGCAGGATCGATTTCCGTGAGCTGGTCAAGGACCTTGCGAGTGAATTCCATACCCGTATCGAGCTGCGTCAGATCGGCGTCAGGGATGAGGCGAAAATGCTCGGCGGTCTCGGTATCTGCGGCAGACCGTTTTGCTGCTCCACGTTCCTGAACGATTTCCATTCCGTTTCTATTAAAATGGCGAAGGAGCAGGGACTGTCGCTTTCCCCGGGAAAAATCAGCGGCACCTGCGGCAGGCTGATGTGCTGCCTGAAATATGAGCAGAATTCTTATGAATACCTAAATAAGATCACACCGCAAAAGGGCACCGTGGTGGATTGCCGTGAGGGCAGAGGCGTGGTAGTGGACGCCGCCGTGCTGACCGGTCAGCTCAAGGTACAGCTGAATAATATGCCTGACGGCGCGCCGATCGTCGTGAACCGCGACGAGGTGCGCGTGGTGAAGAAGGGCGGTCGTCAGTAAGCACGTGCTAACTGCAAAAACGCCCGAAAGCGTTGCAATCACTAGCTTTCAGGCGTTTAAAAATTTTAAAAAATTTTGATAAAACTATTGCATTTTAGCCCTTCATTTGTTATAGTATTTGTGATAGGAATATGGACTTATCTTAATCTTAAGTGGAGGTAATGTTATGGCATACGCAATTTCTGACGATTGCATTTCCTGCGGCGCTTGTGCTGCTGAATGTCCTGTTGGCGCTATTACAGAAGGCGATGACAAGTATGTTATCGACGCTGACACCTGCATCGAGTGCGGTGCGTGTGAAGGTGTTTGCCCTGTAGGTGCTCCTGCTCAGGCATAATGCAAGAACATAAAAATAACGCTGTTCTGCCGAACAGCGTTTATTTTTTTAACCTCTCCGTGTGCTTCTTCAGGGCGATGTTAATATATTGCGAAAGGGAGCGGTCATCCTCCTCCGCCAGCTCCTTGAGCTTTGCCAACAGATCAGCGTCGATCGTGATGCTGATTTTTTCTTTTAACGGCTTCATGTCCTCACCTCGTTATTAGTGTAACACAAAAGGAGATATTGTCTTGACAAATCGTATAAAGTAGGATAAAATACTACTAAAGAAAGGCGCTGCCGATGATGGGACCGCAAGCCATGGAACAGTCAAAAACGAAAAATGCGAAATATCACAGTTGGCTTTTTGCGGTGGTGAATATTCTCTTGCCGCTGGTCTTCGGCGCAGGGCTGTATCTGGTGTTAGCGCCTGATACGCGGATTGCCGACTGGCTGGCACATCGGTTTCTTTTGGGCGCTCTGCCTGACCGGTCAGCTATCCTGCTGCAGCGCCGCTTTTGGCGCTTTGTGCGCAATTATCTGTGTGACGGTTTATGGGCGTTTGCGCTGGAAAGCTGTGTTGCGCTGCTGTTGCCTTGGCGCAAACGGTTCCTGTGGCTGTCGATGCTTCTGTCGGCTGTGCTGTCGGTCTGCTTAGAGCTGTTACAGGCAGGCCGCATTTTGCGCGGCACCTTTGACGCTTGGGACATAGTAACGGAAATTCTTGCCATTACGATGGCTGGTTTTAATTATTTTATTTGGAGGTCTATGTATGAAAAAAGGAATTAGAGTATTGTGCCTGGTGTTGGCGTTGCTGTTGTTCAGTGCCTTTGCGATCGGCAGCGGTTCCACTGACGCAACTGAAAAAACCGATAGCGACACCACGGCTGCCGGCGATGTTACTGTTGCAGCAGACACGGCGGAGTACGAGCTAGGCGACGGCATTGTTCGGGTGTGGACGAACAGCATTGATACGAAATGGATCATGGTCGCTGTACCGGTGAAAAATACGGGTACTACCGATTTATACCTTTCCACCGGAACGATTGATGTAGAGGATGCGTCCGGAACGTTGGTGCAGAGTATATCCATGGTCAGTGTTTACCCACAGGTCTTACAGCCGGGTGAAACCGCTTACTATTATGAAGAAACACTTTTCGACGGCGGCAGTGAGGACGGTCTGACGGTGGTACCGCATGTCGATGTGGAAAAGGCGACAGTGGATTGTATCCGTTATGAGCTGTCAGAGATTCAGGTGAAGGATCAGGAATACAACAGCGCACACGTTGTAGGACGCGTAGAGAATACGACCGATACTGCTGAGTCAATGGCTTACGTGGTAGCAAACCTGTATGATACTGACGGTAATTTCCTGGCACAGGAGTTTACTATTTTGGATAATGAGCTTGGCGCCGGCGAAAAGATGGGCTTTGAAACCGGCAGTACCGCTTATGAGTTTAATGCGGACGAGGTAGGCTCTTATGAGGTCTACGGCTTCCCGTACCAATATCAGTTTTAATGAAATCAACATAGCCGCCGATGCATCTCGGCGGCTCTTTCTGTCAGTAGCGTATCGTTACTTCAGTTTAATAAATTCAATTTTAATATCGCCGGCGGCAGTGTCCTCGTAAGCGATTGCGACGGTTTCCTCATCGAGCTTGGCGAGGGTGGAGGCGCCGATCGGCTGCTCCAGCAAGGCTTCCTCGCGGCGCCACGCAGTGCTCTTATAGCCACCCTTTTTATCGAAAACGAAATCACCGACGGTAATACCGGCGGCTGCGCTCTTTGGCGCAGGGTGTGAGATCAGCACCTTATCCTCTGTCACAAGACATCCAAAAGCGCCGCTGCCGGCTTTCAGCCGCGGCTTATCGCCCTTCATCCAAAGGATGCCGTTATCACCGGAAAGACCGGCGCTGAGCTTGCCGCCGTTGTTGGCCACGGCGTGCAGATGGCGGTCGGGTGTTTCGTAAGCGATCCAGTCGCCCTTTGTACCGGTGAAGGGCTGGCGCTGGTTGCGGCACCAGGTTTCGCCGCCGTCATCGGTATAAATACAGATATTCTCTTTTTCACTTTTCAGCGTAAAGATCAGTCTGCCGCTGTCGGTCGTCAGTGCGGCGCCGGAGGCCGTCACCAGGTACGGGCTGTCCTTGTCGCTGAGAATAAACGGGGTAATATCCTTTGGCGCGGACCAGGTCTTGCCGCCGTCGCTCGAACGGAACATGAGCAGGTAGCTGCGCTTCGGCGCTTTCAGCGGTGCGCCGTGGGTCGTCTGATTTTCACGGTCTGGCTTGCCTTTGGCGCCGTTGAGATAGATGTTGCCGACATACTCCCCGTTCTTGTACAGCTCGCCAAGCGGCTCCACAGTATAGGCTGTCGGCTGCTTGTGCCGGTCGATCACGCTGCCGTCATCCAGAATATAGAAAAAGTTGCCGTCCCTGTCGTAAATCAGCGGATAGCGTTTGCCGTCATGGTAGGCGCAGGCGATCTTTTTCTTTTCCAACAGATGCTTGTCCGCACAGCCCTTTGATTCCGGGAAAAAGGCAGAAAGCAGAATAATGCTACCGTCCTTCGTCAGCGCGGTTGCAGGCGCAGTGAAAAAAGCGGTTTTGGTATTGTCCGGTTCACTGTTAATGACTCTCGCCGGCGGGGAGCAGATCACGGTGGAGGTCTGGCCGGTGCCGTCCGTCCGCTGGCGTTCGCATAAAAGCTGAATAAAGCCCCACTGTGCGCCGGCCTTGGCGCGGCAGCTCACCGTTACCAGCGTACCGTCAACGCTGAGCATAGAGGGAGAATAGTAATTATATTTTTGTTCCATAATATCACCTGACGCCATTATAGCATATATTTTTGGCTTTGTCGAGATAAAGCTGTCTCAAAAAACGTCGCCGCAACCGACTGCCGCGCACGGTAATTCAAATTACCTATTGCATTATTTTCAGGATGTGGTAAAATAAGAATGAAATCTAATAAGGAGGTAAAAGGATGCTCTGGACTTTAAAAAAATGCTGGTACAGACTTTATCAGAGAGTTTTTAAAGTAGCAATGTGCTTTATGGACTGGTCCGAACCGAAGCTCCTCGAGGGCGCAGGCTCTGTGTTACAGCTGCCTGAGTTCATCAAGGATAAGGGCTTAACCAAGATCCTGGTGGTCACCGATAAAGGCCTGATGGGCCTGCATCTGCTTGACCCGATGTTTGAAAAGCTCACGGAAGTCGGCATTGACTATGTCGTTTATGACGGCGTTCAGCCAAACCCGACGATTCCGAACATCGAGGAATGTAAGGACCTGTATGTTCAGAACGGCTGTCAGGGAATCATCGCTTTCGGCGGCGGTTCACCGATGGACTGTGCAAAGGCTGCGGCGGCGCGTGTTGTGAAGCCGAGACAGTCTGTGCGCAAAATGCGCGGCTACTTAAAGGTTCTCCATAAGCTGCCACCGTTCTTTGCCGTACCGACGACCGCCGGCACCGGCTCAGAAACCACCGTTGCAGCCGTTGTTACCGACCCCGAAACACACGAGAAGAATGCGATCAACGATATCTGTCTCCGTCCGAAATACGCGGTGCTTGACCCGGCCCTGACCGTAGGTTTGCCGCCGCACATCACATCGACAACAGGTATGGACGCACTCACTCATGCGGTCGAGGCGTATATCGGCAAGAGCAACGTAAAATCCACAATTTGGTATGCAGAAAATGCCACTGTCCTGATTCACGACAATCTGGAAAAGGCTTATGCAGACGGAAAGGATATACGCGCGAGAGAGGCGATGCTCAAGGCTTCGTTCTATGCCGGCTGTGCGTTCACAAGAGCGTATGTCGGTTATGTTCACGCCATTGCGCACAATCTCGGCGGCCTTTACGGTACGCCGCACGGTCTCGCGAATGCGGTCATCCTGCCGTATGTGCTTGACTGGTATGCCGACGCTGCTTATCCGCAGCTCGCTAAGCTGGCCGACCTGATCGGCGTTACGACGCCGAATATGTCGACGGCTGAAAAGGGCAAGGCGTTTATTGCCGAAATCAGAAGAATGAATAAGGCAATGAATATACCTGAAAAGTTTGATTTTATCAAGGAAGAGGATATGCCTACGCTCGTCAAGCGTGCGCTCAAGGAGGGTAACCCCGGTTATCCCGTACCGAAGATCATGGCGCCGGCTGACTGTGAGGCAGTGATCCGCTCCTTCATGGCATAACACATTTTATGATACCGCCTTAGAGCTTCTCTGGGGCGGTATTTTTTTGTTGACTGCCCTCCCGTTTTGTAATACAATCGTTTTGGGTGATACTATGCAATATAAGCTGAATCATAACAATTTCTGCGATTTTGCGATATACAAGGATAATGTGCTCACGCCGCGCGCGTACTTTATTCCTTTCGGCACGGCGGACGCACTGGCGGCGACGGATGTGCTTTCGGAGCGCTATGCCTCTGATCGGGTCACGGTGCTGTCAGGCGAATGGGACTTTGCCTATTATGCGCACGCGACCGAGCTGCCAGCGGTGCTGGATACGGCGCAAACGCCCTTTAACCGCGTGACGGTGCCGTCCTGTTGGCAGTTTACCGGCTACGAGCCGCCGTATTATGTGAACACGCGCTATCAGTTCAAGCCGGCACCGCCGGCGATCCCCGAGGACTGTGCCGTCGGCGTGTACCGACGCTTTTTTACCGCGGAAAAGGGCAAGCGGCACTATACGCTCGCCTTCCTCGGCGTGGCCGGCGCGCTCGATGTGTATGTCAACGGACAGTATGTCGGGTACAGCGAGGGCAGCCATAATACGGCTGAATTTGAGCTGGACAACTGCCTTTCTGACGGCGAAAACGAGCTGGTTGCTGTGGTGCATAAATTCAGTAACGGCACCTATCTGGAATGTCAGGATATGTTCCGCAATAACGGCATTTTTCGTGATGTGCTGCTCTATGAAACAGGGGATAACAGCATTTACGATTTCGAGCTCCGGACAGCCTACCGCGACGGTAAATATGACCTGACGGTGCTGCCCTCGCTGAAGCTGACAAAGCCCTGCGTGCTGACGGTGCAGCTGCCGGAGCTGGGGGTATCCAAATCCGTTGACGTCACGCCGGAAGCGATCGACAAGCTGACCTTCCGGGAGCTGGAGGTGGCGGAATGGAGCGCTGAGCTGCCGAACCTGTATACACTGCTGCTGACGCTGTCTGTGGACGGCGAGGTGGTGGAAGTTATCCGCCGTCCTGTCGGCTTTAAGCATATCGAAATCAAAGGAAATGTTTTCTATTTTAATAACGAAAAGATTAAACTCCTTGGCGTCAACCATCACGACACCGATCCCAAAAAAGGCTATGTGATGACCGTGGAGGACATGGAGCGCGATGTGAAGCTCTTTAAGGAATACAATGTCAACTGCGTGCGTACCTCTCACTATCCGCCCGACCCGATCTTCCTTGACCTTTGCGATATTTACGGCGTGTACGTGGTGGATGAAGCCGACATTGAGACGCACGGCTGCCAGACAGAGCTGCATAAGCCGGGCGCCTGCTCCCATAATAAAGCGTGGGCGCCGCGCTATTGGGACCGTGTGCTGCGGATGTTTGAGCGTGATAAGAACCATGCCGGCATTACGATGTGGTCGCTGGGTAACGAGGCGTGGGGCTATGCAAACCAGGATGTGTGTTACGAAGGGCTGAAGCAGCGGACAAATATTCCGATCCACTATGAAAACGTGGTGCATACGCGCCGCTTTGCTTATGACGTGATCTCACAGATGTATCCGTGGCAAGGTAAAATGAAAAAGTTGGCGGACGGCAGAGGACTGGCCAAAAAGTGGTACAGCAAGCCGTATTTTCTGTGTGAATATGCTCACGCGATGGGCGTAGGCGCCGGTGAGCTGGAAACGTATGTCAGCGATTTCCTGCGCGCCGATAACCTGATGGGCGGCTGTATCTGGGAGTTCTGCGACCATGCCGTGTACCATGAGGACGGTCCGTATCGCTGGACCTATGGCGGTGACCACGGCGAGGAAAAGCACGATAAAAACTTTTGCGTGGACGGCCTGTTTTATCCTGACAGAACGCCGCACGCCGGCGCGCTGCAGATGAAAAACTGCTACCGTCCGGTACGCGCCGCCGTGACGGAGGAGGGCTTTGTGTTTACCAGCCTG
Organism: Eubacterium sp.; assembly: GCA_017463985.1. Taxonomy (GTDB): domain Bacteria; phylum Bacillota; class Clostridia; order Oscillospirales; family Acutalibacteraceae; genus Eubacterium_R. The sequence goes on along the minus strand of JAFUEH010000007.1, from coordinate 53,630 downwards.
TATTGCTTCCGTCCGCTGTCGCTCACGGTGGAATGGACGTCCTACAACCGGTTGGGACAGCTGGCACAGGGGCACTTTTCGCTGACGCTGCCGCCGCACGGCGAGGCACTGGAAAAGCTGCCTGTCGGTGAACGGTGTGAGACCGTGGTGTTCCGCTATCTGGCGGACGGGGAAACGGTTGCCGCAGAGCAGCTGACCTTTGCGGATCACACAGAGTTGGAGGCGGAGCGGTCCTTTGCTGTGGGGAACGGCACCTTGACGCTGCGGCCGCAGCAGGACGGTATCCGGCTTTCCTTTGACGGTGTGACCGCCACGCTTGGCGCGAGCCTGTTCCGTGCACCGCTGGACAACGATATGTACCTGAATAAGGTGTGGGAAAAGCTGCAGCTGTCCACCGAACGTCTGCAGCTCGGTAAGCCCGTGAAAGATGAAAAGCGCGGCTTGCTTTCTGTCGAGGGAAAGCTGGTGACCGGCAAGGGCAAGCGCGCTGCTGCCGTCAGTCTGCTTTGTTTTCAGGAAAACGAGAGCAGCGCAGTGATTACGCTGGAATGTACCGATTCACGGCTGATACCGTTTGCACCGCGCTTTGGACTGACGCTGCGCCTGCCGGATCGCTTTGACCGTGTGAATTACTTCGGCTTGGGCGAACGGCAGAACCTACCCGATTTCCGAGAGCACGCGCTGCTTGGCGAGTATGCCATGCCGGTAGCGGCCATGCGTGAAAAATATATTAAACCGCAGGAAAGCAGTATGCGCTCCGGCGTCCACCGCGCCTGTGTGACCGATGAAAACGGACACGGTCTGTGCTTTGAGCGGATGGAACAGCCGTTTATTTTCAGTGCCGATCATTTTACGTCGCAGCAGTGCGCTGCAGCGATGCATCAGGAGGAGCTGACGCCGCAGGACTTTACCTTCCTGCATATCGACGGCTACCAGCTCGGAGCAGCGTCCGGCGCCTGCGGACCGGTGCCGACAAAGCTTTACCGTAAAAACCGGCTGACCGGATGCCGGATTTCTGTGAGGGTGACAGTCTTATGAGGATTTTAAATGCAGCGGAGATCCGCCTTGCCGAGCAAAACTGCTTTGACGGTTATGCTACGGAGGCGGCGCTTATGAAAAGAGCCGGTACGGCCTGCTTTGAGGCCATGACGGCGCAATACGAAATGAAAAATCAGCGCGTGGCCGTGCTGTGCGGTAACGGAAAGAATGCCGGCGACGGCTTTGTGATCGCGCGCTTGCTGTATGCCTACGGCGCGCTGCCGGAGATCGTGCTGTGCGATAAAGCGCCGTCGATCGCGGAGCCGCTGACTTACTTTGAGGAGGCGCAGGCGAGCGGTGTGCCGGTGCGCCGTTTTCCCTGCGATCTCTCGGCTTATCCGTTTGTGGTGGACTGTATCTTTGGCATCGGCTTCCACGGCGCGCCGCGTGCACCGTTTGATACCGTGTTTGCCGCCGTGCGTCAAAGCGGCGCTACCGTGATCGCGGTGGACACGCCGAGCGGTACGGACGCGACGACCGGCGCGGTTTGCGAAAACGCTGTCAAGGCGGATCTGACGGTCGCGATTTCAACCCTGAAATACTGCCACGTGCTGCCGCCTGCCAACGCCTACTGCGGTGAGACGGTGACCGTCAATATCGGTATCCCCGAGGTCTGCTATGACGACAGCGCTTATGCGCATACCGTCGAACCGGCGGACGTGAAGGCGCTGTTCCGGCAGCGCGATAAGAACGCCAATAAAGGCACCTTCGGCCGTCAGCTGAATATCGCCGGCAGCTATCAGATGTTCGGCGCAGCGGTGATGGCGACGCAGGCAGCGCTGCGCGCCGGTGCAGGGCTTGTAGAGCTGGCACTGCCCGATCGAGCCTATCCGCTGGCAGCGGCGCACCTGACGCAGCCGGTGTTCCGACCGGTATGCAGCAATGAAGAAGGCACCTTCTCGCGCCATGCGGCGGCAGGACTGCTGCAGGCTCTGTCGCGTGCCGACAGCGTTGTGCTCGGCTGCGGTATGGGCGTGAACGACGATACGCTTGCCATCACGGAGGCGGTGCTGAAAAACGCACAGTGTCCGATCGTTTTAGACGCTGACGGAATAAATGCGCTGTCTTTGCGCATAAATATGATTGAAGAGATTAAGGTGCCGGTTGTTCTCACGCCCCATCCCGGCGAGATGGCAAGGCTCATATCAAAGCAGGTTGCCGAGATACAGGAGAGCAGAATAGCTACTGCCAGGTCGTTTGCAAAGGAGAACGGCGTCATTCTTGTATTAAAAGGGGCAAACACCGTAGTGACGGACGGAGAACGCGTGTTTGTCAACACATCCGGCAATCCCGGCATGGCGATGGGCGGCAGCGGCGATATGCTCAGCGGAATGCTCGGCGCTTTTATTGCCCAAGGCATAGCGCCCTTTGAGGCGGCAAAGGCGGCGGTGTATCTTCACGGCTTGTGCGGTGATCGCGCGGCCAAGCGAATGAGCCAGCGAGGGATGCTTGTCAGCGATATGACAGAACAGCTCGGTACTTTAATGTCTGAATACGATTAGTCGGGATGATGGCATGAAGCTACATAAAATAATCAGCGTACTGATAATAGCCGTGTGGGCTTTGGCAGCCTGCACGGCTTCTTTTGATACACCGGCGCCGGTGTCGGATTTTCGCGCGGCGGCGCAGTATACCTTTGGCGACTATTCCTTTCCGTGCGAAATTCAGCTGGAGAGCGGAACGGTTTTTGTCACTCCTACGGCAACGGCGGCCGCCGATACGGTGCTGTCCTGTGACGGGAATACAGTGACCTTTGCACGCGGTGAGATGGTGCAGCAGCATCCGTGTGAAGCGCTGGATGTGACCAATCCGGCACGGCTGCTGTGGTCGGTGTTTGACAGCGTGACCGGCACGGCGGCAACGCCGGTACAGCAAGAGAGCCTGACCGTCTACAGCGGTCAATGCGCCGCAGGCGCTTTTTCGCTGTCACGCAACCGCGACGGCAGCTGGAATACCCTGTCGGTGCCGGAGGCCGGTATCACCGTGATTTTTGATTGAAAACCGCGGCGGACTGTGTTACAATGGCCGTGGTGATTGGATGAAAAAGGAACTTCCGTATTTCTATATCGGCGCGTCCTACGGCGGCAACCAGGATTGGTTTTCCACCTTTATGATGCGGCTTGGCGGCTGCGGCGCAGAAACGGCCTGCGAGGTCTGTATCTATCTGGATTTATACAAGGGCTGTTCGCTGTATCCCTTTGATAAAAATAACCTGACAAAGGCGGATTACGTCGCGTTTGCTGACGTCATGAAGCCGTATCTCCATCCGCGCATGAGCGGTATTGACCGCCTTTCGCTCTATATTGACGGCTTCGGTGCGTATTTGCGCGACCGCGGCAGTGCGGTGATGCTGTCCGGCGTGGAGGGGACAGAGCCGGTCGAGGTCGCCGCTGCGGCACTGAAAAGCCAATTAGACAGCGGATTGCCCGTCCCGTTTTTATGCCTGAACCATCATGATCCGCGGTTTAAGGATTACGAATGGCACTGGTTTATCCTGAACGGCTACGAGGAACGCGACGGCGCGCTATGGGTCAAGGCGGTGACCTACAGTATGTACGAGTGGCTGGATTTTGCAGCGCTCTGGGCGTCTGGCCGTGCCAAAAAAGGCGGCTTGATCCTGCTGGAATTACCTGATAATCAAGAGGAGTGAACGGATGTTCACTTCTTTTTTTAAGTAAAGTATATTTTTTTAACAAAAGTTAGTGACAAACGGATTTCTTTATTGTATAATATTTACGATTGTGTTGAATATTATGCTTTGAAAGGAGTTAATGGAATGAAACACCCTGAAATCGTGGGAAAAATGACACTGGAGCAAAAGGCCGCTTTTGTGTCCGGTTACGATTACTGGCACCTGGAGGAAGCGCCGGAGCTTGGTCTGCCGAAGATCATGATCACGGACGGCCCTCACGGTCTGCGTAAGCAAAAAGGTAAGGACTATGTAGAGCCGGAAGGCGCAAAAAAGCAAAAGGGCGGCATCGGTCTCGGCAATTCCGTCCCGACGACCTGCTTCCCGCCGGCGGCAACCTCTGCCTGCTCGTGGGACCCTGACCTGCTCGTAAAAGAGGGCGAGGCAATGGGTCAGGAGTGCTTGAAGGAAAAGGTCTCTACGATCCTCGGCCCGGGTACGAATATTAAGCGCGCGCCCGTTTGCGGCAGAAACTTTGAGTATTTTTCGGAAGATCCGCTACTGGCCGGTAAGTGCGCCGCTGCGATCATCAAGGGTGTGCAGTCTAAGGGCGTCGGCACCTCGCTGAAGCATTTCTGCGCGAACTCACAGGAAGCGTTCAGAATGGTGCTCAATGAGATCATCGATGAAAGAACCCTGCGTGAGATCTATTTGCCGGCGTTTGAGATCGCTGTCAAGGACGCACAGCCCTGGACGGTGATGAATGCTTATAATAAAATCAACGGCGTGTATGCGTCTGAAAATTATCATACCCAGCAGGAAATCCTGCGCGGCGAATGGGGCTTTAAAGGCATGATCGTGACCGACTGGGGCGCTTCGGTTGACCGTATCCCGGGTCTGCAGAACGGCACCGATCTTGAAATGCCGACCTCCGGCAGCATGAATACCAAGCTGATCGTGAAGGCGGTACAGAGCGGCGAGCTGGACGAGGCGGTGCTCGACGAGCGTGTGGACGCTGTGGTCGACCTGATCGTGAAGTCTAAGCCGGCACTGGAGAAAACGCATACGTTCGATCCGGAGGCACACCACGCGATCGCACAGGAGATTGCCGAGGGCTCGATGCAGCTGCTGAAGAATGACGACAGCCTGCTGCCGCTCAAGGCAGGTCAGAAGGTAGCCGTGATCGGTGAGCTGGCAGCGTCTCCGCGCTTCCAGGGCGCAGGCTCCTCTGTTATTAACCCGACCATGCTCGACAATGCCCTTGATAAGCTGAAGGAGCTCGGCGTGGATGTTACCTATGCGCAGGGCTATGAAAAGAGCAAGGACGAGGTGAACGATGCACTGTTTGCCGAAGCGGAGAAGGCTGCCGCTGCTGCTGACGTGGTGCTGGTATTCGCCGGTCTGACAGAAGAATTTGAGGGCGAGGGCTATGACCGCGCTGACATCAATATGCCGCAGAGCCACAACGCTCTGATCGAAAGAATGGCTGACGTGAACCCGAATACGGCTGTCGTACTGGCAGGCGGCTCCGTCGTACTGATGCCGTGGCTCGGCAAGGTAAAGGCGCTGCTGAACTCCGGCCTTGGCGGACAGGCGTCCGGCGCTGCCGTGGCAAGAATCCTGACCGGTGCGGTGAACCCGTCCGGTAAAACGGCCGAGACCTATCCTGCCTCCTTTGAGGACAATCCGACCTTCGGTAACTATCCGGGCGGTCCGGTGACCTCCGAGCACAGAGAGTCTGTTTATATCGGCTACCGCTATTATGACGCTGCTGACAAGCCGGTGGTGTTCCCGTTCGGCTACGGTCTGTCCTATACGACATTTGAATATAGCGATATCCAGCTGTCGGCTGAGCGCATCAAGGATACCGACATGCTGACAGTTTCCTTTAAGATCAAGAATACCGGCGACGTTGACGGCGCCGAGATCGCCCAGCTGTATGTGGCGGACGCAGAGTCTACGATCTACCGCCCGAAGAAGGAGCTGCGCGGCTTCCAGAAGGTATTTCTGAAGGCCGGCGAGGAGAAGGAAGTCAAGATTGCGCTCGATAAGAGAGCCTTTGCCTTCTTCAATGTCAACACGAACGATTGGTTTGTGGAGTCCGGCGACTTCATGATCGGCGTCGGCGCTTCCTCCGCGGACATCCGCCTTGGCGCAAAGGTTTACGTCGAGGGTACGGTCGAGGGCGAGGTGCCCGATTACCGTGCGGCGGCACCGAACTATTACAACAACGTGGCGGCTATCAGCCGTGACGATTTTGCCGCGGTTTATGCGACGGTGAACGGCGAGCTGCCGAGTCCGGAGATTGACCGTGACAAGCCGATCGACAAGTATTGCTGCCTGAACGACGCCCGTCATACAAAGTGGGGCGGACGGATTTGCCGTCTGATCGAAAAGATCATGGGCGGTATGGGCTCTGACGCGAACGGCGACGGCAAGATGCTGGCCGCGATGGCAACGCAGATCCCGATCAGGAACTTTGTCGCCATGTCAATGGGTGCCTTTTCCGCCAAGCAGGCGGAGGGCCTGATGTGGATCTTGGACGACAGACGTTCCACCTTCCGCGGCTTTAACAGAATTTTCTGGCGCCTCGGTGCCACGATTGCGAAGCTGCCGAAGCTGTTGAAATCCATCTAAGGCACCTGCAGTAAAGGAGAAAAATCATGAAAAAAATTATCAGAGCTTTATGTGTGATATTAACGCTGGCGCTGACGCTGTCTACGACGGCGATCGCGTTTGCAAAGGAAGCGGTTACGCCGGTGATCTGTGTGCACGGTCTCGGTATGTCGCCGCTGTATACGGACGTCGGTACGGACGCAGAGGCACAGATGCGCGCTTACGGTATCGATGTTTCCAGCCTGCTCGGCAACGAAACGATCCGTAACGAATTTCTGAAAATGCTTGACCCTGCCCGCCAAAAGGAAGTGGACGAGGATAAGCTGTTCAACGCCATGGGCGATTATTTCAGAGAAACGCCGCTCAACTGTGACGAGGACGGTAATGTTCCGGAAGGCACCGGTAACAACAATTACTTTGAGGATTCGATGGTCAAGCATCAGGATTACATGGATCAGAGAGACCATTCCGAGGAAGCGATCGTGAAGACGATTGCCGACAGGATCGGCGCCAAAAACGTCTATGCGTTCAACTATGACTGGCGTGTTGACTTAGTAGAAACGGCTGCCAACCTGGCTCATTTTGTCGACGTGGTGAAGGCGGAGACCGGTGCCAAGAAGGTTGTGCTGGTTGGTTCCTCGCTCGGCGGCGCTATCCTCAACTGCTATATGGACGCGTATAAGAGCCGTAATGACGTGGCGCGTTACATTTTTGTGAATCCGGCGATCATGGGCGTTGAGGTTGCCTCGATGTATGCCTACGATGTTGAAATCAACAAGGCTGACCTGCTGGCGTTTGCCAAGATCATGGAGACGGAATTCAGCGGCGGCTCTCAGTCCACGCTGATTAACCTTGCCGGTAATATCGGTGAATACAGAATCGGCTATCTGGCCAACTACCTGAGCGCGCTCGCGGAGGATGAGGAGCGCGTGACGAAGCTGTTCCACCTCGCGCTCAAGGACTGGATCGGTAATATTCCGGCGTATTGGGAGTGTATCCCTTACGACCGCTTTGACGAATGCGTGAATAACATGGTGCGCATCGGCTTCCTGGATAAGAGCAGCGGCCTTTACAAGAAGATCACGAACTATCATAAGGTACAGGGCAGACTGGCGTCTAACCTGAAGGCCGTCAAGGCGCAGGGCGCCGAGGTAGCGATCTTTGCCTGCTACGGCTCGCCCGGTATTCCGGTCACCTCTCATATCATGGAGCAGACCGATGTCCTGATCGATACCAAGTATGCCTCCGGCGGTGCGACCGTAGCGCCGTTTGGCTACTACCTGACCGGCAGCGACGCCAAGGGCAGCTATGTTTCTCCTGACGGCGTGATCAATGCGTCTACCTGTGTGACGCCGGATAACGTGTGGTTCATCCGCGATATTCAGCACATGCAGTTTAACTACGGCGGCGACGCGATCAACCTGATCGCTTATCTCGCAGCCGGCGAGTGCTCCTGTGATATTGCCTCGGTAAAGAGCAAGTACGGCTGGAATCAGTTCCTGCGTGCCGATTCCTCACAGAAGCTGATCAATATCACCGCTGCAGACAAGCCGCAGATCACCGGCAAAAACTGGGAGAAAAAGAGCGGCAAGTGGTTCTATTACAAGAATGGCGTAATGACCACCGGCTGGCAGAAGGTTGACGGCAAGTGGTACTTCATGAACTTCATCGGTGAGATGCAGACCGGCTGGCAGATGATCCGTGGCAAGTGGTATTATCTCGGCGCAGACGGCGCGATGCGTACCGGCTGGCAGAAGATCGGCAAGTACTGGTATTACCTGAAAGCGGACGGCGCGATGGCTACCGGCTGGCTGAAGGACGGCGGCAAGTGGTATTACCTCAACGATACCGGCGAAATGCGCGCGTCTCAGTGGCTGCAGTATAAGGGCCAGTGGTACTATTTCAACCAGAACGGTACCATGAGAACCGAGGCGCTCAAGTATAAGAATAACTGGTACTACTTTACGGCTGACGGTGCGATGAAAACGAGCACCTGGGTCAAGGACGGCGACAACTGGTATTATGTGAACGCTGACGGCAAGATGCGCTATGGCTGCTGGCTGAAGGATGGCGGCAAGTGGTATTATTTTAACCAAAACGGCACGATGAGAACGAGCTATCTTGACTATCAGGGCAAGCGCTATTACTTCAACACCAACGGTGCCTGCACCAATCCGTAACTTCCAACTAAATATTCCGTAAAATCAATCGTTAAAAGGGAGGGCTTTTGCCTTCCCTTTTTTGCGCCTCTTTTCGTGCGCGCACGGAACAGAAGGGTGATGCGTTTTTTTCACGCTTACTTGCAATGACAGGCGGCTTGTGTTATTATATTATCGGATTACTCTACTGTTTCACGGCAAAAAATGAAGTGAAGGGATGTTGTCTTATGAAAAAGCTGGTTTCCTTATGCCTGGCGCTACTGCTGGCGCTGACGGTGCTGCCGCCGGTGACGGCCGGTGCGGCTTCGGGCTATGAGCAGGCGGTCAGCCTGAGCAGCGTGGCGCTGACAGACTGGATGAGCGCCATCCGCGGCGAAACAAAGATCACTGAGCTGACGGTGCCCGGTACGCATGATTCCTGCGCGCGGAAGTTCGCCAACGAGGACGCCTTCGGCATTACCTCGCGGATCGCCAAGTGCCAGAGCCTGAATATCACAGAGCAGCTGAATCAAGGCGTGCGCTATCTCGATATTCGCTGCGAGGTGGACGCGTCGACCCATTCCGTTAAGACGGTGCACGGCAGCGTGGACTGCTGGAACGGGAACGACTACTATTATCTCGATTTCCTGCTGCAGGATGTCTACAACTGGCTGGACGCGCACCCGAGCGAAAGCGTCTTTCTGATGATCAAGGAGGACGACGGCAATGTCGGCGCGCCGACCTTCACGAGCGCGATCTATGAATATATCCACGGCTACGGACAGAACAAGTATTTTTACGGCGAGGATTATCGGTATCAGGATTACTGGTATCTTGCGAAAGCTGTCCCGACGCTGGACGACGTGCGCGGAAAAATCGTGCTGTTTAACCGCTTTGACCGTTACATCGCCTCCTCCGGCTCCACGGCGAGCGAGGAGGAAAGCGGCCAAAAGATCAAGTATGACGATCAGGAGAGCACCTCGCTGACCTCTCCGTGCTATGTGACGGGCGAGGACTGGTCGTCCGGCGCGAAGTACCATGTACAGGATATGTATAAGCTCTCCACGTCCGATAAGCTGAAGGCGGCGCAGGAAATGCTGTCGCTCGGTCATTACCGCGGCGAATATTATCTGAGCTTTACCTCGACGACGACCTCGGCTTCGATCCCGAACCCACAGAGCTATGCCAATACGATCAACCCCGCTTTCTTAAACCTGACCTTTGATAAGGGCAAGCCGTCGGGCTTTATCCAGATGGACTTCATCACCGAGGCAGCCGCGCGTAAGATCGTGGAAAATAACGAGGCGGTGTCGAACCTCATGACCGGCACGGACGGCAATATTACCTACGAGCTGAACCGCCTGACCGGCACGCTGACCGTCAGCGGCAGCGGCGCCATGAACGACTATGCGCTCGATACGAGCCGCGGTATTAAGAATACCGGTACGACTGCGCCGTGGAGCGACCAGGCGAAAAACTGCCTGTTCGACGGACAGTATAATACCGATCTGATTACGAAGATCATTGTGAACGACGGCGTGACGCGCATCGGTGACTACGCCTTTTACGGCTTTGACAACGTGAGCAGTATCAGCCTGCCGGACAGCGTGACCGCCATCGGTAACAACGCGATCCCTGACAACGTCAGCACCGATTATTACAGCATTAACGTCAAGGCTGGCAATATCAGCCGTGAGCAGGCGAACCCCTTTGCCGGTAAAACGCTTTCCGGCGTGACGCTGCAGTATACGGTGCGCTGCGATACGGATAACGGCTGGAACAATGCAATCATCAATTTCTCTACCGGACGGAATGCGGATAACCGCTATTTCATCCTGATGAGTAACGGTACCGTTCTTTTCAATGACGGCAACGGCGGCGCCGGCGGCTGGAATAACTGCTACTTCGATCTGAATACTGCGGCGGAAATCAACACCGTCGGACAGGGCTGGGCGGACATTACCGTCACGATCTATAAGGACAGCGCCGGTCTGCATTATCTCGATTACTATGTGAACGGTGTGCTGAAAAGGACAGTGGCGCTGAGCGAGGTATGCGCGTCGGGTTATCCGAACGGCGTGAGCGGCAGCGACGGCATTTTTTCCTTCCTGTCGTCGCCGGACATTCACCTGTATTACGGCGCAACCTATAATATCTATAATATGGGCGGCACGGCGGACAGCTATCTCGACAAGGCGTCCTTTTACGATTATGCGCTGTCGGCAGCGCAGCTGCTGCCGGTCTATGAAAATACGTTTACCGATTCGCTTGGCGGTACGGCGGTGACCGGTACGGTGGATAACGGAAATTACGTGTCGCACCGCACGGCAGAGAACGACGGCAGAAGCAGCACCGCCTATTTCCCGTACAGCGGTACCGGCGCGAGCGCGACGAACTATGTGGCGACAGGAGAAAGCCCGTTTGCCGAGTTGGATACCTCACACGGCTTTGCGGTGAGCTACTGGCAGCGGATCAACGGCAATTACTGGGATAACCGCGAAAGCCTGACCTTTGCGCAAGGCGCGATCGGGGAGATGAAATATTTTACGCTCGGTACCGACGGTTATATCCGCTTCAATAACGGCAACGGCGGCAGCGACACGAGCCTGTCCTCCGCCGGACTGTACTTTGACCATACCACGGCGAACGCGGCCATTCGCAAGCAGCAGTGGCAGTTGATCACCGTCAATATTCTGAGCGATTACGCCTTTCAGGTGTATGTGAACGGGGTGCTCACGGCAGACGTTACCGTGCAGGGAACAGCGCAGTACCAAAGCACCGGCGGTCTGCTGTCCTTCTTAGCCAGTCCGTCCACGCAGCTGTATCTCGGGTCGTACACGCCCTACTGGGGCACGGCCACGCTTTCCCTCGATAATGTCAAGTGCTTCTGCGCGGCGTTAACAGAAACGGAGGCAGCCGCGCTTTATCGGGCGGAATGCGGTGCGCTGGACGCGGTGCTGACCAACGACTTTACGGCAGCGCCGGCGCGCGTCAGCGGCTCTGTCACGTGGCTTGACCGCTTTGACGGTCGGGACGGTGTGCTGTATTTTCCGTCCGGTTCTGCTGATGGCGATATTGCGATCAGCGTGGACGGCACCGTCACGACGGCGCTCAGTGCTGTGCCTGCCGGCGCGGCGATCACGGCGACGTATACCGGCAGCGGTACAGTTGCGCAGTGGCTTATTACGACGAACGCCGGTACGCAGACCGGCAGCGACCGTACCTATTCCTTTACACTGACGGACGATACGACCGTGGATGTGGTACTGGCGGTGAGCGTAGCGACCGATACGACCGCGCTGGCGGCAGCGATCGCGCTCGGCAGCAGCTATGCGGAGGCAGATTATACCGCCGCCTCCTATACTGTACTGGCGAACTGTCTCAGCGACGGTGAGGCGGCCATCAGCAGCACCTCCCAGCGCGCGGTGGATGACGCCACAGAAGCGATTTTAACGGCGATTTATAACCTGGTACCGTATTTGGCGCTGAACGTCAGTAAGGACGCTGGCGGCGCCGTGAGCGTGCGCTACGACGGGCTGGAGGACGCGGCGAGCACCGGCAGCTTCAGCGTACCGTTCGGAACAACGGTTCACCTGACGGCGACGGCGGCGAAGTCGAATACCTTCGGCGGCTGGTATGAAATAAAAACGCACCGGCTGCTTTCAACCGATGCGACGTTTGACTATGTGCTGTCCTCTAATACCGATGTCAAGGCGCTGTTCGATCCCTACGGTGCGGCAGTGCTGACCTTTACCTACGGCAACGGCTATATCGCAAAGCGCGTCAGCAAAACACCGGCGGACTGGAAGGCGGTCAGCTCGATCGCACCGCTCTGTCCGGCGGTACCGTATCATTACGGCGGCATGAACGGCAGCTGGGGGTATGACGACAGCACCGTATTGGCTAGCCTGACGGCAGGGGAGCACGTGAACCTGACGCCGGTGTATACGGAGCAGGACGTTACCGAACCGGCGCTGCCGGCTGTTACGCAGGGGATTCCGGCGCTGACGCTCACGCTTGCGCTAGATGAAGAAGCGCTGGTCGGTTCCTATCTCATGGCGCTCAGCGTACCTGACGGCTGTGAGGTCGTGGAGAAGGGTATCGCCTTCCGTTACGGCAAGCCGGACAGCTTTGACCCGTCCGAGCTCACGCTGACGCTGGACAACATGACGACGACCTCCAAGTTCAATACCGCAGCGCACGACGGCGTGTATGCCGTCAACGTGCGGCGCTTTACGCAGTATGCCTGGGCGGCACGCGCTTACTGTACCTATTACGACGGTGACGGCGTGCTCAGGGTCGCTTACTCGGACCAGGTGAACTGCGGCTGAGCCGTACCCGTGATACGGTAAACGCGAGTAGCGGTATCGGCAGCAGGAGCGGCAGGGTATGCCGCAGGATGGCAATACCGGTGACGCTGCCGATCAGAAAAGCGGCAAGGTCGCTCCTGAGAATACAAACAACGAAACACAAGGCAAGGAATACAGCGAGGTACAGGATACCGAAGCCGCTGCGTTGCTTGCCTTTTATTTTTACGGCGGCGACGGTCATCACCGCGGTCAGCGCCAGCAGCAGACACAGCGCCGTCAGGACTGTCCGGCGGCTGCCCACAAGCAGGGTGAGCAGATAATCGTTTTTATTCGACACGACAATATTGTCAAGCAGCATCCCGCTTTTGTTGTTGACCGGCTCCAGCTGCAGGACCACCGTGCCGCCCTCATCCAGCTCACCGACGGGGATAAAGCTGAATGCCACGCCGCTCTCCGGCGCACGGTAAAAGAGGATTTTGCCGCCGGTATAAGCCGTGAGGCCGAGGTTTTTGCTCTTTACGGTCAGGTATTCGCCGGTGTGCCGCCGGTCCGCCAGCGCGGTCTGATATACGGTGCGCTGCGTGACGGAACGGCCGACGATATTTTCTTTTTTGCCGCTCTCGCCGTACCAGCGGTTACAGACGGTGTAAAACGGCTCCGGCGTCAGCCTTGCCGCGTCACCGGCTACCGTGGCTGTCCAGATACCCAGCACCGCACAGAGCACCACGCAACCGGCTGTCAGTGCAAACAGCACCTTGTTCTTTATCCTTTTAATAACGATCACCGCTATACTATATGAGCCCGGTCGCCGGCTTAGAACACAAAAAAGACCGTCTCCCTTTGAGACAGTCATAGCGGACGAAAATATATTATATTCTTACGACCTTACAGGTCTTACGGGTTGAAACAGTAAATTCCCTATAAAGAAATCAATTATAGAAAAAAGCTGAAATAACCCGTAATAACCCGTAAGGTCGTAAGGTAGTAAGAGGATTTATTACAGAATTACGCATGATTACGCGTAATTTCAGGTTATTCCTTAAAAGAAAGTGAAAATAGAAAAAAACCGAAAATTACGCGTAATAAGCGTAATTTTATAAAATTCTTATGATTTAGTTACAGGTTACAGGTAGTTACGGGTTAAAACAGTAAATCCCTTATAAAGAAATCAAAAATAGAAATAACCTGAAATTACCCGTAACAACCCGTAACGTGTAACCGATGTAACAGATGTAACACATAAAAATATAAATTCCTCTATAAGAAATTGAAAATAGAAAAAAACCAAAATCATGTGTTACATGTGTTACAGCACGGACTCATCCAGCTGATACAGGCGCCGTGCGTTCGCGGCAGTGATATCCAGCACCGCCTGCGCCTCCAGCCCGAGCACCTCACCGATCCGCTCGGCAACATACGGGATATAGGAGGAATCGTTGCGCCGTCCGCGGTACGGTACGGGGCAGAGGTAAGGGCAGTCTGTTTCGAGCACCAGCCGTTCGAGCGGAATCTCCTGTACGACCTCGAGGCTCTTGCGTGCGTTCTTAAAGGTTACCACGCCGTTCAGCCCGATGTACATTCCGAGCTTGATGATCTCTCTTGCCATCTCCTTAGAGCCGGAGAAGCAGTGCAGCACGCCCTGCGGCTTCGTTTCCTGCAGCAGCGCCAGGGTGTCGCCGTGCGCCTCACGGTCGTGCACGATCACCGGCAAGCCCAGCCGGTTGGCCAAGAGCGCCTGCTCCCGGAAGAAGGCCTGCTGCGTTTCCTTTGGTGAAGCCATCCAGTGATAGTCCAGCCCGATCTCACCGATCGCCACGCATTTTTCATCCGCCGCCAGCGATTCGATCGCTGCCAGGTCGCTCAGGTCGAAGCCCTCCAGATTTTCCGGATGAAAGCCGGCGGCAAAGTAAAGATAGCCGTACTGATGCGCCAGCGCCTGATTGGCCTTGGAGGTGGCGATGTCGACGCCGCAGCTGACAGCATTTACTACGCCCTTTGCGGGCAGAGAAGACAGCAGCGCGTCGCGGTCGTTATCAAATTGTTCGTCGTCGTAATGACTGTGGGTATCGAAAATAGCGTTCATGTTGTTCCTTAAAAAGTGCAGGGGCGACCGGTGGCCGCCCGTCTGTATGTGTCGATTAGCAGATTTTTGCGCCCGGCTCCATGTCGACGAAGGTAACGCGCACGTCGTCGCCCTTTTCACCGGAGAGGAGCATACCCTCGCTGATTTCGCCGCAGAGCTTCACCGGCTTGAGGTTCGTCACAATGATCGCGCGCTTGCCGATCAGGTCCTCCGGCTCATACCACTTGGCGATACCGGACACGATCTGTCTGGTCTTGCCGGAGCCGTCATTGAGCTGCAGCTTCAGCAGCTTTTTGGATTTCTTCACCTTTTCGCAGGCAAGGATCTCCGCCACGCGCAGGTCACATTTAAAGAAATCGTCAATGCTGATCTCCGCCGGTGCGGCTTCCTCCGCTTCCTCTGCGCCGTCCTGCGGCTTTGCGGCGGCTGCTTCCTTGGTGGCTGCCTCTTGCTTGGCGGCGATGTCTGCCAGCATTTTTTCCGTATCAATACGCTGGAAGAGCGGCTCCGCCTTGCCCACGGTGATGCCGTCCGGCAGTGCGCCGAAGGCATTCAAAGAGTCGTAAGACTTCACGTCGCAGTGCATCTGTTCAAAGATCTTTTCGCTCGTCAACGGCATGAACGGGGAGAGCAGTACCGCAATGTAGCGGATCGCCTCCAGGAGATTATACAGCACCGTGCCGAGCCGTTCGCGCTTGGCCTCGTCCTTTGCCAGCGCCCATGGCATGGTTTCGTCAATATACTTATTCGAGCGCTTCGCAAGGTTCAGCACAGCTTCGATCGCGTCCGCCACGCGGTAGGTCTTAAAGCATTCCTCGACCTTCTCTACGGTGTCGAGCGCAAAGCCCATCAGCTCCTCGTCGACCGGCTCCGCGGCGATCGGCGGCTGCACTACGCCGTCAAAATACTTGTTCTGCATCGCGATCGTGCGGTTGACCAGATTGCCAAAGGTGTTGGCGAGGTCGGAATTGAAGCGCTCAATGATCGTCTCGTAGGTGATTGAGCCGTCGCTGGCATAAGGCATTTCTGACAGGAGGTAATACCGCACGGCGTCCACGCCGAGCAGCGATACTAAATCGTCTGCGTAGATCACGTTGCCGCGGCTCTTGCTCATCTTGTCCTCACCGAACAGCAGCCACGGATGACCGAATACCTGCTTTGGCAGCGGCTCACCGAGCGCCATGAGCATGATCGGCCAGTAGATCGTGTGGAAGCGGACAATGTCCTTGCCGATGATATGCACGTCGGCCGGCCAGTATTTTTTGTACAGCTCGCCCGGGTTTTCTGTATCGTAGCCCAGCGCTGTGATATAGTTGGACAGCGCGTCGATCCAGACATAGATCACGTGCTTGTCGTCAAAGGTGACCGGAATGCCCCACTTAAAGGAGGTACGGCTCACGCAAAGATCCTGCAGACCGGGCTTGATGAAGTTGTTGAGCATTTCCTTTTTGCGCGCTTCGGGATAGATGAAGTTTTCGTTCTGCTCAATAAATGCCTCCAGCTGCTTCTGATACTTCGACAGGCGCAGGAAATAGGCCTCCTCCTTCGCCGGCTTGACCTCGCGGCCGCAGTCGGGACACTTGCCGTCCACGAGCTGGCTCTCGGTCCAAAAGCTCTCGCACGGCGTACAGTACATGCCCTCGTACTCGCCCTTGTAAATATCGCCCTGATCGTACAGCTTCTTAAAGATCTTCTGTACAGCTTTTTCGTGATAACCGTCGGTGGTGCGGATGAATTTATCATAGCTCGTGCCGAGCAGGTCACAGATACCGCGGATTTCGCCGGCGACCTTGTCCACATACTGCTTCGGTGTGACGCCGGCAGCCTTGGCGTATTCCTCGATTTTTTGGCCGTGCTCGTCCGTGCCGGTCAGCATGAATACATCATAGCCCTGCAGGCGCTTGTAGCGCGCGATGGCGTCCGTCAGCACGATCTCGTAGCTATTGCCGATGTGCGGCTTGCGCGAGGTATATGCGATCGCCGTGGTGATATAAAACTTTTCTCTTTCCATAGATATTTCCTCCAATAAAATTGGTTTTTGCATTGTCACACTTTTTGTACTGTTATTCTTACAGCAGACTGGCGGCGCCCTTGTCCAGCATCAGCGTCACGTCCTTGTGGAACTGCAGGATGCTGGCAGGACAGGCGGGCGTTACGTCGCCGCTGATGACCTGGCGGATCGCCTTGGCCTTCTTTTCGCCCAGGGCGATGATCAGAATCCGCTTTGCCTGCATGATCGAGCCGATCCCCATGGTTACGGCGCTGGTCGGCACCGCTTCCACCGAGTCAAAAAAACGGCTGTTGTCGGCAATCGTGGAGTCCTTCAGCTGCACAACGTGGCACCAGCGCTGGAAGGACGCTGCCGGCTCGTTAAAGGCGATATGTCCGTTAGAGCCGATGCCCAGCAGCTGGATGTCAATGCCGCCGGCGTCGCGGATGCGCTGCTCGTAAGCGGCACATTCTTTTTGCAGATCCGCCGCGTTACCGTCCAGAAAATGAATATTTTCCGCCGTAATATTGATGTGGCGGAACAGGTGCTCCTGCATGAAGGCACGGTAGGAATTCGGATCGTCCACCGGCAGCCGGCAGTATTCGTCTAAATTAAACGTCGTGACCCTTGAAAAATCGACCGCGCCCTGACGGTATAGCTGAATAATATGGTTGTAGGCCTTGATCGGCGTAGAGCCCGTTGCCAGCCCGAGTACGGAATCAGGCTTTTGCAGCACCTGACCGCACAGATAGTAGCCGGCGGCGATGCCGATCTGCTCCTCCGTATCAAATACGAGTACATTCATTGCTTTTTCCTCTTTTGTTGCCGATGATGGATGATTTTTTGCGTCAGCGCCAGCAGCACTAAAAAGCCAAGCGCGCCGAGCACGGCGCCGAGCGTGTCGATCGCCCAGTCCCGCAGCTCACAGGAGCGGCCGTCCACAAACAGCTGATGCAGCTCGTCCGTAACGGCATAAAGCGAGGTGCAGGCGACGGCAAGGAGCACCGATTTCCTTTCGCGTGTAAAATACCACGCCGTGTTGAATAAAAGGGAAAGGCCGGTGAATTCCAGACAGTGCGCGCTTTTCCGGACAATAAATACCCACAGCGCACTCTCACCGAAAAGGCTCATCAGCCATTCCACAAACACATCGCTCTGCGCGGTGGATTCGCTCGCGGTACGGGAGGAAAACCAAAAGATCGCCCCCATACACAGCACGCATAAGACCCAGCTGACGGCAACAGCGCGCCTGTTCCGTTTACCGCTGTCGGTGCTTACCATACCTGTCTCACCCTTAATCCTCTCTTGTTGCCGCCACAAAGCTCACCCGTCCGGAGCCGGCGTGGAACTGAATGCCGGTGACGCCCTTTGCGCTGGCGTAATAGCTTGTTTCGCGCAGCATCGGATAGACAGAGAAGCTGTCTACAATGGCCTGCTCTGCGCGGCGCAGCGCGTCTGTTTGCGCGGCGGTGTCCTGCGCACCTTCGGCTTCGGTTAGGGCTGCCTCAGCGGCCGTGGCGTCGAAGCCGGTTTTATTATTCGTACAAAAATCTTTTAAATACGTAACAGGGGAGGTGGAGCTGCTTCTGAACGGATACAGCACCGCGTCGTATTCACGCTTCGCTACGGCTGATGACAGCTCGCTGAGTGAGGCGGTTTCCACCTTGAGGGTAAAGTGCAGCGCATTGCCGTCATCGTCCTTGATCACGCTGCCGATACCGGCCTGCACGCCCTGCAGCATTTCCTTGAGCGGCATTTCCATCTCCGGCACGGTCAGCACGGTCACGGTGACGTCGCTGACGCCCAGCGCCTTTAAGCCGCTTTTCCAGTACGTAATGCTTTTTTCCTCGTTCGGGGTATACGTGGTGCGACCGATCGCCTCCGCCGCCGGTTGTCCGCCGACCGTGCAGGAGCGCGGCAGCAGGTTGTCCGCCGCTTGCAGATAATCCTTGTCCGCTACGTCGGTTTTGGTCAGCCCGACGCAGAAGGCATACCGCAGGTCGTCATTCTGAAAAACCTCGTTGCCCGTATTGAGCAGCAGCGCCCAGGTCGTGTCCTCGTAAGGAACGTAGGCGATACCGCTGTCGTGACCGAGCTGCTCGGTTTGTTGGCCGGTAATAAAGGCGGCGTCATAAGAACCGCTTTCCAGCCTGCCGGCAACGCTCTTGCTGCCGGTCTCCTCGTCGTTGGCGCTGATGCGCAGGGAAAGCTGGTTGATGACCGTCGGGAATTCACCTTTGTATTCCTCGTTGCGCTTGAGCAGGTACGAGGCGTCCAGAATTTGGCTGACATAAAACTGTCCGTTGAACAGCGTGTACTTCAGCTCCAGCCCGTAGCGGCCCTTCGTTGCCAGGAAAAATTCTTCGTTACACGGCATGGCGACGGCGGTCGTCAGCGTCTGTAAAAAGCCTTCGTCCGGTGCGGCCAGATGAATGACCAGCGTGTAATCGTCCGTGGCCTCTGCGCCGAGTGTGTCCGGCGAGGCGGTACCGTTATTGATCGCCACCGCGTTTTCGATCGCGGCAACGGACGGGAACATCGGGCACTGCGTCTCCGGCGATACGGCGCGCTGCAGCGCAAACACAAAGTCATGCGCCGTAATGTCCGGATTGAATTCATAGCCAAGCAGCTGCAGCCGCTTGTCCTTGTACTCGCCCTTGTGATCGCCCTCCGTATATTGGTCGGTCGTGATATTCCATTTGAGCCCCTGCTTCAGACGGAACGTATAGGTCAGCCCGTCGGCGCTGATGTCCCAGCTGTCGGCGCAGCCCTTGACGACCGTACCATCGTCCTGCATCCTGATCAGTCCCTCAAAGGTATTTTCAATAATCAGAAATTCGTCAGACGTCGCCGCCACCTGCGGATCGTAGCTGTTGACGTCCGCCGTGAAGGGGTACATAAAATTGATTCGTTTTTCTTTTGCAGAGCAGCCGCTGAACAGGGAGGCTGTCAGCACTGCCGCCAGTAACAGCGCGCTCAGGCGCCGGATGATGGACTTCATATCGCTCTCCGTATCGGTTCAACACCGTGTTAACTGTATTCGTGATTAAATATTATAACAGATTAATTCTGTAAATTCAATACATTCTATATGCTCCTTTGACGGAATTTGAAAATTTTCCTGTTGCGAAACGGGGCACGGTATGTTAAAATTAAATTGAACTTTTATCGCAACCCAACGCAAAAAAAGGAGTGTTTTTATGAAACGGATCATCAGTCTTGTACTGTCGCTCGCCATGGTGCTGTCTGCACTATGCTCGGTCAGCTTTCAGGCGCTGGCGTATACGAGCGGCGATTATACCTATACCCTCAGCGGCGACGAAGCCACGATTACCGGCTACAGCGGTAACCGCACGATCGTGACCGTTCCGGACGAGCTGGACGGCCATCCGGTGACGGCGATCGGCAGAGCGGCGTTCTTTATGCATGGCGAAATTGTGTCGCTGACGATTTCGGACGGGATTAAAACCATCGGCGACATGGCGTTCCATGACTGCAACGCGATCGATGAGCTGAACCTCGGCAAGGATGTGGAAACGATCGGCATGAATGCCTTTTACCACCTCTTCTTCTTGCAGGAGCTGCACCTGCCGGCCTCCGTCAGCAGCATCGGCACCAACGCCTTCAGCGGCTCAGAGCGTCTGAAAACCATCACCGTGGACAGCGCGAATACGCATTTTACCGCCGTGGACAACGTGCTTTACAATAAGGATATGACGGAGCTGATCCGTTATGCCTCTAAAAAAACTGACACCGCCTATACCGTGCCGGACGGCGTGACCGTGATCGACAACGGTGCGTTCTTCTATGCGGCGACGCTGGAGGAGATTACGCTGCCCGCTTCACTGACGCTCATTAACGAGGCTGCGTTCGACAGCGTGACGGGCCTGCAAACCGTGCGCTATGACGACTATGAAGAGACCTGGAACAGCCGCGTGACGATCAAGAACGACGAGGGCGGCAATGATGTACTCTTTAAGGATAGCGTTACGTATATTTTTAAGCAGCCTCATGTTCATACGCCCGGCGAGGCCGTGGTCGAAAATGAAGTGCCGGCTACCTGTACGACTGACGGTTCTTATGACGAGGTGGTTTACTGTACAGAATGTGGCGAGGAGCTGAGCCGTGAGACAAAGACGACCGACAAGCTTGACCATACTGCAGGCGAGGTTGTGATAGAGAATGAAGTGCCGGCCACTTGTACCGCTGGCGGTTCGTATGATGAAGTAATCTATTGTACTGTTTGCAATGAAGAACTGAGCAGAGAGACCAAGACGATCGACAAGCTTGACCATACTGCCGGTGAACCGATTATTGAAAATGCAGAGCCTGCTACTTGCACAGCGGGAGGCTCGTATGATGAAGTAATTTACTGCACTGTTTGTAACGAGGAACTGAGCAGAGAGACCAAAACGACAGAGAAGCTCGGTCACACCCCAGGTGACGTCGTTATTGAAAATGAAGTCGCTGCTACTTGTACAGCTGGCGGTTCGTATGATGAAGTAATCTATTGCACTGTTTGCAATGAGGAACTGAGCAGAGAGACCAAGACAACGGAAAAGCTTGGTCATACTCCGGGTGAAGTTGTGATCGAGAATGAAGTCGCTGCTACTTGCACAACGGATGGCTCTTATGACGAAGTAATCTATTGCACCGTTTGCAATGAGGAACTGAGCCGCGAGACCAAGACGACTGACAAGCTCGGTCATACCCCGGGCGAAGTTGTCATTGAAAATGAAGTGGCTGCTACTTGCACAACGGATGGCAGTTACGATGAAGTAATCTATTGCACCGTTTGCAATGAAGAACTGAGCCGCGAGACCAAGACGACTGACAAGCTTGGTCATACCCCGGGCGAAGTTGTGATTGAGAACGAAGTCGCTGCTACTTGCACTGCGAACGGTTCTTACGATGAAGTAATCTATTGCACCGTTTGCAACGAGGAACTGAGCAGGGAGACCAAGACGACTGACAAGCTTGGTCACACAGCAGGTGAAGTCGTTATTGAGAACGAAGTACCGGCAACCTGTACTGCGGAAGGTTCTTACGATGAAGTGATCTATTGCACCGTTTGCAATGAAGAACTGAGCCGCGAGACCAAGACGACTGACAAGCTCGGTCATACCCCGGGCGAAGTCGTTGTTGAGAACGAAGTCGCTGCTACTTGTACTGCGGAAGGTTCGTATGATGAAGTGATCTATTGCACCGTTTGCAATGAGGAACTGAACAGGGAGACTAAGACAACCGAGAAGCTCGGTCATACCCCGGGTGCGGCTGTCAAGGAGAACGAAGTCAAGCCGACCTACAGCAAGGCCGGCAGCTATGACGAGGTTGTCTATTGTACCGTGTGCGGCGAGGAGCTCAGCCGGACGCCGAAGTCGGTGCCGAAGCTGGTCGGCAAAAACGGCTGGTACAAGGTCGACGGCAAGTGGTATCTGTATAAGGATAACGTCATGCTGAAGTATTGGCAGAAGGTTGACGGCAAGTGGTACTATCTGAATTCCAAGGGCGTGATGATCACCGGCTGGCTGAAGATCAAGAACGTTTGGTATTATTTCACCGGCAGCGGCGCAATGACGACCGGCTGGAAGTATATCAGCGGCAAGTGGTATTACTTTAACGCGAGCGGCGCAATGAAAACCGGCTGGCTGAAGGACGCCGGCAAGTGGTATTATCTGAATCCGAACGGCGATATGGTCACCGGCAGCAAAACGATCAGCGGCAAAACCTATCGCTTTAATGCAAAAGGGGAATGTCAAAACCCGTAATGACCTTTGGCGCTGCGGTGTGTTCCGGCACACGGCAGCGCTCTTTTTTTGCCAAAAACGCAAAACACACGGCTGGGTAGTTAAAAAACTTTTTAAGTTTTGAAAATGAATTTGAAAATTTTATAAAATTTTTCTTGACTTTGACAGAGCGAAGTATTATACTCTATACTACTTTAAAATGGGAATTTATATTTTTTAAGCTTTTCTATTAATTATAAGCTAATCAAAAAATATATTGTTTTCTGTCGGATACACGGCTTTGCCGCCGGTTGCAGCGGCTTGTCCGAATTCTCATATTTTAGCAAATCTAAACGAAACGGAGTGAATACCTTTATGGTGAATGTGAAGGATGTACAGGTTGGTACAACTACACGAAAGAGCTTTGCAAAAATCAATGAGGTTATGCAGATGCCGAACCTGATTGAGGTGCAGAAGAAGTCTTACCAGTGGTTCCTTGACGAGGGTCTGAAGGAGGTTTTCCGCGACATCGGCTCGATCGCTGATTATACCGGTAACCTGGTGCTGGATTTCATCGACTATTCCATGGACGATGAGCCGAAATACACCATTGCCCAGTGTAAGGCGCGTGACGTGTCCTACGCAAAGCCGCTCAAGGTCAGAGCCCGCCTGGTGAATAAGGAAACCGGCGAGGTGAAGGAAAACACCATCTACATGGGCGATTTTCCGCTGATGACCGACGCAGGCACCTTTGTTATCAACGGTGCAGAAAGATGTATTGTATCGCAGCTTGTCAGATCTCCCGGTGTATACTATCACATGGAGCACGACAAAACAGGTAAAGAGCTTTACACCAACACGGTGATCCCGAACCGCGGCGCCTGGCTCGAGTATGAAACCGACGCCAACGACCTGTTTTATGTCAGAATCGATAAGAACAGAAAGATCTTCATTACGACGTTCCTGAGAGCCCTCGGCCTCGGCACGGACGAGGAGATCCGCGAGTTCTTTGGCGAGGACGAAAGAATTGAGGCCACGATCGAAAAGGACGCAACCAAGAACATGGAGGAGGCGCTGCTGGAGGTTTACAAAAAGCTGCGCCCGGGCGAGCCGCCGACGCTGGAGACAGCGCAGGCGCACCTTGACGGACTGTTCTTTGACGCGCACCGTTACGATCTGTCGAGAGTCGGCCGTTATAAGTACAACAAAAAGCTTGGCATTGCCGACCGTCTGAACGGTCAGATCCTGTCACGTCCGGTGATTTCACCGCAGGGTGAATTCCTCGCGGATGCCGGTGAAAAGATCGACTCGGTGAAGGCGAACGAGATCGAGGACGCAGGCGTTATGTTTGCGTACGTGCAGCTGGAAAGCGGCAGAGAGGTCAAGATCGCTTCCAACGGTATGGTCAATATCGACAAGTACGTGACGATCGACAAGAAAGCCCTTGCGATCAATGAAAAGGTCTCTTACCGTGTACTGATGGAGATCCTCGAAAAGTGCGGCGATGACCAGCAGGCCATCGAAGAGGAAATCCGCATCAAGCATGACGACCTGATCCCGAATCACATTATCGTTGACGATATTTTCGCCACGGTATCTTACCTGAACAACCTGGCGCTCGGCGTCGGCAGAACCGACGATATCGACCACCTCGGCAACAGAAGAATCCGCGCCGTGGGCGAGCTGCTGCAAAACCAGTTCCGTATCGGCTTTACCCGTATGGAGCGCGTCATCCGCGAAAGAATGACTCTGCAGGCGCAGGACGACGAGGAGGCGATCACGCCGCAGGCGCTGATCAATATCCGTCCGGTCGTGGCGGCGATCCGCGAGTTCTTCGGTTCCTCGCCGCTGTCGCAGTTCATGGACCAGAACAACCCGCTGGCGGAGTTAACCCATAAGAGACGTCTTTCCGCGCTCGGCCCCGGCGGTCTGTCCAGAGACCGTGCCGGCTTTGAGGTACGTGACGTTCACTATACGCATTACGGCCGTATGTGCCCGATTGAAACACCGGAAGGTCCTAACATCGGTCTGATCTCTTACCTGGCTTGCTACAGCCGCCTGAACGAATACGGCTTCATCGAAGCGCCGTACCGTAAGATCGATAAGAAAACCGGCGTCGTTACCGACGAGGTTGTTTATATGACCGCCGATATGGAGGACGAGTTTGTGGTCGCCCAGGCGAACGAGCCGCTCGACGAGGAAGGCCGTTTTGCCAACGCCAGAGTTACCTGCCGTTACAGGGACGAGTTCCTGACGATGCCGCCCGAAAGAGTGGATTACATGGACGTTTCCCCGAAGATGGTTGTATCGGTGGCAACCGCGATGATTCCGTTCCTTGAAAACGATGACGCTAACCGTGCGCTGATGGGCGCGAACATGCAGCGTCAGGCAGTGCCGCTGCTGAAAACAGAGGCGCCTGTGGTCGGTACCGGTATGGAATACAAGGCCGCTTATGACTCCGGCGTTGTCGTGGCTGCGAAGCGCGGCGGCGTGGTAGTCGGTCTTGACGCTGACACAGTTGAAATTAAGACAAAGACCGGTGAGATCGACCGCTATGAGCTGATCAAATTCGCCGGCTCCAACCAGGGCACCTGTATTAACCAGCGCCCGATCGTTTCCCTGCATCAGACGGTAGAGGACGGACAGGTGATTGCTGACGGTCCGGCTACCTGCAACGGCGAAATCTCCCTTGGTAAGAATGCCCTGATCGGCTTCATGACCTGGGAGGGCTACAACTACGAGGACGCCGTTCTGATTAATGAAAAAATTGTGCGCGACGACGTTTACACCTCTATTCATATTATAGAGCACGATCAGGAAGCGCGTGACACCAAGCTCGGTCCGGAGGAAATCACCCGTGATATTCCGAACGTCGGCGAGGAAGCGCTGAAGGATCTTGACGAGGACGGTATTATCCGCATCGGTGCCGAGGTTCACTCGGGCGATATCCTTGTCGGTAAGGTAACGCCGAAGGGCGAGACCGACCTGACGGCGGAGGAACGTCTGCTCCGTGCGATCTTTGGCGAAAAGGCGCGCGAGGTGCGTGACACCTCCCTGAAGGTGCCGCACGGCGAATACGGTATCGTTGTGGACGTAAAGGTATTTACCAGAGCGAACAGCGACGAGCTCAGCCCGGGCGTGAACAAGGTCGTTCGTGTTTACATTGCGCAGAAGCGTAAGATTCAGGCAGGCGATAAGATGGCCGGCCGTCACGGTAACAAGGGCGTTGTTTCCCGTGTACTGCCGCAGGAGGATATGCCGTTCCTGCCGGACGGACGTCCGCTTGACATCGTGCTGAACCCGCTCGGCGTACCTTCCCGTATGAACATCGGTCAGGTGCTGGAGGTTCACCTCGGCTATGCCGCGATGGCGCTTGGCTGGAAGATGATGACGCCGGTATTTGACGGCGCACACGAGGATGATATCCGTGAATGTCTGAAGCAGGCGGATATCGGTTACTATGTTGATGAAAACGGCAACAAGGTTTATGACGGTAAGACGACGCTTACCGACGGCAGAACCGGTGAGGTATTTGACAACCGCGTCACCGTCGGCTATATGTACTATCTGAAGCTGCATCACCTTGTTGACGATAAGATGCACGCCCGTTCCACCGGTCCTTACAGCCTTGTCACGCAGCAGCCGCTCGGCGGTAAAGCGCAGTTCGGCGGTCAGCGTTTCGGTGAGATGGAGGTTTGGGCGCTCGAGGCTTACGGCGCTGCTTACACCCTGCAGGAGATCATCACGGTGAAGTCGGATGATGTGGTAGGCCGTGTCAGCACGTATGAGGCGATCGTCAAGGGCGAGAACATCCCGCCCGCCGGCGTACCGGAGGCGTTCAAGGTGCTCTTTAAGGAATTTCAGGCGCTCGGCCTCGACACCAGACTGTATGATAAGAACGGTGAAGAGGTTGAGCTCAAGCAGGACCTTGACGATGACGGTATTCCTCCTGTCAGCGCACCGGCTGACGATACCGGCGTAGACGAAGCAATGACCGACGTGGACGACTTTGGCAGCGACACCGAGGGCTACGGCTTTGTGGACGCTGACGAGGAGCTGGCATTATCGGAAGCAGGTCAGGACTTTATTGACGACGAGGACGACGATGACGGAGACGCAGATTTCTTCTCCAACTTCGCAGACGCGTTCGGCTCGTTCGACGATGACGACGAAT
This sequence comes from Eubacterium sp., assembly GCA_017463985.1. Lineage (GTDB taxonomy): Bacteria > Bacillota > Clostridia > Oscillospirales > Acutalibacteraceae > Eubacterium_R. Next base: position 26,926 of record JAFUEH010000007.1, on the reverse strand, counting down.
AAACCGTTCGGTTCTGACTAATTTCCAATAAACTATAGAAAAGGAGAGCTTCCAAATATGGATCATAATTCAACAACAGAATTCAGTTCAATTAAAATAGGACTTGCCTCACCGGAGCGTATCCGCGAATGGAGCTACGGCGAAGTTACCAAGCCGGAAACCATCAATTACAGAACCCTGAAGCCAGAGCGTGACGGACTTTTCTGCGAGCGCATCTTCGGCCCCATGAAGGACTGGGAATGTCATTGCGGTAAATATAAGAAGGTTCGCCATAAGGGCAAGGTCTGTGAACGCTGCGGCGTTGAGATCACCCGCGCCAAGGTACGCCGCGAGCGTATGGGCCACATTGAGCTGGCAGCGCCGGTATCGCATATCTGGTATTTCAAGGGTATTCCGAGCCGCCTCGGCTTAGTACTGGATATTTCCCCGAGATACCTTGAAAAGGTGCTTTACTTTGCGCTTTACATCGTTACCGATCCGGGCGATACGCCGCTGGAGAAGATGCAGATCCTCAACGAAAAGGAATACGCAGAGATGCGTGAAAGATATGAGGACGACTTTAAGGCCGGCATGGGCGCTGAGGCGATCAAGGAGCTGCTGATGGAGATCGACGTGCCGACACTCAGAGCACAGCTGACGGAGGAGCTGGAGACCGCTACCGGTCAAAAGCGCGTCAAGCTGCTGAAGCGCCTCGATGTTGTCGATGCCTTCTACCACAGCGGCAACAAGCTGGAGTGGATGATCTTAGACGTGATTCCGGTTATTCCGCCGGATATTCGCCCGATGGTACAGCTGGACGGCGGCCGCTTTGCTACTTCCGACCTCAACGACCTGTACCGCAGAGTCATTAACCGTAACAACCGTTTAAAGAGACTCATGGAGCTGCACGCCCCTGATATTATTATCAGAAACGAAAAGAGAATGCTCCAGGAGGCGGTTGACGCCCTGATTGATAACGGCAGACGCGGCAGACCGGTCACCGGTCCGTCCAACCGTCCGCTCAAGTCCCTGTCCGATATGCTCAAGGGTAAGCAGGGCCGCTTCCGTCAGAACCTGCTCGGTAAGCGTGTTGACTATTCCGGCCGTTCCGTTATCGTTGTCGGTCCGGAGTTGAAGATGTATCAGTGCGGTCTGCCGAAGGAAATGGCGATCGAGCTGTTCAAGCCGTTTATCATGAAGCGCCTGGTGGAGACCGGCGTCGCTTCCAATATCAAGTCTGCCCGTAAGAAGGTAGAGAAGGCGGACGACCCGAGAGTATGGGATGCCCTCGAGGTTGTTATCAAGGATCATCCGGTTATGCTGAACCGTGCGCCTACGCTGCACAGACTGGGTATCCAGGCCTTTGAGCCGGTGCTCGTTGAGGGTAGAGCGATCAAGCTGCATCCGCTGGCTTGTACCGCGTTCAACGCAGACTTCGACGGTGACCAGATGGCTGTTCACGTACCGCTGTCCGCTGAGGCGCAGGCAGAGGCAAGAATGCTGATGCTGGCTGCTAACAACCTGCTCAAGCCGTCCGACGGTAAGCCGGTGGCAGTGCCGACGCAGGATATGGTCATCGGTTCTTACTACCTGACGATGATCAAAGAGGGTGAGCCCGGCGCGCCGAGAACAGAAGTGATCGACGGCGAAGAGGTCACCAAGTATAATATCTACCGCGATACCGATGAGGCGCTGATGGCGTATCAGGAGGGTTCGCTCGGTCTGCACAGTGAGTGTCTGATCCGCTTCACAAAGGAAATTGACGGTCAGACAGTCTCTAAGCTGGTGAAAACCACTGTCGGCCGCGTGATCTTTAACCGTCCGGTGCCGCAGGACCTTGGCTTTGTCGACAGAAGCAATCCGGACAATGCGTTTGACCTGGAGGTTTCCTTCGTCGTGAAGAAGGGCGGACTGACGAAGATCGCGGACAAGTGTATTCATAAGCACGGCGTGTCTGTTGCCTCCCGTATGCTCGACGAGCTGAAGGCGCAGGGCTATAAGTATTCTACCATTTCCGGTACGACGGTTGCCGTTATTGACGCGCTGATTCCTGAAAAGAAAAAGGAATACCTGGCCGAAACAGAGGCTAAGGTGGATGAGATCATGGCCAGCTATAACTGGGGTGAGATCACCAATGAGGAGCGTTCCTCCGCCGTTATCAAGGCTTGGGAGGACTGTACGGATAAGGTATCGAACGAGCTGACCGGTAACTTCGACGGAACGCATAACCCGATCCACATGATGGTTGACTCCGGCGCGCGTGGTAGTACCTCGCAGCTGCGTCAGCTGGCCGGTATGAGAGGTCTGATCGCTAATACCTCCGGTAAGACGATCGAGGTTCCGATCCGTGCCAACTACCGTGAAGGTCTGAATATTCTGGAATACTTCATTTCCTCCCGTGGTGCGCGTAAGGGCTTGACCGATACCGCGCTGCGTACCGCTGACTCCGGTTACCTGACCAGACGTCTGGTTGACGTTTCGCAGGATGTTATCATCCGCGACAGAGATTGCGGCTGCCATGACGGTATTGAGGTTTATTCCATCATGGACGGCGAGCGTGTGCTCGAGTCACTCGAGGAGCGTTTGGTAGGCCGTTATGTCTCCGAGCCGGTCGTACATCCGGAAACCGGCGAGATCCTCATGGATACCGACAGAATCATGACCGCAGAGGATGCGGAGCGTATTGTGGACGCCGGTATTACCTCTGTGAAGATCCGTTCCTTGATCACCTGTAAATCCCGCAACGGCGTGTGCTGCAAGTGCTACGGCTCCAACCTGGCGTTCAATGAACCGGTACAGGTCGGTGAAGCGGTCGGTACGATCGCCGCACAGTCCATCGGTGAGCCGGGTACCCAGCTGACCATGAGAACCTTCCACACCGGCGGTGTTGCCGGCGGTGAGGATATCACCCAGGGTCTGCCGAGAGTCGAGGAGCTGTTTGAAGCCAGAAAGCCGAAGCAGCTGGCGATCCTCTCCGAAATCGAGGGCGACGTTCGCTTTGAGGAGATCAAGAAGAGCCGTCACGTTGTGGTATATAATACCGAGACGGGCGAAGAAAAGAAGTACCTGATTCCTTACGGCTCCCGTCTGCATGAGAATATCGTGGAGGGCGCGCATATTGCGAAGGGTCAGGAGATCACCATGGGTGCCAAGAACCCGCACGACGTGCTGGCGATCCTCGGCAAGGAGGCAGTTTATAACTACCTGATCAAAGAGGTTCAGTTCGCTTACCGTACGCAGGGTGTTGATATCAACGATAAGCACATTGAGGTTATCGTCCGTCAGATGTTGAAGAAGTGTACGGTGGACGAGGCCGGCGATACCGACCTGATCCCGGGCACGATGATGGATGTATCTCAGGTGGATGAGGCCAACGACAAGGTCGACGCCAGAATCAGAGCAGGGGAGGAGAACCTGAAGCACGCGACGTATGTGCCGCTGCTGATGGGTATTACCAAGGCTTCTCTGGCAACGGATTCCTTCCTGTCGGCTGCTTCCTTCCAGGAGACCACCAGAGTGCTGACCGACGCCGCGATCAAGGGCAAGAGCGATCCGCTGCTTGGCCTGAAGGAGAACGTGCTGATCGGTAAGCTGATTCCGGCCGGAACCGGTATGGATGTTTTCAGAGACGTGGATGTAATCCCCAGCTATTTCAGCGCAGAGGGCTCAGAGGAGATCTTCAATATTGAGCAGCTGCAGGAACTGCTTTCAGGTAGCACTAACTAACTGAAAAACCTTCCTTAATATATTAAAAATATCCTTGACAAATTGTAGGAACCAATGCTATAATACGTAATCGTGTCAGTGCGATTTGGCGATTTTACTAAAATTCGCACAGGATATTTGTACAAAATGCCAACGGAGTGCAGCTTGTCTGCACTCCGCGGGTATGCGTATAAGATAGGCTTGAACAGCCGATCGGCGTTAACGGTCAAGCTTATCTTATGCGCATACGTGCATAAATAATTCAGAAAGGAGATAAACTATTGCCTACCTTTAATCAGCTTGTAAGAACAGGACGTAAGTCACTTGAAAAGAAGGCGAAAGCACCTGCACTTTTAAAGGGCTTAAACACGAAGAAGAACGTTATGACGAATAACGCTTCTCCGCAGAAGCGCGGCGTTTGCACAGCAGTTAAGACAGCGACCCCGAAGAAGCCGAATTCCGCTCTCCGTAAGATTGCCAGAGTTCGTCTTACCAACGGTATGGAAGTGTCTGCTTACATCCCGGGCGTTGGTCACAACCTCCAGGAGCACTCTGTTGTTATGGTTCGCGGCGGCCGTGTTAAGGACCTTCCCGGTGTTCGTTACCACATCATCCGCGGTACACTGGATACCCAGGGCGTGACCGGCAGAATGCAGAGCCGTTCCAAGTACGGTGCCAAGAGACCTAAAGTTAAGAAGTAATTAATTACCGAAGCCGAATCGATAAAATTCAATATAACGGCGCCTTGTCCCATTTTTTGATTTGACATACGTCAGTATGCCTGCATCAAAGAAATGTGACAATCCATCCGTTCTCTTGAATTTTCTTCTATCCGTTTCGATAATCAATCACTTCTGAAGTAATTATTTACTTCACAGAAGTAAAACAAGCTACTTCTGCAATGAATGGACTGACAATAGTTTATACCTATTTATATAGTGCGTAGACTTTTTGTTGGCTCCACGGAAAAACCGAGTACCTATGAACTCATACTATTTAATGAAGGAGGGAAGCGAAGATGCCAAGAAGAGGTCAAATCGCTAAGCGTGATGTATTACCTGATCCGCTTTACAATTCAAAGGTTGTGACCCGTCTTATCAACAACATTATGCTGGATGGCAAGAAGGGTGTTGCACAGAAGATCGTTTACGGTGCCTTTGAAATTATTCAGGAAAAGACAGGTAAGGATCCGATTGAAGTATTCGACGCTGCAATGGAGAACGTTATGCCGGTTCTCGAGGTAAAGGCTCGCCGTATCGGTGGTGCTACTTACCAGGTACCGCTTGAGGTTCGTCCTGAAAGACGTCAGACGCTTGGTCTCAGATGGATCACATTCTTTGCCCGTGCAAGAAGTGAAAGAACCATGAGAGAACGTCTTGCTGCTGAAATTATGGACGCAGCTAACAAGACCGGCGGCGCCGTCAAGAGATGTGACGATACGCACAGAATGGCTGAAGCTAATAAGGCTTTTGCTCACTTCAGATATTAATCTGATTTTTCGGCTGCTGTGTGCCTTAAGTATTTTAACGCAGAGATAAGGCGAATCTGCCATTTTAAACCGTGTTCGGATTTTACTTACTCTGCTTCAACACAGCGCACTGCCGCAATCGGCGGCTGAATTTCCGTGTATTCCTTGTTCGCCCACAGATTTGGCTTTGCGGAAATTCATGACTTTGTGTGGGCAGAAAGGTATGAAAAAATGCCAAGAAAAGTATCTCTAGAGGAAACCAGAAATATCGGTATCATGGCTCATATCGATGCAGGTAAAACAACTACAACGGAGCGTATCCTTTTTTACACGGGTATTAACCATAAGATCGGTGAAACCCACGACGGTGCTGCTACCATGGACTGGATGGAACAGGAGCAGGAGAGAGGTATTACGATCACCTCGGCTGCTACCACCTGTTTTTGGAGAGATCACAGAATCAATATCATCGACACCCCCGGTCACGTTGACTTCACAGTAGAGGTGCAGCGTTCCCTGCGTGTGCTCGACGGTTCCGTTACCGTGCTTTGCGCAAAGGGCGGTGTTGAGCCGCAGTCTGAAACCGTATGGCGTCAGGCTGACGAATATAAAGTACCCAGAATGATCTTTGTCAATAAGATGGACATTATGGGTGCCGATTTCTTCAATGTTTATAACATGGTGCTGGACAGGTTCCAGTGTAACGCCATTCCGATTCAGCTGCCGATCGGCTCTGAGGATACCTTTGAGGGAATTATCGACCTGGTTGAGAATCACGAAATCATTTATATTGAGCCTGATAAGAATAACGGCCAAAAATTTGAGATCAGAGAGATCCGTCCTGAAATGCAGGAGCTTGCGGAGGAATACAGAACCAAGCTCATTGAGCATATCGTTGAGCAGGACGAGGAGCTGATGGAAAAATACTTTGAAGAGGGCGAGGACGCCGTGACGATAGAGGACATCAGACGGATCATCCGTCAATCCACGATCGCCGGCGAGATGGTGCCGATGTGCTGCGGAACAGCCTACCGTAATATGGGCGTTCAGCCGCTGCTTGACGCAATCGTCGACTATATGCCTGCTCCGACAGATATTGAATCCATCAAGGGCGTTAATCCTGACACTGACGAAGAGGAATACCGTCATTCTTCCGATGACGAGCCGTTCTCTGCACTGGCCTTTAAAATTGCCACCGACCCTTATGTCGGTAAGATCTGCTATTTCCGTGTTTACTCGGGCGTTGCCGTCGCAGGCAAGACCTGCTTCAACTCCGTCAAGGGACACAGAGAAAGACTTGGCAGAATTCTGCAGATGCACGCTAACCACAGAGAGGATATTCCGGAATGCTACGCCGGTGATATTGCTGCAGCCGTTGGCTTAAAGAATACGACGACCGGCGATACGCTGTGCGATGAAGATCATCCGATCATCCTCGAGTCCATGAACTTCCCTGATCCGGTTATCCGCGTGGCGATCGAGCCGAAAACGAAGGCTGGCCAGGAAAAAATGGGTATTGCGCTGGCGAAGCTGGCAGAAGAAGATCCTACCTTTAAGGCGTATACTGACGAGGAAACCGGCCAGACCATTATTGCCGGTATGGGTGAGCTCCATCTGGAGATCATCGTTGACCGTCTGCTGCGTGAATTTAAGGTCGAGGCGAATATCGGTGCACCGCAGGTTGCTTATAAAGAGACGATTCAGGGCGACTCCATGTCTGACCTGAAGTATAAGAAGCAGTCCGGTGGTTCCGGTCAGTACGGTCATGTTAAGATCCGTATGTTCCCGAACGTGGATGAAAATGGCATCGGCCAGGGTTATGCATTTGATAACCAGGTGGTCGGCGGCGCAATCCCGAAGGAATATATCCCTGCTGTAGACGCCGGTATCCAGGCGGCTATGAAGAGCGGTATCGTTGCCGGTTATCCGGTAGTGGACGTCAGAGTAGAGCTTTATGACGGCTCTTATCATGAGGTTGACTCCTCTGAAATGGCGTTCAAGATCGCAGGCTCTATGGCGTTTAAGGATGCAGCTAAGAAGGCTAACCCGATCATTCTTGAGCCGATGATGAAGGTAACGGTCATCGTACCGGAGGATTACATGGGCGATGTGATCGGTGACCTGAACTCCCGCCGCGGTCAGATCCAGGGCATGGAGGACAGAATCGGCGGCGTGAAGCAGATCAATGCGCGTGTTCCGCTGTCAGAGATGTTCGGCTACGTTAACGACCTGCGTTCCAAGACTCAGGGCAGAGGCCAGTATACCATGGAACCAGAGGGTTATGATCCGGTTCCGAAGTCAATTTCTGAGAAAATTATCAACGAACGTTCAAAGAATTGATAATTATACCATAATTTCATAAAAATACTTGATATTTTGAAAAGTATTTGTTAAAATATCATTGCACAATTTTCTATTGTAAATTTTAAGGAGGAAATTCCAATGGCAGAAGAACATTTTAACCGTACCAAACCGCACGTAAACATTGGTACCATCGGTCACGTTGACCACGGCAAGACCACTCTGACCGCAGCGATCACCAAGTATCTGGCTGCTAAGGGCTATGCAAAGTTCGAAGCTTATGAGAACATTGATAAGGCTCCTGAAGAGAGAGAGCGTGGTATCACCATCAACACTGCTCACGTTGAGTATGAGACTGACAAGCGTCACTATGCGCACGTTGACTGCCCGGGTCACGCTGACTATATTAAGAACATGATCACCGGTGCTGCTCAGATGGACGGCGCTATCCTTGTTATCGCTTCTACCGACGGCCCGATGGCTCAGACCAAGGAGCACCTTCTCCTTGCCCGTCAGGTAGGCGTTCCGGCAATCATCGTCTTCATGAACAAGACCGACCAGGTTGACGACGAAGAGCTGCTTGAACTCGTTGAGATGGAAATCCGTGAGACCCTTGCTGAGTATGAATTTGATGACGAATGCCCGATCATCAAGGGTTCTGCTCTGAAGGCTCTTGAGGCTGACAGCATTGACGATCCTGCTTGCGCTTGCATCGGCGAGCTCATGGACGCTGTTGATGATTATATTCCGACTCCTGACCGTAAGTCTGACCTGCCGTTCCTGATGCCTGTTGAGGACGTATTCACGATCACAGGCCGTGGTACTGTTGCTACCGGTAGAGTTGAGAGAGGCCAGCTGAAGACTAACGACCAGGTTGAAATGGTAGGTCTTGAAGAAGAATCCAGAACCACCGTTTGCACCGGTATCGAGATGTTCAGAAAGATCCTCGACTATGCAGAGGCCGGCGACAACATCGGCTGCCTGCTGCGTGGTGTTCAGAGAACAGAGATCAAGAGAGGCCAGGTTCTTGCTCAGCCGGGTTCCATTAAGCCTCACACCAAGTTCACCGGCCAGGTTTACGTTCTGTCCAAGGACGAGGGCGGCCGTCACACTCCGTTCTTCAACAACTATCGTCCTCAGTTCTATTTCAGAACCACAGACGTTACCGGCGTTATCACTCTTCCGGAAGGCACAGAGATGTGTATGCCTGGCGACAACGTTGATATGAACGTTGAGCTGATCACTCCGATCGCTATCGAAAACGGTCTGCGTTTTGCTATCCGTGAGGGCGGCAGAACCGTAGGTTCAGGCGTTGTTATCGCTATCGAGGAGTAATTGAATACTCACTGCAAGGGATGGGTTTTCCATCCCTTGTTTTTTTGCGCCGTTTTACGGATTACCTCTTTTTTTCATTCGTCGTATATGCTATAATATATTGACTAAAAATGACGGAGGACCGTATGGATAACGAGGTGCTTGAAAAGTTAACAGGTACTGTCGAGGTGCTGAATTATTATGACGAGCATACCGGCTTTGCGATCATGGAGATCGATACCGGCGAGGAAGGCGTTACCGTGCTGGGTACCTTTGCGGAGCCGGCGGAGGGCGTTCAGGTAGAATGTGAGGGCAAATGGGTCGTTCATCCGTCCTTTGGCCGTCAGTTCCGCGCCGAAACGATCAAGGAGACGCTGCCGGTAGAGGCCGACGGTATCTTGCGTTATCTTTCCTCCGGTATTATCCGCGGTATCCGCGAGGCGACGGCTGCCAAGATCGTGGAGGCTTTCGGCGTCAATGCTTTCGACGTCATTGAAAATGAACCGGAGCGCCTGGCGGAGATCAAGGGGATTACGCCGACGCGCGCCCGTCAGATCAGCAAGGATTTTAAAGCGCAGTTTGCCGCACGTGAAACGATCATTCAACTGACCTCGCTCGGTATGACGAATAGCGAAGCGATCAAAACCTACGGCTTCTATAAGGCGGAGGCAGTGGCGCTCGTGAAGGAAAATCCGTATGCCTTGATCGGCCTCCTGAACGGCTTTACCTTTGATCGCGCAGATGAAATTGCTGAAAATTTGGAGGAGCAGCCGGCTTACGACTGCCGTGCGCAGGCAGGCGTGGTGCATATCGTTAATCATAACCTTGGTAACGGACATACCTGTATCCCGCGCGATAAGCTGTTTCAGCCGGCGTGCGAGCTGCTGGAATGCAACAACGACTATGTGGACATTGCGATCGATAATGCGATCGCCGCCGGCGCGTTGGTGCAGGAGGAACTGGACGGCCGTCCCTTCCTGTTTATTCCGTCGATCTATCAGGCGGAAAGGACGATCGCAGACCGCATTAAAATGATGATACAGTTTCCGCCGCAGGAGAGCCTGATCGCTCCCTCTGAGCTGGCGACCTTTGAAGCGGCTAACGGCATTACCTTTGACGATAAGCAGCGCCAAGCGATCGAGATCGCCGTCAATAAAGGCTTATTGATCCTCACCGGCGGTCCCGGTACCGGTAAAACCACCACCGTCAAGGGCATTATCAGCATGATGAAAAGCCGCGGATTGAAGGTAGCGCTGACTGCACCGACCGGCCGTGCTGCCCAGCGGATGGAGGAGCTGACCGGCTATGAGGCTAAGACAGTACACCGCTTGCTGGAGGTGGAATATAAAGAGAACAGCGAAACGCCGAGCTTTGTTCATCAGGCAGGCAATCCGCTGGACTGTGACGCAATCATTATCGACGAGCTGTCGATGGTGGATGTTACGCTGTTCGCCGCACTGCTGGACGCCATGCCGCTGCATTGCCGTCTGATTATGGTGGGCGATAAGGATCAGCTGCCGCCTGTCGGCGCTGGTAATGTGCTGAAGGATCTGATCGAGAGCAACGTCATGAGCGTGATCACGCTCGATAAAATCTTCCGTCAGGCCCTGCAAAGCCGGATCGTGACGAATGCGCACCGCGTGGTGAAGGGAGAGCTGCCGGTGTATGATAACAGTGCCGAATCCGATTTCTTCCTGCTGCGCGAGGACAGCAAATACCTGGCGCCGCGCAAGATCCTGAACCTTGTGACAAAGCGGCTGCCGGCCTCCTTTGGTTTTGATATGCTGAATGATATTCAGGTGCTTTGCCCCAGCCGCGTCGGAGAGGTCGGTACGGCCAATATCAATGCTGTCCTGCAGCAGGCGATCAATCCGCCGATGTTCGGTAAGCGTGAGCTGCACTATAAGGGCTATACCCTGCGCGAGGGTGACAGGGTTATGCAGATCAAAAATAATTATGACGTTCCTTGGTTTAAGGGCGCTGACAGCGGTCAGGGTGTGTTCAACGGTGATATCGGTATTCTGAAGGAGATCGACGCCGGCAATGATGTCATCAAGGTCGCCTTTGCCGATAAAGAGGCTCTCTATTCGCTGGACAGCGTGCGTGAGCTGGAGCTGGCGTATGCCATGACGGTTCATAAAAGTCAGGGCAGCGAGTTCACCGCGGTGGTCATGCCGGTGCTCGGCACACCGGAAAAGCTGGCTTACCGCAATCTGTTTTATACGGCGCTCACCAGAGCAAAGCAGCTGCTGGTGCTGGTGGGGAATGAGGCCGGCGTGGCAGCGATGGTAAAAAATGACCGTAAATCGCGCCGGTTCAGCGCACTGAAATTTTTTATTGAAAATGACAGCGCTTTATAGTATATTAATACTTAGCTTTGACGATGATGCGAACGGAGTGTAGGTATGTTCGGATATGATTTAGGAATTGATTTAGGCACCAGCTCGGTGGTGATCTCCGTGCCCGGCAAGGGCGTGGTGCTCAATGAGCCAAGCTATGTTGCCTTTGACACCGAAACAGAAAAAATATTATATGCCGGTCGCCGCGCCTATTACCTGCAGGGCCGTGAGCCAAACGGCACCCAAGTGATGCAGCCGCTCAAGGACGGCGTCATCAGCAATTATTCCATGACGCAGCAGATGGTGCGCTACTTTGTGAACAAGGTCATTAAAAAGAGCGCCTTTAAGCCGCGTGTGGTCGCGAGCTTTCCGGCGTTGGCGACGGACGTAGAGAAGCGGACGCTGATTTCTGTGCTGATCTCCGCCGGCGCGCGCTCGGTGTGCTTGATCGAGGAGCCGCTATGCGCTGCCTTCGGTGCCGGTATTGACCCGATTCACCCGAACGGCGTGTTTGTGATCGATGTCGGCGGCGGCACCTCGGATATGGCGGTCGTGTCGCAGGGGGCTATGAGCCAAACAGAGACGGTGAAGCTGGCAGGCGACGCCATGGATGAAGCCATTGTGCGCTTTTTAAAGGAAAAATATGACATCGCGATCGGTATCAGAACGGCCGAGGAGCTGAAAAAGGCGATCGGCTGCGCAGTACCGCGCGAGGAGGAAATCACGATGACCGCAAAGGGCAGAAGTTTGGAAACAGGCCTGCCGATGATCATAGAGGTCAGCTCCAATGAGCTGTGCCATGCGCTCAAGGGAATCCTCAGTGAGATCGTGGCAGCGGCGCAGGTGATGTTTGAGCGTACCTCGCCGCAGCTGGTGGCGGATATCACCTCCGGCGAAGTGCTGTTGACCGGCGGCAGCGCTGAGCTGTACGGCATGGATCAGCTGGTTGCCGAGGCGCTGGGACTGGAGGTAAAGGTAGTGCCGCAACCGAATCTGTGCGTTTCTAAGGGCGCCTGCGTGGCGCTGAACCGGATGCATATTCTGGATAATTACGGCTACCGTTTCAAGACAAAGGAGGATGTCAGGATAAGATGATTCATGTATATTACGGCTACGGAAAAGGAAAAACAAGCGCTGCAATCGGCGCAGGTATGCGCGCACAGGGCGCCGGCAAAAACGTACTGCTCGTGCAGTTTTTAAAGGACAATAAGTCGCATGAGCTGAACAGCGTGCCGTTTCATGTATTTGAAGCGCCGGACAGCTTGAGCTTTAATCCCGGCGAGGAATATAACGAGTGGGTCGAAAACGCCTATAAGGCGATCGTGGAGAGCGAATGTGATTTCATTATTTTGGATGAGCTGCTGGATGCGATCCCGAAGTTCATTCCGCTCGACGATGCGCTATGGACGATTCATGCGCTGGCGGTGGACGAGCAAAAAGAGGTTATCATCACCGGCCATCAGGCGATCGACAGAATTATTGACGACGCTGATTACGTGACGCATTTTGAAAAGGTGAAGCATCCGCTGGATCACGGCGTCACTGCCAGAAAGGGCATCGAATACTGACGTTGCCCATTGCGGAGGAGGGGAGTACATGGACAGATTTGCAAAGCTGCATCCGTTGGTGCTGTTGCTTTTCTTTTTGCTGTGCCTTGTGCTGCCGCTTTCCTTCAGCAACCCGATCATTGCGGCCGCCGCACTGCTCGGCGCACTGCTGTATAGCCTTTCGGTCAAGACGCGAGGCTTTTATAAGACGTTACTGAACACAATGCTTGCAATCTTTTTTGTAAGCATTTTTAATATGCTGTTCGCCCATTACGGCGAAGATGTTCTTTTTACTGTAAAGGATGTTAGCTTTACAAAAGAGGCGCTGTTTTACGGCTTCCATCAAGGAATGCTGATCGCTTCCTCTTTGCTGTGGTTCACCGCACTCGGAAGGTGTCTGGACAGCGAAAGGCTGCTGTATCTGTTTCGCTTTGCACCGAAAAGCGCGCTCTTGATCACGATGGTGCTGGGCTTTATTCCGCGCTTTTTACAAAAGCTGACAGACATCCGCGAGGCACAGTTGGCGCTGAACGGCGGTGTGAGGGAGAAAGGTCTCGCCGCCCGTTGGCGCGCAGCGCTGCATTGCTTTTCTGCGCTGGTGACATACAGCCTTGAGAGCAGCTTGACGACGGCTGACTCCATGACGGCGCGTCAGTACCGGCAAGGGGCTGTGCGCGGCGACCGCTTCCGGATGACCGCAGAGGATGTTACCGTGCTGATTGTGCTGTTGGCGCTGAGCTTGTTTGTAATATGGCAAAAGGCGATCGGTAACTTAGCCTTTGTATTTGAACCGACGATATATATCAAACGCCTGAGCATTCCTGCGGTATGCTGTTTTACCGTACAGGCTTGCTTGCCGGCGATGCTGAATGGGAAGGAGGCGCTGCAATGGAAGCTGTCAACTGTCAGGAACTGACCTTTACATACCCATTGGCGGCGGAACCGTCATTACAGGCGGTGAGCTTTTCTGTTCGTCAGGGCGAAATCTGTCTGTTGACCGGTCGCTCTGCCGCCGGAAAATCCACCCTGCTGAAGCTGCTGAAAAAGGAAATTGCACCTGCCGGAACCGTGACCGGCACCGTACAGGTGAGCGGTATGGTGGGCTATGTCTCCCAGCATATCGAAGAAAGCCTTGTGTGCGACCGTGTGCGCAGCGAGCTTTCCTTCGGTTTGACGAACCTCGGGAGGACCGCGGACGAGATTGCGCTGGCAACGGCAGAGATCGCCTCTTATTTTCATTTGGAAAACAAGCTGGACTGTCCGCTCAGCGAGCTTTCCGGCGGCGAAAAGCAGCTGGTCAATCTGGCTGCTGTGATGGTCATGCAGCCGAGCATCCTGCTGCTCGATGAGCCGTGCGCCCAGTTAGATCCGGTAGCGGCTGAACGCTTCTTGCAGGCGGTAGAGCGGCTAAACCGCGATTTTCGCTGCACCGTGCTGCTCAGTGAGCACAGTCTGCCTGCCGTGTTTGAAATGGCGGACAGCGTGCTGCTGTTAGAGGAGGGAAGGCTGTTATATGCCGGCGAGAAGGAAGCTGTTGTCCGTGAGCTGCTGCAAAAGGAGCCGGTACTGCGCGCCTTGCTGCCGGTGCAGTACCGTGTTGCGCTTGCGCCTACAGCAACCGCCGACCAACCGACTACCGTCGACGGAGATGTTGCGCTGCAGGCAAAGCATCTGTATTTTGCTTATGAACGCGGTAATGATGTGCTGCGTGACCTTTCGCTGCGTGTTTTCCGCGGAAAAATTAATGCTGTGATCGGCGCGAACGGCTGCGGCAAATCGACGCTGCTCAAGGTCCTTTCCGGCATCAAAAAGCCTTATCGCGGCAAATGTAAAACGACTGGTCGCGTCGCCATGCTGACGCAAAATGTCTATGACCTGTTCACACAGGACCGCTGCGCGGACGAGGTGCCGTTCGGCGCACTGACAGACTTTCTTTCGATCAGCCACTTGGCGGAACGGCATCCGTATGACCTGTCCGGAGGCGAAGCCCAGCGGCTGGCGCTGGCGAAGGTGCTGGCGCGCGAAGCGGACCTGATCCTGCTCGACGAGCCGACAAAGGGATTGGACGCGCTACTGAAGCGTAAGCTGGCGCACCTGCTGCGGCAGCTGTGTCAACAGGGCAAAACCGTGCTGCTGGTTAGTCACGACCTTGATTTTGTCGGAGAGGTGGCGGATGCGGTATCGTTTATGTCGCGCGGCAATGTGCTCTCCACCGGCACCGCGCCGTCAGTATTTCGTTCGCTGCGGTTTTATACTACCTCACTTGCGCGGCTGACGGACGGAAAAATCATTGCACTGAGGGATGACTGCGATGAAGCTTAAGCGTGTATTACTATGGCTGACGGCAGGGCTGTCGCTCGTGATGATTATTCTTTGGCAGCTGCTGTTCAGCGAGGTGAACTATTACGTGACGTCGGTAGCCGTGCTGCTGCTTTCCATGCTGCCGCTGCTGCTGCGTTATGAAAGAAAGCGCAGCTCTGCCCGTGAGATCGCGCTGATGGCCACGCTGATCGCCTTGGCGGTCGTGAGCCGTGCCGCGTTCTTTTTGGTGCCCCAGGTCAAGCCGATCGCGGCGGTAGTGATCGTAG
The DNA here is from genome assembly GCA_017463985.1 of Eubacterium sp. GTDB lineage: Bacteria > Bacillota > Clostridia > Oscillospirales > Acutalibacteraceae > Eubacterium_R. Next base: position 11,685 of record JAFUEH010000007.1, on the reverse strand, counting down.
CGGCTGTCTGCCTCGGTCCGCAGCGCGGATATATTATCGGCGTTTATGCCGCCTTTATTTCTAATTTTATTTTCGGTCAGGGAATGTGGACGCCGTACCAGATGTTTGCCCTCGGTATGGTCGGTCTGGTAGCAGGCCTGCTGTTTCACCGTAAAAATAAAAAACGGCCGCCGCACTGGCTGCTGGCAGCCGTTGGCTTTGTGCTGGCCTTTGCCGTTTACGGCCTGTTTGTGGATATTTCTACCGTGCTAGCGGCTTACGGTAATCGGGTGACCTTGCAGGGTGTGCTGTCCGTGTATGCGGCCGGTGTGTCTTTTTCGCTGCTGTTTGGCGCGTCTACGGCGGTGTTCCTGCTGCTGTTCGGGCCGGTGCTGATGCAAAAGATCGATCGGATCGTTCGCAAGTTCAGCCTTCTGCCGGAAGCAGAGGTGTCATAAAACGTGATAAAAGGAAAACGCATTGTCAACCGGCAATGCATTGAGACTGTCGAAAAAGCGCATAAACACGCCGGATTATTGAAGGCGATAGGTGAATGCTCGTAGAAGCATACTCAAACAAATTCATTCTACACAACGACCAAACTACATTAAAGGCCTTGCAAGCATCGAGCTTGCAAGGCCTTTGGCGTTTTCCGTCTTTTGCTCGGGGGCGGTACCAACGTACAGCACCCGCTCGCAAAAAACGTAATTCTGCATCTTTTTCAAAAGTCTCCCAGCGTGTCGAATTTAATTATCTGACTTTTTCGACACGCTGAACGCATTGTCAACAGGCAATGCGTTTTTTTATGAAATATAGATTATCTTGTGTAGAATAGCGTGTCCTTCGGCGCGCGCGAATAGCGGTAGATGGAGAGTGCCAGACCCAGCGCCAAATAAATACACAGCGAGCTGGAGCCGCCTGCCGAAAACAGGGGGAGCGTAATGCCGATACAGGGGAGCAGTGACAGCTCCATGCCGACATTGACGAGTACCTGCGCAAACAACATGACCGCGATGCCGCTGCACATCAGATAACCGACGTTGTCACGGGCGCTCATAGCGGTATTCAGCGTGCGCAGTATGATCACGCCTAATATGATGATGACGGCCATGGCGCCGATAAAGCCCAGCTCCTCGCCGGCAACTGTGAGCACCATGTCGTTTTGGTTTTCCGGTACGCCGCCTGAAAGCGCCTGCGTCATATCTCCGTGCAGGTAACCCTGACCGAACCAGCCGCCGGAGCCGAGCGCGATCTTGCCGTGCTCCTGCTGGTACATGACGTCCGCATACTGGTCGGGATAGAAGAGCGCTACGATACGCGAGCGCTGCAGGCCGCTGATGATGCCGACGCGCCATGCGACGACGAAACCCACGATGATCGCACAGAACCCAGCGATAAAATAGCCCCAGTGTACCCTGGCGAAAAACAGCATACCGATGAACATGATCATGAAGATCAGCGCAGAACCGGCGTCGCCCGTCATCATCACAAGCCCTACCGGCACGGCGATATGCACAAGCAGCAGCAATACGCTTTTCAGCTCGTTGATCTTATCCCGCACCATGTCCAGATGATAGGAAAAGGAGATGATAAAGCCCACCTTCAGCAGCTCAGACGGCTGAAAGTAAAATACCTTTAGATCCAGCCAGCTTTTTGCGTCCGGTCGCGAGGGCGGCGCGACACCGAAGAAGAAGGTAAAGATCATCAGCCCTGCACAGCCGATCGCCACCAGCGGCCACAGCTTTGAAATGATCTCATAGTCCACGTTGGATACGACGAAAGCGATCACCAGCCCGATCGCAACCGAAGCCAGCATAGAACGCACGTCGCTCGAGATCAACTTACCGCCGGAAAGCGATTTGTATGTGGCGCTGTAGACCAGCGCAATACCGTAAGCAGAGGCGAGCATCGCCGTCAGCAGCGTGACAAAATCCGTTCCCTTTAAAAAGTGAAGAAGCGACTTCCTTTTGTTTGTTAAATTTTCCATGAGCGGCTGCTGTCACCTCCCGTCGCAGGCACTGCCTTTTTATTTGTACAATTATTATAATGTTTCACAGCGTAATTTTCAATATCTTATTTATTTTTATTGTTGGAATATTACCGACTTTATGGTATACTAAAACTAATTTATAGGGGGAGGATCAGGGTATGTTGACAGATATTGAAATTGCGCAGCAGGCGCAGATGAAAAATATCACGGAGATCGCTGAGAGTATCGGCATTTCTGCTGATGAAATCGAGCCTTACGGCCATTATAAGGCAAAGATCTCCGACAAGGTGCTTGATCGGTTAAAGGACAAGCCGGACGGCAAGCTGATCTTGGTGACCGCCGTGAATCCGACGCCGGCAGGCGAGGGTAAAACGACTGTCTCTGTCGGTCTTGGGGAAGCGATGGCGAAGATTGGCAAAAAGGCAATCGTTGCGCTGCGCGAGCCTTCTCTCGGCCCGGTATTCGGTATTAAGGGCGGCGCTGCCGGCGGCGGTTATTCTCAGGTAATGCCGATGGAGGATATTAATCTGCATTTTACCGGCGATATGCACGCGATCACCGCGGCCAACAATCTGATGTGCGCCATGCTGGATAATTCGATCCAGCAGGGGAATGAGCTGCAGATCGATCCGCGCCGTGTACTGGTGAAGCGCTGTCTTGATATCAACGATCGGGCGCTCAGAAATATTGTTTGTTCCCTTGGCGGTAAGCTCAACGGTGTTCCGCGCGAGGACCATTTTTGTATCACCGTCGCCAGCGAGGTGATGGCGATCCTCTGCCTTGCCGAAGATCTGTTTGACCTGAAACAGCGGCTTGGTAATATTCTGGTGGCTTATACGTATGACGGCGCGCCGGTTTACTGTAAGGATCTCAAAGCGAACGGTGCGATGACAGTGCTGTTAAAAGAGGCAATTAAGCCGAATTTGGTGCAGACGCTGGAAAATACACCGGCGATTATGCACGGCGGCCCGTTTGCGAATATCGCGCACGGCTGTAACTCCATTCGCGCGACGAAGGCGGCGCTGAAGCTAGCGGATTACACGGTGACGGAGGCAGGCTTTGGCTCTGACCTCGGTGCTGAAAAATTTTTGGATATCAAGTGCCGCTTTGCCGGCCTGACGCCTGCCTGTATCGTGCTGGTAGCGACTGTTCGTTCCATGAAATATAACGGCGGTGTGCCGAAGGAGCGGCTGCAGGAGGAGAACCTGGAGGCGCTGCAAAAGGGCAGCGTTAACCTCGGCGAACATATCGAAAATCTGAAAAAATACGGTGTGCCGGTCGTGGTAGCGATCAATCATTTCTATGCCGATACGGAGGCGGAGATCGCCTTTGTTGAGCAGTTTTGCCAAGAAAAAGGCGCTGATTTTGCCGTGACCAAGTGCTTTGCCGAAGGCGGCGCAGGCGGTACGGCGCTGGCAGAGAAGGTGGTGGCTGCCTGTGAGCAGGAAAACCATTTCCATCACCTTTATCCCGACGAGATGCCGGTTTATGAAAAAATAGAAACGATTGCCCGTGAGATCTACGGTGCGGACGGTGTGAATTATACCAAGGAAGCAAAGCAAGCGATCGACGGCTTTATTGCGCTCGGCGCGGACAGTATGCCTGTCTGTATGGCAAAAACGCAGTACAGCCTTTCCGACAATCCGCAGCTCCTCGGCAGACCGAAGCACTTCAGGATTACCGTCACCTCCGCCAGCCTATCCAACGGCGCCGGCTTTATCGTATGCCTTGCCGGTAACGTGATGACGATGCCCGGCCTTTCCAAGTCGCCGTCAGCCTTCCGGATCGATGTGGACGAAAACGGCAATACAGTAGGACTGTTCTGATGAAACAATATATTTCCAATAGCTATGAGGAAACACAGGCGTTGGCTGCTTCGTTGGCACAGCGCTTGCCGCTGCCGGCGGTGATCGGCTATATCGGTGACCTAGGCGCCGGCAAAACGGCTTTTACGGCCGGCTTTGTAAAGGGCATGGGTATCGACGCGCAGGTGTCGTCACCGACCTTCGCCCTTTGCAACGAATATATCGGCAACGGCTGCCGTGCCTGCCATTACGATATGTACCGCGTGGAAACGTGGGACGATCTGGTTACCACCGGCTATTTTGACGCGCTGGATTCCGGTGCAACGCTGCTCGTGGAGTGGAGCGAAAATATTTATCACGCCCTGCCGGAGGACGCGCTGATCGTCCGTATTCAAAAAACGGGGGAGAACACACGGCAGATCACGGTGATGAACAAAGAGGAAGCAAATCGTGAGCTTGATATTATCGATTGACGCCAGTGCCGTGACGGCCTCTGCGGCCTTAACGGACGGCGACCGCATACTGAAAAATGAATGGATGAACACCGGCCTGACGCACAGCGAAACGCTGCTGCCGATGATCAAACGGGTGATGGGGGATACGCCCTACCGTTCGCTGGACGCGATCGCGATTACAGCCGGACCGGGTTCCTTTACCGGTGTGCGCATCGGTGTGGCGACGGCCAAGGGCCTTGCGTTTTTGAACGATACGCCGTGTATTCCGGTGTCCACGCTCGAGGCAATTGCCTATAATTTTGTCGGCACGGCGGAAAAAACGGTCATCTGTGCACTGATGGACGCCAGACGAATGCAGTTTTACAATGCCCTGTTTTGCGTTGAAGGGACGCACGTGGAACGCCTGACGCCCGACAGAGCCATTGCGCTGGAGGCGCTGCGTGAGGAGCTGGCGGCGTTTGATCACGTGATTCTTGCCGGTGACGGCGCGCAGCTATGTGCGGCGCATATCGGGCTGGAAAATTGCCGGCTTGCTGCTGAGGAGCAGCTATATCAAAACGCCACAGCGGTAGCGCTGGCTGCTGCGCATCACGACAGGATACCGCCGGCGCAGCTGATGCCGACCTATCTGCGCTTGCCGCAGGCAGAGCGCGAGTTGAAATTAAAAATGAAACGTAAAGGAGAAATATCATGATTGTCATTGCATCGGACCATGCCGGTTTTCCGCTGAAGGAGGAAATCATCAACGGCTATCTCAAGGAAAAACAGATCGAGTATATCGATGCCGGTTGCTATTCGCCGGAGCGTTACGATTATGCCAAGTCTGCCCAAAAGGCGTGCGAGCTGGTCGTTTCAGGCAAAGCGGATAAGGCGATCCTGGTATGCGGCACCGGTATCGGCATCTCCATGGCCGCCAATAAAGTAAAGGGAATCCGTGCTGCCTGCTGCAGCGATTACTTCAGCGCCAAATACACCCGTGCGCACAATGACGCTAACGCGCTTTGCATGGGCGCCAGAGTGGTCGGCGCAGGCTTAGCGATCGAGCTGGTGGATGTGTTCCTGCATACGGAATTTGAAGGCGGCAGACACCAGACCCGTATCGACCAGATCACCGCGATCGAGAACGGCGAGACGGTGTACGACGATTAAAAATCAATACAATGAAAAAGATAAGGACAGCAGAGGCTGTTCTTATTATTGTTAAGGTATTATAAAAGACTGCCTCACCAAAGGAGGCAGTCTTAATATGTTTATTCGGTTATTTCCATTCCAGTGCTTTAATTGAGAAGCCGAGGCTGTTGTCCAGCTTATTCTTCTGTACGACTGCGGTAACAGTTTTAACGCCCTTAGCGCCGCTGACGGTGCCGGTGACCTTGTAGAAATTGTTGCCGCCGAGATCCTCAAAGCCGGTCAGCGTTACCTCGTGAGTGCTGTCCTCAAAAGCAGCAATCGTGAAGGTGTCTGAGTTAGCGTTATAAACGATGTTTTCACAGTCGCCCTCGCTGTTGCACTTGGACTTGAAGTTCACAACGGTCTGACCGTAATACTTGAACAGATCCAGTACCACGGTGCCGGAAGCGTAAGTCGAAGCGGAAAGACCGGTACGCTGTGCCATCCAGATCGCGGTGTGCGAGGCGATCGAGATCGGTACGCTGCCGTTATCATAGCTGGCGGTGTAAAGGTACGGAACCTCTAACATCTGCTTAATGATTTGCTGATCCTCTGCGGAGAACACAACCGGATCACCGCTTTCATGAACGCTCGGCGTCGGAACATAAGAGCTTTTGGTCGTCAGCTCCGGATTAGTGGTGCCGGCGCTCTTTTCGGTCGTTGCCGTAGTGGATTCCGTCGTCTTGGTTTCCTTGGTGCTTTCCTTGCCGCTATCGTCCTTTTTTGTGCCGCTTTCGCTCTTTTTCGTCGTGGTCTTATCCATCTGCTCAGCCGTATCGGACTTGATCGTTACGTCGTTACCATCCTTGTCCTTTTTACGGTTGCCACTGCTGTCCAGCACGTAAGCCTTCGTTTTGCCGTCCTTGTCCTTGGCGTATTCTACCGCCACCTCCTCGGTGACAGCCTCGCCGTTGGCGTCGGTGACAGCTTCGCCGTTTTCGTCCGTTACCTCCACGTCTTCAAAGCCAAGCTCTACATCGCCAACCTGCTCGTCAACAGAAACGTCCTGTGCCGCTTCGTCCTCGCCCTTTTTGCATCCGGCAAAGGCTACGGTCACGAGCAGCGCAAACGCTAACAAAATCGCTATACTTTTTCTCAACTCTAACACCTCATCATTCAATAGAATAATCGCTAATAAACCATTTTATGCAATTTGATTATAATCATTCAATAGCCAAATGTAAAGAGGCGTTACAAAAATTGAACAAATATTTAACGAATCATTCACACTATTTACATATTTTGTATCGTGTATTAGAATATTACATAGAGGTGATTTACAGTTGAAACGATCGGTTACGGTAGCCGTTGCCGGTGTTACGGCGGCGCTGTCGGTGCTGCTGTTGGCGCTCGGCTCGGTGATATGGGTGTTAGCTTATATCATGCCGCTGCTTTGCGGTATCCTCATGATCATGATCTATCAAAGCGCCGGTGCCAAAACCGCTTGGCTGGTGTTTGCGGCTGTCAGCGTGCTGTCGCTTATATTACTGAACGATAAGGAAAGCGTGCTGCTGTACGTGCTGTTTTTCGGCTATTATCCGCCGGTACGGGAGCGGATTGACCGGCTTCGTTCGCCGTTTTTGCGTGGTGTGCTCAAGCTGCTGCTGTTTAATGCCGGCGTGGTGGCGACAGAGCTGCTGTGCACGTATGTGCTTGGTGTGCCGTTTGAGCTTTTCCTCGGAAAATGGAGCGCACCGGTGCTGTTGCTGGCGGCCAACCTGATCTTTGTGATCTACGAACGGCTGCTGCGGCTGCTGACGCTGCTTTATGTAAAAAAATATAAGCCGAGAATTGATAAATATTTCAAGTAATTCTCCTGCGAGATATTGATTTCAGACGCCCGTTATTGTAAAATAAAAATATCAAAAAAATCACAACAGAACGTGGAGGAGATACTATGGCTGCATATACCCTGACCGGCAAGGAAGTATTGGGCGTAGAGTTTGGCTCAACGAGAATCAAGCTGGTGCTGACAGATGAGCATTGCCGTCCGGTCGCCAGCGGCGGCTTCACTTGGGAAAACCGACTGGAAAACGGCGTGTGGACCTACCACACGGAGGAAATATGGGCAGGACTGCGCGCGGCGTATAACGATCTCTGCGCGTCACTCGGTACGCGGATCAAGACCCTGTCCGCGATCGGCTTTTCCGCCATGATGCACGGCTATCTTGCCTTTGATAAGGACGGAAAAATGCTCGTACCCTTCCGTACCTGGCGCAATACCATCACCGGTGAAGCGGCCGCGGCGCTGACGGAGCTGTTCGGCTTTAATATTCCGCAGCGCTGGAGCATTGCGCATCTCTATCAGGCAATGCTGAACGGCGAGCCGCACGTTAAGGATATTGCGTTTCTGACGACGCTTGCCGGCTATGTACACTGGCAGCTGACAGGGGAGAAGGTGCTTGGTATCGGTGACGCGTCCGGTATGTTCCCGATCGACAGCACCGTTAATCAGTACGATGAAGCGATGCTGGATAAATTTGAGTCACTGGAGCCGGCAAAGGCGGTTCCGTGGCGGCTGCGTGAGCTTTTGCCGCGTGTGCTGTTAGCCGGTGAGGCGGCAGGCGTGCTGACGGAACGCGGCGCCGGACTGCTGGACGAGACCGGTACGCTGCAGCCGGGGATTCCGCTCTGTCCGCCGGAGGGCGATGCCGGTACCGGCATGACGGCGACCAATGCCGTGACGGTCAGGACGGGCAATGTCAGCGCCGGTACCTCGATCTTTGCGATGGTCGTGTTGGAGCAAGCTTTGCGAAAGGTATATGAGGAGATCGATATGGTTACCACGCCGACCGGCAAGCCGGTGGCGATGGTGCATTGCAATAACTGCTGTACGGATCTGGATTATTGGGTGAAGCTGATGGCAGAGCTGGCCGGACGTGCCGGCAGTACGCTGACGGTACCGCAGCTCTACGACCTGCTGTATAACGCGGCGTTGGAGGGCGACGCGGACTGCGGCGGCGTGGTGAACATCAACTATTTTTCAGGAGAACCCGTATCGCATACAGCGGACGGACGGCCGCTGTTGGTGCGCACGCAGGGCAGCCGCTTCACGCTGCCGAATTTCTTCCGAGCGCAGATCTATTCTACGATGGCGACCCTGAAGCTCGGTATGAAAATATTGGAAGCAGAGGGCGTCAAAATTGATCAGCTCACCGGCCACGGCGGCTTATTCAAAACGCCGGTCGTCGGACAACGGCTGATGGCAGGTGCGCTGAATGCACCGGTTTCCGTGATGCAGACAGCCGGCGAGGGCGGCGCTTGGGGCGCGGCGGTGCTGGCGGCCTATCGGGCTTACGGTAACGGCGAGAGCCTGGAACGCTATTTGGAAACGGTATTTGCAGACTACGAGAGCACGACGCTTGCGCCGGAGCCGGCGGACGTAGAAGGCTTTGAGCAATATATGGCACGCTATGAGAAAGCCCTGAAGGCGGAGATTGCCGCTTATGAAAATATATAAAGGAGAAATACGATGAGCTTAAAGGATTATGAATTTTGGTTTGTGGTCGGCACACAGTTTTTGTACGGCGAGGATATTTTTGAAACGATCGACGCACACGCTGCCGAGATGGCTGCCGCCTGGAGCGAGGCGTTGCCTTGCCGTGTTGTTGCGAAGCCGTGCGTGAAGCGCTCCGGCGAAATTTTGGGCATTATGCGCGCTGCGAATAACGATCCGCGCTGCGCCGGTGTGATCACCTGGATGCATACTTTCTCACCCTCTAAGATGTGGATCGCCGGCTTTTCTGAGCTGAAAAAGCCGTTTCTGCACGTGAATACGCAGTATAACCGCGACATTCCTTGGGGCGAAATCGATATGGATTTCATGAACCTGAACCAGTCTGCCCACGGCGACAGAGAGCACGGTTATATCACCGCCCGGATGCGCCTGCACCAAAAGGTGATTGCCGGCTACTGGCAGGACAAGGCTTTTCAGGAGAAAATGGGTGTATGGATGCGCGCGGCTGTCGGCGCTTGCGAATCACGTAAGCTCCGCGTGCTCCGTATTTCTGATAATATGCGTAATGTTGCCGTTACGGACGGCGATAAGATCGAAGCGCAGATCAAGCTTGGCTGGCAGGTAGACCATTACGGCGTCGGTGATATTATCCGCATGGTGGACGCTGTCACAGAGGAGGAGATCGACGCACAGCTGGCGGAATACGAGGCCAACTATGTGATGGATACCGATAATATCGAGGCAGTGCGCTATCAGGCAAGGGAAGAGGTTGCGCTGAAAAAATTCCTTGAAAAAGAGGGCTTCGGCGCTTTCCATACGAATTTTGAGGATCTGCAGGGTCTCCGTCAGCTGCCCGGTCTTGCCGCACAGGACCTGATGCGTCAGGGCTACGGCTTCGGCGCGGAGGGTGACTGGAAGGTGGCTGCCATGACGCGCCTGATGAAGCTGATGGCGGAGGGCATGGACGGCGGTACGGCGTTCATGGAGGACTACACCTATCATTTTGAACCGGGGAATGAAATGCTGCTCGGCTCGCACATGCTGGAGGTCTGCCCGACCCTAGCGGCGGAAAAAGCGAAGATTCAGGTGCATCCGCTCGGCATCGGTGACAGAGAAGATCCGGCACGCCTTGTATTTAAGGCACAGACCGGCAAGGCGATCGTCGTTACGCTCGTGGACATGGGCGACAGGCTGAGAATGATCGTGAACGATGTGGAGTGTAAGGAGCAGGTAAACGATATGCCGAAGCTGCCGGTAGCCGGTGTGCTGTGGAAGCCGCTGCCGAACCTGCAGACCTCTGCCGAGGCTTGGATCTATGCCGGCGGCGCGCATCACAGTGTGCTGTCTTATGCGCTGACGGCGGAGCATCTGCGCGACTTTGCCGAGATCATGGGTATTGAATTTGTGCATATCAATCAGGATACGGAAATCAATGCTTTCCGCAAGGAATTATTCTATAACGATGTAGCCTATCGGCTCGGAATGTAAGGTGCTGACTATGCTGGAGGAATTAAAGCAACGCGTTTTTGAAGCGAATTTAAAGCTGGTGGAATATCAGCTCGTCGTGCTCACTTGGGGCAATGTGTCCGCGATTGACCGTGAAAAGGGCTTGGTCGTCATTAAGCCCTCCGGCGTGCCGTACAGCACGATGACGGCAGACGATATGGTGGTCATGGATTTGGACGGCAATAAGGTGGAGGGCAGGCTGAATCCCTCCAGTGACACGCCGACCCATCTGGAGCTGTACCGTCAGTTCCCGTCGCTCGGCGGTATTGTGCATACTCACTCTTCCTGGGCTTGCTCCTGGGCGCAGGCGGGACGCGATGTGCCGGCTTACGGTACAACACACGCCGATTTTGCGAACGGTGACGTCCCCTGTACCCGCGGACTGACAGCGGAAGAGGTGTACGGCGAATACGAGCTGAATACCGGTAAAGTCATTGTAGAGGAGCTGGCGCGCCGCGGCGTGTCGCCGGACGCGTGTCCGGCGGTATTGGTGCACCGTCACGGTCCGTTCACCTGGGGAAAGGACGAGGAAAAGGCAGTGGAAAATGCACTGATCCTGGAGGAGGTCTGTAAGATGGCCTATCGTACGGAAAGTGTTGCTGCGCTCAGCAGCGGCTCCGATATCGGTATTGAGGATTATCTGCTTGATAAGCACTACCAACGAAAGCACGGCAAGAATGCCTATTACGGACAAAAATAAGACAAACGTTCAAGGGGGAAAAGCATTGTTCAAAAGAATCATTAGCCTATTGCTTATCCTTATACTTCCGATGTGCCTGTTCGGCTGTGCATTGGAAGAAAAAACGGATAAAACCGCCAATACGGTGGTTGACCTCGGCGAGAGCCGTCTTTATTCAGAGGAAGACCGAAAAACCGCCGCGGAAAAAACAATGTACGATTATGAGCACAGCCCTGCCATTGCCGTGCTTTATTCGGTAACCTACGCCGGCGATGATGCGTCGGAGGAAACGAAAAAATACTACGGCGACGGGAAATATGAGGAGGTTATCCTGTTTTACGTCAGCTTTCATACGAAGCAGGGCGCCGCAAGTCACGGTTTCAACAATGATTGCGACTATGACGTGTATCGGGATGCGCTCGGTAAAAATGCCCGCGGCGAATGGGAAACGATAGATGGCGCCTGCGGCTATTGATCCAACAAAAATAAGGGTGACTGAAACATTTTGAACCGCCCCAGATTGTGAAGACAGCACAAAAAGGGCCACCAAGATAGAATATTAAGATTTAAGCAACGAACTGACATCTTTGTTCAAGAGGTGTCAGTTTTGTTTTGTATTGAATACGGTAATTGTTGTAGAAATT
>JAFUEH010000030.1 GCA_017463985.1 Eubacterium sp. | reverse complement strand
GCTGGCAATATGGAAATCAAAAGATAACCATACCGCCAACTTGTATGCTCTATTTTTCTACTTTTACCAATTTTTCAACTATTCTTCTGAAAAACGCCCCTTAAGTATTTAATCCTTAAGGGGTATTTCGACAGACTGAGGACACCCGTAGGTGTCCTTTCGTTTTGCACTTACTGCTCTACCGGATAAACAGAAACCTTTTTTCTGCCCTTGCCGTATCTTTCAAACTTTACCTTGCCGTCAATGAGGGCGAAAAGGGTATCGTCAGAACCGATGCCGACATTGTTGCCCGGATGAATATGGGTGCCTCTCTGGCGATAAAGGATATTACCCGCCAGTACGAACTGTCCGTCAGCTCTCTTAGCGCCAAGACGCTTTGATTCAGAGTCACGGCCGTTCTTCGTAGAACCCATACCTTTTTTATGAGCAAAAAGCTGAACATTTAACTGAAGCATGGTTATTCCTCCGTAATAATTACTTTGATGATGTCAGGATACTGAGCGGCCAGCTCGGTTAAATGGAGCTGCATACCGTTTAAAATATCCTGTGCTTTTTCAGGCGATTGCTGTATGGTCAGGCGCATATAGCCGTCTGCAGCGGCAGCATCAGCCGTCAGACCGATCACCTCGGTAACGGTATTGGCCGTCATATAGCAGGCGCTGGAAACGAACGCACAGACAACATCCTGTCCGCTTTCGGCGGTACCGGAATGGCCCTTGCACTCAAAGCCTGTTAGCAGGTCGCCTTCCTTGAAAAACTGAACTCTAATCATTATGCGTTGATAGCGGTGATCTCAACCTTGGTATACGGCTGACGATGACCCATCTTGCGCTTTTCGTTCTTCTTTGGCTTATAGGTGAAAACAGTTACTTTCTTGCCCTTGCCGTTCTTAAGCACCTTTGCCTTGACAGAAGCCTCAGCACAGTCCTTGCCTGCCTTGAAGCCGTCATCAGTGCCAACTGCAAGTACGGTGTCAAAGGTCACTTCCTCGTCAGCCTCTGCTGCGAGCTTCTCGATATAGAGAACGTCACCTTCAGCAACCTTATACTGCTTACCGCCTGTTACGATTACTGCGTACATATCTTCGTTACCTTTCTATAGACTCGCTACGATAGGCGCATACACACGGTATGTCTTAGCTGCCCATAATATGCGGCTTATAAATTATAACATATAAATCCAATTTGTCAAGAGAATTTTTTAAATCCCTACCGCATTCCGCACGCGTCAGTTAGCTTCATATTGCGCATTCAGCTTTTGGATCGTCTTTTCCGTATTTTCCGGAATACGGTTCATATCACCGGCGTCGCCGGTTTTGCGCTGCACGTAGGTTACAAGATAAGTATCCTTATCATAGCCGTCACCGTTTTCACCGAACAGCGGAATACCGTCGGCCGTGTCCTCAAAGACAGACTTCTTAACGCTCTCGCCCTCGACGTAATATTCGGAATAACCGTATTGCTGCTCGTAGGATACGTTCAGGTAAGAGGTAAACTCCGTTCCGTTATATTCCATCTCGCCGGAGGAGGCATACAGCTCGTCGCCGTAATTACCGAGCGTCACGCTGTTGATACAATAATGATAGCCGCCGTCTGCCTTTTTCAGGATGTAGTAAATATCCGCGGCCGGCTCAGCGACGTTCGACAGACCCTCGTTGCTGTAGGCCAGCAACGCTCTTGCGCCGCTGTAACGGTATATATCGCAGTAATACTTGTCTACGTTTTTGGTGATCGATTCACCTTCGCTGTTTTCATCACGCTCTTTGATCTGCTTGCGGTAGACCAGCAGCAGCTCGTCCTGGCCGTCACCGTCAAAGTCGATCAGGTCAACCACTGCCAGGCCGTCCAAATAGGCCTTGCCATCCTTTTCCACATACGCGGCAGTACCGTAGCGTTTATTATATTCCTGCACGATCGTATAATAGGCGTTTTCCATCGTCTGCGCCGTGCCGGGATCGGCAATCACACTTTCCGTACCGGCAAAGCCATCCAGTGTGTTCATCACCTCATCGGCGGAAACGATCGCTTTTTCCGCCCGAAGTACAGACAGCTTAATATGCTCAAAGGAAATAAGATCCGGTTCATCGTTCACGACGTAGGACTCCGTAACGCTATCGTAAACACATGCAAATTTTTCCGAGAATTTGGCATTTCTCAGCTGGTACATCTTCACCTGCGCGATATCCTCCGGATCATGCACCGCAATCAGATAACGGCCGTCCTTATAGTACAGCGTCGCCCAGGCGTCTTGGCTTTTATCCTCGCTCTGCGCCGTCTTTTCACTGAACAGCATATCGAAATCGCCGGAGGAATTATAGCCCCATACATCGTTATAATATTCACCGTTATCCAGATAGCAAAGCATCAGCTCGCTGCTGCCGTCGCCGTCGAAATCCAGCTCTCTGGCAAAGCAAAGGCCGGTCATGCGAAAGCCCTGTACGCCGTAGGTGTTATAGAGATTTTCATAGTTCGCGCTGCCGTATTTCATAATATAGTCGGCACAGACTTCACCGGCATTCGCATTAAATTCGCTGATACGGTCATTCTCCGCCGTGATCGAGCGCATAAAGAAGAATACCACACCGACAAAAAAGAGAACCGTAAACAGCAACAGCGCCAAGGTAATCAAAAACCGTTTACCGCGGCTGACTCTTTCAATCGTTTCAATCGGATTGCTTTCGATCACCGTTTCGGCTACGCGGCGAATACGCTCCACCGGCTTGGCAACGCTGACCTTGTCGCCGCTTTTATGCGAAAAGGCACGGATCGCGTCGCTGACCGCGTCTTCGCCCGTTTCCGGCTCGGCAAAATGCACCGAGGCCTCCGTGATCGTGTGCGCATTTTCCTGCTCACGCGGCGCAGGCTCCCTTTTCGGAACCGTCAAGGAAGCACTGTCGAGCGAAGGAACCGTCACCTCCAGCACCGGCGGCTGTTCGTATCGGTCTACATCCGTAACGCCGGCCAGCTCGTCGAGATGCTCGTGACCAAGCGACGGTTTCGGCGGCTGCAGCTCATGACTGTCAGCGGCAATCACCGCAGGCTGCTCCGTCGGCGGTGCCGTCTGCGCAGGGGCGTCCGTCTTGGCGGCTCGTTTTTCGCGCGCAGCCTCCTTGCCCTTAGCAAGAGCGCCCTTCAGCGCGGTCAACGCCGCGGCCGCACCGTTTTTGACCGCTGTCGCCAGCTGACCGGATTGCTGCTCCTGCAATTCGTCATCGTCGTCAAAATAATTGTATTTACGCAAGCCGTCACCCCCTTTTCAGCAGGATTTTGGAAACGAGTCCAATAAATCACCTTATTCTAGCACATTTTGCCCGAATGTGCAAGAAAAAGTAAAAGATAAGCCCTTTTGCGACAAAACGATTGAAAATCGTTTCAATATTTGGTATAGTAAGAAATGAACAACACTATACTTAGATAGAGGCGAATATCATGATGAAAAAATTATTAGCTGTTTTACTTTCCGTTTTGCTTTGCGTTGCCTTTTTCGGCTGTGCAAAACAGGAGGAGGAAACGACAACGACAACCACCACAACCACCACGACCACCGAAACCACTACGGAGCCGGTCAACATGAACAATCCGCTCACCGGTGAAGGCGATTATAACGAGGCCGCCGTCGGCAAGCGCCCGGTGGCGCTTGTTGTAGAAAACCTGTCGCCTGCCCGTCCTCAGTGGGCAATCGGGACCTCCGACATCATCGTCGAGGGTGAGGTCGAGGGCGGTATCAGCCGTATGCTGTGGCTGTATGCCGATTACACGGCGGTGCCGGAAAAGGTCGGACCCATGCGCTCGGCGCGTCCGCCCTATGTACAGTTCAGCGAATTCTTTGACGCTATTTTTATTCACTGGGGCGGCAGCCACTCCAACAGCGGCTATACCGGCGGCTATGAGACCATCTCCGCTGACGGCGTAGACGATCTCGACGGCATGGACGGCGGCGAGCTGTTCGGACGTGACACGACCAGGAGCGTTTCCTCGGAGCATCGCGGTATCTTAAAGGGCGACAAGATCCCTGCCGCCATTGAAAACAAGGGCTACCGCACAGATATCGATAAAACTGCGTTCAGTGAGCTGCACTTTAACGCACAGCTGACCGACGCCGGCACCGAAGCGGCAACCTCCTTTAACTGCACCTTCTCCTCGCGCACCGATACAAGAGGCTTTTCTTATCAGAGCGACGACGGTCTCTACCACACCAACGACTGGAAGACGGACGTAGCCTTTGAAAACGTGATCGTCCTCCTGGATGAAACGACCTATATCACCGTACCCTACAAAGGCTCTACCACTACTTATCTGAACTATAACTATACCGGCGGCAGCGGTTATTACGCCTCCAACGGCACGGCGACGGCGATCACCTGGAGCGTTAAGGACGGCTTGCTTTCACTGCAGACAAGCGACGGTCAGCCGCTGCAGCTCAACGTAGGCAAATCCTATATCGGTCTGGCCTCAGCCAACAACGGCGGCAGCGTTTCTTATTCATAAATCAACTGCACACAAAAATCATTAAATTTTGTGATTATTTTCACAAGGATTTTGTATAAACTGTAAAATTTATGCAATTCACTTGATTATTGGCATTAAACAGTATAAAATAAAGCTGCATTAATAAAATGTTTATTAAAAGCAATTAAAATAAATTTTCGGAGGTAGATTCCAATGGTAAAAGTTGCTATTAATGGTTTTGGCCGTATTGGCCGTCTTGCTTTCCGCCAGATGTTTGAGGCAGAGGGCTATGAGATTGTTGCAATCAACGATCTGACCGATCCTAAGATGCTGGCAAACCTGCTCAAGTACGACACGGCTCAGAGAGGTTACTGCGGTTACATCGGTGAGGGCAAGCACACCGTAGAGGCTGCTGAGGACGCCATCATCGTTGACGGTAAGAGAATTCCGATTTATGCAAAGCCGAACGCTGCCGAGCTTCCTTGGGGCGAGCTGGACGTTGACGTTGTTCTGGAGTGCACAGGCTTCTATTGCTCCAAGGCTAAGTCACAGGCTCACATTGACGCCGGCGCTAAGAAGGTAGTTATCTCTGCTCCTGCAGGCAATGACCTTCCGACCATCGTTTACAATGTTAACCACGAGACGCTGACAGCTGACGATAACATCATCTCTGCTGCTTCCTGCACCACCAACTGCCTTGCTCCGATGGCAAAGGCGCTCAACGATTACGCTGAGATCAAGAGCGGTATCATGTGCACCATCCACGCTTACACCGGCGACCAGATGATCCTTGACGGTCCTCACAGAAAGGGCGACCTGAGAAGAGCCCGTGCAGGCGCTGCTAACATCGTACCGAACTCCACCGGTGCTGCTAAGGCGATCGGCCTGGTTATTCCTGAGCTCAACGGCAAGCTCATCGGCGCTGCCCAGAGAGTTCCGACTCCTACCGGCTCCACCACGATTCTTACCGCTGTTGTTGAGGGCAAGGACATCACCGTTGACGGTATCAACGCTGCTATGAAGGCTGCAGAGAGCGAAAGCTTCGGTTACAACACTGATCCGATCGTTTCTATGGATATCGTAGGTATGAGATACGGTTCACTCTTTGACGCTACACAGACCATGGTTCTGCCGATTGGCGACGACAAGTACGAGGTTCAGGTTGTTTCTTGGTATGACAACGAGAACAGCTACACCTCTCAGATGGTCAGAACCATCAAGTACTTCGCAGAACTTGGCTAAGACTGACATTAAAAAAGACGGCGAAAGGCGCCCTGCATAAATAGGGTGTAAGCTAAAATACTTTTTGACAGACTGAAGATTCATTTTTCAGTCTGTTTTTTTATCGGATTTATCCATACAAGCCCGATACTCTCTACAGTCTATTATATATTTCTTGACTTAAATATAAAACAATGATAAAATGTAGGTGCCAAATATATCGCAATTGAATATTTCAGCCATTAGTTATGTGTGCTGTTTTTATCTCTAATGATAAAAATGCATGCTCTTATTTGCATACTAACTAATGGGTTAATGCGATATGTTTGGCGACAGTTGAGCTTGCGTTTTTGTGCGTACGGTCTCGACTGTACGCATTTTTTATTGTAAAGGAGAAATAAAAATGAAAAAAGCAGTCAGTTTATTGTTATCGGTAGTAATGCTATTCAGCATCATGACCAACTTTTCTATTTCTGCATACGCATTTTCTGCAAGACTTTCTGCTCCAGAGAAATCAGGTTGGTATGCAAATTATACAAGAAATAACTGTGTTGCCTATGCAAGATGTAGAGCGAACGAGATTTTAGGAAGATCCGTTAACTGGGCTTCAGGTAACGGTGGCATTGGTTTTTGGAACACTGCCGGTTTTTCTCATGGATCAACGCCTAAAGTTGGAGCCGTTGCTTGTTGGGACGGTCATTGTGCAGTTGTTGAAAGCATAAACGGCTCAAATATAGTACTATCAGAGGGACATTATTTTTACCAACCAAATGCAGGTGGGAACTATAAAAACATTGTTATTAACGGTGGCGGCGGAACCGTAGGAACTTGGTTTGATAATTACTACGGAACAATTCTATCAAGCGGAAAGCCAAGCGAATGTCAAAGTCAAACTTGGTACGGTTATGTGTATTTAATTGACGATAGCAGCGGTAGCAGTACCGGTAGTATGCCTCAAGGAGAATTAGATATATGTGAGGGCGGTTCCGGAGAAATCCACGTAAGAGGCTGGGCCTTTGATCGAGATGACATAAGTCGCTCGCTAGGCGTTCATGTGTATATAGGAGGTCCTGCGGGCTCAGGAGCAGAGGGACATCAGATTATCGCAAACACAACCCGTAACGATGTCAATAGTGTTTACGGAGTCGGAAGCACCCACGGTTATGATAGCTATATAGAAACGAGTTTGAGAGGTAGTCAGCCTGTATATGTTTACGCGATAAATGTTGGCTCCGGAGATAACACGTTAATCGGTCAATCAACAGTAAATATAACGCAAACAGACCCTATAGGAAACTTCGATTCTATACAGGGCGGCACAGGCAAGATTTATATATCAGGATGGGCTTTTGATTATGGGGATATATCAAAAGCCGTTGAAATACATGTTTATATAGGTGCTCCGGCAGGTCAAACAGATGCAACAATTATAAAAGCAAACACAAAAAGAACAGATGTAAATGACTGTTATAATGTAGGCGAAAATCATGGATTCGCACATTGGATAGATACTGATTTGCATGGCAGTGTAACAGTTTATGTTTATGCAATTAATATCGGTAAGGGTAGCAATGTCTACCTCGGGCACAAGACGGTAACGATCTCCTGCGCGCACACCTATAATGAAGGTTATGTTTCCGTCCAGCCTACGGTGACCACGACCGGTAAGCGTGTCAGAACCTGTACGAAATGCGGTGCAACGACCACGGCAACCATTCCTGCCCTGGGCAACGGCTGGTACACCGAAGGCGGTAAAACCTACTATTACAAGGACGGCAAGCCCCTTACCTATACGCAGTACATCGACGGCAAGCGCTATTACTTCAACAGCAACGGCGTGATGTACACCGGCGGCTGGCTGACAGCCGGCAGCAATAAGCTCTACTTCGGCAAGGACGGCGTGGCCTTGACCTATACGCAGTACATTAACGGCAAGCGCTATTACTTCAACAGCAACGGCGTGATGTACACCGGCGGCTGGCTGACAGCCGGCAGCAATAAGTTTTACTTCGGCAAGGACGGCGTGGCCTTGACCTATACACAGTACATTAACGGCAAGCGTTACTACTTCAACAGCCAGGGCGTGATGTACAAGGGCGGCTGGCTGACGGCCGGCAGCAAGCGCTTCTACTTCGGCAAGGACGGCGTTGCCCTGACCTATACGCAGTACATTAACGGCAAGCGCTATTACTTTAACGGCAAGGGCGAAATGGTGAAGGGCTGGCTGACGATCGGCAGCAACAAGTTCTACTTTACCGAATCCGGCGCAGCGGCGACCGGCTGGCTGAAGCTCAGCGGCAATTGGTATTACTTCAACAGCGACGGCGCAATGCGCACTGCTAATTTGACGCAGAACGGCAAAACCTACCGCTTCAACAGCAACGGTGTTTGTAACAACCGGTAACGACAAGAGACTATGCAATGAGACTATCTCGCAGGTGCGAGATAGTCTCATTGTTTTTTCGTTATGGGCAAAAAGGCTAAGTCAAAGCCTGACTTCTTATTACGGACGTTTTTTTGCAATATGTAATATCGATAGTCGCTAATAACCTAAGCTCTCATTGACGATGATCACCTTGATACGGTTCTTTTCACGCTGCTTTGCTGAAACGACATAGTTGCAGCAAATTCTGATATCTGCGGCGCAGCCGTCGCATAAGAACGGATCCTCCTTCGTCAACGACACGCACTTGCCGAGCTTGGAACAGGCGGAAGGGATACCGAGGCGCACGCAGTTCGGCGGCGCTGCCTTTTCCTTTACGCGGCGGATGGCCGCATTAATGTCCGGCACAATTTTATTTTTGCCAACGATAACGATCACCTGTTTCGGGCCGTAAACGATACAGGCCACGCGGTTGGAGTTACCGTCCACATTGTACAGCTCTCCCCGTTCGGTCACCGCGTTAGACGAGGTAAGATAGCTGTCACAGGCAAAGGCCTTCAAAAAAGCCTCGCGGACGTTTTCCGGCGCGTATTTTGAACGGTCAATATAGTCGTAATCACCGTTCGCCAGCAGCGCCGTAATACCGCACTCGCTCAAAGTGACCGAGCCACCGTGCGACACGCTGTCGCCCGGATGCAGTAACGACTGTACGATCGGCAGCACCGCTTCCCTGTTTTCGGCATAAAACGGCTGCATACCGTTTTTCTCTAAATTTTTCATGGTATTTTCAATCAACTGCTCCATATTAACTCCCCCAATATTTTCTGTCCAGTCCGCGGTACTGGATCGCCTCTGCGACGTGCGCCAGCTCAATCGTTTCGCCGCCGGCTAAGTCGGCAATTGTCCGCGCAACACGCAAAATTTTATCATAAGCACGCGCAGACAGCCCGAGCGCGTCAAAGCTTTCGCGCAGCAGATCATCCGCTTCCTTGCTCAGCACACAGAATTGGCGCGTAGCGCGCGGCGTCATCTTTCCGTTACAGGCGATGGACGTGCCTTGAAAGCGTTTATTCTGAATGGCACGCGCCTGATTCACACGCTCGCGAATTGCGGCGCTGCTCTCCTCCTCGCCCTTACCGGAGAGCTGTTCGTAATCGATCGCATTGACCTCCACGTGCAGGTCGATCCTGTCCAGCAGCGGTCCGGAAAATTTATCGCGATAGCGCTTCTTCGCCGCTTCGCTGCAGGTACAGGGCTTTGTCGGATGGCCATAATAGCCGCACGCACAAGGATTCATGGCGGCGATCACCGTTAAGTTCGACGGATACGTGACCGAACCGGTGGAACGCGTGATCGTTACCACACCGTCCTCCAGCGGCTGCCGCAGCGATTCCTTAGCGCGGCGGTCAAACTCCGGAAATTCATCCATAAACAGCACGCCGTTATGCGCCAGCGATATTTCGCCCGGCTTCGGATTGGTTCCGCCGCCTGTCAGTCCCTGCGCCGACACGGTATGGTGCGGACTGCGGAACGGGCGCTTAGCAATCAGGCGCGTCCCCTGTGGCAGCTCACCGGCCACAGAATAGATTTTTGTCGTCTCTATTTTTTCCTCAAACGTCATTTCCGGCAGGATAGAGCCGATCCGCTTAGCCAGCATCGATTTACCGGTTCCCGGCGGACCGATCAGCACACAGTTATGGCCGCCTGCCGCCGCAATTTCCAGCGCACGTTTGGCGCTGTGCTGGCCCTTGACATCAGCAAAGTCAAGCTCGTCGCTCCATATTTCCTCCTCGCGCAACGCCTGAAATACCGGCTCAATTTTTCTGACGCCGCTCAGATGCGCCATCACATCCTTAATATTACCGGCAGGCAGCACGTCGATCCCCTGCACGACAGACCCCTCTATCGCATTTGCCGCCGGTACAAAAATACTTTTAACGCCGCTTTCTCTTGCCTGCAGCACCATCGGCAGCACGCCGCGCGCCGAGCGGATCTCACCGTTCAGCCCCAGCTCACCGATGAAGGCGTAATCGTCGGTCGGAACGCCGACGCCTGTCGGCGTCTTGATCTGCCCACCGGCCTTCAGCAGGGCAATCAGGATCGGCAGATCGTACACCGCGCCCTCCTTTTTGATATCCGCCGGTGCAATATTCACCGTAATGCGTTCATAAGGAAAGGTGTAGCCGCAATTTTTGACAGAAGCGCGCACCCTGTTGCGGCTTTCCTTCACGGCCATGTCGGGCAAGCCGACGACATCAAACCGCGGCAGACCGCGGCTGATATCCGCCTCTACCACCACATCAAAGCTTTTTAGGCCGTACAGTCCTACGCTTTTAATTTTTGCATACATAGATTCATCACCGCGTTTATTATACAAAAAATTTCGGTGATTGACAATAGCTATTAATCAGTATAAAATATATTTGTTAAAACATAAAATAATAATAGCTTATACTAAGGAGAACATTATGGAATTGCATGATTTATATAACGAATGGCTTGAAAAAGCCGACGGCGATCCGGATCTGAAGGAAGAGCTGCTCTCCATCGCCGGCAATGAGGACGAGATCCTCGACCGGTTTTACCGTTCGCTGGAGTTCGGCACCGCCGGCCTTCGCGGCGTGATCGGCGCCGGCACCAACCGTATGAATATCTATACGGTCGGCAGGGCGACGCAGGGACTGGCGGATTTCCTCAACAAGCATTACGACAAGCCCTCGATTGCGATCGGCTATGATTCCCGTATCAAAAGCGAATATTTTTCCCGCGAGGCAGCCTCTATTTTAGCCGCCAACGGTATCAAGGTATATATTTATGAGGAGCTGGAGCCGACGCCGTGTCTGTCGTTCGCCATCCGCTATTTCCACACCGCCAGCGGTATCATCCTGACGGCTTCGCACAATCCGGCAAAATATAACGGCTACAAGTGCTACAATCCGCACGGCTATCAGATGACCGATGAGGAAGCGGCGGAAACCTACCGCTTTATTCAGCAGGTCGATTATTTTACCGGCATCAAGAAAACCGATTTTGAGGAAGCCGTTGCGCAGGGCATGATCGAATTTATCGGTGACGAGGTCATCAACGCCTTCCTTGACGAGGTACAGAAGCAGTGCATCCATCCGGAGATCACCGCTGCCGCCGATTTAAAGGTAATTTATACGCCGCTCAACGGCACCGGCAACAAGCCGGTTCGCGCGATCCTGGACAGAATCGGCATCAAGCAGGTATATGTTGTACCGGAGCAGGAGAAACCGGACGGCAACTTTCCGACCTGCCCGTTCCCCAACCCGGAAATAAAGCAGGTGTTTGAGATCGGACTGGCAATGAACCAAAAAATCGGCGCGGACATTTTGTTGGCGACCGATCCGGACTGTGACAGAGTAGGTATCGCCGTACCGGACAGTGCCGGCGAGCTGGTACTGATGAGCGGCAACGAGGTTGGCGCCATGCTGCTGAACTATATTCTTTCCGAACGCCAGGCAATGGGGACTTTGCCGGCTTCGGCTATTGCCGTCAAGAGCTTTGTTTCCACCGACCTGGCCGAGGTCATTGCGAAGAAGTATCACTGCACCTTTAAAAACCTGTTGACCGGTTTTAAATATATCGGTGAGCTGATCACCAACCTTGAAGCAGAGGGCAGAGCCGACGATTTCGTCATGGGCTTTGAAGAAAGCTACGGCTATTTGGCCGGTACGCACGCACGCGACAAGGATGCTGTAGTAGCCTCCATGCTAATATGTGAAATGGCAGCCTTTTACAAAACAAAGGGCATGAACCTCGTGGACGTCATGAATTCCTTGTATGACGAATTCGGCTATTACGCTAACATGGTGCAGTCCTATACCTTTGAAGGCGCAGCCGGTATGGAAAAGATGGCCGGTATCATGGACGGTCTCAGAGCCGATGCGCCGGCTGCCATCGCCGGCAAAAAGGTGACGGCTGTTTCAGATTACAAGACGAGCAAAACGGTCTATGCAGACGGTACGGAAAAAGCGATCGAACTGCCAAAGTCCAATGTACTGGCTTATGCGCTGGAGGGCGGCAACAAGGTGATCGTCCGTCCGAGCGGCACCGAGCCAAAAATCAAGGCATATATCACGGCGATCGGTGACAGCAAGGCGGCTGCTAAGGCGCTTGCCGACACGCTGATTGCTGCCGCAGATACCTTTATGCAATAAGGAGGCGCGCATTATGCAGCAAAAATGGGTTAAGGTTACCGCTATCATTATGGCCGCGCTAATGGCGCTCAGCGGTCTGGGCGTCGGGCTGTCGGTATTTATAAAATAAAACAGAAACATCAATCATAACCACCCGTCAAACGGGTGGTTTGCACAAGGGCTATAAGCCCTGTTACTAACCCGCGTCTCAAGGCGCGGGCTTTCACTTTGTTCAAGCCTTAATGTATTTGCCTCTTTGGCATACCCCTAAAGGGGTTATT
>JAFUEH010000026.1 GCA_017463985.1 Eubacterium sp. | reverse complement strand
TAGGAGTCTGGGCCGTATCTCAGTCCCAATGTGGCCGTTCAACCTCTCAGTCCGGCTACTGATCGTCGACTTGGTAGGCCGTTACCCCACCAACTATCTAATCAGACGCGAGCCCATCCTTCGGCGATAAATCTTTGATATATCTAAGATGCCTTAAATATATGTTATGCGGTATTACTGTCCGTTTCCAGACACTATCCCCCTCCGAAGGGCAGGTTGCTCACGCGTTACTCACCCGTCCGCCACTCAGTCATATCCCGCTACGTCCGAAGATTCTGCCTTCAAGCTTCGTTCTACTTGCATGTGTTAGGCACGCCGCCAGCGTTCGTCCTGAGCCAGGATCAAACTCTTAAAACTTTGTATCTTCACTTTCCTTTTCAGGTAAGTCAAAATCTTAATCGTTACTCCAGCTCTCGCTGTCGTCTTCATTACTGTTTGCTCTTTCGAGCTTGGAGTCTCTTCAACTCTCTTTAAATTTCGGGTTCCTTTTCATCGTTATTTAATTGCCTATGGTTCGTGCCGTCAAGTGGACTAAAACCGCTGTATTCAGCTGTTTTGTTGTGCCCTCTCTCGCGACGGCTTTGCAATAATACCAAATTCAAAACGAAAAGTCAAGGGTTTTTTTGAAAAAAATTTCAACTTCTTTCACACCGCGCCGTGTGTTTCTTATTGTTAAAAAAATCACATTACAATATGTCGATTATCATCCATTTTCAACAACTATATATTGATGACTCCGCTTATTTTCTCTTGATCTGCACAGGATATGGTCACTCTGCTGTCAGGCACCAGCTCGCTCACCTTTTCCCAATCATTTTTTAGTGTTTCGTAAGAAATGTCAAAATCGAGTATCTGCACCGCGTCGTCCCTGAAGGTGATCAAGTTAGCGTTATCGTAGCCATAAGACGCAGTATTATAATAAGCGATCACGCTGCCGGCGCAAAAGATCAGGGCAGCGACCGACAAAATAGCGAACGTCTTTTTCATCTTATCATCCTTCAATTTAAGTACTTTTACTGTTTCACATATTTTTCATTTAACAGATCCGCCAAGGCGTCACCGAACAGACGCGCTGCGTAGCAAGCCTCGTCGAGCGTATTGGCATCGGTTCCGATTTCCAGCAAAAACGAATTATGCGTTTCATACATATTATATTTACGCTGAGAGAACAACACCGGACGCATCACGCCTTCATACTTGGCATTGACAGCCTGCTGGACTGCCAGATCAAAGCGCAGATTATATTCCCAGTCCGGATAATTTTCTACCTTCCCGTATTCACAACCGGCGATCAACATCATCTTTGCGGCCTTTTTACCGTTGATCACCGCCGTAGGCTTCACTTTTGTTTTATTTTCATAAGTAATATCGTCGCGGTGCAGATCAATCGTAATCTCGATCGAGGGATATTCTTCCAGATACTGCTCCACACTGGCACGTGAGCTGTCATAGCTGCCGTTATAGTCCTCATCGTGGATCTCGGTATCGTGCAGTACCGCAATGCCCTTATGTTCCAACGCCTTCACTAATTCATCTCCGACACGCACGACATTTCTTGCATTATCGTTCGAGCGCGCGTCGGAGCTTATATAAAAGCCTGAGTCAAGCAGTGCATACGCCTCTGTAGTATGCGAATGGTAAATCAGGACCGTCGGCTTAGATTTGTCGCTAATCGTCAAATCCGCCCCCTGTGACAGCAGCGACTCAATATCCGGTTCATAAAAATCGGCAGGGATTTTGCTTTGGATTTCTACACCGTCATACGCTACGACAGTGCCTCCGCCCAAATACGGTTCCTCGCTGGTTTTACCAACATAGTCGCTTTCGTCCAGGCTGTCCTCTGCCTCTTTCATCAGTGCTGCAATATCAGCCGGCGTTGCAGTGATGTCCCAATCGTCATCGCCATCCTTTGAACCTATCGGATGCATCACCTGCTGCGGCTGCTCGCTCAGGTCAGTAGTAGTATTGCTGCTTTCCGCCGGATTATCAAAGGTAATAATTGTATTCGCTTTTTCTGCGATGACCGCCGGAGAAGCCAGTATAGCCATCACCCGTTCCGCCGGCTGCAGCCTGCCGCCGACGGCAGGAAGCGCACTGATACACAGCGCTGTGCAGCTAAAAAGCACCACCGTTTTTATCACAAATCGCACCAGCGGCTTATTCATAGCATCACCTAAATATATAAATTAATACCTATTATATATACGCAAAGCGTTTTTCGATTATCCCACCAAGGCATACAG
Organism: Eubacterium sp.; assembly: GCA_017463985.1. Taxonomy (GTDB): domain Bacteria; phylum Bacillota; class Clostridia; order Oscillospirales; family Acutalibacteraceae; genus Eubacterium_R. The sequence goes on along the minus strand of JAFUEH010000026.1, from coordinate 11,779 downwards.
GTCTTCGCCGGAAATATTCCGGTGGAGACACACATTAATGCCCATACCGATCAGCTTAGCCCCCTGCTCTGTAATACGGTCGATTTCACGCGGTGTTACAAAGGCCTCTTCTGCTTTGGTCTTGTCAGTGAGAACAGCGGTCGACACTACCGTCGGAATACCAACGGCCACCACCGGCACGCCAACCGTTGCCAGCGAAATCTCGTGGCGGTGATTACCGACTCCGGAGCCGGGTGAAATACCGCTGGACGAAAGCTGCACCGTCGTTCCCAGCCGCTCCATAGAGGAAGCGGCCAGCGCATCCACGGTGATCACACAGGACGGCCGGATCTGCTGCACGATCCCCTTAATAATCTCTGCGCTTTCTATACCGGTATCGCCCAGCACACCGGTCGTTACCGCCGACACACAGCGCAGCCCCTCAAAGCCGGCATGGCTACACAGCTCCTCCACGATGTGGCGAGTGGCCAGCACATAGCGATTCGTGATCGGGCCAAGTGCATCGGCCGTAATATTCTTATTACCCAATCCGGCAACAAGCACAGACGCGGGCTCCGGCGGCAGCATCGTACGCAGTGCATCGGCAAAACGGTTGAGCCGGCCGTCAAAAATATCGGTGTCATTCACAAAGGACGGCATTTTCAGGGTAATATAGCTGCCGACAGGCTTACCGAGCGCCTTAGCGCCGTGCTCATTGCGCACCTCTACCGTGGTGACGCCGTTTTTCTCGCGCACCACCACGCCGTCGATGGCTGTTTTATCCTTTGATTCGTAGCTTTCCAGTGCCAAATCTGTTCGATTTTGCATTGCCGCGCCTCCGTTTTTCAGTATTTTTACTAAAAGTATTCCCAAAAATAAAAAAATGCTTGCATTTTAGGGAAAGTTGTGTTAACATAACTAACGCATAAAAAGTATCACTGTCACTTTTTTATATTATTAACTCGCAAAGGAGTGAAAGAGGAAATGGCAAATATCAAATCTGCAAAGAAAAGAGTTAAGGTTAACCGGAAGAAGGCTGCTAACAACAAGGCGCGCAACTCCGCTCTCAAGACAGCTATCAAGAAGGCTAACGCTGCAATTGAAAGCAATGCAGACAACAAGGAAGAGGTTGTTAAGGCTGCTGTCAAGAAGATCGACCAGGCCGCTAGCAAGAACCTGATCCACAAGAACTGCGCAGCAAGAAAGAAGAGCCACCTGGCTACGAAGCTGAACAACGCTGACTAATTGCAAAAAAACAATAACCTTGCCTATCCTCACCTGCGGTGAGGTTTTTGTTTTATTATATTACAAATATCTTTTTTGCCTTGACTTTGACAGAATTTGATTTATAATAGAAATGAACGAACCAAATATCGGTTGAAGGAGGTAAGACAAATGGACTTCAAAAAGATCATGAAAATCGTTTCGGTAATCGCTGCCGTACTGGCACTGGTAGCTGCTGCTTATTTTGCTTTCAAAAAGCTGACAGCAAAAGAGGAGCCTGAATATTTTGATGATAACGACTTCTTTGAGTGTGACAACGACCTCGAGATCGTCGAAGTGAAGGAGGAGGCCGAGGAGGCAACCGAAGCAGCGGACGACGAGGAAGCGGCTGACGCAGAATAAAACAGCAACAAAGGGGTGACAAAGCGTCGCCCTTTTTTCTTTTCAGGAGGACTGCAAGATGTACCACAGCGGTTTAGTGCTGGAAGGAGGCGGCTCACGCGCGATTTACTCCGCCGGCGTTACGGATGCATTTTTAGAGAACGGTATCACATTTTCTTACGTGATCGGGGTATCGGCCGGCGCGTGTATCGGCGCTTCATACTTGGGTAAAAATAAGGGACGTTACCACGACATTATGATCCGCTATATTAACGACAAGCGCTACATGGGCGCATCGCACCTGCTAAAGCAGCACGAATATATCAACGGTGAATGGGTATTCGGTGAGTTGACCTACGAGCTGTGTCCGCTCGATCAAGAGGAATATGAACGCTCCGGTGCGGTATTTTGCTGTGCAGCCGTGAACGCGCTGACCGGAAAGGCAGAATACTTTTATCCGAAAAGCCTGCGCAACGCCTGTCCGGAGATTCAGGCAAGCTGTTCCCTGCCGCTGGCTACGAAAGGCGTCGCCATCGGCGGTCAGCTTTACTTCGACGGCGGCCTTGTCGATTCTATTCCGCTGGCGCGTGCATTAGAGGACGGATGTGAAAAAGCGGTCGTTATATTAACGCAGGATAAACACTATGTGAAAAAGCCGATCCCGCCGCAGCTGGTCAGACTAATGAAAAAATATCCGCTGGTGGGCGAGGCCATGAAGAACCGCCACCTGCATTACCGCGAGCAGCAGGATTACGTGACCGCCATGGCGGAACAGGGGCTGGCGTACGTGATACAGCCGCGCACCGCGCTGCACTGTCAGACGCTGGAAAAGAGCACCGCTACGCTGGAGGCTATCTATCAGCTGGGCTACCGTCAGGGATTAGACGAGCTGGGAAAGGTACGGGCTTTCTTAGCATAAGAGGAATTGACAAATTTCTGACACTTGTATATAATCAAAATGAGGTGACCACCATGAAATTAAAAATTTCCAAGGATACCGCCCTGTGCATCACGGCCATTTTCATTATTGTATTATCTTACGCAGCCGAACGGGTGGCGGAGCTGTTTGCCACGCCTTCGCTGAGTCTTGGCCTGATCACGGCCACGGCGCTAACGGCGCTGCTAGGCATTGTGATCTATATTCTCAGCAAAACCAACGACTCGTTTACCGGTCTGCTCGCTGCTTTGATCGGTTACAAAATGATGCCGGCCAATATTCCTTTTTTGCAAGCCGTCACCCTGGACGGCACCATGCTCTACTATCTGGTGCAAAAGGCCGCGGCGCTGGTTTTTCTGATCGTGGCGTTCCGTCTTTACAACCGGCAGGAGCAACCGCGTAAAATCACCGCACTGCCGCTGCTTGCCATGATTTTTGCCGTACCGTTCACGAACGAGATCAGCAAGGTACTCTCTCAATATTTTCTGCTGAAGACCGGCAGTATGCTGGGCGGCTACTTTTCGCAATACGCCTGCTATGCCGCGGCCTCGCTGGTCATTTTGGCATTGGCGTTCGTCAGCACCTATTCCGCCATGCGCTTTGCCGCGTATTTTGAATTTACGGCGCTGAGCATCAACATCCTGCGTTATGCGGCAAAAATTGCGTATCATCTTTACAGCGGTACGCATATCAGCAAGAGCTATTACGGATGGATCCTGCTATATGCTGCGCTGATTGCTATCTTTTTTATTGCCAAGCAGATCAAGAAAAAGAATGTTTATAATATATAAATTATATGCAAAAAGCACTGCCCTGCGCAGTGTTTTTTTGTGACAAAATTTATGAATTTAGACTTGAAGACAAGCCGCGTATCCGCTATAATAGAGGCGGTATAGATGAAATTATATCAAATTTACTTATAAGGAGTAATAAAAATGGTTTATTCACACGAAGTTGAAATGATGTGCCCCGTAACGCAGGGTGTGGCACACGGCGCAGCTCCGATTCCGGAGGAGGCAAAGTGGGTAAAGGCAAAGGAAATCAGCGATATTTCCGGTTTTACACACGGCATTGGCTGGTGCGCACCGCAGCAGGGCTGCTGCAAGCTGACGCTCAACGTTAAGGACGGCATTATTCAAGAAGCACTGGTTGAAACGATCGGCTGCTCCGGCATGACGCATTCCGCCGCTATGGCAGCAGAGATCCTTCCGGGCAGAACCATTCTTGAAGCACTGAACACCGACCTTGTCTGCGACGCGATCAACACTGCGATGAGAGAGCTGTTCCTGCAGATCGTTTACGGCCGCACACAGTCAGCCTTCTCCGAGGGCGGTCTGGTTGTCGGCGCCGGCCTGGAGGACCTCGGCAAGGGTCTGCGTTCACAGGTTGGTACCCTTTACGGCACGCTGGCAAAGGGTCCGCGCTATTTGGAAATGACCGACGGTTACATCACCGGCATCGCGCTCGACGAGGATGACGAGATCATCGGCTACAAGTTCGTAAACTTCGGCAAGATGATGGACTTCATCAAGGCCGGCGACGACGCTAACACCGCTTTTGAAAAAGCACAGGGTCAGTACGGCAGAGTGAACGACGCTGTTAAGATCATCGACCCGAGAAAAGAGTAATAACAGGAGGATTTGAAAATGGCTTTATTTGAATCATACGAAAGAAGAGAGAAGCAAATCCTTGCTGTTCTCGCAAAATACGACATCCAGTCAATCGAAGAGTGCAGAGAAATCTGTCAGGCAAAGGGCTTTGACCCATACAAAATCGTAGAGGGCATCCAGCCAATCTGCTTTGAAAACGCTAAGTGGGCTTACACGGTAGGCTGTGCGATCGCCATCAAGAAGGGCTGCACCAGAGCCGCTGACGCTGCCGCTGCCATCGGTGAGGGTCTGCAGAGCTTCTGCATCCCTGGCTCCGTTGCTGATCAGAGAAAGGTTGGTCTCGGTCACGGTAATCTTGGCAAAATGCTGTTGGAAGAGGAAACCGAGTGCTTTGCTTTCCTGGCAGGTCACGAATCCTTTGCCGCTGCTGAGGGTGCGATCGGTATTGCCGAAAAGGCAAACAAGGTAAGAAAGCAGCCGCTGCGCGTTATCCTGAACGGTCTTGGTAAAGACGCAGCACAGATCATCGCCAGAGTCAACGGCTTCACTTACGTGGAGACGGAGATGGACTATTACACCGGCGAGGTCAAGGAAGTATTCCGCAAGGCTTATTCTACCGGCCTGCGTTCCAAGGTTAACTGCTACGGCGCTAACGACGTTACCGAAGGCGTTGCCATTATGTGGAAGGAAGGCGTTGATGTTTCCATCACCGGTAACTCCACCAATCCGACCAGATTCCAGCATCCGGTTGCCGGCACTTACAAGAAGGAGTGCGTAGAAAGAGGCAAGAAGTACTTTTCTGTTGCTTCCGGCGGCGGCACCGGCCGTACGCTCCATCCGGATAACATGGCGGCAGGTCCGGCTTCCTACGGCATGACCGACACGATGGGCAGAATGCACAGTGACGCACAGTTCGCCGGCTCTTCCTCCGTACCGGCTCACGTTGAAATGATGGGCTTAATCGGTATGGGTAACAACCCGATGGTAGGCGCAACAGTTGCCTGCGCCGTTGCGGTTGAAGAGGCTTCAAAGTAAGTCATAGCAACGGTTTTCGGACTTTGATAAAATCTTGCAATTTCTGTTAGTTTCGAAGAAAAACGAAAAATGGTGCCATTATGGTACCCAAATTTTAAATCCAGGCTCAGGAGCGAATCCTGGGCCTTTTTCGTGTCAAAACAGCATTGATTAAATGAATGACATCTGTTATAATGAAAACAATTAAAGGAGGTGAGACGATGAACGGATATCTGATGCATAAAGATAATATTGTTGCCAGGATTGAAAACGATATCGTGATGGACGAAAATGCCATGCTGCCGCTGCAGCTTTTCAAAGGTGCGAGCATTGAAGGATGGCTGACAGGACGTGCGATTGACAGGCACCGTACCAATTCTCGCTTGCTGAAAAAAGTCATGCGTATGACCGATACAAGCGATATTGCGACCGTTCTTCGGGCTCACGCTGCTACTGTCACAGACAACTATTGGTTCAAGGCTGACGGCGAGGATATCGCGTATAAGGATATTCTTTTCAATGATGATAGTTACGCCGATGTGGCTTTGTTCGGTACCTTTGAGAGCGTTTCAAGCGCTGAGAAACTGGATCCGAGCCGTTCCAAATCACCTGAGCTGACCAACATCGGAAGCTTTGAAAAATGCTGGAAGCTTCACGATGGCAGATGGTATATGTACAAGCGAGAAAACGCCCGCGAGCAGTTTTCTGAAATCTTTATCAGCAGACTTTGTCAGCATTTCGGTTATGCTGCAGCAGTCTACGAAAAGCACGATGACTGTGTTATTACGCCAGACTTTACAGAAAACAAAAAGTATGATTTTGAGCCTGCTGTGGCTTTCGTAGGCGACAATGAAGATTACACTTTCAATTATCAGAAACTGCTGACCTTCTCGCCTGAAATCGCTGGCGACTATGTCAAATTACTGTTTGTAGATACCTTATGCTATAATATGGACAGACACACCAACAACTATGGGTTGTTGCGTGATGCTGACACGGGCGAGGTAGTCAAATTAGCACCGAATTTTGACAATAACATTGCGCTGATTTCGAGAGGCTATACCTGCACCACAGTTAGAGAAATGGATATTCTCATAACCTTGTGGCAAGAATTTATTACAGAGAACCATATTCAATTTAAAAAACCGCCCCTCGACAGAGAGATGATTCAGGAAATCGCAGACAGCATTGATATTGATGTCAAAAAAGATTATGTTGTTGATTTTGTGATTAACAGATACAATGCGCTCTGATTGGAGATAGAAAAATGAGCTTAGTATTTAACCGCAACGCCCTTGCCAAGGGCTGGACAAGATACTATATCATGCACAAAAACAGGCGTGTGGCGACCATCCGCGAGGACGGCACCTGCACGGTTTATTATAAATCGTTTCTCCCCTTCAATCTGTGGATGGAAGAAGGCGACGATATGAATGTGCGGCTGAATAATCTGAACAATTTTTACTATTGGTGCGCTTCCCGCGTGTTGACGCTGGACCGTCAATACGCGAAAGAAATCATGAATGCCATCGGTGCCAGCCAAGCAACTACTGACCGTGACAGGGCGTTAATTGCTATCTCTTACCATGCCCTGAGCCTGACAGATGTGTACTGGATTGCCACCAACAACGAAAAGACAAGGTTTGAAGACATCAGCTTATACCGCCATTCCCTCTCCAATTCCTTTGCGGATGTTTCTCTATGCGGAAAGCAAATCACCGCGCAAAACGAGGAACTGCTGGTCAATGAGGACGCCGCGGGCGACATCGCCACCAACGGCGTTGCCCCCAAAGCCTGGATCAGAAAAAAAGACAAGTTTTATCTCATGAAGGACGGCGACGAACGGGATGTGGACGCGGAACTGTTAGCCTCCAAAATTATGGATTGCTTCGACATTGAGCACGTGGCATACACCGCAGACTGCTTTGACAACCGTAAGGTCAGCAAAAGTGAAATCATCACCAGCGAGGAACGCAGCATTGTGGCGATGGAATACATCGATATTTACTGCGCGAACCATAACCTCGATACAGACGAGTTTGTTTTGAAAAAAGACGCACACGCGTATTACAGGATGAATATCATCGACTATCTGATTGGCAATTCCGACCGTCACTGGGGCAACTGGGGCTTTTTTGTTGACAATAGCAATAACAAACTATTGAAACTGTATCCGCTGATGGATTTCAACAAAGCGTTTACCAATTACGATACCACTGAAGGCGGAAAATGCCAGACCACACGGCGGAGGCTGACACAAAAAGAAGCTGCCATCGAAGCCGTTAAGAAAATCGGTCTGCCACAAAACTCCGCAGTAAAACGGGTATGGTTTGCAGATGACGCTATCTACAACATGTTTGAAGCGCGTTTGAGCATTCTGAAAGAAGCAAGCCAATAAATCTTATCATTAATGACTACCTTTGTGGTGTCCTGTGGAAAACAGACCACTTCCAAGGTAGTCTTTTTTATGCTTTCATAAGTATATAAAACGGTTGCCCGTGGAGAGCGGATATGGTAAAATATAAACACGAAACCGATCGACAAAGATTGTTGACAAGGAGGGTCCGTCATGCAGCAGCCACAGCTTCCTAAGGAATTCGTCACCTCGCCGGCGGTTTTCGCCGTAGAGGATACTTACCAGATCCTGTTACCCGTGAACACCGCGCTACTGTTTTGGGTGACAATAGGCGGTGAAACCTATTACGACCACAGCAACGGTATCCTGCGCTCCGATACACGCGTTCACCGTGTGACGGTTCCCATGCGCGCACTTGACAACGCCGGAGAATACACAGTTTGTTGGCGCCGCATCATTGAAAGAAAAGCATATTATACCGTTACCGAAGAGGCACAGCAATACACCTGTCGCTTTTACCCGGTAAGAACGGAGGGCACCGTCAAGCTATATCACCTTTCAGATACGCACGGCGAGCTGACCCTCGCGGCACAAGCAGGCGGCTATTTTAACGGTGATATTGATCTGCTGATACTCAACGGCGATATTATGGATCACAGCGGCGAGGAGGATAATTTCCTGCTGATTTTCCGTCTGTGCAGCGCGATCACAGGCGGCGAACACCCGTGCGTTTTTGCCAGAGGTAATCACGATCTGCGCGGCTACTATGCCGAACGGCTGGCCGATTATACACCGACGCTGAACGGAAAGAGCTATTATAACTTCCGTCTCGGAAGGATTTGGGGCTTGGTGTTGGATTGCGGTGAGGACAAGGCCGACGGCCATGAGGAGTACGGTCACACCGTTGCCTGCGAGGCTTTTCGACGGGAGGAAAATGCTTTTTTGGAAGCAATCGCAGAACAGAAGGCATACTCAGCTGAGGATATTCAGGTTCGACTGGTGATCGTTCACACGCCGTTTTTGACGGAATTGGAAGAGCCGTACAATATTGAAACGGCGCTGTACCGTCACTGGGCGGAACTGCTGGCAAAGCGCATCAAGCCGGACCTTTTCCTGACAGGTCATCTGCATGAGACCCGTATCATGCCCGCCGATGACGAACGCCCCTTCCCTGTCATTATCGGTTCACGCGCCGTCAAGGAGTACGAAGCCGTACAGGATTTCATCGGCTGTGCCCTGACGCTGCAGGAGAAATCCGTTACTGTAGCCTTTACGGATTCGGCGCACCGTACGGTCGCGCAGGAGGAACTCACGCTATCGTAACCGTCTGCAAAAAAGGATGTTTTGGAATTAGGCTTGAATAGTGCGGCACAGAATGGTATAATAAGGATAGTGTATTAAGCATAAGAGGTGGAACGCATGAAAATCAAGGAAGGCTTTGCCAAAAGGAATATTGCCGGCTCCTATATCGTCGTACCGGTAGGGAGCGCAATCAAGGAATTTAACGGCATGATCACGTTAAACGAGTCCGGTTCCTTTTTTTGGGATTGCTTCACCAAAGACATTACAGTCGATGAAGCGGTAGCGCTGGTGACGAAGGAATACGACGTATCGGCTGAAAGAGCCAGACAGGATATTGAAAAATTTGTTGCCCTGCTACAGCAAAATGAACTGATAGAGGCATGACCCGTTGCCTGACCCCTTGCAGGTCAGGCACTTTTATTTACCGCTCACGGAAAGGAGACGCGCGATGGGACGGCAGAAAAAGAAACGCAGCTCTAAAAACCTGCGTATCACCACCAGGATCTCACTGGCTACTATTTTTGGCATTGTGATCCCGGTAGTCATTGTATTTATTTTTTCCTCTATCTTTTTAACCTCGATTACCAAATACTTTAATTTTTCCGCCGTGTCTACCACCTCCTATTCCATGCTGAACCAAATTCAGTGGAGCCAAACCGTCAGTTCACTCTCTAAAGAGCTGATCAGCAACGAAAGCCGAGCGGAAAAAATCAACAAAATCGACAGCTATGTCACGCCGTTAGAGGCGCTCGGGATCAAGCTATATATTGACTGCGACGGGGAGCTATTCTATTCCACCGAGGAGAAGGACGTGGTAATGCGTGAGGCGCAAGAGATACTGACAAACGATTTCAGCCGGAACATCAACTATTTTTCAGAAAACGGAATGTTGATCGTGACGCACGCTAACAGCGGCAGCGAAAGCTATCTGCTGCTGATAGAAAGCAAAAACTATACGGTACACGATGTTTCCGACAGCCAGCTACCGCAAAGCTTTTCTTCGCTGGTATTCAGCAAAACCGGCTTGATTATCCTACTGATCGCACTGGTGTTTATTGCCTCCACCACCGTGTTGTCCATCATCACCTCGCGTACGATCAGTAAGCCCATCAAAAAGCTGGCGGACGGCGCGAATGAAATTGCGCGCGGCAACCTGAACCACACGATCGACTACGACAGCACCAACGAAATCGGTCAGACGGTCAGCGCGTTTAACGCCATGTCAAAACGGCTGAAGCACTCCATCGAGGAAAAAAACCGTATTGAGCAGTCGCGTAAAGAAATGATTGCCGGCGTCGCGCATGATTTAAGGACGCCACTGACCTCGGCCAAGGGCTATGTGGAGGGGCTGCTGGACGGTATCGCCAACACACCGGAAAAGCAGGAGCGTTATCTCAAAACCATCTATTCGTCCACTATCGCGATGGAACGGATGCTGGACGACCTGCTGACCATCTCGCGCTTGGAGCTGGGCAGCATAGAATTAAATAAAAAGACGGTAGAGCTTTGCGAGGTGCTGGACGACTGCGCTGAGGAGCTGTCGCTGGAGCTGGAAAAGAACGGCTTTGACTTCATCTATGAAAATAAAGCGGAGCCACCCGTCTATGTTGAGCTGGATATTGATCGCTTTATGCGTGTGATCCACAACATTATTGCCAATTCCGTCAAATACACCAAAAAAGAGGAAAAAGGCAGAATTGAGCTGACCGTCACCGGCTATCAAAAATCGGTCATTCTCAGCATCAGCGACAACGGTATCGGCATCGAACCGGAAAACCTGTCGCGTATATTTGAGCCGATGTACCGCGCCGACAGAGCCAGAACAAAGGTAACGGACGGCAGCGGCATCGGGTTGGCGGTATGCAAGCAGATCATTGAGCTGCACAACGGACAGATTTGGGCGAACGGTGCTGTCGGTGAAGGACTGACCGTTTATATTTCACTGAATAAAACCACTGCGACTGACCGGGAGGGAACAAATGGATAAGCACATACTCATCGTGGAGGACGACGAAAACATACTGCAGCTGGAAAAGGATTATCTGGAGGCGAACGGCTTTGCTGTTACCGCCGCAGACAACGGCACCGAGGGGCTGGCGACAGCACTGGCCGGCGGATTTGACCTGCTGTTGCTGGACATCATGCTGCCGGGTACCGACGGACTGGAAATCTGCAGAGCGGTGCGCAAGGTCAGCAACATACCGATTTTGCTGGTGTCCGCTAAGCGTGATGACATCGACAAGATCAAGGGACTCGGACTTGGTGCGGACGACTATATCGTCAAGCCCTTCAGCCCCTCAGAGCTGGTTGCGCGCGTCATTGCCCACATCAAGCGCTATGAGCGCTTAACGGCTTCCTCGCGCGATGAAAGCGGTGTGATCGAGATCGGTACACTGAAAATCGACAAGCGCGCCAGGCGCGTGTTTGTCAACGATACGGAAATCACCTTTACCAATAAGGAATTTGAGCTGCTGACCTGTTTGGCAGAAAATCCGGATAAGATATTCTCCAAGGATGAGCTGTTTGAAACGATTTGGCAATACGAATCGATGGGAGAAACCTCTACGGTCACCGTACACGTCAACCGCATCCGCGACAAGCTGTTTTCAGTGGATCAGAACTTTGCCTACGTCAACACCGTATGGGGCAAGGGCTATCGGTTTAACAAATAGGTAAGCTATCAAAAATATTTTTTAATTTATTTTTGTATTTAATGTTGATTTAATAAAGGAGAGGTATCTTGTAGTCAACGAAGGGAAATGAGCCCACTCCCCTTCGGAAATACTTTAGATTTTTCATTATTTTCTCTCCTAATGAAAAGAGTCGAGCATGATCTGCAAGAGTAAAATGAAAGTGGACACAAAAAAGTGTTCACTTTCATTTTTTTGTTGTAAAATCAGATAAAAAGGAGGAATACAAATGAGAACAAATAGAAAATATACACCTGAATTCAAAATAAAATGTGCAAAAGAGGTG